>NZ_JAGJTM010000006.1:2500-82500 GCF_018221685.1 Bombella apis | reverse complement strand
GTACGCTCACCCACACCGGCAAACACGGACACACCACCATGCGCCTTGGCGATGTTGTTGATGAGCTCCTGAATGATGACGGTCTTACCCACGCCAGCACCACCAAACAGACCAATCTTACCACCCTTCAGATACGGGCAGAGAAGGTCGATCACCTTGATACCTGTCACCAGAATCTCGGTATTGGCAGCCTGTTCCTCAAAGGAGGGAGCGGGGCGGTGGATCGGGAAGCGGGTTTCCGTCTTGATCGGCCCCTTCTCATCGACCGGCTCACCAATGACATTGATGATGCGGCCCAGAGTAGCCGGACCAACCGGCACGGTGATCTGGCTGCCCGTATCGGTCACCTCAGCACCACGAACGAGACCATCAGTCCCTTCCATGGCGATGCAACGGACCTGACGCTCACCAATTTCCTGCGCAACTTCCAGCACGACCGTCTGATCACCATTCATGACATGAAGGGCATTCAGAATATGCGGCAGCTTGTCCGTAAACTGGACATCCACCACCGGGCCACGAATCTGGGTGATCCGTCCAACACCAACACCGGCATTTTCAGCAGAGCGGTTGAGTTCCTCAGACATCAGATTTCTCTCCTGCATGATCTCAGACGGCTTCTGCGCCGGAAATG
The DNA here is from genome assembly GCF_018221685.1 of Bombella apis. Classification (GTDB taxonomy): domain Bacteria; phylum Pseudomonadota; class Alphaproteobacteria; order Acetobacterales; family Acetobacteraceae; genus Bombella; species Bombella apis. Next base: position 81,866 of record NZ_JAGJTM010000006.1, on the reverse strand, counting down.
ATTTCGATCAGCTCGTTAGTAATATTGGCCTGACGTGTCCGGTTATACCGGAGCGACAGACGCTCGATGGCCTTGCTCGCATTGCGGCTGGCATTATCCATGGCCGTCATGCGGGCACCCTGCTCACCGGCAGCGCTCTCCAGCACGGCAGCATAAAACTGCACAAGCAGATTGCGTGGCAGAAGCTGTGCAAGAAGGTGGCCTTCATCAGGCTCAAACTCGTAGACAGCGCCGTCTGTCCTCTTCTCCCCGGCATTGTCATTCTCCGCAACAGGCAGAGGAACAAGACCAAGGGCCTGTGGCGTCTGGGTCATCGCATTGACAAAGCGGTTGCGCATCAGGGTGCAGGCATCAATCTCCCCACCCTCGACCAGATCGGCAACACGTTTCGCCAGATCCTGGGCAAGGGCATAAGCATCCTGCTGGGTCCCCGCCTTGTTGTGGAGCGAATCCACAACCATGTCCGGATAATAGCGCCTGAAGATCTCAGCGCCCTTGCGGCCAACGGGCAGCAGACGCACGGTACGACCCTGCGCCAGAAGGTCCTCGATCTGCTGACGGGCAGCACGGATGATGTTGGCATTGAAGCCACCGGCCAGTCCACGATCGGACGTCAGAACAATGAGAAGATGCACATTGTCCCGTCCCGTGCCAGCCAGAAGCGGCGGCAGGGTGGAAGGGTCCATCCCCTGCGATGCCGCTGCCAGCTCGCTCATCATACGCCGCATGGTATCAGCATAGGGGCGGGCTGCCTCGGCCTGATTCTGGGCGCGCCTCAGCTTTGAGGCAGCGACCATTTTCATTGCGCTCGTGATCTTGCGGGTCGATTTGACCCCCGCAATCCTTCCGCGCAGTTCTTTCAATGAAGGCATGAGCTACAACCCTCAGGCTGAAAAACGTTTGCTGAAGGCCTCAAGCAAGGACTTGAGCTCACCCTCGATCTCCGGTGTCAGCTTCTGCTCGGTACGGATCCTGGCCAGAACACTCTTGCCACCGTTGCGCAGCTCCTCCAGGAGAGCAGCCTCATAGGACGTCACCTGGTTGACTGCCACGGAATCCAGATAGCCACGGGTTCCAGCGTACAGAACAGCCACCTGCTCCTCAACAGCCAGCGGGGAGGTTTCCGGCTGCTTCAGCAGCTCCACAAGGCGGGCACCACGATCCAGCTGACGGCGTGTTGCCGGATCAAGGTCAGAGGCAAACTGGGCAAAGGAAGCCATCTCACGATACTGGGCCAGCTCCAGCTTGATGGTACCGGCAACCTGCTTCATGGCCTTGATCTGCGCAGCCGACCCCACGCGGGACACGGACCCACCCACGTTCACGGCCGGGCGAATACCCTTGTAGAACAGGTCAGTTTCAAGGAAGATCTGACCATCCGTAATGGAAATAACGTTGGTCGGAATGTAGGCGGACGTATCACCAGCCTGTGTCTCGATCACCGGCAGGGCCGTCATGGACCCGGCACCGAACTCTTCGGACATCTTGGCGGAGCGCTCCAGCAAACGGGAGTGCAGGTAGAACACGTCACCCGGGAAAGCCTCACGCCCCGGCGGACGGCGCAGCAGCAGGGACATCTGGCGATAGGCCACAGCCTGCTTGGAGAGGTCATCATAACAGAGCAGGGAGTGCATCCCGTTATCCCGGAAATACTCACCCATGGCAGAAGCAGAATAAGGAGCCAGATACTGCATCGGGGCAGCATCGGAGGCCGTGGCAGCCACGACGATGGAGTAATCCATCGCACCAGCTTCTGTCAGCTTACGCACAAGGTTGGCCACCGTGGACCGCTTCTGCCCGACAGCAACATAGATGCAGTACAGGGACTTCTTCGGGTCACCCTCGGCATTGACACCCTTCTGGGCCACGATGGTGTCGATCAGGATGGCGGTCTTACCTGTCTGACGGTCACCAATCACCAGCTCACGCTGCCCGCGCCCGATCGGCACGAGGGCATCAATGGCCTTGATGCCGGTCTGCATCGGCTCACTGACGGACTGACGGGGCATGATACCCGGAGCCCGGACATCAGCACGACGATGTTCGACATTCTCCAGCGGACCACGGCCATCAATCGGGTTGCCCAGAGCATCCACGACACGCCCCAGAAGCCCCTTGCCGACGGGAACTTCCACAACCTTGCCGGTGCGCAGCACGGTATCACCTTCGCTGATGAGGTCACCCTCACCGAAAATGACGACACCAACGCTGTCGCTCTCGAGGTTGAGAGCCATGCCACGCACGCCACTCCCCTCGAACTCGACCATTTCACCGGCCTGAACATTGGTCAGACCATAAACGCGGGCAATCCCATCCCCAATGGACAGAACGGTCCCTGTCTCTGAAACAGCGGCAGGCTGATCAAAGGACGCGATCTGCTGCTTGAGAATTTCTGAAATCTCGGCGGGACGGATCTCCATCACGCGGCTCCCTTCATGGCGTTCTGCAGACGGGCCAGACGCCCGGCGATCGATGTATCAAAAAGAACTGAACCAACACGCACAACCATACCCCCAAGCAGGGTTTGATCAACATGTTCAGTCATGGCAATATTGGCATACCCGGCCTGCTGGAGGCTGGCACGGAGGCTTTCACGCTGCCCATCTTCCATTGGACGGGCAGTCGTCACTTCCACACGCACCTCGCCACGCTGGCGGGCGTCCAGAAGAAGAACGGCTGACAGGATTTCATCTAGGCCAGACAGACGGCGCTGATGGGCAATGAAGCCAACAAACCGCTGCAGGGCCTCACCAAGCCCGAGAGCGGAGCCAAGGGCTTTCACCAGTTTTTCCGTCTGGCTGATGTCGAGCCGGGGATCCGCCAGAGCGGTACGCAGGTCCGGCAGCTGGGCGATAGCCTTTCGCAGCGCCCGCACCTGCTCCAGCACGGTGGCCTTGTCCTGTCTGCTGTCCGAGAGATAGTCCTCAAAGGCCCGGGCATAACGCTGCGCCACTTCGCCTGGCGCCCTGATCTGCTTTTCCTGTGCAACCGTCACGGGTTCATTCCGTCTTCATGAGGTTCTGCTTTCACGACCGGTTTCCCGGCACAACCCAACCGGCATGCCCCGGAACATGCTGCGTGACAGCACGGCGTCCCAGAGCCGGAACCCGGCCAGTGTTTCGTCCATGTCCACTAACACGGCGGGGCCCTCCAGCGCAACCAGAGGACCAACCGGGCCACGGCCCACAATACCGGTGAAACCGGCCAGCATGGCAGGGATGCAATGCCCGCGGACTCCAGCACCAGGCAGCCCCCGTTCCATCCATTTACTAGATGGATAGATGGCGAGGCCCATGCGCAGAGTGTCAATTTTTCAGGAGACTGGAGCGGGCGAAGGGAATCGAACCCTCATCAGAAGCTTGGAAGGCTACTGCATTAGCCATTATGCTACGCCCGCTCTGTTTCGGGCTGGAGATATAACCGCTCTCCCAGAGCAAGACAAGGGGGGATTCACCCCACCCTGCAGATGTGAAAGGTTTTTTCATTTTCTTGGAGATAGTGCTTGACTTTATGGGCCTGTCGTTATCTTTTCCTGCCCATCGTCAAGCCCTGAGGGGCGGACGGTCGCAGGTCGATTCGACCCTGAAGGGGTGTAGCTCAATTGGCTAGAGCGCCGGTCTCCAAAACCGGAGGTTGGGGGTTCGAGACCCTCCACCCCTGCCACGTCATACCCTGCCCGCCTGACTGCCTTACCCGGGTGACAGGGCTCGGGCCGAGATAGATTTGAGGATAATGGTGTCGGTCACAAAGCCGAAAGGCAATTCACCGAAGATGCCTCCGGCCCAGAAAGGCCCAGGATTCAGCCTTCGTAGATATTTTTCAGATGTGTGTGCCGAGGCCAGACGTGTTACGTGGCCGACGCGTCGCAATACCATCATTACAACAGGTGCCGTGCTGGCCATGGTCGTCGCCACCTGTATTTTCTTTTTCGTCGTCGATCAGCTGATCGGCCTGGGGATCAGCAAAATCTTGGGCATCGGAGGCTAAAGCAGCATCATGGCAAAACGCTGGTACGTTGTGCATGTCTATTCAGGCTTCGAGAAGAAGATTGCCGATCATATCCGTGAACAAGCCGAAAAGAAGGGGCTGAGCGATCAGTTCGAAGAAATTCTGGTACCGTCCGAGGAAGTGACCGAGGTCCGTCGTGGCCGCAAGGTGAACACGGAACGCAAATTCTTCCCCGGTTATGTTCTGGTCAAAATGGAACTGACGGACCGTGCCTGGCATCTCGTCAAGGACACACCGAAAGTGACGGGCTTTCTGGGTACACGCAACAACCAGCCAACGCCCATCAGCAATGCTGAAGCCAAGCGGATTCTCCAGCAGGCTCAGGAAGGTGTCGAGCGTCCCCGCTCCAGCCTGTCTTTCGAGATTGGCGAGCAGGTGCGGGTTTCCGATGGGCCTTTCACATCCTTCAATGGCAGTGTCGAAGAAGTCGATACGGAGAACCAGCGCCTCAAGGTCAGCGTCTCCATCTTTGGCCGCTCCACACCGGTGGACCTAGACTACAATCAGGTCGAAAAACTCTGAAGGAAGGGCCTTCGTTCCTTTCCAAAGAAACCACCCCTTCATGGTCTGAAGCGGGTGGTTTTTTTTATGGCTTCCCCTTCTCATTCATGAAGGCATGAAAAAACCCCGTACAGCCTTCCAGAGGCCGTACAGGGTTTCCCCATCAGGCAGAAGCCCTGTTCCGTTACAGGCTGGAGGCCTCCTCATGGATCGGCAGTGCCGGTAACGAATACAGAAGCTGAATGGCCTGGTCGGACAGTACTCCCACACCTTCCGCCAGAACCCGTACCATGTCGGCTGGCTTCGTTCCGACAGGCTGCGGAGATACCCACTGCACATTCACTGCACGAGCCTGTGAATCTGGCGCCCCTGCCCTGTGGGCAGACAGCACACCAGTAATGACAGCATGACCAGATACATCCTGCTCAAACCGGGACAGGCTCAGCTCCAGATAGGCTCCAGCCGTCACGGCCACAGAATCATTCTGGGAAAACAGCACATGGCCGGGCAGGCGCTGCCTCAGGTTGGCTGCCAGGGCATGACCAAGCATCTCGCCGAGCGGCTCACTCCAAGCAGCAGCAGGCACCATATGATCCTGGGCATCCTGCATCACCCTCAAAAGACCATCCCGATCCAGCCGGGAGGTGATGGATGGGGTAAGCACCTCAATGGCCTGTGGCAGGGCCGCCTGTATCACAGGGGACGCCACTGGCCCGGTCTGCGGTGCCAGAACATAATAGGTCGTAGGTGTACTGCTGCACCCGGCCAACAGAACACCTCCCAGGCAGACAGCTCCCAGCAGCCCACATGAACGCACGAAGGAAGGGTGGAAAAAACGCTTCATGGATCAGGGCCCCCGACCGGTGATGAGAGATGATGGATGATGGTCCAGATAGTCCGCCAGAAGATGGAAAGAGCGGGACATCCGTGTCAGCTGGACAATCAGCTCTTCAAGATTTCTGCGGAAGTCCGGATTGCCCCCATAGGAGGACAGCATCGTACGGGCCTGCGCCAGTGTGCCATTCAGATTGACCATCAGCTCTGGAAGATGCTCATCCGCATGGTCCAGCAGATGGTTTAGCGAGACCAGAGAGCCACTCAGGCCGGCCATGGCCCGTGTGACCTCGGGGCTTCTGAGACGTTCATCACCATGAGCGAGAATCTCGTTCAGATGGTCACCGATCTGGGGCAGCGGCATGGCCGCAATCTTGTCCGTGATGGTGGACACTGACTGGAGGATGCTGTCCATGCCGCCGGGCTGGCTTGGAATCACGGCTACACCATTCTCAAACGTTATCTGCTGCCCGTCATGCGTCTTGTCAGGCGCGAAAGACAGGGCAATCATGGCCTCCCCTGTCAGGAAACTGACATTCTGGACAGATGCACGCATCCCTTCAGCCACAAAACTGCCCAGCAGATCGCTCTTCCGGGCGGAATCCTGCTCATCGTCAGCAATCACACGCTCAGGTTCAAGCTGCATCTCCACCCGGACACGGGGAGCGTGACCACGTTTATTACCTCCCAACTCCAGATACACACCTGTCACCTGTCCGACCTGAAGACCGAACATCGTCACCTTGCTGCCTTCCGTCAGGCCAGCCACAGCTGTATCGACATAGGTCAGAACAGGGACCTTGTGACGATAACGGGCATTATCCGCATCCTCCTTTGTCTTGTAGAGATGGAAAACGGAATTGGCCACCGCAGGCGGCGTATCCTCAGTCTGTGCACTGTCAGGACGACCAAACGCCACCCCACCGGAAAGAAGAGCCTGGAATGACTGGAGGCGAACATTCATGCCCCCGGCTCCAAAACCTATCTGCATCCCCGATACATTCCAGAACCGGCTGTCAGCCCTCAGATAACGATCATAGGGAGCCTTCACGAAGGCCTTGATCAAAAGAGGCCCCTCTCCACCAGGCGGCATGGTATAGCCAAGGATTTCCCCCACCTGTATGTCCCGGTAGAAAATGGGAGCCCCGGCCCCGAGGGATTCCAGGGTGGACGAAACCAGCCAATATGTGCTGCCCGGTTTGTCCGAGCGGATACCGGGAGGCGTTTCCAGACCCTTAAAATGGGTCTGGTAATGGCCTCCCTCCGGTTTGCCCGGGTCCATGGCGATATAGGCGCCAGAAAAAAGCGTATCCAGCCCCGTGATGCTGGCCCCGTTGATGCGCGGGCTGACAACCCAGAACCGGGTATGCTCATTGAGCGCCCGAGGATCGATGCCACTCATCTGGATGGTCACATCAGCATGGGTCATGTCCGGGCTCAGGGCTACGCCCTGCACCACACCCAGGTTCACCGCCTTGTTCTTGACCTGCGTCTGCCCCGGAACAATGCCATCAGCAGCATCAAAGGAGACGACAATGCTCGGCCCCATGGTGGCAAAGTGCCTCCAAGCCAACCATCCGGCAATCAGCAGAGCAAGGATGGGAATGATCCAGAGCACGGAAAACCGTGGCAGCCGGACATTGGCCTCTGCCCCATGTCCACCTTCGGAATGTCGCTTCAGATGCTCATCTCTCACGCTTTTTCAGGCTCCATATCCCGTAATTCCGTCACATCCTCTTCTCCACCCTGCCTGGAGTGGCCCAGACCCTGCCGGTTATAGCCTGCAGCATCCCACATACGCCGGGGATCATACAGGTCTGCGGCAAAAATAGTTAACACAACCACAAGAGCAAAGAAGACCACGCCCAGCTCGGCCGTCACGCTCGCCATGAAGCCGAACCGGACCACAGCCGCCAGAATGGAGATCATGAACACGTCAATCATCGACCAGCGACCAATGAACACCACGACCTTGTAAAGGCCTGTCAGGCGCTTCAGCGCCTTGTGAGAGGCCCTGCCCCGACATTCACAGCCGATCATCAGGGCCAGCAGGAACACCTTGAGGACCGGCACGGTGATGCTGGCAAAAAGCACCAGCAGAGCCAGAAAGTAAAGGCCAGCCTCCCAAAGCTGGATCACTCCAGAAATGATGGTGCTGGGGTGTCCGTGCCCAACCTTCACGAAGGCCATGACCGGCAGCATGTTGGCCGGAATGTAGAAAATGAAAGCCGCCACCAGAAAACACATGGCCGCCTGAAGGCTGTTCCGCTTGCGCCGCCGCAGTATCTGCCCACAACGGGGGCAATCCCCCATGTCACGCTCATCATCCACCGGGCCACGGGCGACAAAAACCAGTCCACAGGCATGGCAGGACAGCATGTGCTTCTCCGGCGGCAGGGCACGCCCCTCCGCCATGTATATGCCCAGACCAGGGCGCCTGGTGACGGACCTGTGCCTCCATATCATGTCGGCATCAAAGGCCGAATCCATGGCTGCCATCATCACCATCAGCCCCCCGAGCAGGTACACGCCCGGTTGCAGGATGACCAGGGCCAGATCAACCAGCTTGGTATAGGCCACGAGCAGGCCAATGACGTACACCTCGACCATGGACCACGGGCGCAGCTTTTCATACCAGGCCAGCAGGGGGCGGACCCAACGGGGCATTTCATCCCGGGACGCACCATAAAGAATCAGCGTCATGCAGACGAGCACGATGCCAGGCATGAGCACGCTGGCCAGAGCCACCAGTATGGCAATGCTCCCATAACCCTGCCGGGCCATTTCCAGCGGGCCGCTCATGAGGGTGACCATGTTCTCCCGCCCGTAGATGTTGAGCGTCATGAGCGGGCTGACCAGCAGCACGATATACAGCGCCAGAGCTGAAAGGCAGAAGACCAGCGGGCCGCCAATCTCCGAAGTCCTGCGCCGTCGTGCCATGGTATTTCCGCAACGGGCGCAGCTCAGAACATGTCCTGGCCGCAGGTGAGGAACATGCTGGAAGAGACCACAGACATCACATTCATCCACCCCGGCCACCACCTTGAGTGCGGGCTGGTCCACATCATGCCGCAGGAAGGAACAGGCTCCGCCCTGGCTCCACAATCCTTTGTGAAAATGATCTTTTCTGAACATCCACCCCTCTTGCGCCGCCAGAGAGGGGTCTGCAACCCCTTTCAGGCCGTTATCCATAAATATTTTACATACACCGTTGCCTGTCACCTCATTTTTCTGTATAGGCTCAACCCGATGCCGACATAGCTCAGGGGTAGAGCAACTGATTCGTAATCAGTAGGTCCTCGGTTCAATTCCGAGTGTCGGCACCAGCTTCCCCTACACAGGATCGAAGGCGGACATGGCGGGACAACCGGATGGTGGTTTTTTTCCCCGCTCCGGTCCACTGCCCCCAGCACTTCACCACGGCAGCGTAACACCCTCCTTCCTGCCCGGGCATGGTATTGCCATCCTTCCTGCGGATGCACTTCTCCTCGGCTTTTTCCTGGTCCTGTTTCTCCAGTACCGCCATCGTGTGCGACGCAGGCGCAAGGCCTGGCAGCTTCTCTGCCAGCTCATTGCCCGGCATCAGCATACACTGGCGCAACGCCAACAGGCCTGCCTGACCGAAAACCATTATGGCGTCGTGGACAAACAACGCTGGCACAGGGAGCTGGACTATTTCTGCCAGAGCATCCTTCTCACCAGCCTGATGCAGGAAAATCTGGCTGACATATGGCCCTCCCTGCGGCGGCGGACCCTCCGCCGCATCAGCCGTGTGGTAAAAATCCTTCTCAAGCGCAACAGGACATCTCCTCCCCCAGCCGCCGCCAGGAGCAGCACCACACCACGGCAGTTCACCGCCACCATGGACCCGCTGGATTATGAACGTTTCTGCGCCGGACTGCTGCGTCAGGCCGGATGGCAGGCACGCACCACACCACCGGGGGCAGACCAGGGCATGGACATCATTGCCGAGCAGAGCGGAGTCCGGCTCGTCATACAATGCAAACTCTATGGCAGGCCGGTCGGGAACAAGGCTGTCCAGGAAATTTTCACAGCCCGGCAGCACCGTCAGGCCCAGTATGCAGCTGTCGTCTCCAACGCTGGCTATACCCGCCCGGCCCGGCAGCTGGCCCATGCCACCGGTGTCCATCTGCTGCATCACAGCCAGCTTTCAACACTGGGCCTCATGGACCTCCAGCCCCAGCCGGACCTTTTTCACCCATAAACAAAAAAGACCGGCCTGAAACAGGCCGGTCTCTTCATCCAGTCACCCAGACTGCCACATCAGAAGCAGCCCGGGCCTATCAGATGTTCCCTCAGGAAGCAGCCGGGACACGGATGATGTGGTCAAAGGCAGACAGGGCAGCCTTGGCACCCTCACCCATCGCCACGATGATCTGCTTGTACGGCACCGTCGTGGCATCACCGGCAGCAAACACGCCGGGGATGGAGGTACGGCAACGCTCGTCAATGCCGATCTCACCGATGCGGGACATCTCGATGCCACCCTTCAGCCAGTCCGTGTTCGGCAGCAGGCCAATCTGGACGAAGATGCCGTCCACGTCGATGCTGTGCTCGCTGCCATCCTTGACATCCTGCCAGCTCAGGCCGGTCATCTTGCGGCCATCACCACGGATCTCGGTCGTGCGGGCGTTCACCACGATATCGACATTCGGCAGGCTGCGGACCTTGTTCTGAAGGACCTCATCAGCCGTCAGCACAGGGTCATACTGAAGCAGCGTCACGTGGGACACGATACCGGCGAGGTCGATGGCGGCTTCCACGCCACTGTTGCCACCACCGGCAACAGCAACCGGACGGCCCTTGAAGAACGGACCATCACAATGCGGGCAGTAGGCGACGCCCCGTGTGCGGTATTCTTCCTCACCCGGCACGTTCAGCTGACGCCAGCGGGCACCTGTTGCCACGATGATGGTACGGGCCTTCAGGTGGGCACCGCTCTCCAGCACGATCTCGTGCAGGCCACCTTCCTTCTCGGCCGGGATCAGCTTGGCAGCACGCTGTGCCGTGATGACACGGACATCATAGCTGCGAACATGCTGCTCCAGATTCTTGGCAAGGGCCGGACCTTCGGTCTCCGGTACGGAGATGAAGTTCTCGATGCCAGCCGTATCCATGACCTGACCACCGAAGCGCTCAGCCAGCAGACCAGTGCGGACACCCTTGCGGGCCGTGTAGATGGCGGCGGCACAGCCAGCCGGACCGGACCCGATCACCAGCGTGTCGAACGGAGCCTCGTCATTCAGCTTCTCGGAAGCCTTGGCAGCACCTTCAGTATCGATCTTGGCCAGAATCTCCGGCAGTTCCATGCGACCGGTGGAGAAACGCTCACCGTTCAGGAACACCTGAGGGACGGAACGCACATCACGCTCGTTCACCTCATCCTGGAACAGGGCACCATCAATGGCCGTGTGGCGGATGTTGGGGTTGAGCACGCTCAGCATGTTCAGGGCCTGAACGACATCCGGGCAGTTGTGGCAGGACAGGGAGAAATAGGTCTCGAAATGGAAATCACCCTTCAGGGCCTTGATCTGCGCAACCTGTTCAGCCTCAACCTTCGGCGGGTGACCACCAACCTGAAGCAGGGCCAGTACCAGAGACGTAAACTCATGGCCCATCGGGATGCCCGCAAAGCAGACCTGAACATCTGAATCTGCGGCACGGATCAGGAAAGACGGGCGACGGACGTCATTGCCACCTTCCTGATAGGAAACCTTATCAGAGAGTTCGGAAATTTCGTTAAGAAATTCTTTCATCTCACGGGACTTGTCGCCCTCATCAAGGGAGGCAACAAGAATGATGTTGTGGCGCAGATGCTGGAGGTACCCTCTCAGCTGGCCTTTGAGTTCGTCGTTCAGCATGAATTCTCTCTCCAGAATCTCTGGTGCTCAGGGTCTGGCAGACCGGGGAATCGGCCCCATGAAAAAGGAGGCGCACCACAACGCAGCACGCCTCCCCTCAACGGTGGGGAGAGGCCCCCCACCATACTTCCCGTTTTCAGGACGTGATCAGATCTTGCCGACCAGGTCCAGGGACGGATTCAGGGTTGCCGTGTCGCCACCCTCTTTCCACTTGGCCGGGCAGACTTCACCCGGGTGAGCAGCGATGTACTGGGCAGCACGGATCTTGTCGAGCAGCTCGGCAGCGCTACGGCCCACACCCTCGGAGGTGATCTCGATGTACTGGATCTTGCCTTCCGGGTCGATCAGGAACGTGGCGCGGTCAGCCGTGTGGCTGCCATCGGCACGCAGAGCATCGAAGTTGCGGGCGATGTCGCCAGACGGGTCACCGATCATGGTGTACTGCACCTTGCCGATGGCCGGGGACGTGTCGTGCCATGCCTTGTGGGTGAAGTGCTTGTCTGTGGAGACACCGAAGACCTCGACACCCATCTTCTGGAAGGTCTCATAGTTCTCGGCGAGGTCTTCCAGCTCTGTCGGGCAGACAAAGGTGAAGTCAGCCGGGTAGAAGAACACGACGGACCACTTGCCACGCAGGTCTGCATCAGAGACCTGAAGGAACTTGCCATCACGGAAAGCCTGGGCGGTAAACGGCTTAATCTCGGAACCAATAGCAGGCATGGAAACCTCCTCATTCACTTTCAGAATTGTAGACTTCCGCAGGGCCTGCGGATGTCCCCTCAAAGGGACAGCCCAACCTTGGGAATGTCAAGCATGTTCACCTTCTAGCCCACGGCTCTGAAACCGTCTAATTGAGGGTTGTTATCAGTATAATTGAGAATCATTATCAATCCTTATGCGATTCCAGTCTTTTTCCCTTGGCCCTGCCTCCAACTCAGCTTATTGGTATCCTTATGTCCTACGTTCCTCTTTCCGGTCTGTCCCTTCGGGACATCGAGTACGTCGTCGCAGTTGATGACCTGCGCAACTTTTCCCGTGCAGCTGAGCGTTGCGGGGTCAGTCAGGCGGGGCTGTCCGAGCAGGTGAGAAAGCTGGAGCAGCTTCTCAATGTCACCCTGTTCGAACGCTCCCGTCGGCATGTGGCTCCCACACCGGAAGGTGAGCGCCTCATCGCCCTGGGGCGGGATGTGCTGGCCTCAGCCCGCAATCTGCTGGAAGTCGCCCGGGCCCATACAGGACCGCTGGACGGCCTCCTGCATATCGGCGTCATTCCCACTCTCGGGCCGTACTACATCCCCGGCCTTCTGCCCCGCCTGCGCCAGAAGTACCCCCAGCTGGGCCTGAGGCTGAATGAGAACACCACGCCCAATCTGGTACAGGCTCTCCGGCAGGGCGATCTGGATGTTGCCTTCATGGCACCCACGGCTGCTACCGAAACACTGGAACATGCACCGCTCTTTCAGGAACCTTTCCTGGCGGTATTCCCCAAAGACCATGAGCTGGCCACCAAGAAGAATCTGTCCATTGCCGACCTGGCTCGGCCGGACCTGCTGCTGCTGGAAGACGGACATTGCCTGCGGGACCAGGCCCTCTCCCTCTGCCCCAGCAATTTCCGCTCGCAGGACCAGCGTCTGGCCACCAGTCTGGAAATGCTCTGGCACATGATCGGCGCCGGAGAAGGTTTCTCCCTCATTCCCCGTCTGGCCCTGAACAACCGGCAGGAATTTGACGGCCTTGTGACAGTCCGGGAGCTGAGTGAGAGCGAAGCCCGCCGGACCATCAGCCTCGTCTGGCGTCCATCCGACCCACGGGCAACATCCTTCCGGGAGCTGGCCAATTTCCTGCGGGCTACCACACCAGATGGCTGCCTGCCGCTGCCCAAAACGAAGATCCCGACCTGAAGGGCTCTTCTCCCCGGGGCAGACTCCATATCCCAACATGAAAGAACGGGTGGAAGAGCATGGCTCCTCCACCCGTTCTTTCATTTACAGACACAACATGCCCGGAACACCGGGCTGACCCTGTCAGCCCGGCTCCCTTTCAGCCTGTCAGCTCAGTGTCATCAGCTCGGCATTGCCACCGGCAGCTGCCGTATTGACGCTGACCACCCGCTCCTGCAACAGGGCTTCCGGCTGCAACGTCACACTGTCAGCCCAATAGACCAGCGGAACAGGTGCATCCGGGTTCTTCAGATGGTCTGCAACGATCTGCCACAGCCCTTCATTGATGGTCTCCGTCAGGATGACGGAACATTTTTCCACATCCCCCAGAGAATTTGCCGGCTTGATCACCTCCCGCAGAACATCAGGCAGCGTATCCAGAGAGGCAATGACCGCAGGAGCAGCCAGCGCCACGACCTCATTCCCGCAGCTGATCGCATAGCTGATCATACGCTTCAGGCCGGTAGGTGTCTCTGCCACAACCAGCACACGGCCACGGGGCTCAAGCCTGTACGTATTCCGCTCACCTACAGGAGAAGGAAGCTCCAGACGGCAATCCAGCAGGCCATGATCCATCCATGGCGTCACCTCACGGACCAGCTCACGGTCATCCGTTCCCAGCCACAACAGCCAGGACCGTGCCATGGCAGGCATGGCGTCCGGTTTGGCCAGCAGCGTACGGGGCGCATGGGCGAGCTGCCGACGCAGGGCCAGAGGACCACCTGCCTTGGGGCCAGTCCCTGAGAGGCCATGACCACCAAACGGCTGGACACCGACAATCGCCCCGACAATGTTGCGGTTGACATAGATGTTCCCAGCCTCGACACGCTCGACCAGATAGTCGATCCGGGACGGAACACGGCTATGCACGCCGAAGGTCAGCCCATAGCCGCCCGCATTGCTACGGGTGATCAGGGCCTCCAGCTCTTCACGCTGGTAACGCAGCACATGCAGCACCGGGCCAAAGATTTCACCCCCCACATCAGCGATCGCATTGACCTCGATCAGTGTCGGCGGAACAAAGGTGCCGTCAGCCGTTTCGTCCTTCACGACCGGCGCCTGGAAGACCGGATGGTTACGGCCTCGCAGCGCCTCAATGTGATCGACAATTCCCTTGCGGGCCACTTCACTGATGACCGGCCCGACATCCGTGGCCAGCTTGGCCGGGATGCCGATCCGCAGTTCTTCCATGGCGCCCTTCAGGAGGGAAATGATGCGATCGGCTGCATCGTCCTGCACGCAGAGAACACGCAGGGCGGAACAGCGCTGGCCGGCACTGTCGAAAGCGGAGGCAACGATGTCCTTCACCACCTGTTCCGGCAGGGCCGAAGAATCAACCACCATGGCGTTCAGGCCACCCGTCTCCGCCACGAGCGGCACAGGCTGCCCATTGCGCCCGAGACGGCCAGTCAGCTGGCGGGCAATGATCTGCGCCACAACCGTGGAACCGGTAAAGAGCACACCAGCGATGCGCTTGTCCGCCACCATGGCAGCACCGACATCACCCTCACCCGGCAGGAGTTGCAGGACCTCTTCCGGCACGCCAGCCTCATGCAGAAGTTTGACGGCCTCCATGGCGATCAGCGGCGTTTCTTCTGCCGGTTTGGCCAGAACGGTATTACCAGCTGCCAGAGCGGCAGAGACCTGCCCAAGGAAAATGGCCAGCGGGAAGTTCCAGGGGCTGATGCAGACAACTGTCCCCAATGGGAGGTGGGTCTTGCTGCTGAACTCACGCCGGACCGTCCCGCCATAGTACCGGAGAAAGTCGATCGCTTCCCGTACCTCAGCTACGGCATTGGGATAGGACTTGCCAGCCTCCCGGACAGCCAGCCCCATATAGGCGATGTAGCGTTCCTCAAGCAGGTCGGCCGCACGCTCAAGAATGGCGCCACGGTCATCAGGGGACCGGGCTGCCCACTCCTCGAAAGCTCCCTCAGCAACATCCACAGCACGAGTGACATCCTCTGGCACGGCGAATGTCACTGTCCCGACCTGGTCACTCCGCTCCGCCGGGTTCGTCACCGGGTGGACAGGGCGTTCGGCCTTGCCAAGGCCAGGAACCAGCGGAGCCGCCTCATAATGCTCCGGCAGTCCCTCAAGCCCCTTTCCAAGGCGGGCCAGAACGAGATCATCATTCAGGTCCATGCCCTTCGAATTGTGGCGGTCAGGCTCAAACATGTCGAGCGGCTTGCTGATCTCAGCATGAGGGGCCCCAACCGGAGTGTAGGACCGGGTTGTCTTGACCGGGTCCTCCACCAGCTTCTCCAGGGAAATCTTCGAATCTCCCAGAAGATTGATAAAGGACGAATTGGCTCCATTCTCCAGCAGGCGGCGGACCAGATAGGCCAGCAGCGTGTCATAGGTTCCGACCGGGGCATAAATGCGACAGGGGCGACCCAGATGTTTCTGCCCTACGACGCTTTCATAAAGAGCCTCGCCCATGCCATGCAGGCACTGGAACTCGTACTGCCCCTCGTGGAAGTCCCGGCCAGCCATGGCGTAGATGGACGCCACCGTGCGGGCGTTATGCGTGGCAAACTGGGGGAAAACGGCATCACCAGCGGCCAGCAGCTTGCGGGCACAGGCGATATAACTGACATCCGTATGACATTTGCGGGTGAAAACCGGGAAATCCGGCACACCATCAATCTGGGCCTTTTTCAGCTCGGTATCCCAATAGGCCCCCTTGACGAGGCGGACCATGATGCGATGGTGCGTCTCACGGCCAAGAGCGATGATGTAATCCAATACGGCAGCGGCACGGCGGCCATAGGCCTGCACAACAAAACCGATGCCATCCCAGTCGGCCAGCTCCGGGTCACGGCAGAGTGCGTCCAGAATATCCAGGGACAGATCCAGACGTTCGCTTTCTTCAGCGTCAATGTTCAGGCCGAGATTGTAATGCTTGGCACGTACGGCCAGTGCCTTGACCGTCGGCAGCAGCTCACCCATCACACGCTCACGCTTGGCACGCTCGTAGCGAGGATGCAGGGCAGACAGCTTGATGGACAGACCGGGGCGCTCATAAACCGTGTTGCCCCTGGCCATGGAGCCGATCGCCTCCAGAGCGGCATGGTAGGAGGCCTGATACCTCTCGGCATCGTTACGGTCCAGCGCTGCCTCACCCAGCATGTCGTAAGAGTAGTTGAAGCCCTGGGCCTGCCGCTTGTGAGAATCCTTCAGCGCCCCCTCGATGGTCTGGCCCAGCACGAACTGCTGGCCCATCATCTGCATGGCAAACTGCACGGCTTTGCGGACAACCGGCTCACCCCGTTTGCGCAGCAGGTCATGAATTGCCCCCATGCGCTTTTTGGGGGATACAAGACGGCTCGTGACATCAAGCCCCCAAGAGGCAGCATTGATGATCAGCCCACTGTCACGCCCCATATGGGACAGCCAGTCACCGACACTAACCTGATCCCGGATCAGAGCATCCCGGGTTGCGTGATCAGGAGTACGCAGCAGGGCCTCAGCCATGCTCATCAGTGCCACACCTTCGGCGGAACCAAGGCTGAATTCCTGCACCAGCGTCTCAACCAGACCGGGCCGACGGTGATCACGCAGATTGCGGGCCAGAGCAAGGGCCACCTTGCCAGCCACGATCTCCTCGTCAGGTTTCAGTTCAGCGGCGGGAAGAAGCGCTTCCACACACTCCTGCTCTGGATACCGGATCTTCTCGGCGATGGCCTTCCGCAGAGCAGAACGTTCCGGCAATGAACCAAAATGACGTGCAAAATAAGCCATAGCAAACCTTCAAGCTGATCGCGTGACAACCACTTCCTGTTGTTAGAGGAGAAGGAACTTCTCTATCTCCAGCCAGACCATGAAACATGGGGTGTTGTCCATATCCAAAAATGCGATTCGCACAAATTATATTCGGGTTACGAAACGTTTCCGAATGCCAGAAAGGCAGCACGGCAAGGAATGTCCGTCCCTCCGCTTCAATCGACCGCCCCTGCAAGACGGAACAACCCTCCCGAAGGGCTGGATAAATATTGTGTGAAGGCTTGGGGAAACAGTATGTTTCATCCCCTCAGGCAAGGATGAAACCACCCCCCAGAACACGATCACCCTCATACATCACGCAGGCCTGACCAGGGGCTGGCAGGGCGGGTTCATCCAGCTGCACCTCGGCCCGGTTCCCCTCCAGGGGCCGCACCAGGGCCTGCCGCAGCCCTTCCCGTGCCCGCAGCTGTACACCACAGCGCACACCCTCTGCCGGGGCGTCAATCAACCAGTTCATATCCCGCAGGCGAACGGTCCGGCGGCCTTCATCACTGGTCACCTTCCGGCGGGGGCCAACAATGATGCGGCGGGAGGGCACATCAATGGCCGTGACCATCTGGCGCTCCCCCGTCCCCGTATGAATATCCCCCAGACGACGGCTCTGGCCAACCGTATAACGGGCAATGCCCTCATGACGGCCCAGCACGGTCCCGTCTTCAGCCACAATGTCACCCGGCCCTTCAATCTCCGGCCGCATCTTCTCCACCAGCCCGGCATAGGAGCCGTTCGTGACAAAGCAGATATCCTGGCTGTCCCGCTTGGTGGCCACATCCAGCCCCAGCTCCTCCGCCAGAGCACGCACATGGGCCTTGTCGGGCATCTCGCCCAGCGGGAAGCGCAGGAACTCCAGCTGCTCACGGGTCGTGGCAAACAGGAACCAGCTCTGGTCCCGGTCCCGGTCCACCGGGCGGTGCATCTCCACACCTTCCGGGCCTTCCAGCCGACGTACGTAATGACCGGTTGCCATGGCCTCACAGCCGAGGTCCCGGGCCATGTTCAGGAGGTCCGTGAATTTAACCCCCTGATTGCAGGCCACACAGGGAACGGGGGTCTCCCCCCGAGCGTAGGAATCGGCAAAACTCTCGATCACACTTTCCCGGAAGCGGCTCTCCGCATCGATGACGTAATGGGGAAAGCCGATACGCTCGGCGACCATGCGGGCATCCATGATGTCCCGTCCAGCACAGCAGGCCCCAGGCTTTGCCGGGCCGCTATGGTCGTAAAGCTGGAGGGTTGCTCCGATGACCTCATGGCCCTGCCGCTTCAGCAGGGCTGCCACCACGGAACTGTCCACCCCACCAGACATGGCCACAAGGATGCGCATGACTGGAAACCTCAGCCAGCCTTGGGAAGATGGACGACAAGACCGTCCAGCTCTTCCGTCATGACGATCTGGCAACCCAGACGGGATGTCTTCTCCAGCCCGAAAGCGAGGTCGAGCATGTCTTCCTCATCATCAGTCGGGCTTTTCAGCTTGTCCGCCCAGGCCGGGTCCACGATCACATGACAGGTCGCACAGGCGAGCGAGCCTTCGCAGGCCCCTTCAAGGTCGATATTATTCTCATGGGCGATCTCCAGCACGGAGAGACCAGCCTGTGCCTCCACCTCGTGGCGGCTACCATCACGCTCAACAAAAACCATCCGGGGCATAAGTCCCTACTCCCTGTATCCATGCAGCGGTCTCACCTCCCGGCAAGGCCCTGCCCAAAACGGGCCACTGCGCACTCCACATCACCTGCCGAGGTAAAACGTCCCACCGACAGGCGCAAGCTCCTGCGTGCCTCCGCCTCTGTCAATCCCATTGCCCTGAGGACATAGGATGGTGCCCCAGATGCCGCTGAACAGGCCGAACCGGATGAAAAAGCAACCCCCGGCACTGCTGCCATGACCTGCTGGGCCTCCAGCCCGGCGGGCAGGCACACATTCAAGACGCCCGGCAGCCGTGGGGCAGGCGCACCATTGAGACGCACCACCGGGAACAGCTGCCGCATACCCTGCCACAGCCTCTCCCGCAAGCCCGCAAGACGGTCAGCCTCCTCCTTCCCGCTCTCCACGGCCAGCCGGGCAGCCTTCCCCATGCCGATGATCAGCGGGACCGGCAACGTGCCAGAACGCAGGCTGCGCTCCTGCCCGCCGCCTGAAAACAAAGGTAGCAGCCGCACACGGGGCCGCCGCCGGACATACAGCGCTCCCACGCCTTTGGGACCATATATCTTGTGTGCCGAAAATGAAGCGAGATCGACACCCTCCAGCGTGCAGGGCAGCTTGCCGAACATCTGGGCCATGTCCACATGCAGCAGGGCGCCGGCCTGCTTCACCAGCGGCATGAGGCGCCCAAGGTCCTGCACCACGCCTGTCTCGTTGTTCGCTGCCATGATGCTGACCAGCAGCGCGGGTGTCTTCAGGGCCTCTGCCAGACGATCCGGTGACAGGCGGCCATCCGGCTCCACCGGCAGGATGACAGGCTCAAACCCCTCGCCCTCCAGTGACCGTACAGCTTCCAGCACACATTTATGCTCCGTTGCCACGGTGACAAGGCGCCGTCGCCCATCACCCTGTTCCTTCAGGAAACGGGCGGCTCCCTTGATGGCCAGATTATTGGCCTCCGTTGCCCCGGAGGTCCAGATCAGCTCCTGCGGGCTGACGGCGAGAGCCCCGGCAAGCTCCTCCCGGGCCTGCTCCACGGCCGCATTGGCCTTCTGCCCCGGCAGATGCAGGCTCCCTGCGTTGGCGGGATACTGTGTGAACCATGGCAGCATGGTCTCCAGCACGGCTGGATCACACGGAGTCGTAGCAAAGTAATCCAGATAGATCACATCAGCTTCAAGTTGCACGGCCACCTCCCTGGAGAGAGCTGCGTTTCAGAAGGCCACGTCCGGCAAAACGCTGGGCCATGAGAGCATAAACCTGCCCAAATGCCCTGACAGCTCCAGCTTCGGCATTCCACGGCAGCGAGACACGGATGGCCTGCCCGGCTGCCTCCCCCTGCCCCATGGCCTCCAGCACATGGGATCGGGCCACCTTGCCGGATGAACAGGCCGAACCGGCTGAAACGCAATATCCCTCGATATCCAGCGCCATGAGCTGCATCTGGGCCGCCACACCGGGCAGGACCGCACTGATGGTATTGGACAGCCGGGCCACACCATGCCCCATGATGAGGGCTCCAGCCTGCACCATGACACCCTCCAGCTCATCCCGCAGCGCCTCCAGGAGGGTCCAGTCCTGCTTCCGGCTCTCCTCAAGAGCGGCGGCCATACCCATGTGGGATGCAAGGGCCGGTGTGCCACCCCGCCGTCCCCGTTCCTGCCCGCCACCGGGCAGCAGGGGAGCCAGGGGCCTGTCCTCCGGCAGCAGCAGGGCACCGGCCCCCTTGGGACCACCCATCTTGTGGGCGGACAGGGCCAGACTGGCCCCCGCCAGGGACCCGTCCTTCAGAGCCAGTGAGAACTCGTCCCGCTCCTGCATCCGGCCTGCAGCCTGTACGGCATCGACATGCAGAAAGGCACCATGCTGGCGACAGAGAGAGGCTACATCCCGCAAGGGAGCGTATACCCCCGTCTCATTATTCGCCGCCATGATGCAGACCAGCGGCCCCGGCCGATCACCTGTTCCGGGAGTATGGGCTGCCAGCATCTCCTCCAGCGCCATGCAGTCGATCACCCCCTGCCCGTCAACCGGAATGAGGGACGCCTCCGGGGCAGCTTTGCGGATGGCATCATGCTCGGTGGTACCAATGAGAATGGCACGGCCTTCCGCCCGACCAAAGCCATGCAGGGCAAGCGTATCCGCCTCCGTTCCCCCTGACGTGAACACACAGCAGTCAGCCTCCCTGCCAAAAGCGGAGGCCATCGTCTGGCGGGCTTCTTCCAGCATGATGCGGGCCCTACGTCCTGCGGCATGGACAGAAGACGGATTCCCTGTCTGCTCCAGCCCGGCCAGCATGACAGCCCGTGCAGCAGGCCGCAGGGGTTCGGTTGCATTGGCATCGAGATAGACAGGGCCCTGCTGCACAGCTGTATCCTGAACCATGAAAAAAACCTTCTGCTCCGCTCATGCGCATCCGGGACAGTGCCTTTCCCGCAAGCCCCATGACAAACCCTGCCCAAACAGGATGATAGATACAATCTTCTTTACCATTTTGAAAAAACCAGCGCAGAAGAGTCGATTTTGGTAGAAATCACGAGGATGGAACCGATATACAACGCCGGTATGTTCTTCCCGGACTGGGGCCGTGCCTTCTGCCCGGGGCGTAAAATCATGCCCGGGCCCGGACAGGGACCCGGGCATTATCGGTTCGCATAACCGCTCTGGGCCTTCAGCAGGCAACGGGGTGGACAAAGAGATGAGAGACACATGCCTGAAGTCATGTTTGCCGGCCCGGATGGGCGGCTCGAAGGCCATTACCATCATTCTGAAGACCCCAACGCCCCTCTCGCCCTGATCATCCATCCACATCCGCTGCATGGCGGGACGATGAACAACCGCATCGCCTACACCATGTACCGCCGTTTCCAGACCATGGGCTTTTCTGTCCTGCGCTACAACTCCCGTGGGGTTGGCCGCTCCCAGGGGCGGTATGATGGTGGAATCGGGGAAATCTCCGATGCCGCCGCTGCGCTGGACTGGATGCAGATGATCAACCCCAACTCCTCGGAGCTGTGGATCGCCGGTTATTCCTTCGGTGCCTTCGTGGGGATGCAGCTGCTCATGCGTCGGCCAGAAATCCGTGGCTGGATCAGCGTCGCTCCTCCGGCTGACGATTACGATTTCAACTTCCTCGCTCCCTGCCCGTGCAGCGGCCTGATGATCGCCGGTGGAAAGGACAGCATGGCCCCCGAGCCTGTCATCCGCAAGCTGGTGGACAAGCTGAACACGCAGAAGAATGTCACGGTGGATTACCGTGTTTTCCCCGAGGCCGATCATATCTTCTCCCAGCAGGCAGAACTGATTGCCGATGCGCTGGAGGACCATGTGACGACCCGCCAGCGGAATCTCTTCGCCCCTGAAGACGCCATGATCCAGCCTGCGGCAGAGGCCGTGGGCTAAGCCCGCTCCGCCCCGACAGGACAGCCATCAGGAAAGATGCCCTTCATGACCGATACATCACTTAAAAGCCCATTCCTGCGGGAAGCCCAAGCCCGTGGGATGATCTTCCAGTGCACCGATTTCGAGGCGCTGGACGAGCTGATGCTGGCAGGTCCCGTTACGGCCTATATCGGTTTTGACCCCACGGCAGACTCCCTGCATGTGGGCAATGCCATGTCGATCATGATGCTGCGGCTGCTCCAGAAGCACGGGCACAACCCCATCGCCCTGATTGGCGGCGGCACGGCAAAGATCGGTGATCCCTCCTTCCGTGATGAGGCCCGCTCCCTGATGACGGACGAGACCATCACCCACAATCTTGCCGGGCTGCGGGCCTCTCTGGGACAGTTTCTGGATTTTGAGGATGGGGCGTGCCGTCTCGTCAACAATGCGGACTGGCTGGACAGGCTCTCCTACATCAGCCTGCTTCAGGATGTCGGGGTGCAGTTCTCCGTCAGCCGGATGCTTTCCTTCGAAAGCGTGAAGCAGCGGCTGGACCGGGAACAGGGACTGACTTTCCTTGAATTCAACTATTCCATCCTTCAGGCGTTCGACTTCCGGGAGCTGTACCGCCGCCACGGGGCCATTCTCCAGATGGGCGGGTCCGACCAGTGGGGCAACATCGTCTCCGGCATCGACCTGGCCCGCCGCACGGATGGGGCACGCCTGTTCGGGCTGACAACGCCGCTTGTCACCACCTCCTCCGGGGCCAAGATGGGCAAGTCCGCCAACGGAGCCGTGTGGGTCCGCAAAGAGCGGCGGCCTGTCTTCGATTACTGGCAGTTCTGGCGCAACACCGAGGATGCCGACGTGGGCCGCTTCCTGAAGATGTTCACGGACCTGTCCGTGGAGGAATGTGAACGCCTCGGTACGCTGGAAGGGGCAGAGATCAACGAGGCCAAGAAGATTCTGGCCACCGAGGCCACGGCCATCTGCCACGGCCGTGAAGCCGCCGAGGAAGCTGCCGAAACCGCCCGCAAGGTGTTCGAGCAGGGCAGCGTCCAGGCCGCCCTGCCGGAAGTTGCCGTGCCCGCCAGCCTGTTTGCCGAGGGCGTGCCTGCCTTCAGGCTCTTTGCAGAGGCAGGCCTGGCCGCCAGCGGGGGCGAGGCACGCCGTCTTATCCGTGGCGGTGGTGCCCGGCTGAATGACGTCGTCATCAAGGATGAGAACCAGACCGTCACCCCCGCCGACCTGACGGACGGCACGCTGAAACTGTCCTCCGGCAAGAAGAAGCACATCCTCATCCGGGTTGGGTAACCGCACACCACGCCGTCAGGGAGGGAAAGCAGCGCCCTCTCTGGCAGCATGACATGCCGCAACACCTCTGGACAAAACTGACGGTATGTGATCCGCTTATCCCTCATTCTTAATATAGGGTTAATGCTGTGAATCCGACTGAAATTTACGATGCTCTCTCGGACCTCACCTCTCAGCCCTACGATGCCAGCGCATTTCCCTACGAGTTTGCCCTTGCTACGGATGCCGCAAAAGCAACCGTGGACAGGCTTCGCAAGGGGGCAACGAACCGTTCCGACCTCTCCGGCGGGGTTCTGCTGAGCCGCCGGTTCCATTTTGCCCCAGCCGGAGAGACGGAACAGGCGACGGTTGATGCCGTTCTGGACCAGCTAAAAGCCTCCACCCGCAACAAACAGGCGAAACCGGCCATCCTCCTCACGACGGACGGTACCATGCTGGCCGCTTTCCATCCTGCCAGCGGGGAGAGCCTCCATTGTCCGCTGAATGAAATGGCCAAACATTTCGGCTTCTTCCTCCCTGCTGCCGGCAAAGAACGTTACCGTGCCGTGGAGGAAAACCCCGTTGACGTGCAGGCAACGGGCAAGCTGGCCAGACTGTATGATGCCCTCATCCGGCATAACCCGGAATGGAAGGACCCCAGCCACACGCACATCATGAACCAGTTCATGATGCGGCTGATCTTCTGCCTGTTCTCCGAGGATGTCGGCATCTTCCCCAAAGACCAGTTCAGCCGCCTCGTACTGGATTATGGCGGGAAAAAAGGTGAGGCCCTGCATACGGTCCTTCAGGCAGGGTTTGAGGCCATGAACCTGCCAAAGGACGAACGCAGCCACCTGCCAGACTGGACGGCCCCGCTGGAATACGTCAATGGCGGGCTGTTTGCTGGGGACATCGCCATACCGACCTTTGATGTCACGGCCTTCCGCTACCTGAAGGATGCCTGTGCGCTGGACTGGAAGGACATCAACCCCGACATTTTCGGTTCCATGATCCAGTCCGTGGCGGATACGGGCATCCGGGCCGAACTGGGGATGCATTACACATCCGTCCCCAATATCCGCAAAGTCATCGACCCCCTTTTTCTGGATGGTCTACGCAGCGATATCCAGAAGGACTGGGACAAACCCGCTGCCCTACAGAAGCTCCTGCACAAGCTCGGTCATATCCATGTTTTTGACCCTGCCTGCGGTTCCGGGAACTTTCTTGTCGTTGCCTATCGCCAGCTGCGGGAACTGGAAATGACCCTCCTGCAACGGCTGGCGGCGCTGAACGGCAATGACACAATGGAGCTGTTTTCTGCCATCCCGATTGCCAATTTTCACGGCATAGAATGTGCCGATTTTGCTGCAGAAACGGCCAAGCTGGCACTGTTCATTGCGGAATATCAGGCCAATGCTCTCTTTGCAGAGCGTTTTGGCCGTGCCATTGCCTCCCTGCCACTGCGGGAGGCCGCCCATATTGTCTGCGGCAATGCGCTGCGGCTCGACTGGGAAGCCGTCTGCCCGCCACCGGGGGATGGTGAGCTGGTGTACATCATCGGCAATCCGCCTTTTCTGGGTTCAACATACCAGAAGGCAGAACAGAAAAAGGATATGGCCATCACCTTCTCCGGCTCCGTGAAAAACTATAAGGGGCTGGATTATGTGGCGGCGTGGTTCTTCAAAACCGCCCGTTATATTCAGGGACGGCAGGCGGAAGCGGCTCTGGTCTCCACCAACTCGCTCTGCCAGGGGCAGGCCGTCAATGCTCTCTGGCCCGACCTGTTGGGGGAAGCGTTAGAAATCAGCTTTGCCCATACCTCCTTCAAATGGCGCAACAATGCCAGCCATAATGCCGCTGTCATCTGCATCATTGTCGGGTTGAGAAACCGCCCGGAACCCAAAACCATCGCAACACCAAAACGGCTCTTCACCGGGGAGACAGAGCATCAGGCGCAGAACATCAATGCCTATCTGCTGGATGCCCCGGACGTGTACATTGAAAAAGCCAGCAAAAGCCTTTTCAATCTGCCTGAAATGTTACGAGGCAATCAACCCACCGATAACGGCCATCTCCTCCTCTCACCAGAAGAAAAAATCCAGCTCCTGCAACAGGCCCCACAGGCTGAGCCCTTCATCCGGCGTTTCATGGGGTCTAAAGAAGCAATCAACAACCTTGAGCGTTATTGCCTCTGGATTGATGATGCAGAGCTGGAACAGGCAAGGCAGATTCCGCCCATTGCAGAACGCATAGAGGCTACATATGCGGCCCGTCTTGCCATGAAAGACGCCCGCAACAACCAGAAACTGCTGGACCGGCCTTGGCAGTTCAGGGAGCATGACGCCCCACAAAACCACGCCTACCTCATTCCCAGTGTCAGCTCGGAACGCCGCCCCTATCTTCCGACCATACGGGTCAAGTCTGACACAATTTCCTCCAACCTCAACTTCGTCCTCTATGACGCCCCGGAATGGTGCTTTGCCCTGCTGGTTTCCCGCCTTCATCTGGCATGGATCGGCTCAGTCTGCGGCAAACTAGAAACACGCTTCCGCTACTCCAACACGCTCGGCTGGCACACCTTCCCCGTGCCTGCCCTCACGGAGGCAGACAAAGAGGCCCTGAAGCAGTCCGGGCGGGCGATCATGCGGGTACGGGCGTACTACTTCGACAAAAATCTGGCCGAACTGTACGACCCGGACAAAATGCCTGCCGATCTCTGGGAGGCCCATCAGGCCAATGATGCCCTGCTGGAGGGGCTGTACAACAAGGGCCAGCCCTTCACCAACGATACGCAACGGCTGGAGCATCTCTTCCGCCGTTATGCTGCCCGTGTGGCACAAAGCCGAAAGAAACAGACCGTCCGCAAAAAACGTTCCACGACAAAGAATCAAAAGGGCTGACCCGATGGCAAACATGCTCACCATGACCTATGGCCACAGCAAGGCAGGTACCAACGCACAGGGGATGCGCCCCATGCAGGAGCGTGTCTATAATGTCCGGCAGGCCCAGCATATCCTCCTCAAGGCCCCGCCTGCCGCCGGGAAAAGCCGTGCCCTCATGTTCGTGGCATTGGACAAGATGCGCCACCAGCATGTGAAAAAGACCATCATCTGCGTGCCGGAAACCTCCATCGGCGGCTCCTTCCGCAGCACATCCCTCCCTGGTTTTGAATGTGACTGGGTGGTGGAAGACCGCTGGAATCTCTGCCTCGACAGTGACGAAAGCTCCCCCCGCAAGGTGCGGGCTTTTCAGGATTTCATGAAGGATGACACGGCACAGGTGCTCGTCTGCACCCATGCCACTTTCCGCTTCGGGTATGATGCCATTGCCGCACAGGATGATGTGGCCTGTTTTGATTCCTGCTTCATCGCCGTGGATGAGTTTCATCATGTCTCGGCTGATGACAATAACCGCCTCGGCTTTATCCTGAGGGAGCTGCTGAACCGGGACCGCTGCCACCTCATGGCGATGACGGGCAGTTACTTCCGGGGGGATTCCATCCCCGTTCTCCGCCCGGAGGATGAGACCCGCTTCACCCCCATCACCTACAGCTATTATGAGCAGCTGGAGGGTTATGAGTTCCTCAAGACGCTGGGCATCTCCTACGAGTTCTATAAAGGCACCTACATCAACGGGCTGAAGGATGTTCTGGACCCCACACGCAAGACCATCATCCATATTCCGCACCGTGGATCATCCGAGGCCTTTGGTGACAAATATGATGAGGTCGGGCAGATCATCGACCTCATCGGCACGGTTGAAAGACGGGACCCGGAAACCGGCTTCGACATCATCCGCCGGCCTGATGGCCAGCTGCTCAAAGTGGCTGACCTTGTGGATGATGGCCCCAACCGGGACCTCATCAAGGCCAGCCTTGCCAAAACCATCACCGGGCCAGATGGCAAACGGGATGACGAAGCCGACCGGGCCAAGGTGGACATCATCATCGCCCTCGGCATGGCCAAGGAAGGGTTCGACTGGGTCTGGTGCGAACATGCCCTGACCATCGGCTACCGTTCCTCCCTCACGGAGATCGTCCAGATCATCGGCCGGGCCACACGGGACGCCCCCGCCAAAACACGGGCTGTCTTCACCAATCTGGTTGCCGAGCCGGGGGTGGAGACGCAAATCGTGCAGGATGCCGTGAATGACATGCTCAAAGCCATTTCCGGCTCCCTGCTGATGGAACAGGTGCTTGCACCGAATTTCAAGTTCTACAGGCGGGAAGACGGCGATATCCGTGCTCCTGTCAGCACGGATGCACAGGGGCATGTCACCATTGGCATCCACAACCTTGATGAACCGCCGACCCAGCGTGCCCGTGACATCTGCGAAAGGGACATGAACGACCTTGTCGCCACCACCCATCAACATATGTCCAGCCGTGCCCTGAACCCCGGCACGGCCCCCGAGGTCCTCAACCAGCCCATGCTGACCGGCATCATCGAGAAACGCTACCCTGATCTGACAGAGGATGAAACGGAATCTGTCCGGCAGCAGCTTTCCGCCCGCATCAATCTTTCCACACTGGCCCGGCAGACCCTTCAGGAAACGGATACACCCCCAGCACCACCCCACGGGAGCGGGTCTTCATCCGGGGCGGGCACCCCTCCCACCACAGAGACCACAGAGGAAGACAAGACGGCCAGCGCCCCCAACACGTTGCTCAGCCTCGTCCAACGACTCATCAACGTAAAAGAACTCGATATTGAGCTGATCGACAGCGTCAACTGCTTCCGGGAACGGTTTGAAATCATCTCCCGCGACATGGACGCCCCCCTGCTGGCACAGATCAAGACCGCCTTCACCGCCCAGCGTTACCCCATGGCGACTGAGGAGGCCATTGCCCTCTGGCCCCGCATCAAGGCTTTTCGTGACCAGGAAGGCCGTATGCCAGACAGCCATTCACCCGATGAGCTGGAGCAGCGTCTGGCCATGGCTCTGGTTCATCTTGCCAGAGAAAAAGCCAGGACTCTCCGCCAGCAGCAACAGGGCTGACCTGATGAAACGTCTCACGCTGAACGATATTTTTACAGAAGATGATGAACTCGGCCTGCTTCCGGTTGATACCTCCTCAGCCCGCACAGGGCAGACCAACCGCAGGACAGGACTGGACCTTCTGAAGGAAGCAGAACGTTTTGTCGAAAACAATGGCAGACTTCCCAGGCACACGGCTGAAAATCACGAAGAAATGTGCCTCTCTGCCGCACTTGATCGTCTGGCCCAGAACCCCTCCCCGGCCATAAAGAAAGCTGACAGGCTGGGGCTGCTTGCCAGACCAAACCTGCCATCATCCCCCCCTCTGCCCGACTGGCGGGATGAGCAGGCCTTCACAGACATCCCCCACACACTGAAAGATATTCTCGATGATGATGATCTGGAGATGGATACCAGCATCTTCAGCCTCCGCCACTCCAGCCCCGCCGCAGAACGGGCCGTGCCGGAGCATCAGGCCACCATCACGCCCTGCGCCAATTTTCAGGATTATGAGGCCCTGTTCGAGACCGTACAGCAGGAGATAACCAACGGCCTCCGTACGGCAAGGCGTGTGAGAAAGAATCAGATTCTTGAACCTGCAGAAGGCGATTTCTTCATCCGCAACGGTTTGATCGCCTATGTCGCCGAGAAGTACGAAAAGACCTATCGCCATGGCGACAGAGAGCATCGCCTGCGCATCATCTTCTCCAATGGGACGGAAAGCGACCCGCTCATGTCGTCCTTCCGTAAATCCCTGACAGAGGACAAAACGGCCCGGTTCATCTCCCGCATCGGCCTTGGGCCCCTCGCCGGGAGCGAGACCGTGGCCAACGCCACCGGTACCATTTACGTTGCCCGCTCCCTCTCCGAAGTTCCATCAATCCGTAAATTGCGGGGAAAACTTTACAAGATCGGCGTCACAAGTGGTGACGTTCGCCGCCGGGTCGCTGATGCCCGCAATGACCCCACCTTTCTCATGGCCCCTGTGGAGATTGTAGCCACCTATACGCTGGTCAATCTTTCCCATCGCAAGGTGGAAGACTGCCTGCACCGCTTTTTTGCCCCCTCACGGGCAATACTTCACGTCCGGGACCGACTGGGAAAACAGATCTACCCGAAGGAATGGTTCCTGCTCCACGCCGAACTGGTCGGCCAGGCAGCCCACCTCCTCCAGAAGGGCACCCTCCACCTCCATACGTATGATCCCCATCAACAGGCCATCATCCGCAAGGAGGCGTCTTCCTGACACCCTTATAGTGGGACATGCTCCAGCACCCAGTCCACCTTCTGCTGGCGTCTGGACGCTTTGGCGGCCCTGCCCCCGGCTTCAGTTGCCTCTTCCTCAGCAGGCGTCAGGGGACGGCCAGGGCAGGACTGGACGACAATCTGGGCTGTCTGTTCCGGCACGCCCCGTCCCATGTAAAGATCATCCTCCAGCATGATCACCCCACCTGTCTGACGGAAACGCCACAGCTCTGAGGGCGCATGGAGCAGGATATCATCATCCTCCCGCTCCACACGGACATCGGGATGGATGTGGAACCGCAGCATGAAAGACACATCCCGCTCCCCCTCCACCGTTTCACTGCCACGCAGCTCCTCCCCGGATGGTTCCAGAAACAGGGAACGGGACCAGAGGACACCGTAGGACGGGTAGTACCCATTATGCGACAGATGGAGTTCCTGAACACGACCCTGCCGTTTCTGTTCGCAGCGTACCTGTGAGGGACGGCGGGTCACGTGGCCATCATTCCCGAAATCGGACGAGGATTCACCATCCACGACCAGAATCGTATGCGCTGCCGAACTGCGCAGGGCCCGCCGCCAGGGGCCGCCCTCCGCTGCCCCACAATTGACGAACAGACGCTGCCGGTCGTGGGAGAACTCAAAAGACAATGTACCGGCATGGGCCATACCATCCATTCCCTGCGGCGGTGGTGCGGCGGCATCCACCAGCAGCAGGGCCCTTCCGGCTGTCAGGCGGGCAAAACCGCCCCGGCTCAGGCTGGAGGCCACTACCTTGTATCGCTCTGCCTGCTCCAGCAGAGCCTGCACGGCTTTCGCACCACGCTCCTGCGACCCATTGAACAGGGCCAGCCCCCCATCCCCATGGCAGAAGGCCCGCAACACGGCACAGGCCCGCCCCAGCATCACCGGGACACAGTCCGGCGGCATCCACTGCAACGTGGTGAACATGCCCTGAATGGCTGTCAGCTCCTGCACGCAACGATACTGGGCCTCCGGGCTGCGCTCGGCCACAATGCCCTCATCACCCAGCAGGCGCTTCAGCTCCAGCGGCAGCTGCTGCTCAAACCGTTTGAAGAACCCATCATAATACGGCACGGCCATATAGACGGCCAGCAAGCCCCGCAGAACAGCCAGCCCTTCCCACCCCATGGGAGGCAGAGGCAGCATGGCCGAAAGACGACGGGCCTCCTTCACGGCGGCATCCAGCACCAGCTGCTGCGTCCCTTCCGTAGCCGTGGAAAGGCAGAACTCATAATGCCCCAGCCAATTGGCCAGCCGCCGCCCCATCACGCTGCTTTCCCGGGCAACAGGGTCAGCCGGGGGGCGGTCTGCCCATGATGCCACCATGGAGCGCGCCAGAAGCCGGGCTCCATTCGTACCAAAGGTCCGCAGGTCCTTCAGCCAGTCAAACCCATAGAACCAGCGCCGGACATCCTCCGGCCAGCTATTGCTCTGCCAGACCCCCCGCAGGGGCAAGCTGTAGGTTTTCTGGGCAAAACGGAACACACCCCCCGTCAGCAGGGCGCCCTGGTCCACATCGCCCTCTTCCCTGTCCTGATAGAGACAGACAGGGCTTGTCCCCTCATGCTGCCGCTGGGGCAGGGAGACGAGCAGCAACCGGAAATACCGCCTGAAGGACCTAAACAACCATCATTCCCCTGATGGGGCCAGTGTGGCAGGCTTGGCCGCCGCACGCAGGCCCCGGATCGCTGCCGCCCGGTCATCCCTGCCGAAAATGGCTGAACCAGCCACCAGCATGGTTGCTCCGGCTTCTGTCACCAGTGGGGTGGTGGTCTCATCAATACCACCATCCACACCCAACACGATGTCACGGCCGCTCTGCCGGATCATCCCGGCAAGGGTCCGTATCTTGGCCAACTGGCCATGCAGGAATTTCTGCCCTCCGAAACCAGGATTGACCGTCATGACCAGAATGATGTCCACCATGTCCATGACCTCGGAGAGAGCCTCCGGCGGCGTGGCAGGGCAGATGGCCACACCTGCCTTGCAACCCAGCGCATGGATGCTCTGGAGAGTACGGTGAAGATGGGCATTCCCCTCCACATGCACGGTGATGTGGTCCACTCCCGCTTCTGCCATGGCAGCCAGATAGGGATCTGCCGGCTCGATCATCAGGTGGGCATCAAAGCGCGCCCTGCTGTGAGGGCGCAGCGCCTTGATGACGGGCATACCAAAGGAAATGTTCGGAACAAAATGCCCATCCATGACATCAAGATGTAGCCATGGTGCCTCCGCCACACTGCCCATTTCATGACGCAGATTGGAGAAATCGGCGGCAAGCAGGCTCGGTGCGATGATGGGCATGTAACCTCTCTCTGAAAACTGAAGATGCATATTTTCATCCGATATTGGCAGAATAAGGCTTTTTTACAAGAGAAGCCCATTTTGCGCCGGTACATGGCCATTCATTTGTACAGAGATGACAGAAAATGGACACGATCTGCCTTCTCTGCTAACAGGGGGCAATGTTCCGAGGGGTGCCTTCACCATACAAGGCTGAGAGGATGGGGCCGGCCCATCCAACCCTTTGAACCTGATCCGGTTCGTACCGGCGAAGGGACAGGAAAACAGCACGGAACGGGATGTCCCCGTCATCTCCCCTGAACTGACGCCTGCACAGCGAACCTTCACCATCGTGCTCCGAAGGCGAAGATTCCATGCGCTTGTTTTTTTCCAGCCACAAAAAGGCCCCTCTCTTTCTGCTCCTGTGCAGCCCCGGCTTGGCACTGGCAGACTCAGGAAAACCGACTCATCCGTCGGCGGCACACCACCACCCGGCCCAACAGCCTTCCCATGCCAGACCGGCCAAAGCCGTACAGGCCAAAAAGGTGGAATACATCACTACCCGGGCGGCCCCGGAAACCGTGCAGCGGGGCGGCGGGCTGATCCAGCCCCAGCATGGCACGCAATCCATCAGCGAGGTGGGCCGGAGCTACATGGACATACAGGCGCCTACGGCCTCGGCCTTCCAGCTCGTGTCCGTCCTGCCGGGTGCCAATGTCATGACATCCGACCCCTTCGGCATCTCGCCCAACACCAACATCAGCGTCCGCGGCCTGAACGGTGATGCCCTGGGCTACGTGCTGGAGGGCATGCCGCTCAACGATGTTGCCTCCTATGGCGGGTACCCCAACCAGTTCGCCGATACGGAGAATTACAGCAAGGTCGGTCTCCAGCAGGGATCGGCCGATCTGGACAGCCCTGTCCTCAACGCCGCAGGTGGGCTGATGAAACTCTCTTTCCTCGACCCGTCCCTGAAGCCCGGTGGGCTGGCCTCCTTCTCCTACGGGTCCTTCAATACAAGGCGGGGTTTCATCCGGCTGGAAACGGGTGAGATAGGCCATAGCGGCGTGAGAGGCTTTGTCTCCTACTCCAACACACATGCGGATAACTGGCGCAGTGGCGGCTATGATACCCGCCAGCATATTGATTTCCGGCTGCTCAAAGAATGGGGGCAAGGCAATCAGGCGGGCATTCTGGGGTCATGGAACAGGGCCAATACCAGCTATTATCCCTTCACCTCCCTTGAGGACTGGAAAACCTACGGCACCCATAGCGGCAAACTGACCCAGCATTTCGAGCCCGGCGAGAACAGCACCAGTTACTGGCGCCTCTCCCGCGACCCGGAGGAGACGCTTTATGTCGGTGCGCCGGTACATCTGCACTTCAACCAGCGTTTCTCCTTCGACATCACCCCCTATGCCCAGCGGGCTTATGGCAACTTCCCCTATGGCTCTACACTTTCCAGCACGGGGAATTATTACGGCTCCCAGCCCGTCACCTCCCTGCCCGTGACGGACGGCCAGACCGTACGGGCGGATTACACCCAGCGCAGCTACCGCTCTGGCGTGAACATGGCTCTCCATGCCCGATATAAATGGAACGACTTCGTCATGGGCTACTGGTACGATTATTCAGACGATAACGAACCGCAGCCCTTCACGGCTGTCGGAAGTGATGGCTCTGCCGCCAATATCTGGGCGGACAAAAAACGCAGCCGCATCCTCATGCCGGATGGCAACCCCTATCTGGCCGGGAGCTTTCACACCATGTCCCAGACCAATGCCCTCTATGTGGGAGACCACATCTCCCTGATGCAGGACAGGCTGGTGATGGATATCGGCTTCAAAGAGGTCATGCTGCATCGCTGGGGGACCAATGACGTACCCGGGCCGCAGCGCAACATCTCCAGCAACAGGCAGGAGCCCCTGCCACGCTTCGGAATGCGCTGGAACTTCACGAAACAGGATCAACTCTTCCTCAACGTGAACACCAACTTCCGGACACCGGCTGTTCCCACTTATTACAACAGCTATGCCGGTGTGGATGCCAATGGCGTACCCAACGGTTCCATCAGTCAGGCCGGAACCAACCGCCTGAAGAATGAATATTCCGTCTCCGAAGAGTTCGGCTACCGCCGCACGGGAGACTGGCTGACAGCCAGCCTGACCTTCTTCAACTATAATTTCCGCAACCGGCAGGTACAAACCGGGGAAGCGAGCAACCCCAACATCACCACGACCATCAATGCCGGGAAACAGACCTCCCGTGGTGTGGATGTGGAGCTCGGTACACGCCCATGGCACCATATCAGCCCCTATGCGTCCTTCGAGTATCTCCATGCCACCATCGACAACAACATCGCCGCCGGGAGCGACATCCTGCCCACAGCGGGCAAAACAGCCGTCCGCAGCCCCCATTTTCAGGCAGGAGCGGGCCTGCGCTATGATGATGGGCACTTCTTCAGCATGATCTCCATGCATTACATGAGCCATCAATATTCCACCTTCATGAATGACGAGCGCATCCCTGCCATCATGACAGCCGACCTGACCCTTGGTTACCGCTTCAACAATGTGGGCTTCCTGCATCAACCCACATTGCGGCTGAACCTGAGCAACATCAGCAACCAGCGTTATCTCTCGGGCATCAACTCCACCACCCTGAATGCCCATGACACGACCGGCCTTCATGGCGGGCGGGTCAGCGGCTCGGCTCCGGGGTATTACATCGGGGCACCCTTCGCCGCCCTTGCCAGCCTGACAGCCGGGTTCTGAGCATGTCGGCACGCCCCCTTGGTCTGGAAAGCGGTTACAATGGCTGCGTCTGGCCTCCCCTGACAGACGGTGACGTCACGGCCCTTCTGCCGCACTGGGGCGTCCGGCCCGCCCGGAATCCCCTCCTCTGGCACAGCCGCCGCCCCTTCTCCGCCTCGGCCATCGTGGCGCTGGAAGATGGGGGGCGGCTGTTCCTCAAACGCCACGGACGTGCCCTGCGCTCTGTGGAAACACTGACGGAAGAACACCGCTTCGCCAGCCATCTGGCAAAGCGGGGCCTGCCAGCCGCCGCCCCACTGCCCATGCTGGATGGCCGGACCGCCCTGGCCACGCCCGAGCATACCTACGAAGCCTTCCCCCTTTACACGGAGCAGGACGCCTATCGGGGGCTGGACTCATGGCGGCCCTATCACGACACGGCACAGGCGGCTTCCAGCGGAACACTTCTGGCACGGCTGCATCAGGCCAGCGAGGGCCATCAGGCCCCACCACGCCATGACCCACCCCTCATTTCCGCCCGGCATCCCCTGCTGGGCGACAGGCTGGCGGACAGCCTGATCCCGTGGATCACCCGACAGGAAGGGCTGACAGACACATATCCCCTCTCATCGCTGCAACGGGATGTCCTGCCCCTTCTGACCCCGTTCCATGAAGCCCTGCTCCCCCTGCTGCCAGAAGACCGCCCCCTCTGGGGGCATGGGGACTGGCACGGGGCCAACCTCCTCTGGCACAGGGAGAGTAATGGGCTCGTGGCTGCCCGTGCCTTCGATTTCGGCATGTGTGACCTGACCAGTGCCAGCTTCGACCTCGCCGTGGCTATGGAACGCAGCTTCATCAGCTGGCTGGCCCCGGATGGCTGCCCGACCGTGCATGAGGAGCAGCTGAGGGCCTTCCTGCACGCCTATGATGTCCAGCGGCCCCGCAGCCCTGCCGAGAAACGCCTCACCGCCTGCTGGCTGCCCCTCTGCCACGTCACCTTTGCCCTTTCAGAGGTTGCCTATTACGGCCATGTCCTCGGCAACAGGAACGCCGCCGACATATCCCGGCGGGATTACCTCATCGGCCATGCACGCTGGTTCCAGACGGAGCGTGGCCGGGCCCTGCTGGCCATGCTGGAAAGAGACTGACCCATGACGGAACTGATCGCCGCACTGCTCAGTGCCTCCGGCGTCTGGCTGACAGCACAACGCCTCATGATGGGCTGGCCCATCTCCCTGCTGGCAACGCTCTTTTATGGCACGGTGTTCTTCCAGGCCCATCTCTATGCAGACACGGTGCTGCAAGGTGTCTTCAGCATCGCCATCCTCTATGGCTGGGCCTTGTGGGCACGAGAAAAACAGGCCGGAGGGAACCTCCGCCAAGATAGGCCATCCAGCCCGGCAGATGACCTGCCCGCCCGCCCTCTCGCCTTCAACCGGGCCATGTTGGAGACGGGCTTCTTCCTGATTCTCTCCATTTTATGGATTCTGGCCCTGCAACGCTGGAGTGACGACCCAACTCCTCTTCTGGATGGAGGGCTGAGCGGAGCCAGCCTGCTTGCCCAGCTCTGGACAGCCCGGCGCCACCGTGTGAGCTGGCTGCTCTGGTCCGGCATTGACGTGATCTATACGGGCCTGTTCATCAACCGCTCTCTCACCATCACGGCCCTGCTCTATGCCGGCTATACCGGCCTCGGCCTCTACGGCTACTGGAAGTGGAAACGCTGACCCCCCGAAACAGGCAGGACCGTTCCTACTGGTTCATCCGATCCAGCTCTTCCGGCGTGAGACGCTGGATGCGGACGGGTTTCCCGCTGGAATCATAATAGACGATGGCTGCCCCACGGCGTTCGCCATAGCCATCTGGCTGACCACTTTTCTTGCGGAACAGCAGGCGGTTCCGCTCGGGCTGCACGGTCACCTCATCACCCCGGGGAACAAAATGAAACATGCTATAATCGGCATGTACCCTGGGCAGGGACGAGCCGGGCATCGGCTTTCTGACAACCGAATCAGCCTCATCAGCCTGCGCAGGAGCCAGTCCGGCCACGCCCATCAGCATCATGCCAGTTCCTGCCAGCAGGCCAGCCTGTTTCATAAAACGCATATGCCGTCTCCCCTCGGCCCGACCCCTTACAGATGGCCGGGTGGTGTGCTTGATGTCCCCTGGCTTTTGCGGCTCCAGCCGCCACCCAGGGCACGATACAGCGTTACCATGTTCTGAAACCGTGCCGCCTCGACCATGATGCGGGTCTGCTGGGCCTGATAGAGCTGGCGCTCCTGCACCAGCGTGGTCAGGTAACTGTCGATGCCAGCATGATAGCGCATCCGGGCGAGATCGTAAGCCCGCTGGGCCTGTGTTTCCAGCACGATCATATGACTGTCCTGCCGACGGTATGTCTCCCGTGCTGTCAGCGCATCGGACACTTCCCGGAAGGCCGACTGGATGGCCTTCTGATATTCGGCAATGCCCTGCTTCAGCTTGGCCTTGGCCGTCCGCAGGTTCCCTTCATTGACACCCCATGTCAGCAGCGGGATGCTGATGTTGGGGGAGACGCCCCATGTCTCGGCCAGATGGCTGAACAGGCGGCGGAACTGGAGAGAACTGGTCCCCTCGCTCGCCGTCAGCGTCACACGGGGATAGAAAGCGGCCCGGGCCGCCCCGACAGAGGCATGGGCCCCCAGCAGGCTGTGCTCGGCCGCCATGATGTCAGGCCGCTGCTGCAACAGGTCGGACGGCAGACCGGCTGGCAGGTCGGAAATCATCGTCTGCCGTCCCATCGGGAGGGGCGGCGGCAGGTCTGCAGGCAGGGGCGTGCCGACGAGCAGCTGCAACGCATGTTCGTCATCCGCCACAGCCCTTGTTTCCTTCTCCTCGTCAGAACGGGCCTGCTCCAGCTCGGTCGCACTCTGGGCCAAGGTCAGGGCATCCAGCTCGCCATGATCATATTCCAGCTTGTTGAGACGCCATGTATCCGCCCTCGTACGGGCTGTACGGTGGGCGAGGTCCAGCAGACGCCGATCCGCCAGCCACTGGATGTAGGTGCTTGCCACCTGTGAGACGGTGGTGATCCACAGGTTCCGCAGATTCTCGACCGTGCCCAGCGTCTGTTCCTTCTGGGCCTGGCTCAGATTGCGGATGCGTCCCCAGAGGTCGATCTCATAGGACGAAAACCCGATGGACGTCTGATAGAAACGCAGTGTGGACACCGATGTGCCAGACCCCGGTGCGAAGGCGAACCCGGCCGTATCGGACGGCCCCACATACTGTGCACCACCCCCGACTGAAATGGTCGGGAACAGGGCGGCATTCTGCACCTGATACTGCCCCTGTTCGGCCGCCACGGCGGCCATCTGGGCAGCAAGGTCCCGGTTGTTGGCAAGGGACAGACCAATAAGGGCCTTCAGCCGTGGATCAGTGAAGAAATCTTCCCAACCAAGATCGGACACCTGCTGATGGGCGGGCTGGCCCGGCCTAATCTCTGCATCGGCCGGGTAGGTCTGCGAGACGGCCGCATCCGGCCGATGATATTTCGGAGACAGGTTGCAGGAAGTCAGCAGCAGGCTGCCCAGCCCCATCATCCCTGCAAGAACGGCCCTGTTCCTGCCGTGCTGCTTCATGGTCATGCGTGATCTCCTTCCTGCCCTGCATGAGGCTGTTCCGAAAGCCGCCTGACCCTGAAGAGACGCAGCACAACCACAAAGAACAGCGGCACGAAATAGATGGCCAGAATGGTAGCGGTAAGCATACCGCCTACCACACAGGTCCCGATCGCCACACGGGAGGCTGCACCGGCACCCGTGGCAATAGCCAGTGGGAACACACCGCAGACGAAAGCTATGGAGGTCATCAGAATGGGACGCAGACGCTCCTGCCCGGCCTTCATGACAGCATCTTCCAGCGTGTCGCCCTGCTCATAAAAGGCCTTGGCGAATTCCACGATCAGGATCGCATTCTTCACGGCCAGCCCCACGGTTGTCAGAAGCCCGACCTGGAAATAGACGTCATTGCTCAGTCCACGCCAGAGTGTCGAACCGATGGCCCCCAGCACGCCCAGCGGCAGCACGAGCAGCACGGCAAACGGGATGGCCCAGCTCTCATACAGGGCAGCCAGACAGAGCAGGATCACAATGGCCGCCAGCGCATAAAGCGGCCCCGTAGCGTTGCCGGACGCCAGCTGCTCAAAGGTCAGGCCCGTCCATTCATGCCCCACTCCCGGCGGCAGGGTCTTGATGATCTTCTCGATTTCCTCCACCGCACGGCCGGAACTGACCCCAACGGCAGGCACACCCTGAATCTCATAGGAATTCAGGCCATTATAGTTTTCCACCTTCTGCGCACCGAGAATCCAGTGGCCCGTGGCAAACGCATTGAAGGGTACCATGTCCCCCAGATTGTTGCGGACATACCAGCGGTTCAGGTCCTCTGGCGTCATGCGGGAGAAAGGCTCACCCTGGATATAGACCTGCTTTACACGGTCATTGCGGGTGAACTGGTTGACGTAAATCGAGCCGAAGGCCCCCTGGATCGTCGTGTTGAGCTCCGCATTGCTGATGCCCTGTGCATTGGCCTTCTCACGGTTGAGGTCCAATACAAACTGGGGGGCATCTTCCAGCCCCATCGGGCGCACAGCGGACAGAAGCGGATTTTTGGACGC
This sequence comes from Bombella apis, assembly GCF_018221685.1. Lineage (GTDB taxonomy): Bacteria > Pseudomonadota > Alphaproteobacteria > Acetobacterales > Acetobacteraceae > Bombella > Bombella apis. The sequence goes on along the minus strand of NZ_JAGJTM010000006.1, from coordinate 42,652 downwards.
CGCTGCCAGAAGCTTGTTCCGGGCGGCAAGGAAGGCCTGATGACCGATATGGCCGTTATCTTCCAGCTCCAGATCGAACCCGGTGGCATTACCGAGTTCCATCACCGCAGGGGGGTTCAGGGCGTAAATCTGCGCTGCCGGATCCCCCCAGAAATGCCCCATGATTCTGTTGGCAATGGCCATGCTGGAATGTGCATAACCAGGCCGCTTGTCCCACGGTTTCAGCCTGATGAAGAACGCACCGGCATTCTGCCCCTGCCCGGCGAAGCTGAAGCCATTCATGGTGAAGACGGATTCCACATCCCGGCCATAGGTCTTCAGCACGTATTCGGTGATGCGGTGGTTGACGGCCCCCATCTGCGCATCGGTTGCCCCGGCAGGCATGCTGACCTGCCCGAAAATGAGGGCCTGATCCTCGTCTGGCAGGAAGCCCGTCGGCACCTTCATGAACAGGAAGCCCACCAGCCCTGTCAGGGCCAGGAAAACGATCATGGCAGGGGTGCGGAAATGCAACATGCGGCGCACGCCACTGACATACCGTTTCGTCAGCCAGTCGAACCGCTCATTGAACCAGACTGCCGGACGGAAATGGACCTCATGTTTCATGGGTTTGAGCATGGTGGCACAAAGAGCCGGCGTCATGACCATGGCCACCAGAACGGACAGCCACATGGCCGCCACCACCGTGATGGAGAACTGACGGTAAATCACCCCGGTGGACCCGCCAAAGGCGGCCATGGGCAGAAACACCGCACTGAGGACCAGCACGATACCCACCAGCGCTCCAGAAATCTCATCCATGGATTCACGGGCGGCGTCCCGTGGGGAAAGGCCCTTTTCGCTCATCACACGTTCGACATTTTCCACCACCACGATGGCATCATCCACCAGCAGCCCCACAGCCAGCACCATGGCCAGCATGGTCAACGTGTTGATGCTATAACCCAGCACCGACAGGATGCCGAACGTTCCCAGCAGCACCACCGGAACAGCGATGGTGGGGATCAGGGTCGCCCGGAAATTCTGGAGGAAGACAAGCATCACGATGAAGACCAGCGCAATGGCCTCCAGCAGTGTCTCGATCACCTCCTCGATGGAGTGGGTAATGAACGGTGCCGTATCCAGCGGGTAGACGACCTTCAACCCCTTGGGAAAGAACTGCGACAGCTGGGCAATCTTCGCCCGGACGGCATCTTCCGTCACAAGCTGGTTGGCACCGGGGGCCAGCTTCAGGGCCATGGCCGTGGCCGGCCTGTTGTTGTAGCGGGACGTGAAATTGTAGCTCTGTGCCCCCAGCTCAACGTGCCCGATATCTCTCATGCGGACCTGGCTGCCATCCTGCTGGACCTTCAGCAGCATGTTGCTGAACTGTTCCGGTTCCGTCAGGCGGACAGGGCCGATGATGTTGGCATCAAGCCCGATCCCCTTGCGGGCAGGCAGGCCACCCAGCTCACCGGATGCCACCTGGATGTTCTGGCTCTGGATGGCACTCTGCACGTCACTCACGGTCAGGCCATATTTGTACAGCTTGTCCGGGTCCATCCAGATGCGCATGGCATATTCGGACCCGAAAAGCGTATGATCCCCCACACCGGAAATGCGGGACAGCGGGTCCATCACGTTGGACGCCACGTAATCCGAAATGTCCTTCCCGTTCATGCTCCCGTCAGTGGAGATGAAGCCGATGACGAGCATGAAGTTCTTGGCTGCCTTGGTGACACTCAGCCCCTGGCTGACCACATCGGGCGGCAGACGGGGCTGGGCAAGCTGGAGCTTGTTCTGTACCTGCACCTGGGCGATGTCGGGATTCGTCCCCTGCTCGAAGGTCAGGTCGATCTCCATATGGCCGCTGCCATAGGACTGGGCAGACAGATACTCCAGATGGTCCAGACCAGACATCTGCTGGAGGATGGGCCGTACCACCGTGTTGTTGACTGTATCGGCCGAGGCACCGGGATCATCCACACTGACAGCAATCTGCGGCGGAGCAATGGTGGGATATTGAGCGATTGGCATCTGTGTGATGGACACACCACCCACAAGCATGATGATCAGCCCGACCACCCAGGCAAAGATGGGGCGGTCGATAAAGAAACGTGACAGTGACATGGGCCGTTACTCCATCCCCAGATCAGCCAGACTGACCTCATGGGGTCTGACCTCCCCTTCAGGATGAACTTTCTGCAAGCCCTCAACGATCACCCTTTCCCCATCCTTCAAGCCTCTGGTAACCATCCAGCGGGCCCCAACTGTCTGCCCCAGCCCGACCATGCGCAGATGGACGTGATTCTGCCCATCCACCACCATGACATAAGGCTCACCCTTGGGCGTCCGCTGCACGCCAACCTGCGGCAGGAGCAGGGCATTCGGGTCGCTGCCCTCCTTGATGTGGGCATGGACGAACATGCCCGGCAGAAGCAGCTTGTCCGGGTTGGGCATGACAGCACGCATCACCAGCGTCCCCGTACCGGGATCGACCGTCACTTCAGAAAGTTTCAGCTGACCTGTCTGACCATAGGTGGAGCCATCTGGCAGTTCCAGCGTCACGGCGGCCTCGCTGCCGTTCCGCTCCAGCTGGCCAGATGCCAGCTCACGCCGCAGGCGGATCATGTCTTCTGCCGCCAGATTGACATCCACATAGATCGGGTCCAGCCGTGTAACCACGGCAATGGGGTTACTCTGATTGGCCGTGACCAGTGTGCCTGCCGTGTAAAGCGTCCGGCCGATGCGTCCATCAATTGGTGACTGCACATGAGTGTAGTTGAGATTGACCTGGGCCGTTTCGACGGCGGCCTGTGCCTGCACCACCTCGGCATCCGCCTGACGGGCCGTAGCCAGCGCATTGTCATATTCCTGACGGCTGATGGCCCTGGGCCCGACAAGAGCCTTGTAACGCTTCAGCTGGGCATGGGCACGGATGGCGCTGGCCTGGGCCTCCATCAACCGCCCGCGGGCCTGGTCATACGCCGCCTGAAACGGTGCAATATAAATCTGATAGAGAGGCTGCCCGGCCTGTACGTCCTTGCCCTCCTCAAAGGTGCGGGAAACGAGCACGCCGCTGACCTGCGGGCGAATCTGTGCCTGTTCGTAGGCATCCGTCCGACCCGGGAGTGATGTTTCCAGCGGAACGCTCTGCCTGTGCAGTGTCATGACGGCAACGGACTGGGGCGGCGGTGCTGGGGGCGTTTTCTTCTGACATCCGGCCAGAACCCCAAAACCCAGCAGGGCCGTACTGCCATAAATGACCGTCTGGGACAGACGCACAGCCAGTTTCGGGCGGAACATGAGCATAAACGTGACGGCCTCTCTGAGGAATGGACATAGGGCAACAAAGCTACAGGCAAAAAAGACCGCCTGCACCATATCACGCCATGAAAAAAACGTAGTGGAAGAGGAAACTATCCAGTTTCCTCCCCGCCGGTCAATCCCATCCCTGCTCTCTTCTCACAAAAAGATCATGAAAACGGTCTCTTTTCATGCAGGGCTTGACAGACCCATGCCGGAATCGGGCACAAGGCAAAACTTCTTCTTCCATCTCGCAAGGAGCGTGGTGCCATGCAGCCTCATGATGACACGGACCGCCGCAGCACCATTCTCCGGGTCGCCTGCACGCTGCTGCAACAGCAGGGCTACCATCACACCACGATGGACCATATCGCCCACCATGCAGGAATGTCGAAAAAGACGCTCTACCTCTTTTTCCCCTCCAAACGGAACCTGCTGGAACAGCTCCTGCTCTCCGAGCTTTTTGTCCCGCTTACCCCCTCCCCCATCCCGGAAACCGGGATGGAAGACCAGCTCCGTGCCATGGTGTTCCAGATGGCGGAAATTCTCCTCTGCGAAAAACGCCTCGGCCTGATGCGCACCATCATCGGTGAAACAAACCGTTCCCCCTCCATCCAGCAGCTCATGACAGAGCTCTTCCATAACGCCGGCAGCAAGACAAACATCCAGAACTGGCTTGAGGTACAGAAAAAGGCCGGACTGCTGCATTTTGGCAATGCTGCCGATGCCGCAGACCACCTTTTCAGCCTGACCATCGGCGGCCCCATCCTGTCCCGGCTTGCCCATTGCGGGCCGGCACGTGACAGGGAAAACCTGCACCATTATCTGGAAGAAGGACTCCGCATATTCCTGCATGGATGCCGCACCAGAGCCAGCATGACAGGCATGGCAGACCAGTAACCGCAAAATAATAGGTTGTTAAAAGTTTCTTTCCTTCCGCTGCGCATTGGCAAAGCCTTTAGTGTTAGTTATAGAATCTATTCGTAAAACACATGGCAGACCAGACGGAAGCGAAAAGGTATCACCCTGCCGGGCCATGGGCCTTCTAGACCGACCATTGCAGGATCATCGCATGACTACATCTCCCTCCGACCAGACCAGACCCAGACAGGCCAGCGCCACGGATGAAGGTTACCAGAAAGATCTGAGCCGGCGGCATGTGCAGATGATCGCCATCGGTGGAGCCATCGGCACCGGTCTGTTCCTGGGGGCGGGGTCCCGCCTCCAGATTGCTGGGCCGTCGCTGGCCATCACCTATGCCATCTGCGGTATCTGTGCCTTCATGATCCTGCGGGCCATGGGGGAACTGGTGATGTACCGGCCCAGCAGCGGCAGCTTCGTCACCTATGCCCGTGAGTTTCTTGGAGAAGGCGCCGCCTATGCGGCTGGCTGGTTTTTCTTCCTCAACTGGGCCATGACCGGCATCGTCGACATCACGGCCATTGCGCTTTACATCCATTACTGGCCGATGTTCGGCCATATTCCCCAGTGGCTGATTGCCTTGGGAGCTCTGGTTGTGGTCGGAGCGGTGAACCTCACAGGCGTGCGGTACTTTGGTGAGATTGAATTCTGGTTCTCACTGGTAAAGGTCCTCACGCTGGTCATCTTTCTGGGCGTGGGCGGTTATGTCCTGCTGAGCGGCACGCACGTCGGCTCATACACGCCGGGTCTCCATCTCATTGCCGAGTCCGGCGGCATCTTCCCGCACGGAGTCGTTGCCTCGCTGATGCTGATCCAGGGTGTCGTCTTTGCCTATGCTGCAACAGAGCTGATCGGCATTGCCGCCGGTGAGTGTGAAAACCCCCGCAAGGTCGTCCCCAATGCCGTCAACAGCGTGATCTGGCGCATTGTGGTTTTCTATGTCGGGTCTGTCGCCCTGCTGGTCTGCCTCATGCCATGGTCGGCCTACCATGCCGGAGAAAGCCCGTTCGTCACCTTCTTCCACAAGCTGGGCCTGCCTGCTGCTGACAGCATCATGAATTTCGTGGTGCTAACGGCCGCCCTCTCCAGCCTCAACTCCGGCCTGTATTCCACAGGGCGTATCCTGCGTGCCCTGGCCCTTGGTGGCTCTGCCCCACAGGCCATGAGCAAGCTGAACCGCAATGCCGTCCCTTATGTGGGGATCGGAGCAACACTCTTCATCTATCTCATTGGCGTACTGATGAATTATCTGTACCCTACGCAGATTTTCGAGATCGTGCTGAGCATCTCGTCACTGGGCATTCTGGGGACATGGGCGACCATCCTGCTCTGCCAGCTGCGCCTGCACAGAGCCATAAAACAGGGGCGCATTGCCAGGACAGGCTTCGCCATGCCGGGAGCCCCCTATACAGGCTGGCTGACACTGGCCTTCCTGGTGATGGTCCTGGTCATGATGGCTTTTGATTATCCATCCGGCACCATCACGGTTGGTTCCATCCCTGTTCTGGCCCTGATCTTCTATGGCGGCTGGCTGCTCCTGAAACGCAATGATGACGAAGCCGAGTCCTGAGGGACCCGGCATCCCGCCATCACACAAAACCCCCGGCAGAGCCTGAGCCTGCCGGGGGTTTTTCATGTCTGCTGGCTGGCCCTCCCGGGAGCCGGTAGGAGGAGCAGATCAGTCCGTGTCTTCACCCTGCCCGAATGAGCGGGTTGGGCTTCCTCCGCGAGGGCGGGTCGTGGGCAGGTTCTCACCCGTCACGGCGTAGTAGACCCGCTCGGCCACATTGGTGGCATGATCGCCAATACGCTCCAGATTCTTGGCAATGAAGAGAAGCTCCGTACAGGCACGAATGTTCCGGGCATCCTCGATCATGTAGGTGACCAGCTCACGAAACACGGTCACATAATGCTCGTCCACGCCCCGATCGGCGTGCCAGACCTCCATCGCCTGGTTGGCATCGTGCGCAATGACGGCATCCACCGTCCGGCCCAGATTCTCCTTCACCAGACGCCCCATACTCCGCAGGCCGGACAGGGAAATCTGCCCGTCACCGGATGCCGCCTTGATGGCCTTGCGGGCAATGGAGGCGGCATAGTCACCAATACGCTCCAGGTCCCCCGTAATCTTCAGGGCTGCGACGATCTCCCGCAGGTCCGCCCCCATCGGGCTGCGCAGGGCCAGCAGACGGATGACCAGACTCTCGACCTCCCGCTCCAGCTCGTCCACCTCCGGGTCCAGCCTCGTGGCCTCTTCAGCGGCAGACTCGTCATGGTCGGAAATGGCACGAAGGGCAAGCCCCACCTGCTCCTCCACGATACGACCAATCTTCACCATCATGGCCCGGAGCTGTTCCAGCTCCTGCTCAAAACTCGAGACGATATGAGAACGCTCGTGTGGCATGATCTCTCTCCCCTTCCCGCTTATCCGAACCGGCCGGTAATGTAGTCCTGTGTCTGCTTCTCACGAGGGTTGGTGAAGATACGGTCTGCCGTATCCACCTCCACCAGCCTGCCGAGATAGAAGAAAGCGACACGGTCGGCACAACGTGCAGCCTGCTGCATGTTATGCGTCACGATCGCAATGGTGAACTCTTCTTTCAGCTCATCCAGCAACTCTTCAATCCGGGCTGTGGAGATCGGGTCCAGAGCGGAGGTCGGCTCATCCAGCAGAAGAACCTCCGGCCTGGTCGCAATACTGCGGGCAATGCAGAGACGCTGCTGCTGCCCGCCGGAAAGCCCGGTCGCCGGGGCATTCAGCCGGTCCCGCACCTCGTTCCAGAGGGCGACACGGGTCAGCACGTCCTGCACCCGCTCGTCCATCTCCGTACGGTTCAGCTTCTCATGCAGGCGCACGCCAAAAGCGATGTTGTCATAAATGGACATGGGAAACGGCGTCGGCTTCTGGAACACCATCCCGATGCGGGAGCGCAGCATGTCCAGATTGATGGAATCATCAAGGATGTTGCGTCCATCGAACATCACCTCACCCGTGGCCCGCTGGCCGGGGTAAAGGGCGTAAATCTTGTTGAAGACACGCAGCAGGGTGGACTTGCCGCACCCGCTGGGGCCGATCATGGCCGTCACGCAGCGGGCCGGGAAATCCAGCGAAATGCCATGCAGGGCATGGTGCGTCCCGTAATGGAAGTTCAGGTCCCGTACTGAAAGGGCGACATCCTGTACAGGTTCCCTGCCCGACAGGCTGGCAGATAACATCGAGGCAGAAGGCATGAAATTCTCTTCCCTTGATTTCAGTGACGGGATGAAAGCCGCACGGTGATGTTGATGAGCAGTACGCCGAACGTCACCAGCAGGGCACCCGTCCAGGCCAGCTGCACCCAGTCCTCATAAGAGGCACCGGCATACTGGTAGATGGCGATGGGCAGGCTGGCCATGGGCCGGGTCATGTCGGTGGACATGGTCTGATTGCCCAGCGATGTGAACAGCAGCGGAGCCGTCTCCCCCCCCATGCGGGCCAGGGCCAGCAGAATGCCGGTCGTCACGCCCTTGCGGGCCGAACGCAGGCAAAGGGACAGGATGACCCGCCAGCGGGCCGCTCCCAGGGCCGCTCCCGCCTCCCGCATGGACGTTGGTACCAGGCGGAGCATGTCCTCCGTTGTCCGCACGATGAGGGGCAGGGCCAGCACGGCCAGCGCCACAGCACCGGAGAACCCGGAAAAGTGACCGAATGGCACGACAAGAAGCTGATAGATGAACAGGCCGATCAGAATGGACGGGGCCGACATCAGCATGTCCGCCACAAACCGCACGGCGCTGGCGAAATGATTGCCCTTGCGCCCATATTCGGAGAGATAGATGCCGCACATCAGCCCGACCGGGGCCGCCATCAACAGGGCAAGACCCGTCTGCAAAAGGCTGCCCACGATGGCATTGGCCAACCCGCCACCAGAACCGGGAGGCCCCATCCTGTGCGTCAGTGTTGCCCATGAGAGACCTACCAGCCCACGGCTCAGCAGCGTCCAGAGGATGGAGACCAGAACCAGAAGCAGGACACTCCCCGCCACAATACTGACGCCTGTCGCCACATAATCCAGCATCTGCCGCCGCAGGGCCTTGCGCCCCGGACGCCATCGCCCCGACTCAGAACCGGCCCTGTCGGCCTCGCTGGAAGATGCCGGAGAGATCACAGGTTCCGTCATTGACGTTTCCCTCTGAGACAACGTGCCAGCGCCAGGCTGACACAGGAAAGGAGCATGAGGATGAAGCCCAGCGCCATGAGAGACGAGAGACGCAGGGAGCCTTCCGGGCTTTCCGGGAACTGGAGAGCAATCAGCGAGGCCACGGTGCTGCGTGGCGCAAACAGGGACCAGCCCACGGTCGTCACGTTACCGATAATGAAAGTCACGGCCATGGTCTCACCCAGTGCACGCCCCATGCCCAGCACAATCGCCCCGATCATGCCATTGCGGGACCAGGGCACGACAATCTTGCGCATCATCTCCCAGCGTGTTGCCCCCAGCCCGTAGGCACTTTCCCGCAGCATGGGGGGAACCGCCCCGAACACATCCACCATCACCGCCGTGATGAATGGAGCGATCATCACCGCCAATATGATACCGGCCGTCACAAGCCCCGTACCAACCGGAGGACCGGAGAGCATGGACCCCAGAACAGGCACATGCCGGAAATGATGGTTCAGGAAAGGCTGTACATCACGGGCAATGAACGGGACGATGGTCTGGAACCCCCACATGCCGAAAATGATGGAGGGCACGGCCGCCAGAAGCTGGATGGTCGTCCCGACGATGGAGGCAAACCGCCCCGAGGCGATGTAGGTCAGCCAGAAGGCCGTACCAAACGCCATGGGGACGGCAATCAGCATGGCAATGAGCGTGCTGACGAGTGTCCCCAGCAGAGGGGCCAGAACCCCGTATGTATCCTTGACGGGATTCCACGAGACTGTCGTGAAAAAGGAAAGGCCAAACCTTGTGAAAGCCTGCCAGCCGCCTGTGGCCATCAGCAGGATCAGCCCGCCAAGCATGGCCAGCACCAGCAGTGAGCAGAGCAGGAGCAACCCATGGAAAACGGCGTCGAACCCCGCTCTACGGTGTGATGAACGCAATACGGGCGTCATGCGCATGTATCCGAAGCCTTGACCGTTTCACCTTCAGAGGCCTGCCCTCATGATGAAGGATGCCTCGCCTTCGTGCATTACCGTCCCTGCCCGCAAAGAACAACCGTCAGAAAAAGCGATTGTCCCACTTTGATGGTGGAAGAACCCGCTTTTTTCTGTATTCCTCATTTCGGAATGAAAAATGCCATGTGTCTGGCACGGAAATATTTCACAATTATGAAACAGACATCTTTCACCAGACCTTGATTTCAGGAGAGGACAATGCCTGCACATCAGTTCCAGGGTTTTGTTGATACGGTGGACAGCCAGAACGGCATCATTGCAGGCTGGGCTGTCAACCTGCACGAGCCGTCCCGTGTTGTCCTGCTGCATGTCCTGGTGGATGGCCAGGAAGTCATGCAGGTTCTCTGCGACCTCAAACGGGAGGATGTCCGCCAGATCCTGCGTATTCCCAGCAACAAGCTGGGCTTCCGCTTCAGGCTCCCCCCGGAAGCCTGTGATGGCGCACAGCACGGCATCTCCATCCGCTTTGATGACCGCACCGCCCTTCTCTTCCCCGATGAGGACCAGCCCGACAGGGCGCATGAGACCCTCACCTTCTCACGCCCGCCCCAGACCGAATATCAGAGCTGCGTTGATGGCATGTTCGAAGGGCTACTGCGGGGCTGGGTCGTTTCCCGCAATCATCCGGGGGCTGACTGGTCCGGCCATGTTGTCGTGTCTGTCAGGGTGGATGGTGTGCCGGTCGGGACTGTCCGGGCCGACTGCTACCGGGGCGATGTTGTCGAGTTCCTGAAAAGCGCCCCCAACTGCGGATTCGAGCTGCCCATCCCCCAGCGCTATCATGATGGCCTTCCCCACGAGATCACCATTACCAGCCTGCCTGACGAAATCCCGCTTGTCGGCAGCCCGCTGGTCACGGCCCTGGCCGATGACCAGCTGACGGCAAAACTCGTACAGATTGAAAACAGCATCGCCGCCCTACACCAGCAGCTGACAGCCCTGCGCAACACCACACGCTCGCTGATTCCCCGCAAGCCGCTCAACCTCCAGCATTATGACCGCTGGGCAAAAAGCTATTACCCCCTCCTGCGGGAACAGACAGCCCTGCTGCGCAAGGCCCGTCCGCTGAAGGAAACACCTCTCGTCTCCGTCCTCTGCCCGACATGGCGGCCAGATGAGGCGGAGTTCCGCGCTGCTGTCGAATCCGTCCTGGACCAGACCTATGAAAACTGGGAGCTCATCCTTGTCGATGATGGTAGCCAGTGTGAACGGACCAGAGCGCTCCTCAGGGAATATGCCCGGAAAGACAGAAGAATCCGCACATTCTCACTGAAAGTGAACCGGGGCATTGCCGGGGCAACCAACAAGGCCATCAGCCACGCAAAGGGCGCCTACATTGCCTTCTTCGACCATGATGACCTGCTGGTGGATGTCGCCCTGGAGAACATGGTCCGGGCTGCGCTGGAGACCGGCGCCAGGCTGCTCTACTGCGACGAGGACAAGGTGGATGCTGGAGGGCACTTCCTCGAACCAAACCTGAAACCCGACTATGACTACCGCTACCTTCTGGGTTGCAACTATATCTGCCATCTCACCTTCATGGAGGCAGACACTGTCCGCCAGACCGGCCCACTGGACAGCCGCCATGACGGGGCACAGGACCATGATTTCCTCCTCCGTGCCGTGGAGATCATCCCGCGCGAGGCCATCCACCACGTACCGGAAATTCTGTACCACTGGCGCAAGAGCCCCAACTCCACGTCCAGCAGTGTCAGCAACAAGGGCAATGCCATCCGGGCCGGTGAAGCCTGTATCACCGAGCATCTGAAACGCCGTGGCATCAAGGCGACCGTTTCTTCCGTGGAGCATCTCAGCCTCTATTCCATTCGCTGGCCGTTCCGGAAGCAGCCTGCCGTCAGCATCATCATCCCCTTCCGGGACCAGCTGGACATGACACGGCGCTGTGTTGAATCCCTCCTGGACACCCAGACCTACAGTGCCTTCGACATCATCCTTGTGAACAATTTCTCTACACACAGGGAAACGCTGGCATGGCTGGACGGAATACGGAACCATGACCGGATCAGCATCCTGCATGTAGAAGAAGCGTTCAACTACGCCCGGCTCAACAATCTGGCAGCCAGACACAGCAACAGCGACCTGCTGCTTTTCCTCAATAATGACGTCATCGTCACCCAGCCGGATTTCCTCAAACGGATGGTGCAGGAAACACAGGCCGCACCGGATGTTGGCGCCGTCGGGGCCCGGCTCCTCTACCCCAATGGCACCATCCAGCATGCTGGTGTGGCTGTCGGGCCAGACATCATCGGGGTCCATGTCCATCGTCTCCAGCCGGCGAAAGCTTTCGGCTACATCGGGCGCCTGTGTATCAGCCACGAGGTGACGGCCATCACCGGGGCTGCCATGCTGGTCTCCCACCCGCTCTTTGATGCCATGGGGGGATTTGATGAAGTCGGCCTGACCGTTGCCTACAATGATGTCGATCTCTGCCTGAAAATCCGCGACAACGGGTACCGCATCCTCTTCTGCGCCGAGGCGGAAGCCGTCCATCATGAGAGCTTCTCCCGGGGGAGTGACGACCGCCCGGAACATGAGGCCCGTTTTTTCAACGAAAAACAGATCATGCTGGAACGATGGAAAGACAATCCGCTCTTTAAAAATGATCCGGCATACCCACATTATTTCCGGCAGGACCTGAGGACCTTCTTTGACCTCCGCAACCCAGAGGATTTATGGTCCTGAGGGTGACGAGGCCCGGAGGAGTCCCTCCCGGTTGGTTTCTGAAAAAGTTTTCTCCCCTCCAGTGAAGGACGGGAGAACACGAAGGAGCACTATGATGAGCAAGATCAATCATTATCACACCAGCAACAACACACCGGACAACACGAAGGCTGTTTCCATCGAGACACTGAATGCTCGTCTGGCTGACCTGATCGACCTGGCACTGGTGACCAAGCAGGCCCACTGGAACCTCAAGGGTGTCAACTTCATCGGCGTACACGAGATGCTGGACGGCTTCCGCAGCGGGCTGGATGGCTTTGTCGATACCGCCGCAGAGCGTGCCGTCCAGCTGGGTGGCGTGGCTCTCGGTACCGTGCAGACAGTGCAGAAGAACACCAACTGCGCTCCGTACCCCACGGACATCTACACCGTGCATGACCACGTAAAGGCTCTGGCAGAGCGTTATGGCGTCGTGGCCAACAAGGTCCGTGAAGCCATCAAGGTGACGGCCGAAGCTGGCGATGAAGATACATCCGACATCTTCACCGAGATCTCCCGCGGGCTGGACAAGAACCTCTGGTTCCTCGAGGCTCACCTCCAGGCTGAAGCAGGCCCCCGCTAAGGGTTTGGGCCACACCGGGGCCTTCGGGCTTCGTGCTGACCGGGAAAAGGCATGTCTCCCACAGGGGCATGCCTTTTTCTTTGCCCGACACCCGCATCCCTTTCAGGCATGAAAAAAGGGTGGCCACAGCCACCCTTTCCCGATCTCCGCACCATATCTGCCCTCAGAGGGACAGAGCCAGATGAAGCCGTGCGAAATAGAAAGGATCTTCCTTCAAAACATCCTTGACAGCACGACCATCCGGCAGGACGTCGTTTCCGGCCCCCAGATCATCCGGCATGTAATCGGCACGCCAGTCCTTGATGTTGGCATCTGCAGGCAAGGGCTGCAGGACAGGCTGGTCCGGTTCGGACACGGCCTCCGGCTCGGCCTCCACAACAGGTTCAGGCACGGCAGGCGGAACTCTCTCAGGCTTCAGGCTATTCATGATCGCCCTGAAATCCTCTTCCCCCAGAGGCCCCGGTATGCCCCCCCGCTCCCGCTGCACGATCCAGCCCTCGGTCACGCTCTTCAGCATGGCTTTCTCTGCCGGATTCTCCTCAGCCCCAGCCTGCCCGGCCCACCAGCTCCGCCAGGCAGCATCTTCCAGCTGGGCAAAGTCCTCTTCCGTCAGCCGCTGCGGCGCAGAAGACGGGGATTTCTTGACAATCCAGCCAGCCACCAATGCCTGAAAGGCAGCCCTGTCCATCTCCGGCATGTTCATATTCCCTCACGACCTGTCATTCTGCCTATCAAGGCCTCATACTGGGCAAGATACTGCCTTACATCCAGCACATTTTCTGCATGGCGCCGTACATTATGAGCCAGCGTCTCGGCAAGTGTCCTGTTTTCCAGAAGGTGCAGGACAGCATCACCGATGGCATCCGGTTGCAGGAAGGGAACCAGAAGAGCCGTCTCCCCGTGCGTCAGATATTCCCGCACCGGGGCCGTATCACTGGCCACAAGCGGACAGCCCACGGCCATGGCCTCCCTGAGCGACCATGACAGGACAAAAGGGTAGGTCAGATAGATGTGGGCATCCGAACGCTGCAGAACCCGGACCATCTGCTCCCTCTCCAGCCAGCCGACAAAATGGATGCGGGAAAGATCAAGTTTGCCCTCAAGCTCCCTCAGCATGGTCTGCCGCCAGGTGCCGCCACCCGCCGGGGGAAGACCATAGCTGACATCCTCCTGCCCCATCAGAATGACCCGGCAGTCCGGCCGAGCCTTCATCAGGGCGGGAAGAGAGCGCATGAAGCTGTGGAACCCCCGGTATGGTTCCAGATTCCTGGCAGCATAGGTCACCAGCGTCTCATAAGGGGCAACGCTGATGCTTCCCAGCCGGAATGGCTTCTGCCGCAACGAAGGGTCAGGCCGATACTGGGTGAGGTCAACCCCCTCATCCAGCAGGGTGATCTTCTCCTGCGCCCAGGCCGGATACGTTCCCAGCTGGAAACGGGTCGGTGTCTGCCCCTCCCCCGGCCCGGCCAGTGCCTGAAGATTGATGGCATTCTTGCAGCGGATCAGAAGGCCCGCTTCCTGCGGCATGGGGAACTCCGGGTCAAACCCTATGTCCCGGTCTTCCAGACCATAATAGAACTCGAAATAACCCAGCACGGGCACACCGGGAAAGACTGAATCGATATTCAGCAGCTCCCCCCAACCATGATGCCCAATGATAATATCTGGCCGGAACCCAAGATCCCGCAGCGACCGGGCCACTGTCGCAATGGCCTCAGACCGATGGATGGCGTGGTCCATCTCCCGGACGAACGGATGCGCCCCATCCTGCCTCACCTCCGGCGGACGATAGAGCACCCGGCGGACACCGGGAATATCCGGCCCCTTGCCCGCCGTGATGAACACAACGTCATGCTCCGGCCTGCGGGCCAGATGAGCCACCATATGGGCATATTGCGCTGGGAAGCTCTGATGAACAAAAAGAAAACGCACCACTTCCCCCGGCCTGATCATGCCCCTGACGCCCTGTCAGGGCCGTTGCCTGCAACCCCCTTCTACGGCCTTATTTGCGCTTGCCAGAAGCCGCCGCAGCCTAGTTTTTCCCCTGCCCCTTCACCGGGACAAACTCAAGCTGGAACCCTTCCAGCGGGGCCAGACTCTCAGCCTGAAGAGCCTCCGCTCCCCCCTCGATGGGCCCCACCTTCGTGCCATCCGTAAAGCTGGCCGCCAGCCTGACCGTCCATTTATGGGCAGCCTCACCCTTCAGGCGGACCCGCAGCCCCAGAATCGGCAGGGACATCCCCCGTGAACCACAGAACTGCCCTCCCTCGGACCAGGGAGACAACCAACCACGCCCCAGAACGGCCTGATATTCAATATCCTTGGCCCGGACAGGCCCCTCGGGACGAACGGCGAAACCCTCGATCCAGCGTTTGCTGTCGACCTGTCCGATCCATTCACCAAGAGCACCGCCCACATCACCACGACGCTGGATATGGGCCACAACATCCCGG
Source organism: Bombella apis (assembly GCF_018221685.1). Classification (GTDB taxonomy): domain Bacteria; phylum Pseudomonadota; class Alphaproteobacteria; order Acetobacterales; family Acetobacteraceae; genus Bombella; species Bombella apis. Next base: position 27,531 of record NZ_JAGJTM010000006.1, on the reverse strand, counting down.
GTTGCTCCACCAACAGCACCAGAGACGGAAGCCTTGCTGCCACCAACCCGGTTCCCTTCCGCCATGGCGCCCGCAGCCGGGTCCGCCGGTACCCCACTGATAAGGCTGATCACCTGAAGGCGGGGCGTTTCACTTCCTGCCTGACCATCCTGATAGGTCGTCACCATCACACCGGCAGGACCACGCCTCACCCTTACCAGTGCAGCGCTGTTGGCAGCTCCCATCCAGCCATCGGCAGCAAACGTGACAACCTCGACAGCATCCTCCGGCACACCCGGTGCCCGGGATATCCGCACACCCGGCAGTCCGCTCGGCCCAGCTTCCACCTGGCCCGGGGCGTGAAACACACAAAAAACGCCGGCGTCCAGCGTCATCACGTGGGCTCCCGCCTTCAGGTCCACAACACGATGACGAGGCTGTTCTGTGTCCGTCTCTGGCATGCTATCTCCAATGATCATCTTCCATGCGTCAAGCGCGAGGCGCCCACATTGCACAGAACATCTTAAAACGTCCCTGTAATCATAACTGATTTGATAATATTCTGCAAAATGTCATCGTCATATATGGGCACGGTTCACTCCTGGCGACATTTTTCCCGCAGGAAAACACCAGCCAGCCGTTCCACCGGAAGCCCCAGCGGCAGAACCTGTCCCCAGGCTGGCCCCGCCTGCCTGAGACGTTCCGCAGAAGCACCGATATCAAAGCCCACGACCGGCAGCCGGGCCTTCCACAACCAGCCCAGCGCATAGCACCATGTCTCGGGGGCAATGGATGTCACGAAACCAACATCCGCCTTCACATCCTCTATCAGGGGCAGAACATCCCTGTCCTCATAAGAGCCAGTCACCCTGATGCCCGCCGCAAGGCTGGCCGTGTCATCATGTGTACTTCCAACAACTATGAGTTGCAGAGGAAGCCCTTCCCTCTGGATGTGCTGCCCCAGCGCCAGAAGCACATCATGACCTTTCCAGCGGCTGATTCCCCCCAGAACCAGTATTTTCAGAGGCCGCTCCGGCGTTGGGAGGCGCTCACTGCGCAACAGGGGGCCTGATGCCCTGATCTGCCAGTCATCTTCCAGCGGCTCGATGCTGATATCCCCAAGGCCGGGCATGTGCCGCCTCAACCGAGAGGCCGCATCCATGGACGGGGCCACGATCCTGCGGGCCTGACGCAGCTCCCTGTCCGAGCGGGCCAGAAAAGCAGGCAGTGTCAGCCCATCATCCGCCAGCACGCTGCCCCGCCCCAGACATTCCATGCAGCCCGCCATGGAGGGTTCCCCGCAATAGCGGCCATGCCTGTCCAGCAGTGCGATGCGGGGACAGAACCAGACATGGTCATGCACATGGACATCATACGGCACGCCCAACTGCTGCGGCAGGTCACGCAGACCCGGCTCATGGCCCAGCATATGGTGCCACACAACAAGACGGACGCCGAGCTGGCGCAGAAAAGCCAGCAGCACGGGCTGTTCTGCTGGCAGGGTGAACACCAGATTGGGGGCCTCCAGCCCTTCCACGGGGCTGACCACCCGGCAGCCTGTTTCCGTGGGCTCCAGAATGATGGGCAGAAGCCCCGCCTGCCCCAGCAGGGCCGCCTGCTCTCTCACAGCACGGGCCACCCCTCCGCCCCCACGATGCTGGAACAGGGCCACCGCTCCGACAAAACGCTCCCTGTGCTGGCGCAGCCGCCGCCCGTCCAGCAGCCGGCGGTAATCCCGCAACGGATTCACCTTCTTCCACCGCTGTATGGCCGCATCATAGCCGGGATACAGGCGATTCAGTATGTCCAGATTGCGACGCAGGAGAGGCACTGCCTCCTGCCCGAAAGACCCATGCCCATGGTGCAGGACATAGACATCCACAGCGGCCAGATGGCGGAAGCCAGCCTCGCTAGCCCGGAGGCAGAAATCATTCTCCTCAGCATAACCCTGGGCAAAATAAGCCCCTCTCAGTTGCCCCACCTCGGCCAGACAGGCTGCCGCAATCCCCATGCAGAACCCGTTGGCCGTCGGCAGCTCCACCACCGGCCGGACACTTCCCGCCTGTTCCTGCAAAAGCCTGTCCATGGCGGCCAAGGCTGCGGGATCAGGCGCCGGGTTGTCACGCTCATGCGACGGATAGGATGTCAGCCCCCCCGCATTGGAGAAAGGCGTGACCGTCCCTGCCCGCTCAAGACGCAACCAGTGGCACAGGCGCTCCACCCAATTGCCAGAAACGAGCGTATCACTATTGAGCAGAATGACATCCCACCCAGCTGGCACAAGGGCCATTCCAGCATTGATGCTGCTGACAAACCCCTGGTTCGTCATCTGCCGGTGCAGGATGATACGGCCCGCTGCCGCCAGCCTGTCCAGATGATCCCGAATCCCGGCATCCGGGGACGCATCATCCACGATGATGAGGCGACAGGAGTCCGGCATGGTGGCCAGAACGGAGGCCAGACAGGCCCGCACCTCGGCCTCCCCCCGATAGACCGGCACAATGATGGCACAGCCTGTCCCCACAGCGTCTTTCCGCCTGTCGGCCCCGCTGCGCTTCCGGACCATGCGGCACCCCGATTTCGTCCAGCCCTTCCTCCTGTTTCCCCCCTCTTCTGGCGTACGCATCAGCTGTACCAGAGCGGGATCAAGCGGAGCGCCCTTCAGCAGGCGGTCATACTGATCCTGAAAACCGGTCGGGTGGTGCAGCAGGCGGGGCCAGTCCGCATAAGGCAGGTAAAAACCCCGGGGGCGTTGCAGCAGGGCTGTACTGCTGAAGGCTTCCGCAGGACGGTCCACCCGTAGCGGATCCTCATGCCCCTCCACCCACAACCATGGCAGAAAGTCCGGCTCACCAGGATACCACAACCAGCCCCGGACACCCTCCGCCTCCGCCATGACCAGCGACTGGCAACGTATCAGGGCCTGTATGTCGATCGGGCTCCCCAATACCGGCCGGTCATGACACAACACGACAAGCTGCTGACCCCGCCACCATGGTCCGGCCTCCTCCGGCACCAGCCGGGCCAGATCATGCACACCGGCTGTCACTGTTCCCAAACGTCGGCCATCCAGCACAAGGTCCACCGGGCCAACTGCACGCAGCCGCAGAGCCCCCGCATTGGACAGTACGGCCCAGCCCGGCACCCCGAGAGGAAAAGACAGGCTGTCCGCCAGGGCATGATGCTCCACCGTCAGACTGTTCCGGGACAGGACCTGCCCCATGATGCGGGCCGCTGGCCCGGTGGCCCCGCATCGCAGATACCCTCCTGCCAGAGCCAGCCCGGCTTCCCGCAGCCCATACCGGGCCCACAGACGTTCCAGCCGCGGCAGGGCCTGCGGAATGGCACCACTCTCCAGCAGAGCCATGGCACAGGTAAAGCTGATATTGTCATCCCGCCCGGACAGCGCTTCGGCCCGCTTCAGCCAGAAGAGACCATCCTCCCGCCTGCCCTGGGTCAGGCAGGCCCGGCCTTCATCAAACGCAGTCTGGATGGCCTGCATATGCCGGGCTGTCCAACGGGCCTCATCCTGTACCCGGAGAAGACGACCATAACCCGGGATGAAGCTGGCCTGCATCTTCACCGGCTGATCCCGGTCTCCACTGCCGCCATGTCCATCAAGGCGGGGTCCTGCGAGGCCTCAGCAGAAGGGTCTGCCAGACTGTCCAGCAGGGTCTGTGCCTGTTCAATTCCCTGCCGTGCAGCCTGCCCCAGCCAATACCGGGCCTGCTCGCCATTCTCAGGCCCACCCAGCCCCCGGAGCAGGTAGCGCCCCAGCATCATCTGGGCCAGACCATGCCCCCGTTGTGCGGCTTCCTCGAAACATTCACGGGCCCGCTCCAGATCGACCGGCACATCGTGACCACCCCCATGCATGGCACCAAGGGAGAAATAGGCCTCTGGCAACCCGGCCTCGGCGGCTTTCTGGTACAGCTCCAGCGCCCTTGCATGGTCCCGGCTTCCGCCCACCTGCCCTGTCACGAGCAGCTGCGCCACACTGACACAGGCTTCCGGCATACCCTGGCGGGCGGCCTTGTCCATCCAGAGAAAACCATCTTCCCTGCTCTGTACCACGCCACGCCCTTCAAACAACATACGGCCATACCAGTACTGCGCATTGACGACACCTTCCCGTGCCAGACCCAGCCAGTAGAAGGCCTCCGTCTCATCTGCCGTGCCCCCTACACCCTGCGCAAGACAGACGCCCAGATTGAAGGCACCAAGCAGATTTCCACCTTCCGCCTGCTGCCTGAGACGCTGCTGGAGGCTGCGCTGTTCATCTTCCGGGCGGGTCACACCGGCCAGCACCAGATTGCCAAGGTCTGCATCGGCCATATGGTCCCCCAGCATGGCAGCATGGTTGAACCACTGGGCCGCTTTTCTCTCATCCCGTGGGACGCCGGTTCCTGTCAGATACAGCACGGCCAGCACACGGGCCGCAGGGGTATGATGCTGTTCAGCAGCAAGCTGATACCAGCGGGCGGCCTCCATCGGGCGCCGGAGCAGTTCTTCCCCCCGGATGTACAGGTCTCCCAGCAGGGCCGCTGCCTCGGCATCCCCGCCATAGGCTGCCCGGCGCAGCCAGCTTTCCCCCTGGATGACATTGACCTCTACCCCAACGCCTTTCAGGAGCATCAGCCCGTACCGGGCCTGGGCAGACGGAATGTTCTGCTCGGCGGCTTTCAGATAATGACTGGCAGACTTCCCGGCATCACGGGCCTGACCACTGGCACCATGCTCGTAAATCCACCCCATGGCAGCATTGGCCAGACCGATGCCACCCTCTGCGGCCCGCTGGAGAAGCTCCACAGCCTGCGCCCGCTGACTGTCATCCTCGGCCTCATCCAACAGGATGAGTCCCAACCCGAGTGCCCCCTGCAATGACCCGCCCCGCACAGCTTCGCCATACCAGTGACGTGCAGCCTGCCTGTCCTGCAGGTCATCAGGACCATGATTGAAAATATGCCCCAAAAGGGCCTGGGCCTCGACATGCCCGGCGGCGGCACTTTTTTCCGCCCATATGCGGGCCCGGGCAAAATCCGGCTTGTGGGCATCCATGGCATCCGTATCAAAACGCTCATAGAGACCACTGCCTGCGGGAACGGTCCTGGCCGGGTCAAATCCGTCCGGCACACCCATGGCGAACAGCGTGGCCAGCGTAAAACTGGCCTCGCCAAGACCAGCCTCCGCCGCAACAAACGTCCAGCGGGCACCTTCCTCCAACGAAGAAGGCGTCCCCTGACCGGACAGATAACACTGCCCAACCCTGTATGCCGCCTCTGGAACGCCCGCATTTGCAAGTTTTGCGAAGAGGGAAAAAGCCTGTGGCGTTTTCCCCTCTTCCAGCAACCGGGTTGCCCGGGCAAGCCTGCGAGCTTTGGTGTCAAAAATGGCAAGCCTGCGTGCCATGGCCATGAGCCAACCTCCGCCTTTAAGAGGGCTCTCTCATGCCCTCTGTTGCTGCGGGTACAACGCGACTGAACAGATATTTCAGGATCGTCCGCTTGCCGACATCAATATCGGCCGTCACTGGCATACCCGCACTGGGATGGAAGAAAGAAGGCTGACCATGAAGGGTATATTTGTCAATTCTTAGCCGGACACGATAGAAAATGACAGAATCACCCTGTTTCATCATGGCAGAAGGATCAATCCCGGCCCTGATGTTCCCCTCGACCATTTCAGGTGGCAGGAACGTATCGGCACTGATGATGCTGACCGTACCCTTCGCCCCGCCATACTGGACATAAGGGAAGCTGGCAAACTTGATGATGGCATGATGGCCCTGCCGTACGTAGGCGCTGTCCTGCGGGCTCATGAGAGCCTCCACCTCCAGCCCGCTGTCGGTCGGCTCCAGCGTCATCACCCGCAGGGTGGGTTCCACCGTCGCTCCGACAGAAATGGGGGCTATGGTCAGCACGACACCATCCTGTGGGGCCCGCAGATCGATTTCCTTCTGCTGGACACGCCCTTTGCGGTAGTCACTCCTCAGCTGATCCAGCCGCCGCTCGCCAACCACAAGCATTTCATAGATCTTCGTCTTCCATGACTGGATATAGCTTTCCCGCAGGGCCTTGAGGGCGCTCAGACGGTTTTCCGTAGCACCAGCCGTCTGCTGGGCAGAGATCAGCGCCCGCTCCGTATCCATCACGGCGTCCTGTGCCCCGAGGGTGGAAAGACGGGACCCCACGGCTTCTTTCTGTTCCCGTTCCCGCATGTCCAGCACGGCCTGCGTGACCTTCAGCTTGCTGGCATACATGGCCGCACTGGCCCTGGCCGCCTGAAGGTCGTTCTGCATTCCGGCGATGCGACGGTCAAAATCCGCAACGTGGGACTGATAATCCACCTTCATCTGCATGAAGACCTGCGCCTGCTGGATGGAGGCTGGCACGTTCATGTCTGCCTGATAGTCCCCATCGGAGGCCTGCGCCTTGAGCCGGGACACCTCCGCCTGAAGGGACTGCATCTGGGCGGAGAGATTCTCCATGTCCACATTGCTCAGTGTCGGATCCAGACGGGCCAGAACCTGACCTTTATGGACATATTCGCCAACCCGGGCATTGATCGATCTGACACGCCCCTGGGCCACAGGCTGTACCACCACGATGGGAGCGGTCGAGATGATCCGCCCCGTGACAGTCACGACCTTGTTGAGCGGGAACAGCGCCATGGCCGCCACGCTGGCCAGCACCAGCGACCCCACAAGCCACGTGATGTAGCGTGCCGAGGCCGTCATGGGCAGATTGACCATCCCCAGCGTAGGAGAATGGAATTCCAGCAGGGCTATAGGCATGTCCTCCGGGGCAAACGGATCATCCGCCTTGCGTGGCCCCTTGTGGTTGTCCTCATCCATGTTGGGGGCAGCCTGCTGCTCTGTCTCCTGTGCGGGGCCAGACCCGGTATGCCTGCTCTCGCTCATCATTCCTGCCCTCCTGAAGACGGACCATCACCTGCCTGTGCATCCTGCGAAAGATGCCGGTTCTGCTGGAGCCACAAGGTACGGTACACGTCGCAGCGTTCCAGCAGGACCTCATGCGGAGCAATATCAATGGCCCGCCCCTGATCCATCACGGCAATCTGGTCACAATCCACCAGCGAGGACAGACGGTGCGACACGATCACCATGGTCCGCCCCTTGGCCAGATTCTTCAGGTTGGCATTGACGAGGGCCTCGGATTCCGGGTCCAGCGCAGATGTTGCCTCATCAAGAATCATGAGTTTGGGGTCGGAGATCACGGCACGGGCAATGGCCAGACGCTGCCGCTGGCCACCGGAAATGTTGGTCGATCCTTCCTCGATCCACGTCTCATACCCAGCGGGCATACGCTCGATGAATTCCTCCGCACCAGCCAGACGGGCCGCCCGGATCACATCATCCAGTGTCAGACCCGGGCGCCCGGCGGTGATGTTGTCATGAATGGTGCCCCGGAAGAGGAAGTTGTCCTGAAGGACCACACCAAAAGACCGCCGCAGGTAATGGAGGTTGATCTCACGCAGGTCGACACCATCAAGACGCAGGTAACCCTGATATTCCCGGCTGACCCCCTGAAGAAGACGGGTGATGGTTGATTTACCAGACCCGGAACGCCCGACAAGGCCGAGCATGGTCCCGGCAGGAACCTCGAACGTCACGTTCGACAAGGCCCTGGTCGAAGCTCCGGGATAGGTGAAATTGATGTTGCTGAAGCTCAGCGCTCCCTTGATGGGCGGACGCATGCCGTGGGTCAGGGCATAGGTTTCCGTTGGCTGATTGAGCACCTCGCCAGCTTCCCCCAGAGACACGGTCACTTCATTGAGGGACTCCATGATCTTGGCCAGACCGACCAGCGGCGAAGCCACACGGCCACCCAGCATCATGAAGGCCATGAGCGCACCGCCCTGCATGGTGTTGGCGTCCGTCAGCACCAGATAGGCACCAACCAGGATGATCCCCCGGTTGATGAACATGTTGAGCGGCTGCACCATCGTGCTGACCCAGTTGGCCAGACGCTGGGACGCCAGACGCCAGTGGATGACAACGGCCGTGCGATTGTCCCACGCTGCCCGCCGGGTATTTTCCAGCGCCAGGGTCTTGACGGTACGGATACCGGCCACGGTCTCATACAGTGTGGCTCCCCGCTGCATCTCCGCCCGGACCATCTTGCCCGCCACACGGCTGACCACAGGCAGCATGATGACCACGATCAGACCGATGGCCCCGGCAGCAACGAGTGTCAGCCAGGCCAGGGTGGAGCTCATGTAGAACAGCACCGGCATGACAACCATCAGCATGAACATGTCGAGCATGGTGTTCAGCACCTGCCCGGTCATGAAGTCACGTACCTTGAAGATGGAGTTGAAGCGCCCCAGCACCTCACCAGCCTGCTGGCGCTCATAGAACTCCAGCGGCAGGGCAAGAAGGCGGTTGAAGGCATGGAGGGAGATACGGGCATCCAGCCGGGTACTGACCACCAGTGTCAATTCCTGCCGGGCGTAAGTCAGCAGCACTTCGTACAGGCTTAGAATGACGACAAAACCCGTCAGGGAGACCAGGGTCGCCATGGAGTGATAGTTGATGACCCGGTCCACCACCTGCATGACGATCATGGCCGGGAACAGTCCCAGAACGCTCAGCACCATGGAGGAGAAGACGATGTCCCGCAGGCCCTTCTTCTCCCGCATGACCATTTTGGCGAACCAGTAGAAGTCGAAATTGGCGTCCGCCTCGGATTCATCGCTGCGTTTCTTGATGAGGACGACATCACCCGTCCAGAGCTGCATCAGCCTCAGCTCATCAATCGGAACAGGTGGCTCTCCCTCGCCCTTGAGGGGGTCCCGCAGCCAGACAATACCCTTCTCAGGGTCCGTACGGACCAGCAGGCCAGCAGACCCATCCCTGAATAGAAGCACGACAGGCGGCGTGAAGCCCAGCTTTACGAGATACCGCCACCGCAGGCGCATCCCCTTGGCCACAGCCCCAAAATCCCTGAGCCAACGGACAAGGGTTGCAGGCGACGGAGACGACTCCCCAGGCTCTGCGGCAAAGTCGTGTATATCCAGCTCGATACCATGATACCGCGCCGCTGCCATGACGGCCCGCAGACGAATATAGACCGGGCTCACACGCTGTGGCCTGGCATTGCCATGGTCTGGCCCATGGGTATTGGACTTGTGGCCTCCAGCTTCCTGCCCGGAAGACTGTTCGCCAGTTGGAGGCTGGTTCTCCACAGAATATCCTTACCTTGTCTCTTCACCCGCATCAGGCGTTCTGCTGCCTGATACCCCACTCACATCATGCCAGACGGAAATCTATAGGCAGTTACAGGCCACAAGCAAGGGCACAATATGATTTGCTGTTACTTTTTGCTCATCTTGTGGTGCCTCCCTCTCTCCCCTTCCATTCTCCCAGCCAGCTCCCCATCTGGAAGGCACTGAACGGGGCCACCATGGCCTCCCTCTTGCCCAACAGCAGAAGGCCCCTCCATGCTGACACCTCCGCACCAGGCGGCATCCCTGCCGGATTTCTTTTACCGCCCCCTCACCCTGCCTGTTGCCACAGCCCCCCGCCTCGTTGCCCTGAATACGGACCTGGCACAACAGCTCGGCCTTGATGTGGACTGGCTGCACTCTGCCGAAGGGCTGGCCTTTCTCTCCCGCGGGCTGCTGCCAGGCCGGGATGACACGTCACCAGGGCCTGTGGCGATGGCCTATGCCGGACACCAGTTCGGCCAGTTCGTTCCCTCTCTGGGTGATGGCCGGGCCGCCCTCATTGCCGACTGCCAGATGGAAGATGGCTGTCTGGTGGAGCTCCAGATAAAAGGAACAGGCCCGACACCCTTCTCCCGCAGCGGTGATGGCCAGAACACGCTGGGGCCCGCCTTGCGGGAATATCTGGTGAGTGAAGCCATGCATGCTCTCGGGATTCCTACCACAAGAGCACTGGCCGTATTGACGACCGGTGACATGGTAGACCGGAGCGAGGGCCCCGTGCCCGGTGCCCAGATCGTACGGGTGGCCCGCAGCCATGTCCGGGTCGGCAGTTTTCAATATGCTGCGGCGCATGGCGGGCTGGAGCATGTCCGCCAGCTGGCGGATTTCACCATCCAGCGCCTGTTCCCCGACCTCGCTGCGGAAGGGCCGGGCCGTTATCTGGCGCTGCTGAAAACCACCATAAAACAGCAGGCCCAGCTTGTGGCACGATGGATGGAGGCCGGCTTCATCCACGGTGTCATGAACACTGACAACTGCGCCCTCTCCGGGGAAACGCTGGATTATGGCCCCTGCGCCTTCATGGACCGGTTCGACCCCATGAAACGCTTCAGCTTCATCGACAGGGATGGCCGCTATGCCTATGGCCGGCAGCCCGCCCTGGCCCTGTGGAATCTCAGCCGTCTGGCAGAATGTCTGTTTCCACTCTTTGATGACGATGAGGACAGGGCCATCGACCAGGCGCAGGAAGCCCTGCATGATTATGACGGGCTGTTCCACCATCACTGGCTGGCAGGTTTCCGGCGCAAGCTGGGACTGGAAACACGGGATGACCATGACATCCGCCTGCTGGAGCATGTTCTGGAAACCATGCATACCGGGCAGGCCGATTTTACGAACACCTTCCGCATGATGGGCTCCCCGGAAGTCGCCATCGACGGGGATTATTCAGCCCTGCGGGACCTGTTCCCCGGCAACAGGGGCCATTTCGACCTGTGCCGGACAGAAATCCTTCATCGCCTGACGCTGGAAACGCGCCCGCCAGAACTCCGCCAGAAAACCATGCAGGGCACGAACCCCCGCATCATCCCCCGCAACCATCAGGTTGAAGCGGCACTGTCACAGGCCATGACGGGCGATTACCGGCTGTTCCACAAACTTCATGAAGCCCTGAAGACCCCTTTTGCCGAGGCCGATGACGGGCTGGATGCTGCCCCCCGGCCAGAGGAGGAAGTCCACCACACATTCTGCGGGACATGACACTCCCCGCCACTGTCAGGCGGGGAAAGCTCTTTTCACTGCGTCAGGCTGCGGACACGCTGAAGGGCCTGATCCAGCCCTTTCGTCGAGAAAAAGAGCTTCATCGGCTTGCCGGAAAACGTCATGGCCGTGAAAACGGCCTTCGGCTCTTTCAGCAGGCTGGCCCATTGCTGGTCATCAAAGCTCAGGGGAACAAGGCACCCTGTCGGCAGGCAGGTGGAAAAGGAATAGACATCCCCTACAGGCTGGGAGGCGTTGGTCAGTGTCAGGCCACGAACCAGGTCCAGCCCGAAGGGCACCGTAGCCACACCACGCACCTGCGTTCCGTCAGTCTCAAGACGGATGCTCATGACCCGCCTGTGGGACCGGGGCTCCAGCGCCTGCTGCTGCATGGCGCACTGAACATGACCATCCCCCCCTGCCCCATCATCAGGTGCCAGGCAGGCCACATCCCAGTCCTGATAACGCTCCCGCAGGGAGCTGGCCCCGTTGGGCAGGCTGGACGCCGCATAGGCGGACACCCCCGACAGAAGCACACAGCCCCAGAGCCCCCCCAACAGTCGCACCGCCACACCACCTTTTGCCATGGTCTTTTTTCCGTCCCGAGCCATTTCAGTCGTCCGGCCTTATAGACCATAGGACCCTGCTGGTCACCAGCCTGTCAGTTGCTTTCCCACCAATGCCGCTGCGCCATCCGGGCGGCCGTGCCCACATCCGCCTTCAGTTTGGCATCGCCCTGCGAGGTCTGGATCACACGGTCCGTCTCGGCCTGTTTCCGGGCGAGATCGGCCTTGATGACGTCATCCTCCCGGCTGGCCCTGGTCTCCAGCATCTTCAGCTTGAGCTGCTCTTCCTTCAGCTCAAGCTCACGGCTGGCCTCCTTGTAACGCCGGTCATCCTGCCATTCCGCATCACTGCGGGAATTGCGGGCAGCCGCAATGCGGGCGGCACTGTCCGCTGCCTGCCGCCGCAACCTTTCCTGCCTCTGCTGCGTCGCCCGGGCAGCCTGCTGCTGGGCGGCCTCCAACGCCAGACGGCGCTGGTCCTGACTGTCCTGGATGCGCCCAAGTGTCTCGAGCTGAGCAGGGTCTGTCGCCTGTGCAAGGGCGGCACCCCCCATCTCCCAGGGAGCTGCCAGAACCAGAGCCAGCAACATACGATTCCATCCACCTGAACGCATCATTCCATCCTCCTCCGGGAAAGACTCTGCCTCAACGCTTCGGGCAGGCCGCATTGGGCTGGACACGGGTCCCATTCTCACCCGTTGACACCAGCAGTGCCGTACCGGGCCGGTACTCGCAAGTCCGGCCCACCTGTGTGGAGAGCAGGACATCCCCGCCAGCCCGGTCCTGGTAAGCAATCGTCACACCATCAACAAGCGTATGACCACCCACAGCCTGCCCACCCACAAGGGATCCCCCCAGGGCACCACCGGCACCAGCAGCCAGACCACCGCCCCAGCCAGCATGACCAGCACCAACGGCCAGACCACTGCCAAGAGCTGCCCCCAGAATGCCACCGACAATCTTCGCCGTATCGCGGTTACGGGAATTGTCCACGTTCACACGGGCAGCAGACACGGAAATGATCTGCACGGCACGGCCCCGCTGCACGGTATTGACCTGGGACTGGTCATAGACATCCGGCCGTGACTCCTGTCCCGGCGTCACACAGGCACCCAGAGCCAGAAAAGGTACGATCATGACAGCCATCAGGCCACGGGTTTTCAACATGGTCTCTCCACTCTCCAGAACAGCCCACCACAGAATACAGACAGGGCCATGAAAAAAGCCTTCCATTACAGGAACATCCCTCCAGGCAGCACCACCTGGGAAGGCCAACCATCCCTTTTTCCAGAAACAGGAACCCCATCGTCAAGCCGGATTCGTGCAAAATTCTTCCACCTTTACGGGACATCACCGGTCCGATAGTGAACCAGTTCATGTTTCCCTGACTGTCAGACGGACCCAGCCCCATGACCACTGCCAGCACCCTCCCCCATCTCTGGCTGCCCTACAGCCAGATGCAGACCGCCCCCATGCCGGTGGAGGCTGCCGCCACCTCCGGCAGCACCATCACCCTTGCGGATGGACGGACGCTTGTTGATGGCATCGCCTCATGGTGGACGGCCTGCCACGGCTACAACCATCCCCATATCCGGCAGGCCCTCGTCCGGCAGGCAGAAACGATGCCGCATGTCATGTTCGGCGGGATGGTCCACCAGCCCGCCATGACACTGGCCCGGCGTCTGTCAGACCGGCTGCCCGGCGATCTGGAGCGGGTCTTCTTCACCGATTCAGGGTCCGTGGCGATGGAGGTGGCAGCCAAGATGGCCATCCAGTCCCAGCTCAACCAGGGGCGGGAAGGGCGGCACAGGCTCCTCTCCTTCCGGGGCGGGTATCATGGGGACACGCTGGCCATGATGGCCGTCTGCGACCCGGAAGAAGGGATGCACCGCCTGTTCGGAGAGGCCCTGACACCGCAGATCATTGCCGACCTCCCCACCACGCCCGGGACGCTGGCAGCACTGGAAACCCTTCTCTCCGAGCGGAGCCACGAGATCGCCGCCATCATCACCGAACCCCTCGTGCAGGGGGCAGGCGGGATGCTCTTCCACGGGCCGGAAACCCTCCGTCATCTCCGCCGTCTCTGCGATGACCACGGCATCCTGCTCATCATTGATGAAATCTTCACCGGGTTCGGCCGGACGGGGACATTTTTCGCCTGCGAACAGGCCGGGATCACGCCGGACATCATCACCCTGTCCAAGGCCCTGACAGGCGGCACCATGCCCCTCGCCGCCACCATTGCCCGGAAACACGTGTTCGAGGCCTTCCTCTCGGATGATCCGCTCCATGCCCTCATGCATGGCCCGACCTTCATGGCCAATCCACTGGCCTGTGCCGTGGCCAATGCCTCGCTGGACCTGTTCGATCAGGAGCCACGGCTGGAACAGGTCCGGTCCATCAGTGCCCAGATGGCAGCAGAGCTGGAACCCTGCCGCTCCCTGCCCGGCGTCAGGGATGTCCGTGTTCTGGGTGCCATCGGTGTCGTGGAGCTGGAAACGCTGGATGACCCGGAGGCCCTCAAACGGGCCTTCATCGAAAAGGGCGTCTGGGTCCGTCCCTTCTGGCGCATCGTCTATCTCACGCCCGCCTTCACCATCACGCCCGATGAGCTGAGCAGACTGACCGGCAGCATCCATCATGTCCTGAAGGACCATCTGGGATGAACACCCTCCAGTCCGCCCTTCAGGCAGCCCTGCATGAGCGGGACCGCCAGCATACCCGCCGCCATCTTGTCCCCGTGGAACGGCAGGGCGGCTCTCTGCTCCGTCAGGGCCGGAAGCTGGTTGATGTCACCTCCAACGACTATCTCGGCCTTGCGGACCATCCCATGCTGCGCCAGAGGGCGGCGGACTGGGCGGAACGGTACGGCACGGGCGCACGGGCCTCCCGCCTTGTCAGCGGTACCCTGCCCCTGCACACGCAGCTGGAAGAAAAACTGGCCCGCTTCAAGAAAAGCGAGGCGGCCCTGCTGTTCGCCAGCGGATGGCAAGCCAATGCGTCCCTGCTCCCCGCCCTCAACCACCTGTCCCGCCAGCAGACGGGCCATCCGGCCATCCTCTTCATGGACCGCCTGAACCATGCCAGCCTGCATCATGGCTGTCTGGCGGCCGGGCTGCGGCAGGTGCGCTTCCATCATAACGATCTTGCCCATCTGGAAACCCTGCTGGACCGCCATGCCGACCAGAAGGGCCTGAAATTCGTCATCACCGAGAGTGTCTTTTCCATGGATGGAGACCGGGCCGACATCCCCGCCCTGCGGGCACTGGCAGACCGTCACGGGGCCTTCCTTTACGTTGATGAAGCCCATGCCACCGCCGTTCTGGGGCCGGGTGGGTGCGGCCTGTCCAGCGGGCTGGCGGACATCACCATGAGCACGGCCAGCAAGGCTCTGGGTGGAATGGGAGCCTTCGTGACGGGAAGTCGGGCCCTCTGCGACTATCTGGTCAATCAGGCCTCCGGCTTCATTTACAGCACGGCCCTGCCCCCTGCCTGCCTCGGGGCACTGGATGCCGCCCTTGAGATCGTCCCTTCACTGGAGGCTGAACGCCTGCATCTCCAGCATCAGGCCAGCCGTCTGCGCCAGCGACTGAATGATGCAGGGTGGAAGACAGGCCCCTCCAGCACACAGATCATTCCGGTCATGATCGGAGACAGTGAAACGGCCCTGCATGTCGCCCGCTCTCTGGAGGAAAAAGGATTCCTCAGCATTGCCATTCGTCCGCCCACCGTCCCGCCCGGCACGGCCCGCCTGCGGATCGCTCTGGAAAGCCGCCTTTCCGCCACCACCATAGACCAGCTCGGCGACGCCCTGCTGGACAGCCTGCGGAGTGTGACGCCCCGATGATGACGCTCCATTTCCTGCATGGCTGGGGCTATGATGCCAGCTTCTGGACACCACTGCGGCAGCATCTGCCGGAATTCCGGCATGTCTGTGCTGATGCGGGCTATTTCGGAGCGGCGACACGGCCAGACCTGCCGGAAACTCCCTTCTGGGCCGTGGGCCATTCCGCCGGGGCCTGTTCCCTGCTGGCCATGGAAGCACCGCACTGCCTTGGCCTCATCAGCATCAACGGCTTTGCCCGCTTCACCAGAGACGGGGATTTCCCGGACGGTGTGCCGGAACGCATCCTTCACCGCATGATCCGGCAGCTGGACCGTCAGCCACGGGATGTCCTGCACCAGTTCCGCCAGATGTGTGGAGAGACCGATCCCGTTCTCCCCACCACGCTGGACCATGAAGCCCTGAAAACCGGTCTTGCCGCACTGGCCGGGATGGACCACCGCCCCCTCCTGCCCCGCTGGGAAGGGCGTCTCCACAGCCTGCACAGCCCGGATGACCCGCTCTCTCCTGCCAGAAACGGGCTGGGTCCCGCAGCCAATGGCATCAGCCTGCCCGGCGGGCATCTTCTGCCCCTCACGCACCCGCAGGACTGCGCCATCCTTCTCAGGCGCATCATCAGGGACACTCCTCTGGCATGACATCCCACCGCAAGACCGACATTGCCGCCCGCTTTGATGCCGCCCACGATTATGAACAGGCGGCCTTCATCCAGAAACAATGCGCCCGGATGCTGGCCGGGCGCATCCGCCAGAGCCATCTCCTGCACCCGCCCCGCCGGATTCTGGAATTCGGCTGCGGAACCGGCCTGCTGAGCCGTGAGCTGACGACCGCTTTCCCGCAGGCGGACCTTCACCTGACCGACCTGGCCCCTGCCATGCTGGACAGGGTCCGCCGGACTCTGGCTCCTCTGCCCGCAACCGTGCATCTTTATGTCATGGATGGGGAACACCCCCAGCCACAGGATAAAACAGGTGGAGGGTTCGACCTCATCACCTCCAGCCTCTGCCTGCAATGGTTCGAGGACCGGGCCGGAGCCTTCCGTGACCTTGTGGCTCTCCTGCGGCCCGGCGGCCGACTAATGGTCAGCACCCTGCTGGCGGGCAGCCTGCATGAATGGCAGGAAAGCTGTGAAGCCGCCGCCATTCCCTGTGGCGTGCCGGACTATCCCACCCTCACGCAGCTTCAGCAGGACTGGCCACCGGGAGGGCATGGCCAATGGGACGCCTGCCCGCTCCATGACCCCACCCCCTCAGCCCAGCACTTCCTGAAGGGGCTGCGCATGATCGGGGCGTCCCTGCCGAAAAACGGGCATCAGCCGACCCTGGGCCTGCGCAGGGCCATGCGCCATTTTGACAGCCATTTCGACCATGTGACCTATCAGGCCGCCTTCGGCGCCTTCCAGAAAGGACACTGACCACCATGCTCCTCTCCTCCCCCTCTCCTCTGCCACAGGCGGCTCCGCAAGGCGTTTTCGTCACCGGGACGGATACCGGCGTTGGCAAGACGCTCACCAGTGCCATCCTGACGAAAGCGTGGCAGGGCACATACTGGAAGCCGTTCCAGACCGGTCTGGCTGAAGAAGAAGGGGATACACCCACCGTCCAGCGTCTGACCGGCCTGCCGGACAGGCATTTCCTGCCCCCGGCCCATGCCTTTCAGGCCCCCCTGGCACCGGCTGCGGCCGGCCTGCTGGAAGGGGTAACGCTGGACCCTGACCAGCTCACCCTGCCTGCTGTCCCGCAGGCTCCGCTGATCGTGGAAGGAGCTGGTGGCCTCATGGTCCCCCTGACAGATACCATGCTGATGATCGACCTCATTGCCCGACTGGGCCTGCCCGTCATTCTGGTCACACGCAGCGGGCTGGGGACGCTCAACCACACGCTGCTCAGCCTGGAAGCCCTGTATCGACGTGATATTCCTGTCCTCGGCTTCATCACCAACGGGCCAGCCTCTCCCCAGAACAGCCAGACGCTGGAACGGCTGGGACGGACCCGGTCTCTCCATCACCTTCCCGCAATTCCCGGCACACCAGAGCCCCATGATATCAACAGGATAACGTGCCAGTTTCCGTCCTGGGAGGAAATATGGAACCTGAACAGTCCCCTTTAATCAGCATTGAGACTACATTTTTTTAATGTAATCTGCCCTGAAATTACCATTCCCTCACCCTTTGATCCCGGGTTAGACAGGGAACAAGACTGTATGGACAGGCGGGGTTTTGAAAGTACATCATGAAACTGCATCGTCGTGAACTTGTAAAAGCAGGTATGAGCCTCGGAGCAGGACTGGCTCTTGCAGGGGGACGCAGCCTGCGGGCACAGACAGTCGACGTCGCTCCGACCCATTTTGATGACGGTACCGTGCGCACCCTGGCCCAGGCTCTGGCCGGCAGAAGCTACCATGCACCACCGAAGGACCTGCCTGACTCTCTGGCCCACATGACGTTCGACCAGTTTTCGTCCATCCAGTTCAATCCTGAAAAAACCCTCTGGGGACAGGACCATCTGGCCTTCGATGTCCAGTTCTTTCCCCGTGGCTATCTGTACAAACAGCAGGTTGATGTTTTTGAGGTCGAAAATGGCGCCGCCCACCCCATCACCTGCACAGCTGACACATTCAGCAGCCGGGATTCCTCTCTGAACATCAGCGCCGGGGAGGGTTTCTCCGGCCTGCGCATCCGCTATGCCCTCAACCGGCCTGATGTCATGGAGGAATGTGCGGTTTTCCTCGGGGCTTCCTATTTCCGTGCCGTGGCAAAAGGGCAGAATTACGGCCTGTCTGCCCGGGGCTTTGCCAAGGATACCGGCACACCGACCGGTGAGGAATTCCCCGTTTTCCGGGCCTTCTGGCTTGAGAAGCCGGCTACGGGCAGCCAGTCCCTCGTCCTGCATGCCCTGATGGACAGCCCCTCCCTGACCGGTGCGTTCCGCTTTACCATCCGTCCCGGGGAGACGACCCTTTTTGATGTCCAGTCCACCTTCTTCCCCCGTGTGGACATCTCGGCAGGCGGTATCGCCCCACTGACAGGCATGTATTATTTCGATGCCAATGACCGGGTGCATGTGAATGACTGGCGGCCTGCCGCCCATGACAGTGAAGCCCTCCAGATATGGACAGGCGCTGGCCAGAACATCTACCGCCCGCTGACCAACCCGACCGACCTCCAGCTCTCATCCTTCAGTGATGCCGGGCCCTATGGCTATGGGCTGATGCAGCGCAAACGGTCCTTCCATGATTATGAAGACCTCGCCCTGCATTACGAAAGGCGCCCCTCCTTATGGGTGGAGCCTGTCGGCAACTGGGGCAGGGGCAGTGTCAATCTGGTGGAGATTCCTACTCCCAGTGAAGTCAACGACAACATCGTATCCTTCTGGCGCCCCCAGTCCCCCATGAAGGCCGGGCAGAGCTACAACTTCACGTATCGCATGTACTGGGGCTGGGACACGCCATGGCCGACCCATCTGGCCCGCATCCATGATACCCGTGTCGGTGCCGTAACGGATCACCCCGACAGGGTCCAGTTCGTGCTGGATTTTGATGGTGAGCCGTTCCGTACACTTTCCGATCCGGCTTCCTATCACCTTGTCGCCCAGACATCGACAGGCAGCATCGGAGCCATCACACTCATGCCAAATCCGGACATCAATGGCATCCGGGCCTTCTTCCAGCTGACCCCTGGGGAGACGAAACTCTGCGAGCTTCAGGTCCAGCTGGCCAACATGCAGAGGCCTGTTTCCGAGACATGGCTGTACCGCTGGACCCCATGAGAGAGATGCAACACACGCAGCAGACTGCTTTTCTTCCTCCCGAATCTCCCCTGCCCATGCCCGTGCAGGACCTCCACAAGGCACCGGACCGCCATGGCCGGGCCTTCTGGCGGCTCCCTACGACCCCGACGCTGCTCTGGCTGCGGCGCCTGGCCGTGTTTGGGGCCGCTTTCCTCCTGACCGGCTACAGCGTGGTCAAGATCAACGCCGTCTTCAACTCCCTGGGGACAAGCACGCTAGGGATCATCATGCTGGGGCTGTTCAGTATCCTCAGCTTCTGGATCTCCCTGTCCTGCGCCTCGGCACTCGGGGGCTTCTGGGCCATGCTGCGTCATGGCGGGCTGGGGCTTGGCATCCGCCGCACCGGCCCACTGCCGCAACTGTCCGGCAAGACCGCCATCCTGCTCCCCACCTACAATGAGCCGCCCCAGAGGGTGATGACCAATCTCCGGGCCATGCTCAAGAGCCTTCAGGAGACGGGACGGGGCGACCATTTCGACATCTTCATCCTTTCCGACACGACTGATCCAGACATCTGGGTGCAGGAAGAGCAGGCCATTCTGGACCTCCACAAACAGGATTACGCCCGCAAGCACCTGTTCTACCGCCGCCGTTTCAAGAACACGGACCGCAAGGCAGGGAATATCGGCGAATGGGTCACCCGTTTTGGCGGGGCCTACCCGGCCATGCTCACCCTGGATGCAGACAGCCTGATGGATGGTGGACTGATTGTCCGCATGGCAGCCGCCATGGAACAGCATGAGCAGGTTGGTCTCATTCAAAGCCTGCCTGTCATCGTGGGGGGACAGACACTCTTTGCCCGGATGCAGCAGTTTGCCGGACGTGTTTATGGGCCACTGATTGCACAGGGGATTGCCTGGTGGCATGGCTCAGAAGGTAATTACTGGGGCCATAATGCCATCATCCGCACGCAGGCCTTTGCCGAGCAGGCCGGTCTGCCACACCTTCCCGGCAAGCCACCTTTTGGCGGGCATATTCTGAGCCATGACTTCATCGAAGCAGCCCTGATGCGCCGTGGCGGCTGGGCCATCCACATGGTTCCGGGTCTGAGTGGTTCCTATGAGGAAAGCCCCCCTTCCCTGACGGACATTGCCGTACGGGATCGCCGCTGGTGCCAGGGGAACCTTCAGCACGCCCGTATCCTCTTCACCAGGGGGATGCACTGGGTCAGCCGGTCCCACATGCTGGTGGGCATCGGTTCTTACATCATGTCACCACTCTGGCTGCTGTTCCTGCTCTTTGGCATTCTCATTGCCTTGCAGGCACATTTCTATCATCCAGAATATTTCAGCACACAGCGCAGCCTTTACCCACATTGGCCGCACGTGGATCCCATTCTGGCCCGGCTGGTCTTCATCCAGACCATGATCGTCCTTCTGGCCCCCAAGGCTCTGGCTTTTCTTGCCATCTGTCTTGACCCCAAAGAGCGGGAACAGGCAGGTGGTGTGGTACGGCTTGGCTGGTCCATTCTTCTGGAAACGCTCATTGGGGCACTCATTGCCCCGATTGCCATGCTGATCCAGACCTCGGCCATCCTGTCCATCCTGCTGGGCCGTGATTCCGGCTGGAAGGCCCAGAACCGTGACGATGGCAGCCTGCCCTGGGCTGATACGGTGCGAAAATACTGGTTCTACAGCCTGTTCGGCCTCATCTTGAGCGCTGCGGCGTGGTCCGTGTCCCTTTCCCTGTTCCTCTGGATGCTGCCTGTCCTGATCGGCCTGCTGCTGGCCATTCCTCTTGTCGGCTTCACCAGCAGCAGCCGGATTGGTCAGGCAATGCGTAAAGCTGGTCTTCTTCTCATTCCTGAAGAAACGGCGCCACCGCCGATCATCCAGAAAGCGCATGAAGAACGGAATCACCCACATCCTGTAATTGTGGAGGCTTTTCACGCTCTTCGCAGCAGTTCAACCCTGAGGCATGCCCACCTGCGGACACTGCCTCCCCCTCGGAAGCCAGGAGACCCCATCTCCGTGCCGCTGCTGACTGGCTCCCTGAAGCTTCAGGAAAGTGCAACTCTGGAAGACGCTCTGGCACAGCTGACATCAGCGGAGAAGGCTGCTGTCCTGAGCTGTGGCCATGACATTGCCATTCTGGCTGACCTCCCTGTCAGCACACCCAACCTTACAGATGCGCCACAGCACCACTGACGGTTGTACATCTTGAACAAGAGTTGGGGCTGCCCATAATTTTTTATGGGGCAGCCCCATTGTCTATAACGACGCAGAGCCCATCTCTACAGGCAGAGGTTTCCAGTCGGTATCCCACGGGACCGGCTGGGACCAACCACCATAACAGGCCCTTCGCATGGGGGGCGGGAGTAGGTTCATGTCCATCAACGTTGTTTACAAAACCACGGCACGCGCAACCGGTGGCCGGGATGGGTTTGCAGAGACCACAGACGGCAGCTTCCGTGTTGACCTTGGTGTTCCCAAAGAAATGGGTGGCAATGGCAAGGGCAATAACCCGGAGCAGCTTTTTGCTGCTGGTTATTCCGCCTGTTTCCTCGGTGCCATGAAATTTGTTGCTGGTGAAGAGAAGATCGAAATTCCTGCGGACACGCATGTTCAGGCTACAGTCGGCATCGGTCCCCGCTCTGACGGCGGTTTCGGGCTGGAAGTTGCCATTGAGGTGTCCCTGCCGGGTATGGACCGGACGAAAGCCGCTGAGCTGGTGAAGAAGACGGAGTTCGTCTGCCCCTACGCCAATGCTACGAAGGGAAATATCAAGACGGTCGTTACGCTGGTCTGATTAGTTGGAACAGGGCGCTGACCCAGCGCCCTGCCCTTCTGTCTTAAGAGATTGCTTCATTGTAGTGTAGCAATAGCCACGCTGACATCATGAAGGTCTCTTCTTGAATGTCGTAATGACAAGCGCCACTGCTGCCAATAGGGTAACCTGGAACCCAAATCCAAACGTAATCTGGGATATCACCTTCCTGGCCAACACTCCCGGGTCAGGCATTGAGAGCGCTTGCTGGGCAGAAAATTGCCCGAACAATCCACCCAAACCATTCATGAGCCCATTTGTAGAGCTCTGCAGACACGCCTCCCCACAATATAGCTCTGCTATTGACAAGCAGTATGCCGATGGTTCCGTATCAACTTATTTCTGATTTTGTGGGTATGGATGCGGGGGTAGGATTTGAACCTACGACCTTCAGGTTATGAGCCTGACGAGCTACCGGGCTGCTCCACCCCGCGTTGGTGGGTGGTTTTTATGGGGGTGGGTGAGCGAGGGGACCTGGCGGCGACCGACTTTTCCGCTCCTTAAGGAGCAGTATCATAGGCGCTGGAGGCTTTAACGGCCGAGTTCGGGATGGGATCGGGTATGGATCCTCCGCCATGGCCACCAGGTCTTCCCGCTCACCCATGTGGGTGTTTGGGGGTGTTTTGGTTGGTGTTTTCTGGAGTGTGACTGACTACTGTGCATGTGTTCTGGTGTGTGAGAGATATGGGCGATTAGGATCAGTCAGCTACACATGTTGCCATGCTTTCACACCTGACCTATCGACGTCCTGGTCTTGGACGGCCCTGTGAGACCTAGTTTTGAGGCTGGTTTCCCGCTTAGATGCTTTCAGCGGTTATCCATTCCGAACTTAGCTACCCGGCTGTGCCGCTGGCGCGACAACCGGTGCACCAGAGGTTCGTTCATCCCGGTCCTCTCGTACTAGGGACAAATCCTCTCAAGTCTCTTACACCCACGGCAGATAGGGACCGAACTGTCTCACGACGTTCTAAACCCAGCTCACGTACCACTTTAATCGGCGAACAGCCGAACCCTTGGGACCTGCTCCAGCCCCAGGATGTGATGAGCCGACATCGAGGTGCCAAACCTCCCCGTCGATGTGGACTCTTGGGGGAGATCAGCCTGTTATCCCTAGAGTACCTTTTATCCGTTGAGCGATGGCCCATCCACGCGGGACCACCGGATCACTATGGCCGACTTTCGTCTCTGCTCGAGCTGTCACTCTCGCAGTCAGGCGGGCTTATGCCATTGCACTCGACAGCCGGTTTCCGACCGGCCTGAGCCCACCATCGCGCGCCTCCGTTATTCTTTGGGAGGCGACCGCCCCAGTCAAACTGCCCACCATACAGGGTCCCGGACCAGGCTGACTGGTCTCGGTTAGATATCAGAAAAGTTCAGGGTGGTATTTCAAGGATGGCTCCACCTGAGCTGGCGCCCTGGTTTCAAAGCCTCCCACCTATCCTACACAAAACTTTCCTGATACCACTGTAAAGCTGCAGTAAAGGTTCATAGGGTCTTTCCGTCTGACCGCGGGTACCCCGCATCTTCACGGGGAGTTCAATTTCGCTGAGCCGATGCTGGAGACAGCGGGGAAGTCGTTACGCCATTCGTGCAGGTCGGAACTTACCCGACAAGGAATTTCGCTACCTTAGGACCGTTATAGTTACGGCCGCCGTTTACCGGGGCTTCGATTCGACGCTTGCACATCTCCTCTTAACCTTCCGGCACCGGGCAGGCGTCAGACCCTATACGTCATCTTTCGATTTCGCAGAGTCCTGTGTTTTTACTAAACAGTCGCTACCCCCTGGTCTGTGCCACCCGCCGATGGTTGCCCACCAACGGGTCTCGTTTCTTCCGAAGTTACACGAGCAATTTGCCTAGTTCCTTCAGCATCGTTCTCTCAAGCGCCTTGGTATACTCTACCAGTCCACCTGTGTCGGTTTCGGGTACGGTCTATATGCCAGAGCTATTTCCTGGAACGGTCCAAAAGCCAGCTCAATCCGATAAGAGCTGACAACATATCTCGTTCGTCACTTCTGGCAGGCTCAGGACTATTAACCTGATTCCCATCGACTACGGCTTTCGCCCTCGCCTTAGGGGCCGGCTCACCCTGCGTGGATTAACCTTGCGCAGGAACCCTTGGACTTTCGGCGACAGTGTTTCTCGCACTGTTTGTCGCTACTCATGTCAGCATTCGCACTTCTGATACCTCCAGAGAGGGTCACCCCGTCTCCTTCGCAGGCTTACAGAACGCTCCGCTACCGCGCATAGTAAACTATGCACCCACAGCTTCGGCACGTGGCTTGAGCCCCGTTACATTTTCGGCGCAGGGTTTCTATTAGACCAGTGAGCTATTACGCTTTCTTTAAAGGATGGCTGCTTCTAAGCCAACCTCCTGGTTGTTTTGGAATCCCCACATCCTTTCCCACTTAGCCACGATTTAGGGGCCTTAGCTGGTGGTCTGGGCTGTTTCCCTCTCGACAATGGACCTTAGCACCCACTGTCTGTCTGCCGTGCTCATACTCCTCGGTATTCGGAGTTTGGTTAGGTGTGGTAAGGCTTTGGGCCCCCCTAGCCCATCCAGTGCTCTACCCCCGAGGGCAATACACGACGATCTACCTCAATAGATTTCGCGGAGAACCAGCTATCTCCGAGTTTGATTGGCCTTTCACCCCTAGCCACAGCTCATCCCCGACTTTTTCAACAGGCGTGGGTTCGGCCCTCCAGTGCGTGTTACCGCACCTTCAGCCTGGCCATGGCTAGATCACTCGGTTTCGGGTCTTCTACCAGTAACTCAGTCGCCCTGTTCAGACTCGCTTTCGCTACGCCTACACCTACCGGCTTAAGCTTGCTACGGACAGAAACTCGCTGACCCATTATACAAAAGGTACGCCGTCACCCCATAAGAGGCTCCGACTGCTTGTAGGCACCTGGTTTCAGGTCTCTTTCACTCCCCTTATCGGGGTGCTTTTCACCTTTCCCTCACGGTACTGGTTCACTATCGGTCACCAGAGAGTATTTAGGCTTGGAAGGTGGTCCTCCCATGTTCAGACAGGGTTTCACGTGCCCCGCCCTACTCAAGGCCTTCAGGAGACATTACGCATAAGGGACTATCACCCACTATGGTCAGACTTTCCAGACTGTTCTGCTTGTTCTCTCGAA
>NZ_JAGJTM010000005.1:7500-411263 GCF_018221685.1 Bombella apis | reverse complement strand
AACTCGGCCGTTAAAGCCTCCAGCGCCTATGATACTGCTCCTTAAGGAGCGGAAAAGTCGGTCGCCGCCAGGTCCCCTCGCTCACCCACCCCCATAAAAACCACCCACCAACGCGGGGTGGAGCAGCCCGGTAGCTCGTCAGGCTCATAACCTGAAGGTCGTAGGTTCAAATCCTACCCCCGCATCCATACCCACAAAATCAGAAATAACCAGATAGCCATGGTCCTCCCGTGGGTTATTCTCCATTCCTTTGCATAGGTCGGTATAGGACGACTCCTCGGCGTTGCTGGAGATAGTGGTCTAGGGGTGTATCCACAACATAACGATGTTCCGGCAGGGATGAGGCGTTGCGGAAGTACAGGCTGTGGTTCTGCCAGATTGCCAAGCCTATGTGGAAAACATCCAGCCCTGCCAATGGGCTGTAAATACCGATAACATCGCCTGTTTTTACAATCCTGCGAACACCACCGGCCTGTAGATCGTCAAGAAAAGGGCGTGTGGGCAGATAGGTAATGTGGCGTCTTTTCACAGGAAGACCCGGCACATAACGATCCGTAGTCGGACTGGATGTATCATGCCCGTTATCCGGCGAAGGAAGTTTCAGGTTCAGTGTTTTCTCTACTGTCTGCGCATAGGGAAAACAGGGGCCAAGGTCACGGCAGAGAATAGGCGCCCCATGTAGCCAGTCACTCAGGAAGTGCCGCCGTTCCCTAAAGCTGACATGATGGTGGCTGTATCGTGTGGCGATTAGTGCATGGATGAACTGTTCCACAGTAAGGCTCATGCTGGCAGCCAGAACAATTTCCACGAATGTCATGCAGTTTACACCCCGCCACGAAAGAACAAGCTCTTCTGGTGTGGTGGCAGAGCCAATGAGCGGCTGGGCCAGATAGGGCGTGCCCTTCATGGCCTGTGAGATCAGGACGATGCGCTCCTGCCGTGATCTGTGCGGAGCGATATGGACGAGCCGGGAAATCTGTTGGCGGGTCGTATCTGACAGAGCGCTGAGAGGTGGTGCGTCAGAAGGCATGACGGTAGGGGCGGTCTCGCAGTGATGGGACCGGTGCTCATGTCGTGTATGATGGGGCCCGGTTATCTTCGCCAGAGCCGGGCCTGAAAAAGTCAGGCCTCCCACACCAAGGCCGGTGAGGAAGGCCCGTCTTTTCATTTGGTTGTTGGAACGATACCCGTCAGACAAGGTAGCGTGCGCTCTGTTCTGCCATCATGAAGTGGATGCCAATGTCATTGCCATCCTGTAGCTCCCGGTAGAGATGCCGGACGAGGTTGCCGCCTTCATGAAAGGTTTCCTTCACATGGCCGACGAGGACCCGCAATCCACGGATATGATGGCGTCCTCCACAGACATGGCCGAGGTCACGCAGGCTCTGCAGAAGGTCTTTCGGGCGGAGCTGGCCGCACAGGGCGTTATCTGGCTGCTCATCTGGATAGGTCACACCCATGATGATGGTATGGAGTTTTTTATCCCGAACCAGTGGTGCGATGGCCTCCCAGAGCTCGTGCAGGTTTTGTGGCCCGTCAGGCTGATCGGCCTGTGTGTCGCCCATATAGAGGATAGCCCGCCCGTGATGCTGGATCAGAAAAGCCGTGGATGTTGTACTGGCATGGCTGAGCGGCCACGCTGTGATGGTCAGCCCACTGCCTTCAATGGTCTGGCTTTTGCCAGGGTGCATGTCTTTGTAGGTATATTTTCCGATATGGGGCTCCGGCCCTCTATCCCCCATGGCTCCCCAGACACGGCCATTGAAGAGATGGTCTGACAGGATGGCATTGGTCTGCGGCAGGGCGTAGATGGGTTTTGCTGTGTCCTCGGGAGAGGAGAGGACCAATCCGGCTACATGGTCCAGATGGGTATGACTGATGAGATAGGCCCGGACCGTCTGTTTCAGCACATGACCGGCCCGGCCAAGGGCGGAATCGGGCATGATGGGAATGTCATTCAGGACACCTCGGGCCTCGGCCCGTTTCAGCCCGTGCCCCAGAGTGCCTGCATCGCAGATGACGGCCTCATTCGTGCCCAGAGGGCGGATCAGGTAGGAGGACAGATTGCCATCTGCAACACCACTCCGCACACCGAGGGCCACGATCTCGAAAACCGGGTTGCTGTCAGCAAAGGTGACAGGCGTTTCCCCAGCTCCAGCCCGGCTGGTTTTCAGTCGGTCACGGAGCGTTTTCAGGTGATGTAGAGGCATGGTTTTTCCCTCCCTGACGGTAAGGTGGTGGTGGAACGCCCGGCCACGAATATGGTTGAGCCGTTAAGGGGTCATCCGGTAATGAATGGGCATCATGTCTGGCAATTGTTCCAGTAATGATGAAACATTCCAAGGATACTCCTGCCTCGCCCGTGGGGGAAGGGGGAGGAAAAGGAGAAGATATGCGGTTTTTTCATCCCGTCATGATGAGGGCAGGCATGCTTGCGGCTCTGGCTGGTGTGATGGCCCTGAGCCATCCGGCAAAGGCAGAAGCCACCATGCCGGCACAGTGTGACAATGCCCGGTTTGTAAAGGATCAGGCAGGATACGCCCAGCAGTTTGCCCATCGGCAGGTACCCTATGGGCAGCATCTGGACCTGCCGGAGCATGTCTGCGGAACCGTTGTGAAGGTCTTCCGGGCCCGTCGCAGCCGAAGCGGGATGCATGGTTATTTTCTGATGTCCGTTGCGGGCGGCCAGCCCATCCGTGTGGTGTCCAATCTGGATGAGATGAAGGCCCCGTCATGGCCATGGGTGAAGACCGGAGACCAGGTCGAGGTGCAGGGGCGGTATTATTATGATGGGCCTGGCCGTCAGGGGTTGGACTGGACCCATCATGGCACGGGCCGTCACTGGCCGTGGCCGGGCTATGTCAGCGTGAACGGTCAGCGTTACGATTGAAGACCGGCCCACCCTGGTGTCAGGCCGGGGTGAGTGTTCCTGCCCGTTTGCGGCCCTTTCTGTCTGATGGTGCCGCAGGCGCAGCGGAGATGGTGAAGGTCAGCTGGCCATCACGTGCCCCGATTTTGACGGTTCCCCCATCTGTCAGCCTGCCAAAGAGAATTTCCTCGGCCAATGGTTTCTTGATGTGGTTCTGGATCAGGCGGCCCAGCGGGCGGGCTCCATTCGTCCGGTCGTAACCCCGTTCAGCCAGCCATGCCCGGGCACCGGCGGTGAGGTGTAGGGAGACGTTTTTGGCCGCCAGCATGGTGGTCAGCTGGGCAAGGAATTTCTCTACGACGTGGGCCACCACAGCGGGTGTCAGCGGGGCGAAGGGGATGATGGCATCCAGCCGGTTACGGAATTCGGGTGAGAAAAGCCGCTTGATGGCTTCCTCGTCATCACCGGAGCGGGCAGTGCGTGCAAAGCCGATGGCTTCTTTGGAAAGATCACTGGCTCCGGCATTGCTGGTCATGATGAGGATGACATTGCGGAAATCCACCGTCTTGCCGGTATTGTCTGTCAGCTTGCCATGATCCATGACCTGAAGCAGGATGTTGAAAAGGTCTGGGTGGGCTTTTTCAATTTCATCCAGAAGCAGGACGGCATGGGGTGTCTGGTCTATGGCGCTGGTCAGGAGGCCTCCCTGTTCAAAGCCTACATAGCCGGGCGGCGTACCGATCAGCCGGGAAATGGAATGGGCCTCCATATATTCTGACATGTCGAAACGGATCAGCCTGATCCCCAGGGATTGGGCGAGCTGCCGTGCTGCCTCCGTCTTGCCAACACCTGTTGGACCGGAGAAGAGATAGCTGCCAATAGTTTTTTCCGTATCCCGCAGCCCGGCCCGGGAGAGCATGACGGCTGAGGAGAGGGCATCCAGTGCTTCATCCTGGCCGAAGACGGCCTTGCGGAGGTCGGCGGGCAGATGGCGGATGGAAGTCCTGTCATCTGCGGAGAGATGACGGGGCGGGATATGGGCGATGCGTGCCACAGTTGCTTCGATGTCTCGAACACCAACCGTGCGCCGTCTGCGGCTGCTGGGCAGGAGGCGGCAGGCGGCGCCGGCCTCATCGATGATGTCGATGGCTTTGTCAGGCAGTTTCCGGTCATGGATGTATCGGACCGACAGCTCCACAGCACTGCGGATGGCCGGGTCTGTGAAACGGATGTCGTGATGCTCCTCATACCGTTCCTTCAGGCCCCGCAGGATGCGGATCGTGTCGGTCTGTGAGGGTTCGGTGACATCAATCTTCTGGAAACGCCGTGTCAGGGCGTGGTCCTTCTCGAAATGCTGCCGATATTCCTGATAGGTGGTGGAGCCGATGCAATGCAGCTTCCCGGTTGCCAGAGCCGGTTTTAGCAGGTTGGAGGCATCCATGGAGCCATTGGTCGTGGCGCCCGCCCCGATGAGCATGTGGATTTCATCAATGAAGAGCAGGCTGCCCGGCTTCTGCTCCAGTTCGCTCATGATGGTCTTCAGGCGTTCTTCAAAATCGCCACGGTAGCGTGTACCGGCCAGCAGGGCACCGAGGTCCAGGCTGTACAGTCGGGCATCAGCCAGGATGGCGGGCACCTGGCCTTTCACGATTCTCTGGGCCAGCCCTTCGGCAATGGCGGTCTTGCCAACACCGGGATCACCAACCAGCAGGGGGTTGTTCTTTGTCCGGCGGCAGAGGATCTGGACAACCCGCTCCACTTCCTTTTCCCGACCGATGAGCGGGTCGATTCCATCACGGCGGGCCCGCTCGTTGAGGTCCGTGCAGTAGGTCTGGAGGGCCTCTTTCTGGTCGGCCTCGGCAGGTTCGCTGTTTTCCCCACCATCCTTGCGGGAGGCCCTAGTCCTGCGGCCGGTCTGGCCAGTCTGCGGCGGGATGTCTGCCACGTCGTCATGCCGCATGGCATGGATGGCATTCAGCCGTGTCAGGCCCCGCTGCTGGAGGAAGAAAACGGCGTGACTTTCTTTCTCGGCGAACATGGAGACCAGTACATGGGCTCCTGTCATGATGGCCTGGCCTGCACTCTGGATATGGACTGCCGCCCGCTGGATCACCCTCTGGAAGGCGGCTGTCGGCTGGGGGGCATCGTCCAGCTCGGGGCGGATGATGGCCTGCTGCTCATGCAGGAGAAAATGGTCGACATCCTGCCGGAGCAGCTCAAGGTCGATCCGGCATGCTGAAAAGATCGCCATGGCATCACGGTCATCACAGAGAGCAAAGAGGAGATGTTCCAGTGTGATGAATTCGTGGTGATTCTGACCCGCAAGGAGGAGCGCACGCTGAAGCGTCTGTTCA
This sequence comes from Bombella apis, assembly GCF_018221685.1. Taxonomy (GTDB): domain Bacteria; phylum Pseudomonadota; class Alphaproteobacteria; order Acetobacterales; family Acetobacteraceae; genus Bombella; species Bombella apis. The sequence goes on along the minus strand of NZ_JAGJTM010000005.1, from coordinate 406,040 downwards.
AGTGTGGAGGACAACATAGGCGCTCCTTGTGCCATGAAGGAATGTCAGAATGATGAAGCGGCGGTACAGAAATCTGTCAGGATATCAAGTGGCGATGGCCTCAGGCTTTCTCAAGGGTGCACTGGAGAGGGTGCTGGTTCTTCTGGGCAAGGTCCATGACCTGTCCGACCTTCGTTTCTGCAATTTCATAGGTGAAAATCCCGCAGACTCCGCTGCCCCGGTTGTGGACTTCCAGCATGATAGCCTGTGCTTCTGCGGGGGATTTGTCAAAGAACTGTTCCAGCACGAACACCACGAAATCCATGGGGGTGTAGTCATCATTCAGCAGGATGACATTGTACATGGAGGGGTAGGCGATATCCGTCTTGCGGGATGTCAGTGTGTCTTCCCGGGCAGCGTGGACAGGCAGGGCCATGCCGGTATCGTCTATGGCAGAGGCCATGGGAAGCCCATATGTCATGGCATGTGGCCTGTGCTGCATGGGGGACGCTCCTGAACTGGTTGGTAAATATGACTTATTTCTTGTATCAGGAAAATGCACGAAGGGCATGGTGTGATGCTCTGACGGGATGGCGTTGGCCCCATCATGATACAGAGGCATATGGCGTTTTTCTGCCGGTCATGCTGCCTGCTGCCTTTCTGGTTCATAACAGGGTTGTGGTGAAAACGTTTTTTCAACTTTATGGGCCGGGAGGATATCTGGCATGTCTGGTGGAAAAATCTGGACATTCTCAGGTACTGAAGACTAGAGTTGCACGGTTTTTATGGATTCCAGACAAACTAGGGATGATTCCTTCTGATGCGCCCGTTTTTCAGTCGTACCCTGTTTTCGTGTGTGGTCGCCCTGGCTGCTTTCTCCGGTACGGCACGGGCGCAGTTTGCCGGACATGTATCGTCCCTGGTCATTGATGCCCGGACAGGAGCCGTCCTGTCCGAGTCGGATGCCGACCTCCAGCGTTATCCCGCTTCCCTGACAAAGATGATGACGCTGTACATGACCTTCCAGGCACTGGAGCGGGGCAGCATCACCCTTCAGGACAGCATGCCGGTTTCCATTCATGCCTCCATGCAGGCCCCATCGAAACTGGGTATGCGCCCGGGGACGCATCTGGCGGTGGAGCAGGCCATTCTGGCCCTTGTCACCAAGTCTGCCAATGATGCGGCCTGCGTGCTGGGCGAGTACCTGGGGGGTGGGGATGAGACCCGCTTCGCCGCACTGATGACCTATCAGGCCCGGCGGCTCGGCATGGCCCATACGACATTTCGCAATGCCTCCGGCCTGCCCGACCCGGATCAGGTCACCACGGCCCGGGACCTGTCCGTGCTGGCACGGGCCCTGATGCGGGATTTCCCCCAGTATTACCATTATTTCGGCGTGCGTGAATTTCCGTTCCGCCGTCACATGATCCCCAACCACGACCCGCTCCTTGGGGTGTATCAGGGGGCAGATGGTTTCAAGACCGGTTATACCGATCTGGCAGGGCACAATCTTGTCAGCTCTGCCCAGCAGGGGCAGGTGCGGCTGATTGGCGTCGTGCTGGGGGCTTCCAGCAATGAAAGCCGGAACCAGACAATGATTTCCCTGCTGGATGATGGTTTTTCCGCTTCCGGGCAGGCCCCGCTGCCGCTGCTCAAGCAGCCGGGTCATTATTACGCCCTGGCCCGGCATGGTGGCAGCCGGGTGGCGCACCGTTCCCATCTGCGGCGGGGAGTCGTGCTGGTCACTTACCGGTCTCACGGCGCTCCACGGGGGCTGCATCATTCATGGGCCTCACGCCGGGGGCATCATCGCTCCTGAGGCTACAGCCGGAAGCCCCTCCGACCCCATGGCCGGAGGGGCTTTTTTCTGTCTGGCAGGCTGTTCCGCTTCTGGCAGCTGAGGGGGCGGTCACTTGGCCGTGTCTGAGAGGGTCTTGCACTGGGGCAGGGCAGGGCGCATTCTGCGGGCAGTTCCGACATCATGGTCGAGCCGACAGCACATCACAGAACAAGAACAGGGATTACGATACTTCATGTCTTCTCAGGACGGGCGCAGCATCCAGCATTACACGACGGACGATTTCAGGCATCTCAAGGCAGCCGGGCAGCTGGCCGCCGCCACGCTGGACATGATCACCGAGCATGTACGTCCCGGCATCACGACAGGTGAGCTGGACAGGATTGTACATGAATACACGCTGGAGCATGGCGCAACGCCAGCCCCGCTCAACTATCACGGTTTCCCGAAATCCTGCTGCATTTCCCTCAATCATGTTGTCTGCCACGGGATTCCCGGTGACAGACGCCTTCAGGAGGGGGACATCCTCAACATTGACGTCACTTCCATCCTGAATGGCTGGTATGGCGACACGTCCCGCATGTATGTCGTGGGCAAGCCGCCCCGCAAGGCCGAGAAGCTCATCGACCTGACCTATCAGGCGCTCATGCTGGGGATCGAGCAGGTGCGGCCCGGGGCCACGCTGGGCGATATCGGTCATGCCATCCAGAGCTTTGCGGAGAAGCACCGCCTTGGCGTGGTGCGGGATTTCTGCGGGCATGGGATTGGCCGCAACTTCCATGAGGCGCCAAGCGTCCTGCATTATGGCCGGCCCGGCCAGGGTACGATACTGAAAGCGGGCATGGTCTTCACCATCGAGCCGATGCTCAATCTTGGCCGCCCGGACGTGAAAGTGCTGGCCGATGACTGGACGGCCGTGACACGGGACCGCTCCCTGTCCGCCCAGTTCGAGCATCAGCTGGGTGTGACGGAAGACGGGTATGAAATCTTCACCCTGTCGCCCCGTGGTTATACGAAACCGCCTTACGCCCTCTGAAATCTGTTTCGTGGACAAGGAAGCCCGTCATGATGGCATTGCGTAAACTGGCTGCCCGGCTGGCTCTGGGGAGCATGGTGCTGGGCAGCGTGGCCCTGTCCCAGGCCGAGACGCTGAGTGCAGCACATGACCCGCTGGCCTATGGGCCGGACACCACCCGCCCCGGCACGCTGGTGAAGGGGGAGACGGGCATGGTCGTCTCTGCCCAGCATCTGGCCTCCGAGGCAGGGGCACGGATTCTGCGTGAGGGCGGCAATGCCGCCGATGCTGCCGTGGCCGTCGGCTATGCGCTGGCCGTGGTCTATCCAGCGGCGGGCAATCTGGGCGGTGGTGGCTTCATGACCCTGCGCCCCCCGCATGGTCCTGCGGTATTCATCGACTTCCGGGAACATGCACCCCTGCGTTCCCAGCCTGCCATGTATCTGGATGAAGAAGGCCGGGTGAAACCGGGTCTTTCCACGGTGGGCTGGAAGGCCGTGGCCGTACCGGGGACGGTCGCCGGGCTGGAGGCCGTGCGGAAACGCTGGGGACGGCTGAGCCGGGCGAAGGACATGGCCCCGGCCATCGCCCTGGCCCGGGACGGTTTCGTTCTGGAAGAAGGTGACGTGGAGCTTCTGCACACGTCCACCGACTATTTCCGGCAGGATGAGTATGCCCGTAGCATTTTCCTGCGGCCTGACGGGACGGAGCTGGCCGTGGGGGACAGGCTGGTCCAGCCCGGTCTGGCCCGGTCGCTGGAACTGATCGCCAGGGATGGCAGTGATGCCTTTTATCGTGGCCCCATAGCCTCGGAAATCCTCCGGGCCTCCCGTCTGGGTGGCGGGTTCCTGACGGAAGCGGATTTTCGTGCCTATAAGCCACGCTTCATGGAGCCGGTCACCTGCCAGTATCGTGGCTATCAGATCGAGACGGCACCTCCGCCAAGCGGTGGTGGCGTGGCCCTGTGCGAGGTGCTGAACATTCTGTCCGGGTATGACATGGGTCGCCTTGGCCTGCACAGTGCGCCTGCCGTCCAGCTGGAGCTGGAGGCCATGCGTCATGCCTATTCCGACAGGCGGGACCTTGGTGATCCGGCCTTTGTCGTCAATCCGGTTTCCTATTTCCTCAACCCCACTTACGCCGGGCAGATACGGGCCGCATTGCCCAGGGACAGGGCCGTGCCATCCGATACGCTTCAGGTCGGGCGTCCGGCCCCCGGCAGGAGCGTGCCGACTTCCGGCCCGGCCGTGGAGAAGCACGAGACGACCCATTTTTCCACGATCGATTCCCATGGTATGGCGGTGTCCACCACCTATACGCTCAATGGCTGGTTTGGAGCGGGCGTCATGGGGGGGCGCACCGGCATCTGGATGAATGACGAGATGGACGATTTCTCCATCAAGCCGGGAGAGCCGAACATGTTCGGCATTGTCGGTTCTGTGGCCAATGCCATTGCGCCGGGCAAGACGCCCCTGTCATCCATGTCCCCGACGATCGTGAGCCGGAACGGGCATGTCGTGATGGTCACAGGCAGCCCCGGCGGCTCCCGCATTCCTACCATCGTGCTGTCCAGCCTGCTGGGCGTGGTGGATTATGGGCTGGACCTGGCACAGGCGGTCGATCTGCCCCGCCTGCATGAGCAGTGGAAGCCCGATGATGTGGAGATGGAGACGGGCGCCCTGAGTCCGGACGTGCAGAAGACGCTGGAACAGGAAGGGTACCATTTCATCCCCCATCGTCCGTGGGGCATCACGGAGGCGATTCTGGTCGGGGGGCCCCGGCTGGATGGTCAGGACCCGGCCCGGAAGGGGATCGGCCCGTTCTATGGCGTGGCGGACCCCCGGCATCCCGGTGGTGCGGCTGTCGCCCCCTGAAAGGGCATGGGGTGTGGTGGAAAGTAAGGGCTTGCCTGCCCCCCCTGTTCCTGTGCTAGAAGCCCGCTTGGGAGATCGGCCCCGGGCGGCTGACCTGCGAACCCGGTCAGGCCCGGAAGGGAGCAGCCGTAGTGGGCTCGTGTCGGGTCGGGTGTCCGGTCTCCTCCGATTGCCGTGCAGGCCCGTGTGCCTCCGGGGCGTCCTTTCCAGACGATGAAAGCTGTGGGAGGCACGTTGCAGCCGTGAGCGAAGAAGACATTCCCCTCCCACCCGAAGGCGGAGCCGGTTTTTTCTCCGATGCTGCCCCAGCGGATGCCGTTCCTTCGGAACAGAAGGCACCCTACCGTGTTCTGGCCCGCAAATATCGTCCCCAGACATTCGATGACCTGATCGGTCAGGAGAGCCTCGTCCGCATCCTGCGCCGGGCCTTTGCCGTGGGCCGTGTGGCCCATGCCTTCATGCTGACAGGGGTGCGGGGCGTGGGCAAAACCACCACGGCCCGGATCATCGCCCGTGCCCTGAACTGCACCGGCGTGGATGGCAGGGGTGGCCCGACGGCTGATCCCTGCGGTGTCTGCCCCAACTGCAAGGCCATTCTGGCAGACCGTCATCCTGATGTGCTGGAGATGGATGCTGCCTCCCGCACGGGCGTGGATGATGTGCGGGAGATTATCGAGGCCGCCCGGTTCCGCCCCATGCAGGCCCGCATGAAGGTCTTCGTGATTGACGAAGTGCACATGCTGTCTCGCAATGCCTTCAATGCGCTGCTGAAGACGCTGGAGGAACCTCCGGCACAGGTCACCTTCATCTTTGCCACGACCGAACTGCGGAAGGTGCCTGTCACGGTGCTGTCCCGCTGCCAGCGTTTCGACCTCCAGCGTGTGCCGCAGGCCATGCTGGCCGAGCATTTTGCCCGCATCGCCCGCAAGGAGGGGGCGGAGCTGGAAGAGGGGGCTTTGGCCCTCATTGCCAGAGCCGCTGACGGTTCCGTGCGTGACGGCCTGTCCCTGCTGGATCAGGCCATCGCACAGGGAGCGTCCGATACGGCCAGCGTGGCGGACATGCTGGGGCTGGCGGACCGTGGCATGGTGTTCGACCTGCTGGAGGCTGCCCTGCACGGGCAGGTGGCGCCCGTGCTGGAGATTGCCGGGCGGGCTTATGCCCGTGGGGCTGATCTGGGCGTCCTGCTGACGGACCTGATGGACGTGCTGCACCTTCTCTCCCGCATCAAGGCCCTGCCGGAACTGCGTGACGGCCCAGAACTGCCGGAAATGGAGAAGGTCCGTGGCGGGGCGATCGTGGATCATGTGGGGGTCACGGTTCTGGGGCGGGCCTGGCAGCTGCTCCTGAAGGGGCTGGCCGAGGTGGAAGCCGCTCCGGACCGGCAGCAGGCAGCCGAGATGGTGCTGATCCGTCTCTGTCATGCCAGTCTCCTGCCCACGCCGGATAGGCTGATCCGGCAGATGCAGGAGGCATCGTCTTCCGGTGCCATCCAGACCGAGGGACGGTCCGGTCCGCAGGGAAATGCCGCTTCATCTGCCGCTCATGGCGGGGGGACGGCTCCAGCAGGGGGCGTGTCCTCATCCGTGTCCCGGTCTTCCGTTCCCCGGGGGCAGGAGGGAAGTGGGCCTTCAGCTTTCGTGCAGGGGGCTGGGACGATGGCCGGGGGGAGTGATGTGGTCCGTCAGGGCAGTACCGTCCTGAAGCCGCAGCTGGACGGGCCTACTCCGGAACCGGTCCCTGCGAGGCAGCCTCTGCGTCTGGCCACGGAGAATGGCACAGCCGTGTCGGCCCGTGATGAAGGGCCGGGGCCGGATGATGGCGGTGCGGGCGAGGCCATTCCGCCCATGCCCCGAAGCTGGCGGGAGCTGGTTGCGCTTGTGGGGCAGCAGAAGGAAGCCCGTCTCCACGGAACGCTGCGGCATCTGGGGCATGTCGTGGAGTTTGAGCCGCCCCGTCTCGTGCTCCGTCTGGCTGAAAATGACCGGGATCAGAAGCGGCAGGCCTTCCGTGCCCTGACAGCCCTGCTGGACAGGCTCTATCCCGGCCGCTGGCAGGTGGTTGCTTCCGAAGAACAGGGTGAGGCGACGCTGGACGAGCAGGGGGCAGAAATTATCGCCCTGCATCAGGACAAGGCCAGGCAGCATCCGCTGGTCCGGGCCATCATGCAGCGGTTTCCGCATGCCCAGATTGGTGAGGTGCGGGATCATACTCTGGATGATTACGGCCTGCCGCCGGAGACGGTGGTGCCTTTGGGGGAAGACGTGCCGCCTGATTTTGAATTTGCCCCGCCGGATGCCGATTACCCTGATGAGGATGAGTTTTACTGAGCCGTCAGAGGTCACCATGGCCCCGGCCCAGTTCTGTAACCAAGGAGTGACGTGATGAAAAATCTTGCTGGCATGATGAAGCAGGCCACACAGATGCAGGCCCGCATGAAAGAGGTTCAGGCCAGGCTGGAGAGTGCGGAGGTTGACGGTGAGGCCGGCAACGGGCTGGTACGGCTGACCCTGACGGGCAAGGGGGCGCTCAAGTCCATCACGATCGACCCCAAACTGGCTGATCCGGAAGACATGGAGACCATGCAGGACCTGATCGTCGCTGCCTTTGCCGATGCCCGCAGCAAAACGGAAGCCATGAGCCGGGAGGAGATGAAGAAGGTCACCGGTGGTCTCCAGCTGCCGCCGGGCATGGACCTGCCTTTCTGAAAGCCGGAGCGAGGATGAGGGTCTGACGTGCGCATAAGCCCCGAAATCGAAACCCTGATGTCCCGTCTGGCCCGTCTGCCCGGCCTTGGCCCCCGTTCGGCCCGTCGGGCGGCTCTGGCGCTTCTCCAGGCACCAGAGGCACGTCTCCAGCCCCTGATTGCTGCCATGCAGGCGGCGGCACAGTCGATCCATACCTGCCCGCAATGCGGCAACCTGGACAGCTGTACACCCTGTTCGCTCTGTGCAGACCCCCAGCGTGATCCATCAGTCATCTGTGTGGTGGAGAGTGTTGGTGACCTCTGGGCGCTGGAGCGGTCCGGAATGCATCGGGGGCGGTATCAGGTACTGGGTGGCGTGCTGTCGGCCCTTTCAGGCTGTGGGCCGGAAGACCTCAATCTGACGGGCCTCATGGAGCGTGTGCAGTCAGGCGAGGTGGAAGAGGTCATTCTTGCCCTTGGAGCCACGGTGGATGGTGCGACCACGGCCCATTGGTTGCAGGAAAAACTGGCCCCTCACAAGGTGGCGGTGAGCCGTCTGGGTCACGGCATGCCGATGGGCGGGGCGCTGGATGTGCTGGATGAAGGCACGCTGGCGGCCGCCATGTCATCCCGGAAGGTTCTGTGAGCATGTTTGGTCTGTCGCCCCATATGCCCCGTGTTGCGCTGGTAACGGGGGGTGCCCGTCGCCTCGGCCGGGCGATGGTGGAGATGCTGGCCCGGGAAGGCTTTGCCGTGGCCATCCATTGCCGCCACAGCCGTGATGAGGCCGAGGCCCTGCTGCGGCAGATTGATGGTCATGGCTGTGTCGTGCAGGCTGATCTGGCGGAGGAGGCTACTCTGCTGCCCCTGTTGGCGGAGGTTGAGGCCAGGCTGGGGCCGGTTGGCGTTCTCATCAACAATGCGTCCGTTTTTGAACGGGATGAACTGGGCGGCGTGACCCGTGAAAGCTGGGATGCACATATGGAGCCGAACCTGCGTGCTCCGTTTGTTCTGTCCCAGGCTATGGCCGATTCCTTGCCGGACGGAGCGGAGGGGCTGATCCTCAACATGCTGGACCAGCGTGTCTGGAATCTGACGCCTCATTTTGTCAGCTATACCGTATCCCGCTCTGCCTTATGGAGCCTGACCCGCAGCATGGCTCTGGGGCTGGCACCCCGCATTCGGGTGAATGCCATCGGGCCGGGGCCTGTCCTGCCTGCCGCAGGCCAGTCTCTGGACCATTTCGAGAGCATGTGCCGCAGCACACCCCTTCAGCGGGGTGCGGGTCCGGATGAAATTGCTGCCATTGCCCGCATGTTCCTGATGCTGCCATCTGTCACGGGACAGATGCTGGCACCTGATGGCGGGCAACATCTGAACTGGTCGCCTGCGGCGTCCTGATCTCAAGGGCCGCCTTTTTGTAGCGTTCAACAAGATAGGAAAAACCACGCTGATCCACCCTGCGGTGGAGGATGGCCCGGTTTTCCAGCACGACGCCTGCGGGCAGCCCTGTGAAGCGGCTTCCAAGACGCTGCCGGGAAAAGGCGGCCTCACCAACGGCCTGGCCGAAAGGCACATGGCTTCCGGCCAGTTTCCGGCGGGCGTCTGGTGTCAGACGGTCGGGCAGGTATAGATTCCATGCCTCTGACCATACTGCCCGCCCGCAGAGAAGCTGGACGTGCCGGACGACCAGTCGTGTTGTTGGGGAGGCCTGCAGGGCCTGTCTGGCGTCCCGCTGGAGGGCAGGGGGCGCCGCTCTGTCCAGAAGATGGGCTGTAATGGGGCGGGGGCAGTGCTGTTGCAGGGTGGCTGTGGCACTGGCCCGTTGGCCCAGCTCGTGTGCGAGGGCCTCTGCTGTCGCTGGGCGGGGAGCTGCGGCATGGGCCTGCACGATGCCGGCCATGCAGGTGCCAATCCCCAGACAGAAAAGCCGCACCCGGGTGGGGGTGCGGCTCCTGCATGGGAAGAACAGGGAGAGCCCTTTATGAATCGTCCCGGTCATCCTTGTCGGTCGAGACCTCGATATCCTGGCTGATGTCATCATCGTCATCCAGATCATCATCACCGGAGATGACATCGTCATCATCGCCAGTGTCGATGTCCATATCATCCTCATGCTCTTCCTGGGCGAGATTCTTGTCCTTCTCGTCGGCCAGCTCGTCCTCTTTCTTCAGGCGGGAGAGGTTTCCGGGCTGGGTTGTCCCACATTTCGGGCAGACAGCCGGTACGCGGTTGAGATCATAGAAGCGTGCATTGCAGTCAACGCATGTCCGTTTCAGACCGAGTTCTGGTTTTGCCATAATGCTGGAGCCCATGTTGCCACAAAAGAGAAGTGACTGGGCCATGCCACCGAAATGTCCCGCTGTCAAATATTTCTCCATGTGGTGGCAGAAGAGGCGGAGCTCTGCCTCGGGGTCCGTTCCTGCTGGCAGAATTGCCGCATGGGGGGACAGACTTTTCCAGATGGATGGAGTAGTCTGGTCCTATTGGATGATCCCACCCTTGATGATGTGAAGCAGGATTATGACAGCACAGCGTCCCTTGAAAGTCTCCTCTGCCCCGGCTGGGCTGGCCGGGCGGGTCCGTGTTCCCGGAGACAAGTCCATCAGCCATCGTGCGCTCATGTTCGCCGCCCTTGCCGAAGGGCGGACCCATATTTCCGGCCTGCTGGAAGGTGAGGACGTGCTGCGTACGGCAGAGGCCATGCGTGCCCTCGGGGCAAAGGTCGTCCGGGAAGAGGGCCGCTGGATTGTCGATGGCTGTGGTGTGGATGGGCTGAAAGAGCCTGCCGATGTGCTGGACATGGGCAACTCCGGTACGGCAGCCCGGTTGCTCAGTGGTGTTCTGGCGACGCATCCCTTCATGAGCATCATGACGGGTGATGCCTCCCTCCGCAGCCGCCCGATGGGGCGTGTCAGCGTTCCGCTGGGTGAGATGGGGGCACGATTCGTGACCCGTGCGGGCCAGAAGCTGCCCATGGCCGTGGAAGGAACGGGCAAGGGGAAACCGCTGCATTACCGCCTGCCGGTGGCCTCGGCACAGGTGAAATCCGCCATCCTTCTGGCAGGGCTGAACTGCGAGGGGGAAACGGTGGTGGAAGAGCCGGCCCCGACCCGGGATCATACCGAGAACATGCTGCGTCATTTCGGCACGGAGGTGAAGGTTGAGGAGCTGCCCGGAGCCGGACGGCGCATCACGCTGAAAGGCCCGGCCCGCCTCGTGGCGCAGGACGTGCTGGTGCCGGGGGACCCGTCATCAGCGGCTTTCCCCGTCGTGGCGGCCCTGCTGGTGCCGGGTTCGGAGATTGTCGTGGAGGCAGTGGGCCAGAATCCACTGCGGACCGGCCTGTTCAAAACCCTGAAGGAAATGGGGGCGTCCCTGGAGGTCCGTGATGAGCGGATTGAAGGGGGGGAGGTCATCGGAGACCTGCATGTTCGTGCGGGGCGGCTGAAGGCGGTGGATGTTCCAGCTGTGCGGGTACCCTCCATGATTGATGAATATCCGGTTCTGGCCGTGGCCTGTGCGTTTGCGGAGGGTACATCCCGCCTGCGGGGCCTTGCCGAGCTGCGGGTGAAGGAGAGTGACCGCCTGGCCGCCACCGTGGCGCTGCTGGAGGCCAATGGGGCGAAGGTGCATGTCGAAGGAGATGATCTGATCATCGAGGGGCAGAAAACCCTGCCTGGTGGTGGGAAGGTCCAGACCCATATGGATCACCGTCTGGCCATGAGCGCCACCGTGCTGGGGCTGGCGGCTGAGAAGCCGGTCCATATTGATGATACGGCCTTCATCGAGACCAGCTTCCCCGGTTTCGTATCCCTGATGAACGGTCTTGGTGCGGGGGTGGAGGCATGAGCCGGCGGGGCATGAAATATCCGGTCATCGCTATTGATGGCCCTGCCGCCGCAGGCAAGGGCACGCTCGCCCGCCAGCTGGCGGATACGCTGGAGCTGCCTTATCTGGATACGGGGCTGCTGTATCGGGCCGTGGCCCGCCGGGTGCTGGACCAGGGGGGCGATCCGGCTCATGACGGGCCGGAGCAGGCCCGTCAGCTCGTGCCGGAGGACATGCGCCGGACCGACCTGCGGGAGCCGGAGGTGGACCGGGCGGCCTCCGCCGTGGCCCGGCATCCGGAGGTCCGGGAAGCTCTGCTGGAGCGGCAGCGTCATTTCGGGCGGGCCCGGGGTGCCGTGGTGGATGGTCGTGATATCGGGACGGTCGTGTTTCCTGATGCCACCGCCAAATTCTTCATTACGGCCTCGGCAGAGGTCCGGGCCCAGCGGCGTTATGTGCAGCGGCATGGTCAGCCATGCACGTCTCCGGCCCAGCTGGCTGAGGAAGTGGCGGCCATCAATGCACGGGATCAGCAGGACGCCTCCCGCGAGACGGCACCGTTGCGCCCGGCCGAGGATGCCGTGCAGATTGTAACGGATGATCTGGATGCAGCCGACGTGCTGGACCGTGTCTGCCAGATTCTGCAGGAAAAGGGCATCATCCGGCGCTGATTCATATCTTCGCTGTTGACAGTCCCCCCCTTATGCGTGTTGGTGAGGGGGTATGACGCCGCACAGCCCGTGGTGTCATGAATCCCCTTGGGGGATCTGCGATTTGTGATGACTTCCGCTCCGGGCTGTGGGGTCGGGGGGAGACGTCGTTTTTTGGAGCCCATCACTGTGTTTTTGGGCAGAGGGAGACGGCGCATGGCTGGGTGCCGGGCACTGGCTGCGGCACTCTGGAATGCTGGAAATACATGGCTTCTGCCACTCAGAATACACCGGAACACGGTAAAGAAGATTTTGCTGCCCTGCTGGATGAAACACTGGGCAGTGACAGTGCGTTTGACGGGACCGTTGTCCGCGGCCGTGTCATCCGTCTGACAGACGATCACGCCATCGTCGATGTTGGCCTGAAGAGCGAGGGGCGTGTTGCCCTGCGCGAGTTCGGCCCTGTTGGCACAACCCCGGATGTGAAGCCGGGTGATGTGTTCGAGCTGTTCATCGAGCGCTACGAGGACCGTGACGGTTCCATCGTTCTGTCCCGTGAGAAAGCCCGCCGCGAGGAGGCATGGACCGCTCTGGAGAGCGCTTTTGCCCACAACCAGCGTGTCAACGGCACGATCTATGGTCGCGTGAAGGGTGGTTTCACGGTTGATCTGGGCGGCGCCATGGCCTTCCTGCCGGGCAGCCAGGTGGACATCCGCCCCGTGCGTGACGTCGGGCCGCTCATGGGCCAGCCGCAGCCGTTCCAGATCCTCAAGATGGACCGGGCCCGTGGCAACATCGTCGTGTCACGTCGCGCCGTTCTGGAAGAGACCCGTGCCGAGCAGCGTTCCGAGCTGATCCAGGGCCTGAAGGAAGGCATGATCCTCGACGGCGTCGTCAAGAACATCACCGATTACGGTGCGTTCGTTGACCTCGGCGGCGTTGATGGCCTGCTGCATGTAACCGACATCGCCTGGAAGCGCATCAACCATCCGTCTGAAGCTCTGCAGATCGGCCAGCCTGTCCGCGTGCAGGTGATCCGCTTCAACTCCGACACGCAGCGCATCTCCCTGGGCATGAAGCAGCTTGAGGCTGATCCGTGGGAGAACGTGGCCGTCAAGTATCCGGTCAATGCCCGCTTCACGGGCCGCGTGACCAACATCACGGACTACGGTGCCTTCGTTGAGCTGGAGCCGGGTGTTGAAGGTCTGGTGCACGTCTCCGAAATGTCCTGGACGAAGAAGAACGTCCATCCGGGCAAGATCGTGGCCACCTCCCAGGAGGTCGAGGTCATGGTTCTGGATGTGGACAGCGCCAAGCGCCGCATCTCCCTGGGCCTGAAGCAGGTTCAGCGGAATCCGTGGGAGCAGTTCGCTGAAGAGCACAAGGTTGGCTCTGTCATCGAAGGCGAGATCCGCAACATCACCGAGTTCGGTCTGTTCATCGGCCTGTCCGCCGACATCGACGGCATGGTCCACATGTCCGACCTGTCCTGGGACGAGTCCGGCGAAGAGGTCATGAAGCGCTACGAGAAGGGCCAGGTCGTTCAGGCCAAGGTTCTCGACGTGGATGCCGAGAAGGAGCGTATCTCCCTGGGTATCAAGCAGCTTCAGGAAGACCCGGCCGCCGATGTGCTGGACCGCATCAACAAGGGTGATGTCGTCACCTGCGTTGTGACGGCTGTTCAGAGCAACGGGATCGAGGTCAAGGTCGATGATGTCCTGACAGGCTTCATCCGTCGTGGCGAGCTGGCCCGTGACAAGAGCGAGCAGCGTCCGGAACGCTTCGCTGTTGGCGAGAAGGTCGATGCCAAGGTGGTCGGTCTGGACCGTTCTTCCCGCAAGCTGTCTCTGACCATCCGTGGTCGTGAGGTTGAGGAAGACAAGCAGGCCATCAGTGAGTATGGCTCTTCTGACTCCGGTGCATCTCTCGGTGATATCCTTGGTGCGGCCATCCGTCGTCGTAGCTCCGAGGACTGAGAAGCTCATTTTCGGACCATGGCGGAATGGTAACATTTCTTCATGGATTCAAAGCGGTAAAAGGGCGGCCATTTGGCCGCCCTTTTATTGTTTTGTAATTATGTTGGTGGTAAATCTTTACTGGAGCTGCGCTTCAGACTGGCTCGTCCTCTGTAATTAAGCCGTTCTTGCGGTCTGTCTGGTGCGGCCAGACTTGAAGATAGGTTTTTCTTGGAACTCAGGGTTGGCAATGGCGATTATCTACAACACGAATCATACCCATAACCCGAATGCCTATCTGACACTGGCAATACAGCGTGCGGCAGAAGAGCTGTTCGGGAAAGAAAACATTGTCGTTGCCGACAATATGAGTCTGGCCAGTGCGGCGGCCTCCGGCCAGCATGACACCCTGCTCTGTATTGATGGCCAGCGCATCAATCAGGCCCTGATCCGCCGTGTGCGCCCCGCCTTCAAGACCGTGATTCTCTGGACATTTGAAGACCCCTTCATGCAGGAGGTAAACGGTCAGCTGGCTCCGCTGTTTGACCATGTTTTCACCAATGATCCGGCCTCCGTGTCAGTCTATCAGGGCAAGGGGCATTATCTGCCGCTGGCTGCGAGTCCCAGCCTGCATGAGCGGCCCGTGCGGGCTGCGGCTGATTGTGAGTATGATCTGTTTTTTGCCGGGACGATGTGGCCCAACCGGGTGCGGACTCTCCGGCGTGTTCTGGCCAGCTTTCCTGATGTAAGGCTGAAGCTTGTCTGCCCGGGCAATGAATATCTTCCCCCGCTGCCGGACGATATTGCTGCACTGGCCCTCCAGCGGCCTGTCAGCCATGAGGCCTTTATTGATTTCGCCAATGCCAGTGCTGTGACGCTGACCATGTTCCGGGACTATGCCAGCCATGGTGATGTCAGCCAGGCGACGGCGCCTGGTCCACGCTATTTTGAGCTTGGCCTCGCAGGGACAGCGCAGGTGGTTGAAGTGGCCCGTGGCATGGATGTCGAGCACTTCAGGAGTGTGGATGGCGTTCATCTGGCCCATGATGATGATGAGGTGGTGGAGAGCATCGCCCGACTGCTGCGGGATCATGAGCTGCGGCAGGACTCCGCCCTGGCGGCGCAGAAGTCGGTCATCGGGCAGCATCTCTATGCGCATCGTCTCCAGTTCATCCGTGAAGTCACGCAGGCGGAGTTCACATGCTATGCTCCGGCCAATGTGGTGCCGACACCACGCCGCAACCGCCTGCGGGTGCTGATGTGCACCCACTCCACCATTCATGAGCAGGTCTGGGGTGGGGTTGAGGTTTACCAGCGGGAGCTTTGCTCCTTTCTGGGCCGGGATGTGGAGTTTTTCTTCTGGCTGCGGCGGGGGACGAACTGCCGCCTCCTGTCTGCCAACGGGCATGAGCTGGAGCGTTTCGATATTGCGGAATGCAGCTGGGATGATGTCGTCTGCGATGCGCAGGAAGAGATGCTCTTCTCCAGTGTGCTGAGCCAGTACAATATCGATGTGGTTCATTTCCAGCATCTGGGGCATCACGCTCTTTCCCTGCCGCTCATTGCCAAGGCAAGCGGGACAGGCGTCCTGTTCTCGGCGCATGATTTCTGGCTGGTGTCATCCCGCTACAACCTGCTGAATCAGGAGATGCGGCATGTGGAGGACCAGTTTGGTTCCGTTCTGGCCATGGATATCATGCTGAAGCAGGCGGAAGGGATCGAGTATGGCGGGGAACAGACCCGCCGTGCCTTCATCGACCGGATGCTGCACCACGTTGATGCCATCATGTTCGGTACGGCCCATTCTCGGGACTTCATGCACAGGATCTACCCTGTGCTGGACAGGAAGATCAGTCTGGTCAACGGGATCCCGAGCCCCGACGTGACGGTGCCGGTTGTGCCCAACGCTTACAGGCCGCTGGAAGAACGCCCGCTGGGCGTGGCTGTTGTTGGCAATTTCGCCCGGACCAAGGGAGCGGATACCATCCTTTCCCTGATAGAGGCGGCCCATCCTGATCATTTCCATTTCCACATTCTGGGCTATGTCCATCCGGATTATCAGCCGGTGCTGGAGGGGATGAAACGCCCGAACGTAACGGTGCATGGGCGGTACGAAGTCGGCAATACGGATGTCATGAAACAGACCGATGTGGCGCTGTTTCTCTCCATATGGCCCGAGACCTACTGCATCTCCCTCTCCGAGGCATGGCAGTACGGACTGGTGCCCATCGTGACGGGAATCGGGGCGCTGGATGACCGTGTGACGGATGGTGTCAATGGCTTCAAGGTACCGGTCAGCCGGGCAGACGTTGTGCTGGAACGTCTGGAGCTTCTGCGGTCTTCGGAGGATATCCGCCGGAAGATGATGGAGGCCATCATGCCTGATCTCTGGACGCATGAAGGAGATTATACGGCCGGGTTGCTCAGCCTTTACAGGGAGCTCGCACCAAAGCGTCTTCTCGGTGTGTCAGACCTGATGCTGGATGCCGGGCAGCTTGGCCTTCTGCCCATCTCTTCCTGGAAGAACCAGGCGCCGCCCCGTCATATTTTTGATCCCCCGCTGGTGCGGGATCTGGCCATCAATCTGCCATCGCACATCAATGACTGGTTCGCCATCCAGGGGGCCAACTGTTATCTGGATGACATCTGCCACCATGTGCTTGTTGAAGGGGCAGAGAAGACCTTCAAATCGGCTGATGAATTCCATCTCCGTGGCTGGCTGTTCATTCCTGGTGTCACGACGGCGGGACAGCTGCATGTCGTGCTGATCAGTGAAGATGAGCGGAGCCCGCTGATCTTCCTGAAGAGCGAGCGGGAAAGCCGGGGGGACATTTCGGAACTGTTCGGTGCCGATGTGCCGCGCCGGTCCGGTTTTTCCGTCAAGGCGGCGCTCCGGGGCAAATGGTGCGAGGGCTGGTACAGGATCGGCCTTGTCAACTCCATCAATGGCCGTGGGGCGTTTCAGCTGCTGGCCTATGGCCTGGAGGTCGAGGGCAGCAAGGTCAAGAGCATCAGGGCCTTCCGTCTGGACAATGATGTGATTTTGAACGATTTTTACAGGGTCGTGAATGATGACAATGTCCTGCGGGGTGTTCCGCTGACCCGTTTCCCGCGAGGGCGCCTCTTTGCGCAGGAGCAGGGGACGCAGTTCTATTTCATGGACCGTCTGGAGCTTCTGGCAGCCAATGAGGATACGACGCTGGTCGTGCCGCCCGAGGAGCTGGGGGGGGTCGTTCTGCGGGGCTGGAGCTTCATGGCGGGGCAGGGCCGGTCTGGTACGGTGTACGCTGCCATGGTCAGTGAGGAGACGGATGAGATCGTCCTTTTCGCCATGTCCCGTTTTGCCCGGGATGATGTCCGGACAGCCCATCACGATGCGCCACTCTGCTCTGGCTTTGAAGGGCTCCTGAGACCATGGAAGGGACGTGTCAGCCCAATGGGCGGCGTCTGGCATCTGGCTCTGGTGAATATCATCGGAGAGATTTTCGGGACGGTCGTGACGGATATCTGCATGCAGATGGAAGGGGGCCGTTGCCAGGTGCTTTACCGTGAAATGCCGACCGACGAGCAGCAGGAGCGTATCCGGCAGCTGGTGCTGGACCTTTCTGACCGACAGTCCCGGCAATGAGTTCTGGCGTGGCGGACAGGGCCGGTGGGCCATTGGGGGGACTGTCACCCCAATGGCTTGAGTTCCAGCCGCAGTGGTATCTGCTGCGGTACCCTGATGCGCAGGAGCTGATGCTCCAGCATGGCTATGAAGATGCGCAGCGTTTCTACGAGGAGATTGGCTGCCACAGGGGGCATTCGCCCAACCGGTATTTTGATGAGATATGGTATCGGCAGGCCTATCCTGAAGTGCGACGTGGCCTGTTGGAAAAACGCTGGAAGTCAGGCTTCGAGCATTACCGGTCAGAGGGGTATCATCGCTTCTCGCCACACTGGCTGTTTGATGAGGTGGCCTATCGCCGTCGATATCTGGAGCTGACAGACCGTCATCTGGCGGAGCGTGGTTTCTGCAACGGGTATGACCATTACCTCTCCCATGGTGAGGTGCATGGGTTCAGGGCGGGGCCCTTTGTGGATGTGACGCTGCTTCAGGAAATGGCAGGCCGTCATGAGGAGTGGTTCGGCCCGGAGGGGCTGCTGGCCTCATGGCTGGTTCTGCCGGCCTATATCGCAGATGCTGCGCCACTTTCTTGGTATTTTGATGCCCCCTGGTATCTGGAAACCTACCCGCAGGTGCGTGAAGCCATCGAGGCCGGGGATTATGGTAATGCGCTGCATCATTATCTGACAAATCCAACGCCGGAGGCCTTCAATCCGTCGCCCTGGTTCGATGAGGCCTATTACCGCAGGACATCCCCGGATATTCTTCCTTCCGTCGGTGCCGGGGGATTGCGGAATGGGTATGAACATTTCGTTCTGTTCGGGGCACATGAGGGACGTTCACCAGCAGAGGGAATTGATCTGGCACTTTATAAACGCCATCCTCTCGTCTGGTCGGATTGTGAGGGCGGTGTCTATGATAGTCCCTTTGCCCGTCTGGTAGCGGAAAAGGCTGGCCATGCCGTACCAGTGGGATGTGAAGACCCTCTTCCTGATGAGGACCAGACCCGCCAGCTGTTCCGGGATGATGCGGCCCTGCATCTGCCTGCCCTCGCCCGTCAGAAGCTGGATTTCCGGGTGCGGGGCATGGCGGAAGTCAGTGTCATCATGGTCGTGCATGACCAGATCGACCTCACCCTTCAGGCTCTGGCGTCCCTGCGGGCTGGATATGATGGAGCCATCGAGCTCATCATCGTGGATTCCGGCTCCTGTGATGAGACATCCGGTCTGGAACAGCTTGTCGAGGGGGCGATCATCCTTCGGCACAGGACCAATATCGGCTATCTGCTGGGCTGCAATGAGGCGCTGGAGCATGTCACGGCACCGGCTGTGCTGTATCTCAACAATGACATACGGCTTTATCCCGATGCGCTGCACCATGCGCTGAAGCGCCTGTATCGTCAGGAAACAACCGGGGCCGTGGCAGCCCGTCTGGTGCGGACCAATCTCTTCCTTCAGGAAGCCGGGTCCATCATCTGGAGGGACGGAGCGACCTATGGATACCGGCGGCAGGATGACCCCAACATTCCCGAGGCCAGCTTCAGCCGGGAGGTCGATTATGGCTCGGCAGCTTTTCTGCTGGTCAGGACAGGGCTGCTCCGGCGTCTTGGTGGGTACGATACCCGGTACTGGCCTGCCTATTTCGAGGATACGGATCTGTGTGTCCGGCTCCAGAAGATCGGGGCCCGGATTGTCTATGAACCGCTGGCGATGGTCGAGCATCTGGAGTTCGGCAGTTCCGGGCAGAGTGGCTCCCATCAGCTCATCCAGCGGCACTGGAAGGTTTTTGCCCAGCAGCATCAGGAGTTCCTGCGTCAGCAGCAGCCCCAGCATATCCGCAATGCCTTGCTGGGGCGCGAGCGGCGCAGGCCGGAGCGGCAGCGTGTCCTGCTGATCGAGGATCGGATCCCCTTGCGGGGTCTGGGTTCAGGCTATGTGCGTTCCAATGATATTGTCCGTGCGCTGGTGGCGCTGGATTATCATGTGACGGTCTTTCCCGTCATGCGGGAGCAGATACCGCCCTTCCTGCTTTGCCGGGACTTCCCGGAAGAGGTGGAGCTGGTCTTCAATCAGGACATGTCCACTCTGCTGGGGTTTCTGGAGGAACGGGCCGGGTATTATGACCTGCTCTGGGTCGGGCGGACCCACAACATGGCCCGCCTTCTGCCTCTGCTGAATGAGGCAAGCCGCTTCCTGCCGCATTGTGGCTCCGTCCTGGATACGGAAGTGGTGGCGGCCCCGAGAACTCTCCTTCAGCAGCAGGTGACGGGCCTGATGGCTGATGGCAGCCCGGCTCCGGAGCTTGCGCCGGAAGCCTGGGAGGAAGAGCAGGACCGGCTGCTGGCGGAGGAGCTGCGCTGTGCCCATTACTGCCAGCAGATCGTGGCTGTGACAGAGCATGATGCCGGGCTGATCCGCCGGGCGGGCTATCCCAATGTGATGGTTCTGGGGCATGGCATGGCAGTCGAGCCGACATCCCGGCCTTATGGGGAGCGGCGGGACATCCTCTTCCTTGGGGCCTTCCATAGCGAGGCCTCGCCCAATTACGACAGCATGACGTGGTTTGTCGAAGAGGTCCTGCCTTTGCTGAAGGCGCTGCCGGAAGATGTATGCCTGCACATTGCCGGGTATGTTCATCCTGCCGTGGACATGACCCCGCTGGGACAGCATGACCGCGTCGAGATTCTGGGAGCGGTGGATGATCTTGGTGCACTGTTTGACAGGTACCGGGTGTTTGTGGCGCCGACACGCTTTGCCGGTGGTCTGCCCTTCAAGGTGCATGAAGCTGCTGCCCGGGGTCTGCCCATGGTCGTGACGGATCTGCTTCGGGAGGAGGTGGGCTGGCAGGCTGGGGAGAGCCTGCTGAGCGCACCGGGAACGGACCCGGCAGGTTTTGCCGCAGCGGTGGAGCAGCTGTATGATGATGAAACACTCTGGCAGCGTATCCGCCAGTCTGCCCTGGAGGCTGTGAAACGGGATACCGATCTGGGGCAGTTCAGACATAGATTGAAACAGATTGTGGATGCCTCCCTGAACTGACATGGGGCAAGGCGTTGTGGGGGAGTGACAGATGAGCGCAGGTGAAGGGCAGACCGCCGTGAAGGACAAGGACAGCCGGAAGAAGAACAGGCCCAAAAGAAAAGAGCACAAAGTGCTGCTCTGTAGCGGTGGCCGTTATGAGAGCCATGCCAATGCCCAGGTGCGTGCCACCATCATGGAGGGACTGGAAGACTGCTTTGGCAAAGGGAACGTGGTGTCCGTGCATGTGACGGCCGCTGCCTCGGCAATCCATACCCTTCAGCCGGCCCTGGTGTTTGCCATGGGGTCTTACCTGCCGGAGAGCACCTATTTCGGGGAGGTCTCACGGGCTGCGAAAAAGGTTGGTGCCGTGACGACCTTCTGGGCCACGGAAGACCCCTATGAGCAGGATGCCCATTACCAGATCGCCAATGATTTTGATGTGATCTTTTCCTGCGACCGCTGGGGGCACAATTTCTACCAGCGTGACCGGGTGTTCCATCTGCCGCTGGGGGCCTGCCCCAAACAGCACTATGTGCCGCTCGACAGGCAGGCGGACAAGACCATTGATGTTCTCTTCTGCGGTGTGGCTTTCAGTTCCCGCAAGGAGGTCGTACGCAACCTCATGCCGGTGCTCCAGCAGCTCAATATCCGTATCATCGGGCCGGGCTGGGGTGAGATGGGTGTGGGCTTCTCAGATGCCCGGATTGAGAAACAGCAGCTCATCGAGTTGTATAGCCGCTCACGTCTGGTGCTGAATCTGGGCCGCTCCCTGCATTTTGAGAACAAGCGCTTCATGATTTCCCCGTCCACGCCGGGCCCACGCACGTTCGAGGCTGCGGCGGCCGGGGCTTTCCAGGTTTTTCATGAGGAAACCTATGAGCTGCGCCGGTATTATGAAGCAGACGAGATTCCGGTTTTCTCGAACCGTGATGATTTCGAGCAGATCGTGAACCGGTATCTGCGGGATGATGACCTGCGGTTCGAGATGGCCAGGAAGGCGCAGGAGCGGACCATGAAGGAGCATCTGTATGGCAACCGCATCCTCCAGGCCGTGAATTATCTGAAGGATGAAGGCCTGCTCTGACCTTCAGTGCGCCATGGGTCACGCTGACGTGTGGCAGGTATGGAAAAGGGCACCCGTGGGGGTGCCCTTTTTTCGTTCAGGGGGCTGAATGACTGCCCTTCATCGTGCCGGTGCGGGCCCCATGATGATGCGGGCTAGGTCTGTCGGGCGGATCCACCGGGCGAAGGCTTTCTGCACATCCGTTGCTGTCATTTCATAAACGGCTTTGGCGGCCTTGTCCGGGTTGTCCAGCGGCAGGTCGAGATCAATCAGAGAGAGCCAGAGACCGGCAAGGGAATCGAAGCTGGCCCGGCTCATCGGGAAACTGCGCAGAAGGCTGGCCTTGGCGAGGTCCAGCGTCTCGTCAGAGACAGGTTTTGTCCTCAGCCGGTTCAGGTCCTTGATGGCCAGGGCCTGTGCGGCGGGTACTTTGGCCGGGTCCGCTCCGAAGGTGATGGAGAAACTGCTGCGTGTGCGGCTGTAATTCAGTGCACTGCCAACACCATAGACATACCCTGTACGGACACGGAGGTCCTGCATCAGGAGGGATGAGAAGCCATCACCCAGAATGGTGTTGCCGACGGCCAGAGCATGACGGTCCGGGTTGGTGACGGTCAGGCCCAGTGTTTCTGTCAGTGTCACCTTGTCCTGGGAGCGCCCGGGGTCGGCAACCACCGTTCTGCTGGCACGGCTGGGGGGAATTGGCGGCAGGTCAATCTGCGGGGCCGGTCCCCTGGCCTGCCAGCTGCCAAAGGCAGCCGTGATTTTCTGTACGGCATCCTCTGGCGTAATGTCCCCGATGATGACGATGGTTGTCAGGTCTGGCCGGTAGGCCAGCCGGTAATAGGTGTTCACATCATTGAGGCTGAGGGCCCGGATACTCTCTGGCGTGGCTTCACGCAGGGTCGGGTCCTTTGCCGGGACCAGTGCTTTCTTGACAGCCCGGCCGAAGCGATAGGCGGGGGATTGCAACGTGCCCTGCTGGCTGCGGGCTTCCTGCTCCCGTGTGATGACGAAGGCCTGGGCCGGGAAGGCTGGGTGCAGCTCGTGCTCTGCCAGAAGGGACAGGCCCGTGGTGAAGGAATCTGTCAGGGTGCTGAGGCTGAAGCTGCTTCCGGCTTCTTCTTCGGCAGAGATGTCATCAAGGGCACGGGCCAGCGAGAGCCGGTCATGCTGCGTGCTGCCATAGAGGAAAAGCCGGTCCGTCAGGGAGGCTATACCCTCCTTGCCCTGTGGCTGCTCCAGGGCGGGGTTCTGGCGGATGCTGCCATACAGCTCGATTGTATGGCTTACATGCTCGGGCTGGACAATCAGCCGCAGGCCGTTGGGCAGTGTGGTGGCATAAGGCGGGGGGGAGGCGGGGGGCAGGGTCAGCCGGGCAAGAGCCTGCTCTGCCCAGTCCGGCAGGGTGACATGCTCCTTGGGCGGATTGGTGAAGGATTCGGCACCACCAAAGCCTTTATCTGCCAGCGGCTTGCCAGAGTTGCTGGGTGTCAGCGTCGCACTGATGGCGTGGTTGGGGTCCAGCCATTCCTGTGCCAGGGCATCAATATCGGCTTTGGTGACGGTCTGGAAGGCCCGGATCATGTCACGGGGATTGTGCAGGTGCTGGATGGCCACAGCCTGGGACCAGCTTTCCGCCTGTCCGCTGATGCTGTTGGCGTTGAATTCCAGCGCAGCGATTTCCCGCCGCCGTGCCGCTTCGATGAGGTCTGCCGGCAGGCCTGAGGAGCGGTAATGCTCCAGAATGGAGGCCATCTTCACCCGGACCGGGTCTGGATTGCCACCCTGCGGGAAGACCGCATAGGCCGTGGCAATGCCGCCCTGGGCTTCTGGTGCATACATGAAGCCGGTCTCAAGTGCTGTTCCCTGCGGGACGAGGGCAAAGAGATCAGCCCGCTGGCTGGCCAGCACGTCGGCCAGAAGCGTGGCGGCGGCAAAGCGGGGGTCACGCTGCCCGGGCATCTGCCATGCCAGCGTGACCAGTCCAGCTGGCAGGTCCGTTGGCAGGGACAGGGTCTGGCTGGCGACAGGTTTCGGCACAACCCGTGGGTGTTCTGGCAGGGTGCGGGCTGGCAGGGACCCAAAAGCGGCGTCAACCTTCTTCAGCGTTTCGGTCGGGTCCACATCACCGGTGATGACCAGCACGGCATTGTTGGGGGCGTACCAGCTTTCATAGAACTGCCGCAGCTGATCGACCGTCGTGGCATCGAAGGACGGGCGGCTGCCCAAGGCATCGGCTTCGTATGGTGTCCCCTTGTAGAGCAGGCCTCGTACCTGTGAAAGGTAACGATAGATCGGGCTGGAGAGATCACGGGAGACTTCCTGCTCGATGGCACCGCGCTCATGTGCCCATTCATCTCCGCTCAGAGTCAGGCCCTCCATCCTGCCTGCTTCGATACGCAGGAGAATGTCCAGATCACTGGCAGGGGCGGTGAAGTAATACTGGGTGACGTCTGCCGTCGTATCGGCATTGTCGTTGTTGCCGAGCCGTGCGCTGAGTGTGGCCAGTTGGTCCCGGCTGAGGGACTTCGAGCCATTGAACATCATGTGTTCAAGCGCATGGGCCGTACCGGGGAACCCTTTGGGGGTATCCACGGACCCGACTTCGTAATTCATCATTGTCTGCACGACCGGAGCCAGATGGTTCTGGACGATGATGACACGCAGGCCGTTCTTCAGGGTCGCCCGGGTAATGCCTTCCTCATCGGTTGTGGTCAGGGCAGCTGGTGCCGCTGGGGTACGGGTCGGCTGGGGGGCCGTTTCGGCCAGGGCGGGCAGGGCCGTGAGGCTGGTGGTCAGCAGTGTGACCGCAAGCAGGGCCGGACGGAACAGTGAAGCGGGTAGAGCCATGAGGGCTGCGCATCCTTTCAGCAGGGGAAGGGTCTGTGTCTGTTTTCGGTGTGTTGGTTACATATCGTCAAGGGGTGTGTTCTGTTATACTCCCGGCCAGGAGTCAGGCCACGCCAAGATGGCATGGTATCAGAGAAAAGGAGACAGGATGAAGGAGGGGGTTCTTCAGGCACTGGATGATTTCATTCTGGACAGGCTGTTCCAGCCCGTTGCGGACCGTCTGCCGGGTGCCATGTCTGCCTGGAGCATCGGCATCAATTTTGAGCTTGGGTCCGTCGTTCTCCAGTTTGCCTGCCTTCTGGCACCGTTGCTGATGTACGGGGCCTCCATCAGCGAGAGTGTCCAGTCCGTTCTGGTACTTCTGTGCAGTATCGTGCTGTTTGTCGGCTTCCAGCGGTTCCGCCCATTGGTGAGGCCGAACACGCTCAATCCCCTGCGCCCGCTGATGCGCAGCCTGCGGCTGATCTGTCTGGCCTTTCTGGTTTATGAGACCATATCCGTTTTCATGGCTCCGTCTTCTCCGGCCACATGGTTGTGGAACCGTCTGGGCCTGCTGTCGCAGCTGGCGTTTGTGACGGGTCTGTATTTCATGGCCTGCCAGCCCCGTCCGCCGGAGGAAGAACGCAGGGCCGCAAGACGTCGTGTCGAACTGAGAGGAGTCGTGACTGATGGCATATGACCGGATGAAGGTAGCCTCCCTGTGTGGGCTGCTGCTGGGCGTGGTCTGGACTGGGGGGCATGAGGCCGTGGCAGGTGATGAAACGGCTGCGTCTCTCCAGGCTCAGTCTGTCGCACCGGTACAGGACAGAAAGCCTAGTCCATCACCCCGCAAAAAGGCCGTCCCAGCCCGGAAGGCCGAGAATCATCTCCTGATTCCCCTGCCGGCCGATGAGGTCGTGGGGCGGCAGGATGTCGATTACACATGCAGCCTGGATGAGAAGAAGGCGGGTGATGATGTCCGGTCCCTGCGGACTTCCCTGCCTGCTGGCCGTTTCACGGTGACCTATCTGACAGCAGATATCATGGCATTGGCCATTCTGCCCGTGGATGGTCGTGTGCTGGTGTTTTCCAATGTCGTGGCGGCTGATGGTGCCAAATATGTGGCAGGCAGCTATAGCTGGTGGTCGAAGGGTGATGAGGTCACGTTTGCCCGTGAGGGGAAGGATGATGTGTTCTTTTCCTGCCATGTCGTCCCTTCCGGTGGGAAAACGGCTGATCATTGAGCATGGGGCAGATGCCCTGCAGCAATGGAAGCGGAAATACAGAAAAGGGCTCCCCAGAGAGGGAGCCCTTTCCATGTGGGGGAGACTGTTTTAAATCGCCCCCCGGAACCCGGCTTCATTGGATGGATCGTGCTAGGTAACGAAGCCGGGTTCCATCTCTTTCAGCCTTCAGCCACGCAGGATCTCGGCAGCCTTGACCATGTTGGTGATGGCCGGGCGGACTTCCTTCCAGTTGCGGGTCTTCAGGCCGCAATCCGGGTTCACCCAGAGCTGGCGGCGGGCAACCTTCTTCTCTGCCGCACGCAGCAGCTCGACCATTTCCTCGACGGACGGAACACGGGGGGAGTGGATGTCATACACGCCCGGGCCGATTTCGGCAGGGTATTTGTGATCGGTGAAGGCTTCCAGCAGTTCCATCTTGGAGCGTGCCGTCTCGATGGAGATCACGTCAGCATCCATGTCGGCGATGGCCTGGATGATGTCGTTGAACTCGGAGTAGCACATGTGGGTGTGGATCTGCGTCTTGTCCTGCACGCCGCTGGCCGTGACACGGAAGCTTTCCACGGCCCAGTCCAGATAATGCTGCCAGTCCTTGCGGCGCAGGGGGAGACCCTCACGCAGGGCGGCTTCGTCAATCTGGATGACGGGGCAGCCAGCCTTCTCCAGGTCCTGCACTTCGTCACGGATGGCGAAGGCGATCTGGCGGCATGTCTCCGAGCGTGGCTGATCGTCACGGACGAAGGACCAGTTCAGGATCGTGACCGGGCCTGTCAGCATCCCCTTGACCGGCTTCCTGGAGCAGGACTGTGCATACTGCCACCAGTCGAGCGTCATGGCTGCCGGGCGGGAGACATCACCAAAGATGATGGGCGGGCGGACATAGCGGGAACCGTAGGACTGCACCCAGGCATGTTTGGTGAAGACGAAGCCTGAAAGCTTCTCACCAAAATACTGCACCATGTCGTTGCGCTCGAACTCGCCATGCACGAGGACGTCCAGCCCGACTTCTTCCTGCCACTTGATGGCGGATGCCGTCTCCTTCTGGAGGAAGGCCACGTAATCCTGCGTGGAGAGTTCCTTCTTGGCGTGGCGGGCACGGGCCTGACGCACTTCCTTCGTCTGCGGGAAGGAGCCGATGGTGGTGGTGGGGAAGAGCGGCAGCCTCAGAGCCTCTTCCTGCGCCTTCTGGCGGACGGGGAAGGCGGACTGACGCTGTGTCAGCTTGGCATCCTTCTGGGCGGCACGCTTCTTCACATCCTGATTATGGATGCGTGTGGAGGTGCGGCGGCTCTCGGCAGCAGCATCGGAGGCGTCCAGAACGGCCTTCACGCTCTCATGGCCTTCATTGAGGGCCTTGGCGATGGTGGCGAGTTCGGCAATCTTCTGCACGGCGAAGGCCAGCCAGTTCTTCACCTCGGCATCCAGCTGCGTTTCACGCTCCAGATCAATCGGCGTGTGCAGCAGGGAGCAGGACGGGGCCACGATGATGTCACGCTTGGCGGCAACCGGAGCGATGTGCTTCAGAATTCTGGAAAGGTCGGCCTTCCAGATGTTCCGGCCATCAATCACGCCGAGGGAGAGCAGCAGGTCCGGGCGTGCCTTGGCAACGACGTCCTCCAGCTGGTGCGGGGCACGGACCAGATCGACATGCAGGCCATGAACCGGCAGGGACAGGGCTGTCTCCAGATTGTCAGCCAGCCCGCCGAAATAGGTCGTCAGCAGCAGCCTGATGTCAGGAACGGCACTGGTGAGGCTCTGATAGGCCAGGGCAAAAGCCTTGCGGGTGGCATCATCAAGGTCCAGCACCAGGGTCGGCTCATCAATCTGGACCCATTCGGCCCCAGCCTGACGCAGCTCACGCAGCACCTCGGTATAGACGGAGAGCAGCCCCGGCAGCAGGTCCAGCTTGTTGAAGGCTGCACCGTGGGCCTTGCCCAGCAGCAGGAAGCTTACCGGCCCCAGCAGGACAGGGCGTGTCTCGATGCCCTGAGCCTTGGCTTCCCTGTATTCGTCAATGATCTTGGTGGAGGAGAGGCTGAAGCTCTGCCCTTCTTTGAATTCCGGCACGAGGTAGTGATAGTTCGTGTCGAACCACTTCGTCATTTCCGCAGCGGGAACATCGGTGGCGGCATGGTGATGACAGGAACAGTCGTGGGCATGGTCCCCGGCCTCTTCCCCACCGGCGACCTGACGGCCACGGGCGATGGCAAAATAAGTGGTGAGGTCCACCTTGCCACCCTTGTGGCCATAGATATCCGGCACGGCTCCGACCAGGGCGCTGGTATCCAGCACATGGTCATAGAGGGAGAAATCGTTGGAGGGGATGATGTCCGCTCCCTGCTCCTTCTGGCGGGTCCAGTTCTCCTTGCGGAGGCTGGCGGCGGTCTGGAGCAGCTCGGCCTCGCTGCTGTTGCCGGCCCAGAAACTTTCCAGAGCCTTTTTCAGTTCACGGCGACCACCGATACGGGGAAAGCCCAGTGTTGCGACGCGTACGGTCATGACATGCCTCCTGGCGTTGGGTGGGCACCGTTCCATTTGCCTTCCACCACCCTGCGGGATGTGCCGCCGGGGGAGAAAGGCAAACGGGCGGGCGGTATCTGCCCCACCGATGAGATCGGGACTGCCTCCGGGAGGCAGCCGGGAAAAGCGTCCGGTCCATCTCCTGCACGGGGTGGGGAGACAGGCCGGGCTGTGCTTCGGGAACCAGAAGTGACAGGGCTTTTTAAATGTGTCAACAGATATTGCATATATAATGAAGTCATTATATATAGTCTGCATGGATCGTGCTCTTATAATCTTTCAGGCTCTTGCAGAGCCGACGCGTCTGAGAATTTTGCGCCTGCTGCGCGAAATGGAGTTGTCAGTTGGCGAACTGGCCCAGGTTCTGGGCCAGAGCCAGCCGCGGGTTTCCCGGCATGTGAAGGTGCTGGCGGAGGCCGAACTGGTGGAGCGCCGCAAAGAAGGAAGCTGGGTTTTTCTTGCCCTTGGGGACGAGAATGACCTGGAGCCCATTTTTGCAGCGTTGGACCATTGGCGGCGTTATCACGAGGAGGATGATGACGAGATGGGCCGGGCGGACCGGCAACGCCTCCAGGCCGTGCGGAATGTCCGCATGGGTGAGGCCGAGGACTGGTTTGAGGTTCATGCAGCGGAGTGGGATGCGATTCGCTCCCTGCATGTTTCGGAAGAATCTGTCGAGTCGGCCATCGTGAAACTGGTGGGTGATGGACCGCTCGGGCGTGTTGTGGATATCGGGACGGGGACAGGGCGCATGCTCGAGCTTCTGGCCCCGCAGTGTGAAAGCGCCATCGGGTTTGACCGCAGCCCCTCCATGTTGAGGTTGGCCCGGGTCAAGCTGGAAGAGAACCGGACGGCGGATGGAGAAGAGATCAAGCTGCGGCAGGGCAATTTCTATGCCCTGCCACTGGCTGCAGGCTCGGCTGATCTGACCATTCTGCATCAGGCGCTGCGTTATGCGCAGCACCCGGCCGCCGTCATTGCCGAGTCGGCCCGGATTCTCAGCCCCGGCGGGCGTCTTCTGGTGGTGGATTTTGCCCTGCATGACCGTGAGGAACTCCGCACACGGGATGCCCACATGTATCTCGGCTTCAGTGATGACCGCATGAAACAATGGTTCGAGGCGGCAGGGCTGGAAGCAGACCCCCCTGTCTCTCTCGATGGAGAATTGACGGTGAAGCTCTGGATGGGCCGCTTGCCGTTGGATCAGCAATCAAGGGTTACGTAGAACCGTATGTAAAAGGAACTGGCATCATGCCTGAGGTCTCATTTGAATTCTTCCCGGCGAAAACGGATGAAAAATCCGCAGCTCTGCTGCGTGTCGCCCAGCGGCTCACGGCTTATGAGCCCCGCTTCATGTCTGTCACCTATGGGGCAGGCGGTTCCTCACGGGAACGGACTCTGGAGACCTTGCGGCAGATGTCGGCCAGGGTATCGACTCCTCTTGCGGGGCATCTGACCTGCGTCAATGCGTCCCGGGGAGAGGTGGACGATGTGGCCAGAGCCTATTGGGACAATGGAGTGAAGCATATCGTAGCTTTGCGGGGGGATCCGCCGGTGGCAAAAGGGGCGGCGGCAACGCCCTACGTGCCACACCCGCAGGGCTACCGCTATGCAGCAGACCTCGTGGCGGGGTTGAAGAAGGTTGCTCCTTTCGAGATTTCTGTCGCAGCTTATCCGGAGACTCATCCGGAAGCGGAGTCGTCCCAGTCAGACATCGATCATCTCAAGGAGAAGTTTGATGCCGGGGCAGACAGGGCCATCACGCAGTTTTTTTTCAACCCCGAGAGTTTTCTGCGTTTTCGGGATCGTGCCGTGAAGGCAGGAATCACCAGGCCCATCGTGCCGGGCATCCTGCCCATAGGTCGGGCGTCGCAGGCATGGCGCTTTGCCCGGATGTGCGGTGCCTCCGTGCCGGAGGAACTCAAAGCTCTGTTTGAGGGGGTGGATGATCTGGCTCCGATCCGCTCCCGCCTGAGTGCCGTGGTGACAGACCGCATCTGCCAGCGTCTGAGAGATGAAGGGGTGGAGCATTTCCATTTCTACACGCTCAATCAGAGCGCACCCACGTCAACTCTCTGCACGTTGCTGGGCCGCCAGCGCTGCCATGCTCTGGTGGAGAACGTGGCCTGAGGGTGTTCCCGTACTCATGCGCTCCTTCTTCACCGGAGGGGCGCTGCAACGTGGGGTCATGAAGGTAAAAACCCCCGGCTCTGCCATGCAGGACCGGGGGTTTTCATGGAGCATGTTTCAAGCCACCTTCAGGACAGGGTGGCCGGAAACATCATTTGGTGTCCCGCTGCTTGCTCGGGGCCAGAATCATGATCATCTGGCGATTCTCAAGGCGAGGCATCTGTTCGGCCTTGGCAATATCTTCCACGGACTCACGGATGCGATGCATCATCTTGGCACCGAGGTCCTGATGGGCCACTTCACGCCCTTTGAAGCGCAGGGAAACCTTGACCTTGTCACCCTCCTCCAGGAAGGAGCGGACGGCCTTGGCCTTGGTCTGGAAGTCGTGCTCACCCGTACCCGGGCGGACCTTCACTTCCTTGATCTCGATGACCTTCTGCTTCTTGCGGGCTTCGTTACGTTTCTTCTGCTGTTCGTACTTGAACTTGCCGTAATCGAGGATCTTCGCAACCGGGGGCTCCGCCGTCGGGCTGATTTCCAGCAGGTCCAGTCCTTCAGAAAAAGCACGGGAAAGAGCCTCACGCGTCGGCATGATGCCGATCATTTCGCCTTCGGCGTCGATAACACGTACCTGCGGCACCCGGATCTCTTCATTGACACGTGGCCCATCGCGGTTCGGGGCGGCGTGAAACGGCGGTCTAGCTATGGTCATCTCCTGTTGATGCTGCGGCCCCATCACTGATGAAAGAGCAACGGGACTCAAACTACCTGTTCAGATTCATACCCCCCGCACCGGTATGGTGCAAGGGGGCAGACGCAGGAGAGATCAGGCCGTTTTCCGGGAGGCAGCCCGCAGGATATCCGGCGGTGTGGCTTCCTCCACCAGTGCGGCGATGATCTCATCGGCAGCCATCACATTCTGTGCCTGTTCACCAAGACGGCGGACGCTGACAGTGCCTTCTTCCGCTTCCCGGCGGCCGACCACGAGCATGACCGGCACCCGGGCCAGACTGTGCTCACGCACCTTGGCGTTGATCTTCTCATTGCGGACATCCGCCTCGGCATGAAGACCGGCCTTGCGTAGACGTTCGGTGACTTCCAGCGCATAATCGGCGGCATCGGTGACGATGCTGGCTACCACAACCTGCGTCGGGGCCAGCCAGAGCGGGAACTTGCCTGCATACTGTTCGATCAGGATACCCAGGAAGCGTTCGAAGCTGCCAAGGATGGCACGGTGCAGCATGGCAGGGCGGTGGCGGGCACTGTCCTCGCCGATGTAGGAGGCATCCAGCCGTTCCGGCAGGACGTAGTCCACCTGGAGCGTGCCACACTGCCAGTCACGCCCGATGGCATCGGTCAGGACAAATTCCAGTTTCGGACCATAGAAGGCCCCTTCACCGGGATTCAGCTCATACTCCACGCCGACCATTTCGCAGGCCCGCTTGAGGGCCCCCTCGGCCCGGTTCCACACCTCGTCAGACCCGGCACGGGTTTCGGGACGGTCGGAGAATTTCACACGGAAACTCTCGAAGCCGAAATCCCTGTAGACCTCGCCCAGCATGGTGACGAAACGGGCCGTTTCTTCGGCGATCTGGTCATCCGTGCAGAAAATGTGGGCGTCATCCTGCGTGAAGCCCCGCACCCGCATGATGCCATGCAGGGAGCCGGACGGTTCGTACCGGTGGCAGGCGCCGAATTCCGCCATGCGCAGTGGCAGTTCACGGTAGGAGCGCAGGCCGTGACGGAAAATCTGCACATGGCAGGGGCAGTTCATCGGCTTGAGGGCGAGGGTTTTGTCCTCATCCTCCACCGTGGCGATGAACATGTGCTCACGGTACTTGTCCCAGTGGCCGGAGGCTTCCCAGAGGGTCCGGTCCACCAGCTGCGGGGTGCGGACTTCCTGATAGTCATTCCGGTTCTGGGCACGGCGCATGTAATCCTGCACCGCCGTGTAGAGGCGCCAGCCCTTCTGGTGCCAGAAAATCTGGCCGACCGCCTCTTCCTGAATGTGGAAGAGGTCCATGTCCCGGCCGATGCGGCGATGGTCCCGCTTTTCGGCTTCCTCAAGCCGCAGGAGATAGGCCTTCAGTTCCTTCTTGTCCCGCCATGCCGTGCCGTAGATGCGGGTCAGCATGGGGTTGCGGTGGTCACCACGCCAGTAGGCCCCGGCCACCCGCATCAGCTTGAAGGCGTTGCCGACATCCGCCGTGCTGCGGAGGTGTGGCCCACGGCAGAGGTCCAGCCATTCGCCCTGACGGTAGATGGAGATTTCCTCACTTTCCGGCAGGTCCCGGATCAGCTCGGCCTTGAACTTTTCACCACGTTTCTCGAAGAAGGCAATGGCCTCGTCCCGGTCCCACACCTCACGGGTGAAGGCATCGCCCCGTGTGATGATCTCGGCCATCTTGGCTTCGATGGCTTCAAAGTCGGCTGGTGTGAAGGGTTTGTCCCGGAAGAAGTCGTAATAGAAACCATCCTTGATGCTCGGGCCGATGGTGACCTGCGTTCCCGGCCAGAGCTCCTGCACGGCCTCGGCCATGACATGGGCGGCATCGTGGCGGATCATCTCCAGCACGTCATCATCCTTGCGGGTGATGAAGCGGACGGTGCTGTCTTTGCTGATCGTGAAACCAAGGTCCACGGCTTTGCCATCAACTTCCATGGCCATGGCGGCACGGGCGAGACCCGGCCCGATGGCTTCGGCGATGGTTGTCCCGGTCACTGCCCCATCGAAGGTGCGAATGCTTCCATCGGGCAGGGTAATGGCGGGCATGGAGGAACTCCTTGGTTGTTGGTCAGAAGAGGATGCTGCCCTTGTATGAAAGGAAAGGCGCAGCAGACAGAGATGGGGGCGAAAATGGCCTTTTATGGCGCTGTCCTGCAAGCCCTAATATGCAGCCAGATGGAGGAAGGGCGGTTTTTTGCCGGTTCCTGCCAGTTTTCGGGGCAGGGTCGGCTGGTCACGTTTTGTCGATCAACCATGCCTCTGAAGCGTCAGGCGGGCCTGCATGAGGGGTCGGCCCCAGTCTTCCAGCAGTCTGAGAACCCGTTCCGGGTGCAGGGTGGAGAGGTCGGGGCAGTCCAGTACCCGGCTCTGCCCGGGCGTGATGCTGAGGGGGGCACAGCGTCTCGGGTCACTGTCGGCGGAAAAGAGGGTCAGGGTTGGGCAGTCCATCGTGGCGGCCATGTGCAGCGGGCCGGTGTCATTGCCTATGCAGAGCAGGGCACGGTGGAGCAGCCCGGCCAGAGCGGGAAGGTCCGTCCGTCCTGTCAGGTCCAGTGCCTGCGGAACCCGGGAGCGGATGATGTCTGCCAGTGGGCGGTCCGCCGTACTGCCGATGATGACGGGCTGGCAGCCCCACGTGTCGAGAGCCTGTGCCAGCGTGGCAAAATGGAGGGCAGGCCAGCGTTTCGCCGGGCGGTGTGGTGCGGCCCCGGGCACGAGCACGGCATAGGGGGCGGGCAGGTATGGGCCTCGGTTCTTGAGAAATTCCGGGACGGTACGGGGCAGGGAAGGGAGTCCAGCCGCCCGGAGCTG
This sequence comes from Bombella apis, assembly GCF_018221685.1. Taxonomy (GTDB): domain Bacteria; phylum Pseudomonadota; class Alphaproteobacteria; order Acetobacterales; family Acetobacteraceae; genus Bombella; species Bombella apis. The sequence goes on along the minus strand of NZ_JAGJTM010000005.1, from coordinate 372,298 downwards.
ATCGGCCTGCCGCACGAGCGTGTGCATCTGGCGGGCTTGTGGATTGAGGTGGGGCAGGCTGGCCCGCCTGTTCTGGCCGGACCAAACAGTGCCGGGGCGGACAAGATGGAAATAGCGGGCTGTCCGGCCGGAATTCTGGAGGTCAAACACCATGTCCATCTGTCGCAGGATGTGGCGGATTTTCAGCCAGTGGCGCAGATTGGTGAAGGGAGGCCGGTCATCTGTGGCGATGGCATCGAACCACGGGCAGCACGAGGCCAGATCATGATAGGGACTGGCTGTCAGGAGAGTGACATGGTCGTGGGGGAAAGCATGACGGATGGAGGCAAAGGCTCCAAACGCCTGAAAGAGATCTCCCAGAGCACCATGACGGATGATCAGTATCTTCTGCGGCATGAGGCTCCGGGTGATCGTTCCGGGAATCAGTCCTTCTTTTCGGGAGGCTGACCCGTTGAGGAAGCGTTGGAGACGATGACCATGGCTGGCTTCAGCAGGCGGTCTTTCAGCATCCATGTTGGCGTCCATGCCTGCACGACATGGTTGGGCGGAAGGTGGTCGACTTCCTGCTCCTGCATGGCCTGATGCAGGTTGGCATCAAATGGTCCGTGTGTCGGGTCCAGTCTGGTGATGCCATTCCGTTCCAGAATGGAGAGGAAGGAGCGCTCTGTCCCTTCGAATCCTTCCCGCAGGCGGGTGATCAGGGCATCCTCGCCCTCTTCATGCGGGGGCAGGGCGGACAGGCCACGGTGCAGGTTCTCGGCGGCTTCGACGACATCACGGGCGAATTTCTGAACGGCGTAATGGCGGGTGTCTTCAATCTCGCGCTTGTGGCGGGCACGGAGATTCTGGTTGTCCGCTTCGGAGCGCTTCCAGCGGTCTTCCATCTCAGCCAGTTTCTCTTCAAGGGCGGCAATGCGCTCCTCGGCAGTGCCGGTCCCGGCCTGTTCTTCCGTAGCGTGAGCCTCATGCGCCTCGGCCTGGGATGCCGTGTTGTGCGGCTGGGCTTCGTGCTGTGTGGTATCGGTCTGTGGCATGTCGGTATGAGAAGTCTGTTCTGTCATATCGTGACCCTGTTTCCGTCTTCGTGAGCACATTTCCTGCGGACTCGACTCACTATGCCCTTTCGGGTTTTCGTGATTGCAGCGGCAGGATGCGCTCCTTTCGTGCCTCTAGGAGATAGTGTCCCATGCGGCAAAAGCAAGGGGGGAGGTAGTGCTGGGGAAGGGTGGCGCTGAATTTTGGATGGTAGCGTAAAAAAACACAATTTACATAATGGGCTGGCGGAATTACCGGGATTCAATGTATAATGTTGTCAGAATAGTGGCATGTGTTGGCAGTCGTCTTCCTGTTAATATTTGCTGTAAACAGTCTTAACTTTGTGTTGAGATTTTTTTGTTGCTTGTTATGTTGCAAGGCACAGGAGTTTGCATGAAGAAGACCACTTTCCCTCCCGTGGTTCCGTCTCACACGGAAGAGAAACATGGTTCCAAGGCCCAGCAGGTTCCGGTCATTGCCCTAGTGGATGATGACCGGAACATTCTGACATCTGTTCAGATGACGCTGGAGGCCGAGGGTTTCACGGTTCATGTCTATACGGATGGGGAAAGTGCCCTGCAGGGTATCCTGTCCCGCTCGACATCCCTGGCGGTGCTGGATGTCAAGATGCCCCGCATGGACGGGATGGAGCTTCTGCGTCGGCTGCGCATGCGTTCGAGCAGCCTGCCTGTCATTTTCCTGACCTCCAAGGATGAAGAGATGGACCAGCTCATGGGGCTGCGCCTGGGGGCGGATGATTATATTACCAAGCCTTTTTCTGTTCGCCTGCTGGTGGAGCGGATCCGTGCCCTGCTGCGCCGGCATGAGGTCAGTCAGGCGGAAATCACGGGGGAGGCTGGGGCAAGCAGCAGCATCCTGGTCCGCGGTGCGCTGGCGCTGGATGAAGCCCGGCACCAGTGCCTCTGGGATGGTCAGGAGGTGGCGCTGACAGTTACCGAGTTTCTGCTCGTCAAGGCACTTGTCGTGCGTCCGGGGCTGGTGAAATCCCGCGACCAGCTGATTGATGCGGCTTATGGGGACAGCATTTATGTTGATGACCGTACGATCGACAGTCACATCAAACGGGTCCGCAAGAAGTTCCGTCGGGTGGATGAATGTTTCAATCATATCGAGACCCTTTACGGTGTCGGGTACCGCTATCGGGAGTGAGGTGATCCTATGGCCTGCCCTGGAGAGATCATGTCTGTCGGCACTGGCAGGGTTCCGTCATGATTACCGGGCATGACGAGCTGATAAGCCCCCTGCGGAGCACCTGGGAGTATCTGCGTGCCGTGCGGCTGCGGCGCTGGGTTTCGCCGCTGACGAGCCGGCTTCTGCTGGTCAATTTTCTGCCGCTGCTGTTCATGGGGGGGCTGCTTCTTTCCATCAATGAGGTACGCAACACGCTGCTGAATGACAGTGTGGATAGCCTGCGGGAGCAGGCCCGCATTTATGCCTCTGTTCTCCAGCAGGCGCAGAAGGTCGATCCTGAAAGCGGGGAGGTCGAGCTGGATACGAAGGTGGCCCACCTTTTTCTGGATGACATGATCCGTTTCAGCCGCAATGCGCAAATTCGGCTTTATGCGCCCAACGGGTCCTTGTTGACAGAAAGCGCCGTGGGCGGCGGTCTGTCGGCATCCGGCACCCGCTGGCAGCCGAATGTCAATGTGGTTGACCGTATTTATGGCTGGGTCCTGTCCCTGATTCCTCTCAGGACCAGAGAGGGGGATGTCCCTCTGGACAATTCGACGACATCACAGAATTTCGGGCAGGATACGGGTGAGGATGTCCATCTCAGTGCCCGGGAGGACCTGCCACCCTATATTCGGCAGACTTCCCAGCATGAGCTGGTCATGACCGTTGTGGCGCCTGTCGTGGTGAATGGGGAGACGGTCGGCGTCCTTCAGCTGACCCGTCACAATGCGGATATCGATCGGGCCATCATCAAGGTGCGATGGGTCATCGTCATCATGATGCTGATGAGCATGGGAGCTGCCGTCCTGCTGTCGTGGTATTTTGCGATGACACTGTCCCGGCCCTTGCGTCGCCTTGTCGTGCGGTCACGGGAGATGCGTGAGCCCGGGCAGGGGCGGGTGGATGGTCTGCCCTATGCTCTGCTCAGCCGCCGGGATGAGATTGGTGAACTCGCCCGGACCCTGCGTGAGAGTGCACTGGCCCTGTGGGCCAGAATGGATGATGTGGAACGTTTTGCATCGGAAGTCAGCCATGAGCTGAAGAATCCTCTGTCTTCCATCCGCTCGGCTCTGGATACCCTGCCCCGCATTGCGGATGTTCAGGCCCGGGACCGGCTGCTTGGTATCCTTGGGCGGGATGTCCAGCGGCTGGAACGGCTGATAGCGGACATTTCCTTTGCCAGCCGGGTTGAGGGAGAGCTCAAGCGGGGCGGGCGTGTGGTGGTTGATGTCGTGGCGCTGCTGGAGCTGTTTGTCGAGGTGAACCAGGCCACCCGCAAGGAGCATGCTGCCAGGCTGGTGCTGTCCATTCCGGAAGGGGAAGAACCCCTCAATGTGATGGTCGGGCGGGATGGGCTTGTCCAGGTCCTGCATAATCTGATCGGCAATGCGAAGTCCTTTTCCCCGCCGGATGGTATCATCCGGCTTGCTGTCCGTGTCATGAAGGGGCCGCCGAAGCTGGCCGAAGATGGCACCATCTACCCCGGTGGCCCGACCATAGAGATTGCCGTGGAGGATGACGGGCCTGGCATACCGCCTGCAAAGCTGGACAGCATATTTGAGCGCTTTTACTCGGAACGTCCCCCCGGGGAGAATTTCGGGAAGCATTCCGGCCTGGGGCTGGCTATCAGCCGGCAGATCATTCTGGCCTTCGAGGGAACCCTGCACGCAGAGAACCGGGAAGAGCTGGATCCGGAAACCCAGCAGAGCCGCATCTGTGGGGCCCGCTTTGTCATCCGTTTGCCCCGCTTTACGGCTGCGGCACTTCCGCCTGTTCCGGAGTAGGCAGGCGGGGGTCTGTTTCTTGTGGGTTGGAGACTGTGATATGCTCCACTGCGCTGGCAGTTCCGCCAGCGTGATGCAGGGAAACAGGTCATGGGTATGAGGATGCAGGGCCGGTCTTCACGGGGTATTGTTCTGGTGACGGGTCTTTCCGGCGCCGGGAAGGCCTCCATCCTTCATATGCTGGAAGACCTTGATTACGAGGTGGTGGACAATCCGCCGCTGGACCTGTTTGAGGCGCTGATTACCCGGACAGGGTCCCGTCTGGCCATCGGGGTGGACGTGCGCAGCCGGGGGTTTGATGCCCATCGGATCGTGGATTTTCTGACACTGGCCCGTCGTGAACCAGACTGCTCGGCTCAGCTGGTTTTTGCCACGGCGGATTATGATGTCCTGCTGCGCCGGTTCACCGCCACAAGGCGGCGCCATCCTCTCGCCGGGGAAGGTGGCCTGCGCCCTGCGCTGGAGCAGGAGGCCGGACTGCTGGAACCGCTGCGGGCCGTGGCTGATTTCGTGATAGATACCAGTGACCTGCCCCTGCCGGACCTGCGCCAGATGATCGAGGCCCGTTTCAGTGCCGGGGTTGGGACCATGCTGTCCGTGGCACTCATGTCTTTTGCCTATCCGGCAGGTCTGCCGCGGGAGGCAGATATCGTGCTGGATGCCCGTTTCCTGAGAAATCCGCATTATGATGAGGAGCTGCGGCCCCATACGGGGCTGGAGGCCAGCGTGGCGAAGTATGTGAAGGCGGATCCGTTCTACCAGCCTTTTTACAGCCATGTATTGGGGCTGGTGCAGACCGTGTTGCCCCGTTTTGCGCAGGAAGGGAAAAAATACGTCACCATTGCTGTTGGCTGTAGCGGGGGGCGGCATCGTTCCGTCACGGTCGTGGAGGCGTTGGCACAGGACCTGGCAGCCGACCCGATGATCGGGGAGCTTCGGGCCCCGGTGATGGTGTTGCATCGGGAGCTGGCCCGCAACGGACTGGCCTCATGCCGCTGGGCCGTGCCACCATTGGATGGTACGGCATGAAGGCGGCGCATGGGAAGCCGGACAGGATGGAGGAACCGGGCGGGCCGGCGTTCAGCCGGGATGTCATGGCCCGGCTGGAAGAGGCCACTCACTGGTGCCGACATCACGGGCAGAAACTGACCCCGGTCCGCCGCCTGGTTCTGGGACTTGTTCTTTCGGAAACCAGACCGCTGGGCGCTTACGATATTCTTTCCCTTTTGCGGGCCTATCAGCCGAGGGCCGTGCCGCCGACCGTCTATCGGGCTCTGGATTTTCTGCTGGAGCAGGGGCTGATCCACCGGATAGAGCGCCTTTGTGGGCTGTCATCACCGGCTGGACTGTGAAGAGCATTGCACGTCCCATGGTGCGTGGGGTGCCCATAGGGCCCAGTTCCTGATCTGTCGGAGCTGTGGTCAGGTGCAGGAGCTGGAGCAGGATGTTGTGGCGGCGGTGCTGTTGCAGTCTGCCCGGGGGCAGGGGTTTCGGGCTGAGGCCGCCACGGTGGAGATTGAGGGAGTCTGTGCCCGTTGCGCCGGAGAAAGGAAGGTAAGGGAAAATTAAGGCCTGCCCTGTTTTCCTGCCATGCAGACATATGGTTTGTCTTTCTGAAAGATCAGGTAGATCAGGGAGTTATGCGACCTCTCAGAACTGTGATCCTGTGGTCAGTCATGGTGCGTAGGTTAAATTGTTTTTTATGATATGGAAGATTCTCTTCAGGGAGTTTTCCCTCCAGTAATAAAGGTCCGATTGTTATGAACGGGACAGCTGAATCTCCACGGTCTGCTGTGGATCCCGCTGCTAGGCGGAGAGTGCTTTTCATCTGCATTCTTGCCTCTTTGGCGGGGCTGATGTGCGGTATGGACATCGGGGTAATTTCCGGTGTGCTGAGGCCGTTTGGTATCGAGTTCCATGCCTCCACCGTGGCGCTGGAGTGGATTGTTGGGGGTATGCTTGTCGGCGCCACGATTGGCGCCCTGACAGGGGGACAGCTGACCCAGCGTCTGGGCCGCAAATACACGCTGACGACCGCTGCGGCTTTCTTCTCCATAGGGGCGGCTGGCTGTGCGGCTTCCCAGTCCATCACCATGATGATCATCTGCCGTGTGCTGGTGGGCATGGGCATGGGCCTTTCCGACTTCTGCACGCCACTTTATCTTTCCGAGGTAGCCCGGACGGAACAGCGTGGTGCCATGGTCTCGCTGTACCAGCTGCTCAAGACGATCGGTATTTTCCTGGCCTTCTTCTCCAACAGCTGGTTCGCCCCCTCCGGTGCATGGCGCTCCATGATGGTGGTAGAGGCCGTGCCGGCTGTCGTGTTTCTGGTGATTTTCCTCTGCCTGCCGCAGAGCCCACGCTGGCTGATGCTCAAGGGCCGTGAGGAAGAGGCTCTGGAGACGATGACAAAGCTGCGTGATGCGCCGTCCCAGGCCCGGCAGGAGCTGAAGGCCATTGGCGAGCAGTTGCAGACCAAGGAAGAGGGCTGGAAGCTGCTGCGGACCAACAGCAACTACCGCCGTTCCCTCGGACTGGGCATGTTGCTGATGGTCATGCAGCAGTTCGCTGGCATCAACATCATCATGTACTACGCCCCGCGTATTCTGGAGACAGCCCATTTCAGCCTTGAGGCCCAGATGTGGTGTACGGCGCTGATCGGCCTTGTGAACGTGCTGATGACATTTGTGGCCGTTGGTTATTCCGACCGCTGGGGCCGCAAGCCGATCCTCTATGCCGGGTATGCCAGCATGGCAGCCAGCATGGCCATTCTTGCCTTCCTGCTGTGGTACGGGACGACGACCCTTGCTCTTCAGCTTCTGGCTCTTGGCATGATCATCATCTTCGTGGGTGGGTTCGCCATGTCCGCCGGGCCGCTCATGTGGGTCATCTGCTCGGAGATCCAGCCTGCCGCAGGGCGCAGCCTTGGCATCTCCATCTCTACCGGGACAAACATGCTGAGCAACCTTCTTATCGGCACGACATTCCTCAGTGTGCTGGAGCTGATTGGCGGCCCCAATACTTTCTGGCTGTTTGCCGGATTCAACGCCATCTGTGTCGTGTTACTTTATCTCTTCGTTCCAGAAACAAAGGATGTTTCGCTGGAAACTATTGAGAAGCGCCTCATGAGTGGTGTAAAATTGCGTGATCTTGGTAGTTGATTGAAGATCAGCCCTGTTCATGCACTGCCGGGCAGGAGGGACAGTCCGTCTCTTCTGCCCGGTTTCGTGTCTGGCTGGTGGGGCTGGTCTGCATCAGGGAGGTTGCGCCCTTTACATGGTAGATGAAGTTGATCCCCGTTCTGTATCCCCAGGGACAGGCGATGATGACGATGCGTCATTTTTCGATCCCACGAAATTCAAGATTCTTGTCATTGGTGGTGTTGCGGCCCTTGCGGGGCTGATGTCTGGTATTGATATCGGCGTGGTTTCCGGTGCGCTGGATCTGTTTTCCCGGGAGTTTCATCCTTCCACACTGGCGCTCTCATGGGTTGTCAGTGCCATGATGGCCGGTGCGGCCCTTGGCTCGGTGAGTGCCAGCAAGCTGGCCCAGAAGGTCGGGCGCAAGCGGGCGTTGATCTGCGGGGCCGCAGTGTTCGTGATTGGGGCACTGGGCTGCTTCCTGAGCTGGTCTGTCGTCTCCATGATCTCCTTCCGGGTTGTGATGGGCTATGCCATCGGGCTGTCCGCCTTTACGGCGCCGCTCTATCTTTCTGAAATTGCCAGTGAAGATACCCGTGGTGCGATGATCTCCACCTACCAGCTTATGCTGACGATCGGCATATTCGTGGCTTTTCTGGCTGATGCCTATTTTTCCTATCGTGGCAGCTGGCGGAGCATGTTTGCTTTTGCAGCCTTCCCGGCAACGCTGTTTCTTATCGGGGTTCTGTTCCTGCCTTACAGTCCGCACTGGCTGGTGATGAAAGGCCGCCACAAGGAGGCGCGGAGAATCCTGCTGGACCTGCGGGATGACCCGCTGGAGGCCGCCAAGGAGATTCAGGCCATCCGCCAGCAGCTGGAAACGAAGCAGGAAGGGTGGGCACTGCTGAAGCGCAACAGCAATTTCCGTCGTTCCGTGCTGCTGGGTATTGGCCTTCAGGCCATGCAGCAGCTGGCGGGCATCAATATCGTCATGTTTTATGCTCCGAAGATTCTTCAGGCTGCCCATTTTGATACACATGCGCAGGTCTGGTGTACGGCCATCATCGGGCTGGTGAACATGCTGGCCACGTTCGTGGCGGTTGGTCTGGTGGACCGCTGGGGCCGCAAGCCCATTCTTTATGTCGGTTTTGCCGTCATGGCGCTGACAATGGGGGCTCTTGCAGCCCTGTTGCATGAGGGTATGGCGGAGCAGGCTTCCCAGATGATCGCCGTGTTCGTGCTGATGGTTTTCTGCGCTGGTCATGCCATGTCGGCGGGGCCGCTCATGTGGGTGCTGTGTGCAGAGATCCAGCCCATTCAGGGGCGCAATTTCGGCATGTCCGCTTCTACTCTGATGAACTGGCTGGCCAATATGGGCGTGAGTGTCAGCTTTCTGCCGCTGATGGAGGCCTTTGGGGCCTCTGGCACGTTCTGGCTTCTGGCCGTTCTGAACTTCATTTTCATTGGTCTGACATATCTGTACGTGCCGGAGACCAAAGGCATGTCTCTGGCCAAGATTGAAGAACGGCTGATGAGTGGTGTGAAGCTGCGCAAACTTGGGCGCTGAGCCATGGCGGTCAGCCTGTCTGGCACGAAGAGAAAAAAGGCTCACCAGTCCTCTGGTGAGCCTTTTTCAATGAAGGGAATGGGCCTGCTCCCCTGTTCTTACAGGATGAAGGGGGCCAGGGCGCCCAGATGGCTGTGCAGTTCCCTGTATTGTGGCGCCTGTAAATGGAGGGCCAGAAGAGGGAGAAGCCATACGGTGGTTTCCCGGTCGATGGCTGTCAGGGTGGAAATGGTGTCCAGCGTGAAGGTTGGAGCGCCCAGAGCCATCTCCAGCAGGTTGAAGGGCGACAGGCTCAACCAGGAGGCCCCTGAGGGTGTGGTCTCCTGAGGAATGGTGATGAAACATTCCCAAAGGCTGACGGCCTGCCTGTCAGGCGCCATTGGTTCCGTGGGAGGAGAGCAGAGAAAACGTTTCTGGCCCCCATGCTGCCTCAGGGCAATGGCTGTCTGTTCGATGACAGGCAGGATGTCGTAGCGGGGCAGGCCGGTGAGGCGGCCATCATGCAGGATGAAGAAGTCCCGTATCCTGTCCTTTTCATCCAGGCCGAACAGAAAGGCGGCTTCGGGATGGATCAGGCTCTGGATCAGGAAAAGCTGGAACTCACCCCCCTGCTGCTCGGCACTGCCAAGGTCCTGGAGCAGATCATTGACGAGACCGGGATGGCGGGCATCCTTCGGATGCAGGGAAAAGACCCGGAAGCCAGCCGGATTCTGCCGGGTTGAGGGGGGAGTCAGGCCGGGGATGGGAGGGTGCTGACGCCGCATCTCTTCCAGCGCGGTCATGGCCCCTGCCGTGATGACCGGCCTGACCCAGCGCAGAACGTCCGACGTCTTTTCACGGGGGACCGTGTCTTCAATGTCGTTCCATTGGGCCAGCTGGTGGTCTGAAAGGGTGAGCTGGAGGTCTTTGCGGTTGAGGACCCGTTTGACGAACTGTTCCAGACTGCGCCGCTGGAAATGCATCAGGCTGGCAACAGCCCAGTCAGGATACCCCACCGTAATGCCGGGTACGGCAGACCAGGCAACAGGCGCACCGGATGAGGTGACATAACGCCCTTCAGCCAGCGCAAAATAATGGACATTGACCCATTTGCCTTTCTTCCAGCAATGAGGGCGGATGAAGCTCTTTACATGCCGGTTGATGGCCTCTCCCGCCGTGCTGTGGCGGCTGAAACTGTGGAAAGGCGGCAGGCTGGGTGTCGTGATGTGGTTGTCATGGCCATAAACCTGCCAGTGCAGGGCTACTGCACCGGCATCGGCAGGCAATGATTCCAGAAATTCCGGCAGGGTTTCGTGGGCGTACAGCCTGACATATTCGTCCGTATCCAGAAAACCCACCCAGTCGTAAGACTGTTCATCCATGGCAATGGCCGACAGGGCATCGAGATAGACCTGTCTCTGGCGCTCTGCATGGTCCTGGCTGGACAGGTCAAGGCTGTGCTCACGGATATGGAAAAGGCGCACATCCCAGTGCAGGCTGGCGGCCGTGACGAGATCCCTCGTGCCATCATCTGAATCATCATCAAACAGGATGAAACTGTCCACACCGAGGAGGGCATGCCAGGCCAGCCAGTACAGTATGTCGTGTGCTTCGTTTTTGACGATGCCGACCAGAGCAGTCTTCATGGTGCTACGTGGCCCCTGCGTTACGGTGATTCAGCGCCGGAGAGAGGCGAGGGTGCGGATGCCGGAGCGGCTCATCTCGTGCAGCAGCTCCTGCTTCAGCCGGGTGAGGACGGCGGGCCCTTCGTAGATGAAGGCCGTGTAGACCTGTACGAGGTCCGCCCCCATTTTCAGACGCTCGAGAATGTCTTTTCCGGTTTCGATGCCGCCGGAAGAAACGAGGCAGAGGCGGCCATTGTTCAGGTCGCTCACGAGCTGGAGCACATGGCGGGCCCGTTCGGCCAGTGGCGCACCGGAGAGGCCTCCGGCCTCCTCACGGTGAGGGTCCGTCAGGCTGGCGGGACGGGCCAGCGTGGTGTTGGTGAGAATGAGACCATCAGCGCCACCGTCCAGTGCCGTCTGGAGGATGGGGCCATAGGCGTCATTTTCAAGATCAGGGGCAAGCTTCACCAGCAAAGGGGGGCGGTCGGGATGGGCGGTCTGTATGGCATCCAGCAGGCGGGCCAGCATGTCGGTAGCCTGAAGGTCCCGCAGGCCGGGGGTGTTGGGGGAGGAGAGGTTGATGGTGATATAATCGGCGTAGGATTTCGTCCGGCCTACCAGGGCGGGGTAGTCCACAAGCGGGTCTGCCCCTGTCTTGTTGATGCCCAGATTGATTCCCAGCGGAACACCGGCGGCTTTTACGGTGCCATTCCCGTCCGGGCGGAAAAGGGGTGTCAGGTTCTGGCAGAACCGGTCAATCCCACAGCTGTTGAAGCCCATGCGGTTGATGATGGCGTGGTCATCGACCAGACGGAACAGGCGGGGCCGGGGATTGCCCGGCTGGGGCCGGGGTGTGACCGTGCCGGTCTCCACAAAGCCGAAGCCGAGTCTGGCCAGCCCCCGCACGGCCCGGGCATTCTTGTCGAACCCTGCTGCAAGGCCGATCGGGTTGGGGAAGGAAAGCCCCAGAGCTTCCGTCCGGAGGGCCGAATGATCGGGTTTGCCGCGACCGGTGAGGCCGTGGGCAATGCTGTGGATGGCAAGCTCATGTGCAGTTTCAGGGTTGAGACGGCGCAGAAGCCACGTGGCTGTTTTTCCGATATCGAGCATTCACTCTTCCCTTACTGACAGTTAAGAACCTTTCAGAACGCATGGTCGTTCTTGTCAAGACAATTTGCGGTATTGATGACTGTTGTGTGGCTTTGCAGAGAGGGAGTTGCGCCATGTCGATGAAACGGGAGCCGGAGCCATGAGCTGGGATGACCTGTACCTGGAAACCTGCTGCCGTTCGGCCCTGCACCGGCTTGTGCTGAGCGGTGAAACGGGCCGCCCGGTCGGCCCCCCGCCGGAAGGGCGGATGCCCGATTTCCGGGCCCCTCTCAAGGACCGGTCCTGCCTGCTGCGGCTGGCTGGCATGGGGCTGGCCCGGCAGAGGGATGACGGACGTTTTGAGGTCACGCCGGCTGGGGAACAGCGTCATGACCGGGAGATTCTTTCCATGAGGCGGGCCCGGCGGCGCAGGCAGGGGTAAGGCAGCCGCCATTTGCGCTTTGAAGGCCGTAACTGTAAAATCCCGCCCCGGTCTGCTCCACGAAAACCTGACAGGTATCCCGTATCCATGCCAATGCCGATTCCTCTGCCGCCCATCACTCTGGGGACGGGCTGCGTGATTGATGACCCCGTCATCCTCGCTCCCATGTCCGGCGTCACGGACCTGCCGTTTCGCAGGCTGACCAGAGAGCTGGGAGCGGGGCTTGTCATTTCGGAGATGATCGCTTCATGGGCGATGGTACGGGAGAATGAGCGGACCCTGAGCATGGCCCGCAGCGCCGGGGCTGGTGGTGTCAATGCCGTACAGTTGGCGGGGTGTGACCCGCAGGCCATGGGAGAGGCAGCAAAGATCGCCGTGGCGGGTGGTGCGGATGTCGTGGACATCAATTTCGGCTGTCCGGTCAAGAAGGTGGCCATCGGCCAGATGGCCGGATCGTCCCTCATGCGGGATGAAGCTCTCGCCGCCCGCCTGCTGGAGGCGACAGTGAAGGCGGTGGATGTCCCCGTGACGCTGAAGATGCGGATGGGGTGGGACCATGAGCATCTCAATGCTCCTGCCCTGGCCCGTATTGCCGAGGATGTCGGCATCCGCATGATCACGGTGCACGGGCGGACCCGCCAGATGTTCTACAATGGCCGGGCGGACTGGAAGTTTGTCCGCAGGGTCAAGGAGGCGGTGAGGCTTCCGGTGATCGTCAATGGTGACATCGTGAGCATGGCCTCGGCCCGTCAGGCCCTGGCGGATTCGGGGGCGGACGGCGTCATGGTGGGGCGGGGCTGCTATGGGCGGCCCTGGTTCCTCGCCCAGCTGACCCAGTCCCTGCGGAGCGGCGTGGACGTGCCAGACCCCGATCTCGCAACGGAGAAAGAGATTGTCCTGAAACATTATCACATGATGATGGACCATTTTGGGGAGCGACCGGGCCTGCGCCTCGCCCGCAAGCATGTCTCCTGGTATTCCGCCGGTCTTCCGGGGTCGGCGGCATTCCGGGCGGAGGTGAACCGGCTGGATTCCGCTCCTGCTGTCATTGCTCTGCTGGAGCGGTTCTATGATGACGCCATCGCGGCTGGCATCGTGCGTGATCGGGAAGGGGCTCTTGCCCGGCATGTGGCGTGATGGGTGAGCCGACGGCCCGGGCAGTCCGTGCGCTGCGCCCGTTGTTCCTGCATGGTGCCAGCTCGCAGGAGCGTCTGGACGTGGCCCAGAGGATTCACGCCCACAGTTCCTGTGCAGGCGGAGTTTTTGTTGTTGCGGGGCTGACGGCTGTTCCCCGTGCCCTGCGGGAGGAGCGGCTGTTTGGTACGGCAGGCAATGGCTGGCTGGAGCAGGCCCGTGGCGGCACGCTTCTTCTGGATGAGCTGGATTGCCTGTGCCCGACACTCCAGAAGCGTTTTGCGGCTGTTCTGGCCCACAGGCCGCCGGCACGGCGGGAGGAGGCCGTGCGTATCGTGGTGGCCAGCCGGCATGACCAGGCGACCCTGTTGCGTCACGGAGGGCTGGAGGATGGCCTGCGGCACTGGCTGGCTTCCCTGCCGATGGAGCAGTGCCTCGGGCCGGAACGTCTGCGGGCCGTGCGGGCTCTTTCCGGTGACCGGAGCGGGGGGCTGGCAGCGATGTTCGAGCCGGTCATGCGCAGTTATGTACGGGCAGGGCTGGAGGCGGGCAGCTGCAACCTGCATGGCAGCGTGGTGGGAGCAGTGGAACGTCCCCTCATCACCATGGCCCTCCAGCATACGGGTGGGAATCAGCTCCGTGCCGCTGCTCTGCTGGGGTTGAACCGCAACACCCTGCGCAAGCGCATCAGGGAACTTCATATCGTTGTCCCCCGGCCCGGAGCGAAGCCGGGGGACCGTTGAGCAGGAAAGATACCGTGATGATCAGACGTCTTGCCAGCAGGATGCGGGCCTCTCTCGGGCGTCTGACCAGCCCTGATGGCGTGGTGGTGCTGACGGTCGTGGCGCTGGTCCTCACGTTCGTGACATTCATCGTCCTTGCGGGTGGTGTTTCACTGGCCCGGGTACCACGGGCGCAGGCCCTGCTTTTCCTGCTGGATTTCATCACGCTCATGCTCATCGGTGCTGCCGGGGTACGGCAGATCGGCCGGATGCTGGCCGCACGGCGCATGGGGCAGGCCGGGGCCCGGCTGCACAGCCAGCTTGTCATGCTGTTTGGCGTGGTGGCCGTGGCGCCTACACTGATGGTCGGTGCCCTTTCGGCCCTGTTCTTCCATTATGGTGTGGAGATCTGGTTTTCAAACCGGGTCAACACGGCCCTGAGCGAGGCCCGTTCCGTAGCGGCAGGATATCTGCGGGAGCATAATGAGAATACGAGGACAGAGGCCTTTGCCCTGGCCAACACGCTTCTGACAGTCCAGAATGACGAGATGTTCGCCCACGGGACGGACCTGTTCCACGACCAGCCACGCCTTCAGGCCCTGCTGGAAGATGAGGTGACGGAACGGGGACTGAATGATGCGATCATTTTCAATCCGATCACCTACAGGATCATCGCTACGGGGGGGCTCATGGCCATCCGGGCGGGGGACCCGGAAAAGGAGCTGCCGCCCCGGTCTGTGGCGGCCATGGCCAGAACAGGAGAAGTCGTGCTTCTGGACCAGCCAGAGGCGCAGCTGGTGCGGGGGGTTGTCTCGCTGGGGGGCAATTCTGGTCTCATGCTGGTCATTACCCGGCCAGTGGACCCGGACATCCTCCACCATATGACACGGACAGACACGCTGGTGCAGGATTATCAGCGGATGCTCAACAATCGTGGCAAGACCCAGCTGACACTCATCGTGATTCTGGCGCTGATGGGTCTGCTGGTGCTGGCGGTGGGAATGCTCAGCGGCCTGTCCCAGGCCAACAGGATCACTCGGCCCCTCAGCCTTCTGATCCGGGCAGCCCGTCGCATTTCCCGGGGGGATCTGACGGCACGGGTCCCTGTGGAAAGCCGTGGCCTTCGTGAGGATGAGCTGGTGGCCCTCTCCCGTGCCTTCAACCTGATGGCCAGCCAGTTGGCCAGCCAGCGTTCTGAGCTGATGCAGGCTTATGACCAGATTGACGAACGGCGGCGTTTCACGGAGACCGTTCTTGCTGGTGTGTCTGCCGGTGTGATCGGGCTGGACCATGACCAGACTGTCGAACTTCCCAATCGGGCTGCCTCCTCCATTCTTCAGCGGGACCTGGAACAGGCCAAGGGGTGCCCTCTGGTCGATCATGTGCCCGAATTCGCCACTCTGCTTCAGGCTGTGAAAGAGCATCCCGAGAAGGAGCATGGGGCTGAAATCCAGATCGATACTGAAAGTGCCCGGGCGCCGGGTGGGCCAGGAGGCGGGGGTGGTGCCGGAGCCGGACGGACCCTGCTCGTCTCTGCCGTGGCGGAGCAGAACGGGCATGAAGGCCGGGGGGGATATGTTGTCACCTTTGATGACATCACCCTCCTTCAGGTAGCCCAGCGCAAGGCCGCCTGGGCCGATGTGGCCCGTCGCATCGCCCATGAAATCAAGAATCCACTGACTCCTATCCAGCTGGCGGCTGAGAGGCTGAGACGGCGTTTTTACAGGGAGATTACCAGCGATCCGGAAATCTACGATCAGCTCATCAGCACGATCGTGCGGCAGGTAGGGGATATCGGGCGCATGGTGGATGAGTTCTCATCCTTTGCCCGTATGCCCCAGCCAGAGATGGCCGAGCATGACCTTGTCCGCCTGTGTCGTGAGGCGCTGTTCCTCCAGCAGAATGCCCATCCGGAGATAGCGTATCGGCTGGATGTCCCGGCTGGTGGGCCGGTCATGGTGCGGTGTGACCATCGCCTGAT
Organism: Bombella apis; assembly: GCF_018221685.1. Lineage (GTDB taxonomy): Bacteria > Pseudomonadota > Alphaproteobacteria > Acetobacterales > Acetobacteraceae > Bombella > Bombella apis. The sequence continues at coordinate 356,606 of NZ_JAGJTM010000005.1, read as the reverse complement.
TGGTCAATCTCTTATCAACCTGCTACAGAATGCAGCAGATGCCATCCTGATGACAGGGCGGCGCCTGGGGGTGGACCAGCCCGTGCTGGGCTGGATTGTCCTCCGCTTGACGCTTGAGGATGAAGCGGCAATCATTGGTGTGGCTGATAACGGCGTGGGGCTGCCCGCTGGGGAGCATCAGCGTCTGACAGAGCCTTACGTGACCCACAAGGAGAAGGGGACCGGGCTGGGGCTGGCCATTGTTCACCGGGCGATGGAGGCCCATAAGGGGCGGCTGCACCTGCGGTCCCTGACAGAGGAAGAGCGCCGGGTGCTTGCCGGTACCGGAGATGTGGGAACGGCTGGCACCCTGGTGGCACTCATCCTCCCGCTGGTGGGCAAGGGGCTTGCAGCAGAGGGCGTGAGCAAAGCATGAAGGTATCCCATGGAGCATGAAATTCTGATCGTTGATGACGAGCCGGATATCCGCCTCCTGCTTGCCGGGATTCTGGAGGATGATGGCTACGTGACCTGTGGAGCTGCGGAGGCTGATGAGGCCATCCGGGTTTTCCGGGAGAATCGGCCCTCGCTGGTGATACTGGACATCTGGCTCCAGAACTCTCGTCTGGACGGCATGGCCCTGCTGCGTCTGTTCCGGGAGGAGCAGCCGGATGTGCCTGTCATCATGATTTCCGGGCACGGAACGATCGAGACGGCCGTCTCCAGCCTGCATCAGGGGGCTTATGATTTTCTGGAGAAGCCCTTCCAGTCGGACCGTCTTCTGGTCATTGTCCGTCGGGCGCTGGAGGCAGCCCGGCTGCGCAAGGAAAATGCCGAGCTGCGCCTGAGAGCCGGAGAGCAGAGCACGCTCATGGGCAACAGTGCGCTCGTCAATGCGCTGCGGGGGCAGATCAGCCGTGTGGCCCCTACCAACTCCCGTGTTCTTATCACCGGCCCTGCCGGTGCGGGCAAGGAGGTGGTGGCTCGGCTCATCCACGCTGAATCCAAAAGGGCGGAGGGCCCTTTCGTGGTGCTGAACTGTGCCGCTTTGGCCCCGGAGCATCTGGAGGAAGAACTTTTCGGGGTTGAGGGAGCCGGTGACAGGCCGGGCCGTCCGGGCCTGCTGGAGCGTGCCCATCGGGGCACCCTGCTGTTGGATGAAGTGGCCGACATGCCGCTGGAGACACAGGGCAAGATCGTGCGGGCGCTTCAGGTCAATACGTTCGAGCGTCTGGGTGGCAATCACAGCGTGAAGGTGGATGTCCGGGTGCTGGCGACCACCAGCCGGGACCTTCAGGCTGAAATTGTCCGGCGCCGTTTCCGGGAGGACCTGTATTATCGGCTGGCCGTCGTGCCCCTTCAGGTTCCGGCTCTTTCGGAGCGACCAGAAGATATTCCGGTCATGGCGCAGCATTTTCTGGAACGTTGTGCCCGGTCTTCCGGCCTGCCGGTCCGGACACTTGCCGTGGATGCTCTGGCCTGTCTCCAGACTTACGAATGGCCGGGGAATGTGCGTGAGCTGCGGAACCTGATGGAACGGATGCTCATTCTGGCCCCCGGTGGGGATGGTGACACCCCGCACATCATACGGGCAGACATGCTGCCAGAGGCAGTCCGGGAGGGGGCTCCTTCCATGACCTGCCTGACAGCTGGTGCTGATGTGATGAGCCTGCCTTTGCGGGAGGCTCGGGACCAGTTCGAGACACAGTATCTGCAGGTCCAGCTGATGCGTTTTGGTGGCAATATCAGCCGGACGGCCAATTTTGTCTGCATGGAGCGGAGCGCACTGCACCGCAAACTCAAGCAGCTTGGTGTAACACAGGAAGATCGGTCTGCTGCCCCGTCCGAACGTGACGGGCAGGGTGGGAAATGATGAAGGAATCCATGTCAGAACAGAGAACAGGCGACGTGCAGGAGCAGTTTCTGGCCCATGTGCAGCAGCGGGAAGAACCGGTGACGGTTTTTCTGGTCAATGGTGTCAAGCTTCAGGGGGTCATCACACGGTTTGATGGTCGCAGTGTGCTGCTCCGCCGGGACGGGCATGTGCAGCTCGTCTACAAACATGCGATCAGCACCATCATGCCCGTGGCGGCTCTTTCGGACCTGCCCTGACTGGTGCCTCTCTTCCGGGGGGTGCTTGTGTCTGGCAGGGCTCCCTCCCATATGAGGCGGGCCTGAAAAAGGCCGATACAGGATTTTAAAGACAGGATGTTCCGGATTTGAGACGTCAGCCCAAGGAAACCGCCCGCAAGCCCACCCTCGCCGCCGTCATTCTCCCTGCGGAGAAGCAGGCCTTCGCTGAAGGCCGAGCCGCAGAAGCCCGGCTGGAGGAGGCGGTGGGGCTCGCGGCCTCCATTGGGTTGGAGATCGTCCATACGGCCATTTATCCGCTGCGGACGAAGCGCCCGGCGACCCTCCTCGGTGCGGGGCAGCTGGAGGAGCTGACAGAGATCGTCAAGGCGGAGTCCGTGGGCGTGGTGGTGGTCGATGCCCGTCTTTCGCCTGCCCAGCAGCGCAACCTGGAAAAAGAGATGGGCTGCAAGGTGGTGGACCGGACCGGCCTGATTCTGGATATTTTCGGAGCCAGAGCTGCGACACGGGAGGGTGTGTTGCAGGTGGAGCTGGCGCATCTGGAATATCAGCGGTCCCGCCTTGTCCGGCTCTGGACGCATCTGGAGCGGCAGCGTGGTGGGTTCGGCTTCCTTGGTGGCCCGGGTGAAACGCAGATCGAGGCGGACAGGCGGATGCTGGATGAACGTCTGGTCAAGCTGCGGAAGGAGCTGGAGCAGGTCCGTCGGACCCGTGGTCTGCACCGTCATGCCCGTCGCAAGGTTCCGTTCCCGGTCGTGGCTCTGGTGGGGTATACCAATGCGGGAAAGTCCACCCTGTTCAACCGGATCACCGGGGCGGGTGTCCACGCACAGGACCAGCTCTTCGCCACGTTGGACCCGACCATGCGGAACCTGACCCTGCCTTCAGGCCGTCGGGTCATCCTGTCCGACACGGTGGGATTCATCAGCGACCTGCCGACCGAGCTGATCGCCGCCTTCCGGGCGACGCTGGAAGAGGTGGCGGAGGCAGACATCATCCTGCATGTGCGTGATGTCGCCCATCCGGACAGTGCCTCCCAGCGGGAGGACGTGCTGTCCGTTCTGGGTGACATGACAGCCGACGGGATGCTGGATGAGGCGTGGCCGGAACGGACGATCGAGGTGCTGAACAAGGCTGATCTTCTGGGCGGTACGGAGGCCGTGCCCCGCCGTGAGGGCAGCGTGGCCGTGTCCGCTCTGACGGGGGAAGGGCTGCCGGACCTCATGGAGGCTCTGGATGCCTTCATGACACGGTCCATGAAGCAGTTTTCGGTGCAGATTCCTGTCACGGATGGTGCCGCACTGGCATGGCTTCATGAGCATGGGGAGGTGATGGAACGGCTGGATGATGAGGAGAGACTGCATCTCCGGGTCCGTCTGTTCCCGGCGGATCAGCAGCGTTTTGTCCGGCAGTTTCCAGCCTTGCCCCTCATGCTGGAACAGGAGGGCTGATCATGAAAAACCCCGGCGAGGTCATCCTGCCGGGGTTTTCCGTATCCGGAGGCCGAGGTCGGGCCTCCTTCAGATGGTGAAAGCCTTTTCGTCGGACTGCTCGGTGAGGATGCCATGCTGGGCATGATCCAGCCCGCAGACGGTCACCTCCTTGCCGTGCTTGCGGAATTTCTCGACAATCTTCTCGAGGGCCTGCACGGCCGTGATGTCCCAGAAGCGCGCGTGGGAGAGGTCCAGCGTCACCCGGTGGGCATGGGTGGTGTAGGTCATGGCCTCGGCCATCAGGTCTGCTGAAGCAAAGAAGATCTGACCCTGTATGTGGTAGGTCAGTATGTCATGTTCTTCCGTGGAGCGGACCTGCACCAGCCGGGCCGTATGCCATGCAAAGAACAAGCCGGAGAGCAGGACGCCCACGAGCACGCCAGCCGCCAGATTGTGGGTCAGCACGACCACGCCGACGGTGACGAGCATCACGAGGCTGGTCAGCTTGGGGTGGTGGAAGAGGTCTTTCAGGCTGCCCCAGGCGAAGGTGCTGACGGATACCATGATCATGATGGCCACGAGGGCGGCGACCGGCACCCGGGCCACCCATGGGTGCAGCACGACCATCAGCAGCAGGAGGAAGGCCCCGGCCGTGAAGGTGGAGAGCCGCCCACGCCCGCCATAGCGCAGGTTGCCGACGGTCTGGCCGATCATGCCGCATCCGGCAATCCCGCCGAACAGGCCGACGAAAATGTTGGAGATTCCCAGCCCGGTACATTCTCTCTGTGGTGTGCCATGCGTGTCCGTCAGGTCATCCACCACACTGGCAGTCATCAGGGATTCCAGCAGTCCGACAGCCGCCACGGCCAGGGCATACGGAAAGGTGATGGTGAGCGTTTCAGCATTCAGGGGAAGCTGTGGCAGGGTGAACTGCGGCAGGCCTGTCGGCAGGGCCCCGAGGTCCGCAATGGTACGGACCGGCATCGGATGGATGATGGTGATGGCCGTCAGTACGATGATGCAGATGAGCGGTGAGGGAATGGCCTTGGAGAGCCGGGGCAGAAGATAGATGATGACCAGCCCGATGATGATGAGCAGATGGGTCTGCCAGCTCACTCCCAGCATCTGCGGGACCTGTGCGGAAAAGATGAGAATGGCCAGGGCGTTGACGAAGCCGGTACGGACCTCGCTGGAGACGAATCGCATCAGGGAGTGGAGGCGCAGCAGCCCGAAGATGACCTGCAGGCCCCCGGCCATCAGGGTGGCCAGCAGCATGTACTGGAGGCCATGGGCATGGACGAGCGGTGCCAGCACCAGGGCAACAGACCCGGCGGCCCCGGAGATCATGCCCGGCCTGCCTCCGAAGATGGCGATGGAGACGGAGATGACGAAGGAAGCGAACAGCGAGACGGCCGGTGACACGCCAGCAATGTAGGAAAAGGCGATGACTTCAGGAATGAGGGCGAACGTGCCCACCATGCCTGCCAATATTTCCCTGACGGGTCTTTGGGTCCATTGCTGGATGTAGGAATCACTGGCCATGAATGCGGCTGGTCCTTCTCTCTGTTGAGGCTGTGGGGCAGATACAAGGTTCTGCCATGGTCACCGTACTGGCGGCCCGGTGCGGCCAATTGTGCGGCAACTATAGGCGGCTGCCGGGAGGCTGTGAAGCATTGTGGCCATGTCGTACCGGATATCGGCCCATGATGGCGGGTTTTTCGGCCCGGAGGGGGTACGTCCTAAAAAAATATGACAAAAATGCTTTTGAGGGCTGGACGGCAGAAGCAGGATTTAATAAATGTCAGGTCGCTGTGTGGCGGATGTAGCTCAGTTGGTAGAGCGCCGGTTTGTGGTACCGGTGGTCGCGGGTTCGAATCCCGTCATTCGCCCCAGCATTTCCCCTGAAAGGTGATGTAGAGTGACGCAGGCAGGCTCTCCTGAGCCTTTACTGGTCCTGCGTTGTGACACTCAGTACATGCAGCCGGTCGAATTTGGCCGTGTCGCTGCTGTCGCTCGGGATATGGGCCAGTTCCTCCAGAGAGAGCGGCCCGGTCTTGAAGGTGAGGGTCCGCCGTTCGGGTGCCAGCAGGAAATCCAGTACAGGGGCCAGAATGGGTTTCTGGAGGGCCAGAACATTGAAGCGGGGTGTAACGACATACCCCTGTTCGGCCATCATGGAGCCTTTTGGAGACTCCAGTGTGGGTTTGGCGGCGCCCGTTCCATCGGCTGGTTTGTCCGTTTCGGAGGAGGCTTCAGCCTGGTGGGTCAGGATGCCGTAATAGGAGAAGATGTCCAGCCCCTGCACGGTCAGCTCTGTCCCCAGGCATTGCCCAGCTTGGAGGAAGCGTGACACGCTGTCATCGCCCAGATGGAACGGATTGATGTCAGGCAGACTGAAGACCACGGACATCAGGGCGGGGCTGTCCTTGCCAAAAAGGGTACGGAGCTGGAGGGTCTCGTCCCATTCCCCCATCCTTTTCCGGGAGGTGGCAATGATGTGGTAATCCGTCGGCAGAGCCACGGGAGAGGCCAGCAGTGAGGGGGGGGGCGAGAGCCGGGTCGTCAGGCCGGACAGGTCTCCCTCCGTGCGGAGATCATCATTCTCTCCGGCCCGCCGCTCACCTGCCAGATGGGTGAGGATGAGGGTCCGTCGCAGGTCTGTCCGGCTGAAGAGAAGGGACAGGCCGTTGATTTCCAGTTTGCCAGGCTTTTCCCACAGGGTTGCTGCCGGGTCCTGCCAGAATGTTTCTGCCGGGTTGCCTGCATGCTGGAAGGGGCGCTTCAGCCACTGGATGTAACCTTCTCTGGCTTCCAGATGCTGGAGGGCCAGATTCAGTTCCATGGGAGATTTGGCCCCGGGAGTGGCGTCCGTGTTCCCGGGCAGGAGGATCTGCTGCAATACTGGCGGGAAGAGGCTGTTTTTGCCGCCGGGGAGGGAAACGGAGAGGGACAGGCCGTTCATGAGTGTATGGACACGGAGTCCCTGCCCGTAGCCTTCAACGATCAGGTTGTCAGCCGACAGTGTTTTTATGGTGAACGGGCGTGCAACTGCGGAGCCAGCCGCAATGGGCGGGGCGTTTTCTGATGGTGAGACACGCAGTTTTGTCAGCTGCATCTGTTCAAAGCGCAGGGCTGTCACGTCTTCCGGTTCAAACGACATGATGGCTGCCAGGGAGCGCATGCTGTCCGCTTCGCCATGACCTTCATGCAGCGTTTCTGCCGAGGAGGGGATATGGAGGTGATGGAACGACGCTTCGTCTGCCGTGATGTGATGTGTCTGGTCGGTATAGCTGGGTGAATCCAGCAGGAGGCTGGCCAGTCTCAGGGTTCCGCTGGAAAGCAGCTTGGGGTAGCCGAAACGGACACGCCGGGCGTGGAAATCTGTCGCCTGATAATGGAACGACACATCATACAGGGTCACCCCGCCAAGCAGGAATGCGGGCCGGACCTCGCTGTAATGAAAGTCCGCCCCGGCAGGCAGGGCAGCCCGGAACCGGTCCAGTGCGTGGGAAAGACGGATTCCGGCCTCGCGGTAGATGCCCAGTCCCCCCAGAATCAGGATGAGGAGGGCCAGACAGAGGGGAAGCCGTAACCGTTGCATGCTGCACTTACCTCACTTGGGCACTCTTGATATGCGAACCGGCACAATACCCTTTGGCAGAGGCATGAGCAAATGGGGATGGAGCTGTCTGCTGCCGGAAGGAGGCAGAAAGAAGGGATTATTTTGCGGTATTTTAATACCACATCATAAAAAATGGCTGTTCTCTGCCGCTTGTGGCGCAATGGTCCAGAATTAAAGGGCTTGACCTTTTTCCCGTCTCCCGCAATAACGCCCACATCCTGAATCTGTTTCCGGCTTTCAGGGTGTCTGGCCTCTTACGGAGCCGGCATCGTCGGGGCAGTCCTTTTCCTGATGCCGCATTGTCCGTGGCATCTCAAACTGGAAATGATACGTCATGAAGACCACACTTTCGCTGAAACCCGCGGAGGTGACGAGAAACTGGATCCTGATCGATGCCGAAGGGCTGGTTCTGGGCCGTCTCGCCACCATCATTGCCAACCGTCTGCGCGGCAAGCACAAGCCGCAGTACACCCCGCATGTTGATTGCGGTGATGCGGTTGTCGTCATCAACGCCGAGAAGATCGCCCTGACAGGCAACAAGGTCGGCCAGAAGCTCTTCCATTACCACACCGGCCATCCGGGTGGCATCAAGGAGCGCACCATCACTCAGCGTCTCGAGGGCAAGAACCCCGGTCAGGTCGTGGAGAAGGCTGTCGAGCGCATGATCACCCGTGGTCCGCTCCAGCGCGCCCAGATGAAGCACCTGTACGTCTATGCCGGCACGGAGCACCCGCATGAGGGTCAGAAGCCCGTCAAGCTGGACGTTGCTTCCCTGAACCGCAAGAATACCCTGAAACGTCAGTAAGGCCTGTCATCATGTCAGAAACTCAAGAGCGCCCCGCCGCCGAGCTTACCGGCACTTTGCAGGACCTGGCCAATGCGGCTCCTGCTGTTGCCAATGCAGCTCCCGTCTATGAAGCCAAGCGTGATGCGCAGGGCCGTTCCTACGCAACGGGCCGCCGTAAGGACGCCGTCGCCCGTGTGTGGATCAAGCCTGGCAAGGGTGAGATCACCGTCAACGGCCGCCCGGTCACGAACTATTTCGCACGCCCCGTGCTGCGCATGCTGATCACCCAGCCCTTCCTGCTGACAGATCGCTACAACCAGTTTGACGTGTATTGCACGGTCACTGGCGGTGGTCTTTCCGGTCAGGCTGGTGCGGTCCGTCACGGTATCTCCCGTGCCCTGACCCACTACGAGCCGGAGCTGCGTGGTGTGCTGAAGATGGCTGGCTTCCTGACGCGTGACAGCCGTGTCGTCGAGCGTAAGAAGTACGGTAAGGCCAAGGCCCGCCGTTCCTTCCAGTTCTCCAAGCGCTGATCTTTCAGCCATACGGAAAACTGGCCTGCGCCGGAAAAACCCTCACCCTGCCGGGTGGGGGTTTTTTTTATGGTGCATGTCTGGCATTCATGAAATAAAGTTTCAAAAATATGGTCTTGAAAGACATAGTATTCCATATATTAGTCTCTTGACGGAACAGCACATAAATTCCGAAATGTGACATCTTTGAACCGACCGGGAAGGCAGGAAGCATCATGGCAGAGTTCAGCATTGAACGGACAGAGACCCCTACATCAGCCGAGCAGCGGCAGGCCCTGATGGTGGACCCAAAGTTCGGGCGTGTCTTTACGGACCATATGGCCGTCATCCGTTATACGGATGAAAAGGGCTGGCATGACGCCAGAATTATTCCTCGTCAGCCTTTGCAGATCGACCCGGCATCGACCGTCCTGCATTATGGGCAGGAGATTTTCGAGGGGCTGAAAGCCTATCGTGGCAAGGGGGGGGCTGTTACGCTGTTCCGGCCGGAGGCCAATGCTGCCCGGTTTGCGGCGTCAGCCCGCCGCCTTTCCATGGCCGAGCTGCCGGAGGAGCTCTTCCTCGGGTCCATCAAGGCCCTGCTGAAGGTGGATCATGACTGGGTGCCCACCAATCCGGAGCAGAGCCTCTATCTGCGGCCGTTCATGATCTCCAATGAAGTGTTTCTTGGCGTGAAACGGGCCAATGAATATCTGTTCGTCGTGCTGGCCAGCCCTGTAGGGGGGTATTTCAGTGGTAATGGCAGCATCCCGGTCTGGGTGTCGGAGCAGTATACACGGGCGGCTCCCGGTGGCACGGGTGAGGCCAAATGTGGGGGCAATTACGCAGCCAGTCTGCTGCCCCAGCAGGAGGCGGCGGACCATGGCTGTAGCCAGGTGCTGTTCCTTGATGCGAAGGAACGTCGCTTCATTGATGAAATGGGCGGCATGAACGTCATGTTCGTCCGCAAGGATGGCAGTGTGGTCACACCACCGCTTGGTGGGACGATTCTGCGAGGCATCACGAGGGACAGCATCCTCAAGCTGGGCCGCAGGATGGGCCTGACCATGGTTGAGGAGCCTCTGGCCATAGATGATGTCTTCAGGGCTGCCGCTGCTGGTGAGATCACGGAGGCCTTTGCCTGCGGCACGGCGGCAGTCATTTCACCGATTGGTGAATTCCGCCGGGATGCTGGCTCCGTGGCGTTTGGTGATGGAAAAACGGCTGGTCCGGTCACCATGAAGCTGCGCAACGCCCTGTGCGCCCTCCAGCGTGGTGAGGAAGCGGACCCGTTCGGCTGGGTTCATACCGTTTCCCTGTGAGGGAAGAGCGCAGGCCGGGTGTTGTCAGTCATCGCCCGGCAGGACTGTTTTCAGCCGCTGCCTGAGTGTTTCCATGAGGTCCGGGTCCTGTGGGGCTCCGGGCCTTTCCAGTTCCCGCTGCATGGCCTGAAGAATATCTGGCGTGGCGTCCTTTACGGCCATGCGCCAGTAGCGCAGAGCATCTTCCGGCTGCCCCATACCCATCAAGGCGGTAGCATAATTATGCTGCCCCCGGTAATCGCCTCCGTCAGCAGAGCGCTGATACCATTCCAGAGCGGCAAGGGGATTGGCGGGGGTCTCCCATCCCTCCTCAATGAAACGGGCCAGCAGGTTCATGGACTTCGCATGGCCTCGCAGAGCTGCCCGACGGAAGAGAAGGAAGGCGGTTCGCCGGTCTGCCTGCACTCCCAGGCCCCGCATGTGGCAGATGCCGAGATTGTAGATGCCCCACAGGTCATCCAGCTGCGCAGCCCGGCTGTAATGGCGGACAGCTTCTGTCAGATCCAGCGGGCACCCCCAGCCGAACTGTGAACAGCGGCCCAGCATGTTGTGGGCCGGGCCATAACTGGCAGAAGCCGCAATGGTGAACCACTCCCGTGCTTTGTCCACATCCCGGGGGACATACTCGCTGTCCAGCAGGGCTTTCCCCCAGAGAACCTGCTCCAGTACATGGCCGTTCCGTGCCTTCTGGTAGATTTCTGCAAGATTGTCCGGCAGGTCGGGCTCTTGCGGATGGGCGGAAGAACGGCTGAAAAAGCGACGGAATCGGGCGAACACCATGGCGTTCCTTACTTTGCTGGACGGGTGCCAAGCCTTGGGATCAAACTGATAATCTTTTGCAGGAAGATAGAGCCGGGCTGCATGGAAAGGCAATGGTACCGGGCAGAAAAGGCGCCTCTGGTGCGCGCTGCGGGACTTGAACCCGCACGTTCTGACCGAACTCGAGATTTTAAGTCTCGTGCGTCTACCATTCCGCCAAGCGCGCAGAGGAAGCGGGCGTTTTATATCATGGCCAGCAGATGAGCACCATTCTGTGAAAGCCATTTTTCAGCTTTTTTGCGCCCCGGCTGTCCGCCCGGGGCGTATTGGTCCACAAGCGCCCAGAAGGCCGGCCCATGGTTGAAATGGCGCAGATGGGCGAGCTCATGCACCATCACGTAGGTGTAGATGTCCGGCGGAGCCATGATGAGCCGCCAGCTGAGCATGATGCGCCCTTGCCTTGTGCAGCTGCCCCAGCGGCTTTTGACATCCCGCAGGCTGAATTTTGCTGGTGAGGCCTCCATACGGAGGCTCTGTTGCCGGAAGAGGGGCGGGAACAGGCTTTCGGCACGGCGCTTCAGAAAGGAGAGCAGATGGCGGGCATGTTCTTCGGGAGGGTGGCCCACATGCAGCCCTTTGTCTGTCAGGCGTGTACGGCCATCCAGTATTATGGTGGGGAGGATGGGAATGGCCTGCCCCTCCAGCCATATCTGGCCCTGATCGACTGCCGGAGGAGGGAGGTCTGCCATGGCCTGTGCCAGCCATTGTGACTGGCTCTGGAGGAAGCGCAGCCCCTGTTGGCGGGTGGCTCCAGCAGGGAGGGTGATGACAATGGCCCGTCGGCGGAGGTCCAGACGGAGAATGATCCGCCGGGCCCGGGAGGACATACGCCAGAGAACGGGTGGAAGAAGCACGGGAGTGTCAGCTGTTACCATTCTGACGGAGCGCAACGCAGGGTGGGGCGCCCTCCGGCCAGGTACCGGGCCAGTCGGCGATGTGGTTTTCCAGCAGGCCGGCCCGGCGTTCGCTGATGCAGCGGCCACTGGCCGAGGCGCCGGCCTTCAGCACGGTGTCGTCCGTTCCACTGCGAAGGGGATGCCATTCCGGCAGGTCGAACCCGTCCCGCAGGAGGCGATAGGCGCAGCTCGGGGGCAGCCAGTCGATGTCGTCCAGCAGGGCCGGGGTCAGGGAGATGCAGTCCGGAATTTTTTTCTGGCGTCGCTCATAGTCGGTGCAGCGGCATGTCTGGGTATCAAGGAGACGGCAGGAAACGTCCGTCCAGATGATCTCATCGGTGTCTTCGTCCCGCAGCTTGTTCAGGCAACAGCGGCCACAGCCGTCACAGAGAGATTCCCATTGGCTGGCTGTCATGTCCTGAAGGGAAGTGGTCCGCCAGAAGGGAAGGTGATCTGTCATCGTGTGGTCTGTTCTGTCGTCAGGGGCCTGGAAAGAGGAGTGTGGGTGAGCCATGCGTTAAAGCGCTCACTCAGCAGCAGCTCATGTGTTGCCCAGAAACCGTCGCTGATTTCAAGTGATTCGGCAGGAATGGGGGAAGGAGGATAGGGCAGGTGTGGAGGGTTCTTCAGCAGGAGGGTGCGGATTTCGTTGGCCTGCTCAGTGGGCAGTGTCGCCGGAATTGCCCACATGGCGGGACTGTACAGAACGTTGCCCATCTCTGCCTGATAAGGTCGCACCAGTGTGTTTCTTGCCTTGGGAGAGAGAATGATGGCGCCGGGGGTGATTCCCATCAGCACGGCCTGTTTCTGGAGGATATGGTAGGCCTCGGAGGGAGAGCGCCACCAGATTATATAGGGCCGCAGCTGGTTGAGCTTGTGGAAGGCCCGGTCGATCCCTGCCGGGGTGGAGAGCTGGGCGTAGACCTGGTTGGGGGGGACGCCATCAGCCAGCAGGGCAATCTCCAGCGTCATGCGGGGGCCCTGGAAGAAGGCTCGCTGTCCGGGATAGCGGGCAACATCCCACAATGTTGGCCAATGTGGTGGGGTGGTGATGCGGGATGTATCCCAGAAGAGAACATTGCGGAAAAAACCGGCCGACCGACCACAACGGCCCAGGGCATGGAGGGGCTGCAACCAGGCTCGTGCACAGGCGATGGCCGATTCCGTGCTGTCCAGCATGATGGCCTGTACGGTCTGTGGATAGGCAAGGGCCTGCTGTTCTATTTCGTCCAGTCCACGTCCTTCACGGCTCAGGAAAGCAAGATTCATGGAGGTGGAATCACGCAGTATCGGGCCGATGAGATCATGCTCTGGAATGGCCCAGTAATAGGTCCTGTCCTGTGGGGCAGGGTCGGTCTGTGTGCTGGCCGCATCCGCCATGGCGGAGACAGGGGCTGCGCCAGCCATGGCTGTGAGGGCCAGACAGAGTGCAGGCAAACGCCCGATGGATGGATGAATTTTGTCCAGGAACTGCCTGACAGGACAAACCGCCCGCATGATGGAACGGAACAGACGGTGCCCCGTGTGGGGCAGTGAGGGGTGTTTCTGGTAGCTCCGGGGGCGGACTGTTTTCATGACGTAGCGGCACCGTACGGACTTGAGGTGGCGGTGGGATTCAATGGACAGGATAAATGCATGGAAGTGGTTGAGATGAAAGGATATTACATGATGAGTCTTGAAACTTCGTTACAGAGGGGAGAAGAAAAAAAATCAGAACATCTTTATGCCTTTTTTTATTGATAAAATTAAGAGTTATTTTCCATTCAACCTTTAATGGGGGTGGGTAGCGCTGCTTCGTGAGGTGCTTTGGCTTTTTCCCGTGCAGTGCTATAGGTGAGGGAATGGTCGGCGGAGGGGTGTGTTCTGTCCTCCCTCTGGCAAGGGCCTTGGTGTTTTTCATGAATCTGGAAGGGGCAGCAGTCGTATCATGAATGGTCTACTGGAACTTGGTCAGGCAGTGCTCGCTGCCCAGGGAAAAATTTTCAGGGAATGTGCAAAACGGCACGGTATCCGGCTGTGCTTCCTTGTCGTGGCTCTCGTGTTTCTCGGCTTTGCAGCCATTACCCTGCACGGAGTGTTCTGGGCCTTTTTCAGGCAGATCTGCCATCTGGGTCTTCTGCTGTCTGCTGCCTGTGTACTGGGGATAGACCTGCTGTTCTTCATCATTTTCCTGCTTCTGGCGGTGCGTGCCGGTCATTCCGGCCTGGCAGAGGCCCGCGCCCGCATGGAGCGGGACAGGAAGATGCATGAGCTGAAGCAGAGCTTTGCGTTGACGTCCCTGCTTGGTCTCGCCAGTGGTCCGGTGGGCCGTTATGCGGGTGGGCAGGCATGGCGTATGGCCAAAGGTGTCTTCACACGCCGGAAAAAGTGATTTTGTCGGTTCCATAGGCATATGAGACAAAAGAAGCGGCCTTCAGGGGCCGCTTCTGCTATGGGCTTTCTGTTTCCAGGTGGGTTCCATCTGGTCAGACGCCTGTAATTGACGTTAAGAAGTGGTAAGAGCTGCTTCTGCCTCTGTGGTTGAAACGGGAAGATGGCCTGGCGGTGGTGCCGTGTCGTCCTCTGGATGGATACCCGGCATGGTACCTTCGGGAGGAAGCAGAGTCCGGCCCGTCTGGACGGACACCGGGCCTTTTGCAGGTGCGATAGGGAACAACGTGAGCAAAGCATCAGACATATCACCCGCACGGTCCCGTTCTTTCGGGGATTGCGGCGCATGATGCTTTCGGAAGTCAGCCTCTGCGGAGTGTTCGTTTCTCCAATAGCTGTTTATGCTGTCTGCGCAGTGCTGGTGACTCTGGCCCTGCGCTATGTGTTGTGGCGTCTCGGAGCATTGGGCTGGTTCTGGCATGTCGCCCTGTTCGAGATTGCCCTGTATGTCTGTGTTCTCTGTCTTCTGGTTATTTTCGTCTGAGGTGGAGCGGGGGTATGAACTGGTTTCGGCGTCTTGTACGTCCATTGCTGACACTGATCATCATCGCTCTGGCTATTGGTCTGGGGTATGTCGTGTGGGACCTTTATGTCCTTGATCCCTGGACACGTGATGGTCGTGTCCGTGTTTACGTCGTTACGGCCACGCCTGAAGTGTCGGGAACGGTCGTGTCTGTTCCGGTTGTGGACAACCAGTTCGTTCATAAGGGGGATCCGCTTTTCACGGTGGATCCACTGCGTTTCAGGCTCAGGATCGATGAGGCACGGGCCCGTCTGGCGGGTGTGACGGAAGATTACAAGCTGAGCGTCATGAATGCGAAGAGGCGGCGCGGGCTTGGTGGCGTTGTGTCCCGTGAGGAACAGGATGTGTTCGACTCCGAGATGGAAGTACGCCGGGCACGGCTGGAAGAAGCCCGGTCTGCCCTCGATACGGCCCTGCTCAATCTTCAGCGTTCCACGGTCTATTCTGCCGTGGATGGCTACGTGACCAATCTCAATCTGCGTGTCGGTGATTATGTGACGGCTGGACAGTCCCGCATGGCCGTGATCGATGCGAACAGCTATTGGGTCTATGGTTATTTTGAAGAAACCAAGATGCATGGTGTGCATGTTGGTGATGAGGCCCGTATCAAGCTCATGGGATATCGTCATGTCCTGCGGGGGCATGTCGTCAGTATTGGCCGAGGCATCAATGATGCAAACGGCATGTCGGACAGGCTCGGCCTGCCAGATGTGAATCCGATCTTCACATGGGTAAGGCTGGCTCAGCGTATTCCCGTGCGTATTGAAATTGATGAGATGCCGCCAGAGGTCATTCTGTCTGCAGGCATGACAGCCACCGTGGCGGTGGGGAAGGCAAAAGCCGGAGGCAGGGGGCTGTTGACGACATGGCTGCAGGATCACCTGTGAGATGAAGATGCGGTTTGTTCCCCTTGTTGTCAGCAGCTGTCTTTTCTTGACGTCCTGCATGGTCGGACCGGAATACAGGCCGGACAGGATGAAAGTGCCGGGCCATTTTGCCAGTGAGCCCCACCCCGCCACCAGGGAGGAAATTGCCGAGACGGAAGCCAACCTCCGGGACTGGTGGGCGCAGTTTCACGATCCTGTTCTGGACAGACTGGTGGAGCAGACCATCAGAGGGAATTACGACCTTCAGGTGGCCACCCAGCATGTTTTGGCCGAGCAGTCTGTCCGGCGGCAGGCACAGGCCAACTGGTATCCCCAGCTGGATGCCAATGCGGGTGGGGGAGACAACCGCTACTCCATCAATGTTGACAACTGGCCCCTGCGCCCGGGCAACCCGAACAATCACCCCCATGCGTCTGTGCTGACCTATGGTGCCCGGGCAAGCTGGGAGATTGATGTTTTTGGCCATATCTCCCGGCAGGTGCAGGAGCGTAAGAGGCTGGTGGAAGTCAGCATCGAGGAGCGGCGGGGGCTGCTGCTCTCTCTGCTGAGCCAGCTGGTGACAGACTATGTTGAGCTGCGGACCATCCAGACCCGCATGAGCGTGACAGAGGATTCCATCCGCACGGCTCGGGACAGTACCCAGCTGGTGGAGAGGCTCTTCAATAATGGCGTCGGCAATACGCTGGCCATTGCCCAGTCCCGGACGGAAGAACATGCCGAGCTGGCTCGTCTGCCCCCCCTGCGGGCGCGGCAGGAGCAGCTCATCCATGCCATCAACGTGCTGATGGGTGAGATGCCCGGTAAGGAACAGCCTGATCTTGAAGAGCGGCGGCCCATCCCGACCCTGCCCCCGTTCCCGGCCATGCTGCCTTCCACCGTGCTGACCAACCGGCCCGACATCCGTTCGGCCGAGCGGCGCTATGCGGCGAGCGTCTCCCGCATCGGAATCACGATTTCCAATCTGTATCCCAATTTCAGCATCCCGCTGACCTTCAATCCCAATGCCTCTGCCGCCTATCAGGCGTTCCAGATTGGAGGGATGAGCTGGAATGTCATGATGATGGCCTCCCTGCCCATCCTGCATGGGGGTAAATACAGCGCCCAGATCGCCCAGGCCAGAAGTGAGGCGGAGGCCAGTCGCCTGCAATATCGTCAGACCGTTCTGAATGCTTTTCGGGAAGTGGAAGACAGCCTCGATGACTGGCATCAGGACAGCGAGCTGGTGCGGGAAGAACGGGAGGCCGCCACGCAGGCCGGTCTGGCCCTGTCCCGTGCCCGCAAGCTCTATGCCGCCGGGTTGACGGGCTATCTGGATGTTCTCAACTCCCAGCAGACCTACCTGTCCCGCCGGGTGGCCGCCGTGTCGGCTACCGGCAAGCGCATGGATGATGCCATCTCGCTCTACATTGCTTTCGGTGCCGGTTGGCAGGGGCGGGAACTTTCCAACACCACTCTGAAGGTGGAACAGCATGAGAGCAAGGACATGATCCTGCGGGCCTTCAGCCGTTAGGTCATATCTGGCTGGCGGGTGTCCCGGTAAGCCTGCATCGTGCCGAACCGCAGATTGAGGGCCTGTGTTCCTCCTGCCCGGTCGGGCACGTCCATCGTCACGGTCGGGTCCAGCCGCATGGCGTCGTGCCCGGCGAGATGGACGATGCCGACAGGGCGGTGCGGAAAAGTGACCTCGCAGAGCAGGCCCGTTCGTGAGTCGATCTGCCACGGTCCCAGATAGTTGCATCCGGCAGGCATCAGGGCGGTGGCGTAGCCATCGTGATAGCTTGTCAGGGCCATGGCGAGCTGGCCGGAGCTGAATATCTTGCCGTGCCGCAGGGCTTCTTCCTGCCAGTGGCGGAGCCGGGGCCAGTGCGGAGCCGTGCGGGAGAGGGCGAAAACACCGGCATTGAGGGTGGGGCGCACGCCGATATGACGGCATATCGCCCGGGGCAGCCGGGCCAGACGGGAATTCTTGTACAGGATGGTGCGGAGCTGCACGAGGCCGAAGGGCAGCCAGCGCAGCCGGAACAGCGGCTTGTGCAGGAAGAGTTCCGGCGTGATGGCCAGAGCGTGCGGCGTCTGCTCGGCGGCCTGGAAGAGAAGCTCCACGGCCTGACAGTCCTGCACCCAGGCATCTGCATCGATCCATACCAGCGTGTCATGCTCCGGGAAGAGCTGGTCCAGCCACATCTTGGAGAGTTCGATGGCCAGATTGGGACGCCTGCGCATGGCCCATCGTGAGACATGAGGAAAGGCTCTCGGGGTACGGACAGTGATGCCATTCTGCTCCAGCCATGTGACCTGTTTCCGCTTCAGCCCGCCATCAATGCAGGCGACCGGCAGCCCGGCCAGCTCCGGGAAGCGGCGGATGGAAGCGACCAGCTCCTGAAGCAGGGGAAAATAACGGCTGTCGCTGCCTGTAATGATGAGGCGGCGGGAAAGGTTGGCAGGGGAGGGGCTGTCAGCATGCAGCATGAAGAACTGTCTTTCGGCAAGGTCTGGGAAAGTGTCGGGAAATGCACGGGCAAAAATTCATTCTCTATTGACCTTACCTTACAGGCACACCACTTCTTTGGGAAAGAAAGGTTTTTTCCATGACAGGCACACCAGTACAGTCAGCCGCCGATTTCCTGCGCCCCCGGGTGCAGACCCTCATCAGGGAGGCGGAAGCTGCTGGCTATTCCAGAAGCAGGGTTCTGGCCGTGCTGATCGACCTGCTGGATGATACGGATCTGGAGGATACAGGACAGTAATGGCGACTGACCCATATAAGGTTTTTGGCGTAAGCAGTACAGCGTCGGAGAAGGAAATCCGCAGCGCCTACCGTCGGCTGGTCAAACAGTATCACCCCGACCGCAACCCCGGTGATACCAAGGCGGAGGAGCGCTTCAAGGAGATTGGCAAGGCGTACGAGATTGTCGGTGACGAGGAGAAGCGTGCCCAGTTCGATCGTGGCGAGATCGATGCGGATGGCCAGATGAGGGGTCCCTTTGGCGGGGGTGGTTTTGGTGGCGGTGCCGGGGCCGGTGGCCCAGGTGGTGGCTTTGGCGGATTTGGCGGTTTCTCGGGCGGTGGTTTCAATCCGGAGGATCTGGGGGACATTTTCGGTGCCTTTGGTGGCGGGGGCGGTGGTTTCCGGTCTGCCCGTCCCCGGCGGGGCGAGGACCTGCATGGCGAGCTGCGTATCAGCATGGAGGAATGTGCTCTTGGTACCCGGCGTGATGTCAGCCTTGGTGGAGGGCGTGAGGTGTCCGTCACCATTCCTGCGGGCATCGAGGATGGCAAGACGCTTCGTCTGAGGGGGAAAGGTCAGCCGGGGCAGCCCGGCATGGATGGTCGGCCCGGCCCTGCCGGGGATGTGCTGCTGAAGATTCATGTGGCGGAAGACCCCCATTACAGGCGTGAGGGGCGGAATTTGCGTGTCACGCAGGATGTTGACCTCCATACGGCCATTCTGGGTGGCAAGGTGCATGTCCGTACCCCGGGTGGAACGGTGGCGCTGAAGGTCAAGCCACATTCTGACAGTGGCACGGTCCTGCGTTTGACTGGTCGTGGTATTGCGGCGGATAAACGGCATGAGGCGGGAAATCTGCTGGTGACCCTGCGTGTTGTGCTGGGGACCATTTCGCCGGAGCTGGAAGCCCTCGTGCGGCGTGAAGCCGAGGAGAAAACGGAGAGCTGAGGGCCAGTCCCTGCTGGAGTGTGGTGTGTGGCAGGGTGGTGGAAAAGGAAGGCAGGCCCTCTGTCCCGCTTTGGGATGTGAAGGGCCTGCCTCTGGTGTGTTGGTAATGGCCCTGCAAGGGGTTGGGAGTGGCGGGGAAAGGACGGGTTAGCCATGGTCTGGGGGATGTCTTTCTGGCTGCGTGTCAGACAGTCCAGCGTTCTGGGAGCATTGGTGGCCATCGTGTTTGTTGTGGCCCTGTGTGTGCTGGGCCTGGTGGGGATTGCCCACGTGGATGGGTTCCACCTCGCAGGGGGCTGATTTTTGCGCTAGTGAGGAGGGAGCCAGTGTCCTTCCCGTAACGGAGTAGCGTGCCCTCATGACCGATCAGCAACATTCTGCGGCGTCCTTTTTTGTCGCACGGCGGCAGGCTTTTGCTGTCGTCATGGCCATCGAGCTGTGGGAGCGTTTCGGTTATTACGGCATGCAGGCTGTCCTGACCGTTTTCATGGTCACCCAGCTGCACATGCGGGATCATGACGTTAACCTCATGCAGGGGGGACTGGGATTTTTCATCTACAGTCTTCCTGTTTTGGGGGGGCTTCTGGGGGATCAGTGCCTCGGGACAAGACCCACCATGCTGGTGGGGGCCTTCGGGCTGACAGCCGGATATGGTCTTCTGGCCATGTCTCTTGGCAGTCAGGCTGTTTTCCTTCCGGCCCTGACACTGATTGCCCTCTCCAACGGGTTGTTCAAACCCAATGCGGGGACGCTCGTTCGGCGCATTTACGCCGGGGATGGCACGGCACTGGATGCCGCTTTCACACTCTACTATATGGCCATCAATGTTGGGTCGACCGTCTCCATGCTGCTGATGCCGTGGCTCCAGCAGCGCTATGGGGCGGCTGTGGCCTTTCTGGCCTGTGCCGGGGGGCTGCTGGTCGGGCTTGGCTATTATGCAGTGCGGGCCGGGCGTATGCGGAGGTTTCTTGCCGCACGGGCGGTTGAGGCAGTCCGGCGGCATGGGCCATCCTCCATGCCTGTTCCTCTGGTGGAGCGTCTTTCCACTCCCGTGCTGAAAGGGGCGCTGGGCGCTGGAATCCTGCTGGCCCTGCTGGTGGTCTGGGGATTTTGCACATGGGTGCTGTACAGCCCGGCGCTGGTCCAGCTCTGCATCATTCTGGCAGGGGTGGGGCTTCTTCTGCTCTGGGTCTGGCTTTATGTGCGGGCGAAGGACGGTGAACGGCCCGGTCTGCTGCTGACCTACATCCTCTGTGCTCAGACAATGGCCTACCAGATCTTCTACCAGCAGATGCAGACCTCCCTGACACTGTTTGCCATGCGGGATGTCTCTGGCGTGTACCAGCTGGGGTCATGGCGGCTGTTCACCATGTCGGCAGGCCAGTTCCAGGCGCTCAATCCGATCGCTGTCATGCTGTTCAGCCCGCTGCTGGCATGGTTGTACCGTCGTCATGCGGGTAGGGGGCAGGATGCTTCACCCGCCATCAAGATACTGCTCGGTTATGGCTTGGTCGCTCTGGCTTTTTGCATCTGGTGGTTGGCCGCTGGCCATAGCACGGGGCTTGTTTCGCCGTGGGTCATGGTGGCCGGGTATGGCACCATGTCCCTCGGGGAGCTGCTGACCATCGGTCTTGGGTTGGCCATTGTGGCCCGTTATGCCCCGGCCCGTGTCAGCGCAGTGCTGATGGGGGCCCTGTTCCTGCTCTGGGGGGTCGGCATGTATCTGGGGAGCCTGGTGGCTGATCTCGCCAGTGTTCCGGCCGATGGTGGGGGCAGCCTGGCGGGTTATGCTGCCCTGTTCCGGGAACTGTTTCTGGGGTGTGTGGGGCTGTGTGTTGTGCTGGCCCTGCTTCTGCCGCTGACCCGCCGCCTCGGGCAACAGCATCGTAGCTGGACGGTAAATAAACCGGCAACGGTCACATGAACTTGAAGAGGTGGATGACGACTGATCTGGTATAGACAGATTTCACCACTGGAAGTCAGCGATAAAATTTATATAAAGGGACGGTGTCATCCTTTGCCGCAGTGCCGCTTGTGGCCTGTCTGGCATTGTCGTGCTGAAGGCTGCCATGGCGCATCTGGCCTTCAGGTTCCTGTCCTGATCAACGGCTATGAAGGCTAATCTATGCGTGGAATGTGGCAAAAGGCTGGTACAGCAGCAGTAGGTGTCGCTTGGATGCTGGGAGGCCATGCCGTTTTTGCGCAGGATGCTGCTGGGCCGGCTGCCGTGAAGGAGAAAGCGGCAGCAGGTGGGGAGATCACGACGGCCCAGAGGGATGAGCTGTTGAAGGAGCGGAATTACGGTGCGCCTGCAAGGGATGAGCAGCGTGCTTTCGGGTCCGTGCCTCTCCCGATCCCGGGTGACGTCTTCTCCCGCGGGGCCAGTGAGCAGGCTTCACCAGAGAAGCAGAAGGGGCTTTTCCCCAACAGCTGGCACGATTTTGCCAATCAGGATGGGTTTTTTGGTGACCCCTGGGGCGCACGGAGCTGGCTGGCCGACCATGGCGTGACGATCGGCGGGCGTTACTTTCAGGACACCGCAGGCAATCCGTTCGGGGGGAAATCCCGTGCGGTCCGCTATGCGGATGAAGAGGCCCTGTCTCTGGATTTCAACCTGAAGAAGCTACTGGGCGTTGCCTTCAATGCGGGCACACTGCACTTCCTGACACTGGCCCGTCAGGGGGCCGGGCTGGGAAACACGTTGCCGGCTGTTGACAGCCCGATGGAAATTTACGGGGCCGGTGAGACCATGCGCCTTGGCCGCCTCAGCTGGGAAATGCACTGGAACAAGTACGTACATACCGAGGTTGGTGAGATCAACACGGAGAATGACTTCGAGCAGTCTTCCACCTATTGGGGGGCCAACCTGTACTGCCAGTTCCAGAACAACGGCATCTGCGGGATGCCGCAGTCCATTGCCATGAATTCGGGTTACGGCTTCTATCCGACGGCCCATCCCGGTGCGTGGATCAAGCTCTATCCGGCGGGGAATGACCATTATCTGGTGCAGTTCGGGGCTTACAGTGTGGACCCGACGATCACCGGCGTGCGGAATGGCTGGAAGATGAACCTGCACGGGGCGACAGGTACCTATCTGCCGTTCCAGCTGGGCTGGCATCGGGGCGGGACGGATGATTATAGCGGCCCGTTACAGACGAACGTGAAGATCGGCGGTTATTGGGACACGTCCGAGGTCAAGAACGTCTATGGCCAGATGGGAACATATTACATTCCGGCTTCTGCGGCGCAGGATGCGCCCGTCTCCAAGGTGAGGGGCCGGTTTGGTGGGTGGTTCCAGTTTGACCGCATGTTGCAGCGGGATGGAGCGGACCCGCACCGGGGAACGGCGTTTTTTGCCTCCTTCACATGGGGCGATCCCCGCACGGCCATTGCGCCCTATTTTGTGACGGCGGGTATTACCCGGAAGGGAACGTTCGCCAGCCGCCCCAATGATACAATCAGTTTTGGCATGAAGGCCCTCTGGGCCAATCCGAAGGTCACACACTGGATCGAGCATCTCCAGCACACGGGCCGGGGTGCCGGGCTGTATGCTCCGCATTCGGAAGAAGCCATCGAACTCAATTATGGATACTGGCCCACACGCTGGCTGCTGCTGCGGCCCGGCTTGCAGTATCTCTGGAGTCCCGGTGCTCTGAAACGGTACAAGGATGCCATGCTGATTGATCTGGAATCAGCCATTTCTTTCTGAGGTCATCCCGCCTGCTGCAGGTCACAAAAGGTCGTCTTTGGGACGGCCTTTTTTCATTTTCGGCAGCAGAATATCACTTTTCATCCCATTCTGTCTGTTCTGGATATTGTCCCGCTTTTCAGAAGGTGGATATACTTACGATACCGGAACAATAGGTGGGGTGGCTCAATGCGGTATTGGCAGTATCTTCTGGTGGTCGGGGTGTGCGGTGGAGCTGTGTCATGGTTGGAAGGCGCACAGGCCGCTCCCAGCGAGCAGGGGGGGCCCGTTCAGGCCACGCTGGCCGGCACGTCCTCTTCTTCCGTCCCGGCAGCTCCATCACCTGCTCCGGTGGCGGCCCCCAGTGCCGTCCAGCCTGCCGCACCGGCCGGGAAGAGCTGGTTTTCCGACATTGATGTCGGTCTCCAGATTGAGGGCGGGGCCATGGCCAATACCGGCCATCCTGGAAATGGCATGAATTTCGGTCAGCTTCTCCAGTCCCACAGTGATACGGGGATGCTCAATCAGGTCGCCCTGACCATCACCAAACCCGTTGACCCGATTGGTGACGGTTACGGGCTGGGGGCGAACATCCAGATGCTTTATGGTTCTGATGCCAGAGCTTACGTCATCACGGGGATTTCAGACCGCTGGCTGGATCATCATCGCTACCAGCTTACCCCCATTCAGGCCAACATCGCCCTGCATATGCCGTGGCTGACGAAAGACGGGCTGGACATGCAGCTGGGCATCCTGTCCTCCCCCATGGGGGTGGAGGTGCTGAATCCGGCAGGGCGGGCCTTCTACACCATGTCCTATACGGCGCAGTATTCCAATCCGTTCGAGCATGTCGGCTTCTATGGGCAGTGGCACCTGAATTCGTATTACGCTGTTCTGTTCGGGATGGATGCCGGGAACCAGAAATCATTTGGCCGGGGCAACAACAATGGCGAACCGGCCGGTTATGTGGGCTTCAATGCCAGCCAGCTGGCAGGAGGTGCCTTGTCCCTGACCTATCTGCTGCGTGTCGGGCCGGAAGACCCCCGCCGTGCGCTGGGCAGCCACAGGGCGCATGAGGCGCAGCGTTTCTGGAACGACCTCAACGCCACATGGCAGATCAACCCCAAATGGAGCCTGACAGCCGAGGCCACGCAGGTTCATGATGAGGGGCTGGATGCCAATACATGGAGCGGCGTCATCTGGGGAGCCTATGCGGCAACATCCACCCTGACCTTCAATGCCCGGGCGGAAGTCTATCGGGACAGCACGGGCCAGTTTGTCGTGCAGTACCCGGAGGACACAGGCTATGGCCGGTCACTGCTCGGCCTGCCCGCCCGGACCTACAGCGCCCCGGCAACGACGTATGGCGACCTGTCCTTCAATGCCGTGTGGCGGCCGAATATCGGCCATCATGTCAAGCTGCTTCAGATCCGTCCGGAAATCCGGTTTGACCGTTCGTTGAACAACACCCGGCCTTTTGCGGATTTCCGGCATCAGAACCGTATTCTGATTGGCGGAGACGTGACGCTCGGTTTCTGAGGGGGAATTTCAGCCACGCCCCCGGTATCCGGGCACATCCTGTGCGGGAATCCAGACATCGTCCGGGGCGGGGCCTGTCTGCCAGAAGACGTCGATCGGCATCCCGCCACGAGGGTACCAGTAGGCCCCGATGCGCAGCCATTCCGGGTCCAGCAATTCGACAAGGCGTGTGGCGATGGTTACCGAGCAGTCTTCATGGAAGGCTCCGTGATTGCGGAAACTGGTGAGGTAGAGCTTGAGGGACTTGCTCTCCACGATCCAGTCCCGTGGGATGTAGTCGATGACGATATGGGCAAAGTCCGGCTGTCCCGTCACCGGGCAAAGGGAGGTGAATTCCGGAGCGGTGAAACGGACAACATAACGCCGCCCTTTATGGGGAGCCGGGACACGCTCCAGCTCGGCGGTTTCAGGCGACTCCGGCTGTACGGTCTGTCGGCCAAGCTGGCTGAGGCTTTCCGTGCCGGGGGCGGTGGGGCCTTTGGGGGGATGGGTGGTCATGAAACGGCTCCTTTTCTGCTGGAATGAGAAAGATGAAGGCATGAAATACGATGCTGCATGGCTTGATACACGGTTCGGATTTGCAAAAAAATCAGTTTCGGTGCAGTAAGGGCACCATTCTGTCCCAATCTGTCACTTCCTGAAAGATCGTCCATGGACATCCGTAACATTGCCATTATTGCCCATGTCGATCATGGGAAAACAACACTCGTGGATCAGCTGCTCCAGCAGTCCGGCACCTTCCGTGAGAATCAGGCCGTCACCGAGCGTGCGATGGACAGCAATGATCTCGAGCGTGAGCGCGGGATCACCATCCTGGCCAAATGTACTTCCGTCGTGTGGAAGAACACCCGTATCAACATCATCGACACCCCGGGCCATGCCGACTTCGGTGGTGAGGTGGAGCGCATCCTGAGCATGGTCGATGGGGCCGTGATTCTGGTGGATGCCGCCGAAGGTGCCCTGCCGCAGACCAAGTTCGTGCTGGGCAAGGCCCTGGCCCGTGGTCTGCGCCCGATGGTTGTCGTCAACAAGGTGGACCGTGGCGACGCCCGCCCGGACGAGGTGCATGACGAGGTGTTTGACCTCTTCGCCGCCCTCGGTGCCAATGACGAGCAGCTGGACTTCCCGATGCTGTATGCGTCCGGCCGCCAGGGCTGGGCGGATACGGAGCTGGAAGGCCCCCGTGAGAACCTGCACCCGCTGTTCGACCTCGTCCTGAAGCATGTGCCCAGCCCGGGCCTGGACAAGGACAAGCCGTTCGCCATGGTCTCCACCATTCTGGAGAGCGACAACTTCCTTGGCCGTATCCTGACAGGCCGCATCGAGCAGGGCCGTGCGAAGGTGAACATGCCCATCCGTGCCCTGCGGGCTGATGGCAGCGTGGTCGAGACAGGCCGCATCACCAAGCTGCTGTCCTTCCGTGGTCTGGACCGTGTGCCCGTCGAGGAAGCCGAAGCGGGTGACATCGTGGCCATTGCCGGTCTCTCCGAGGCCACCATTCCCGACACGCTGGCCGAGCCGTCCATCGAGGAGCCGCTGCCCTCCACACCGATCGACCCGCCGACCCTTTCCATGACCTTCCGCATCAATGATGGTCCGCTGGGTGGTCGTGAGGGCAAGAAGGTGACGTCCCGCCAGATCCGTGACCGTCTCTTCAAGGAGACGGAAGGCAACGTGGCCATCAAGGTGACGGACAGCCCGGAAAGCGAGGCTTTCGAGGTTGCCGGCCGTGGTGAGCTGCAGCTGGGCGTGCTGATCGAGAACATGCGCCGTGAGGGGTTCGAGCTGACCATCGGCCGTCCCCGTGTGCTGTTCCGTGAGAATCCGGAAACGGGTGAGCAGGAAGAGCCGTTCGAGGAAGTCGTCATCGATGTGGACGAGCCTTATTCCGGCGTGGTCGTGGAGAAGATGTCCCTGCGCAAGGGCGTGATGCAGGACATGCGTCAGTCTGGCGGTGACAAGGTCCGCCTGACCTTCATGATCCCCTCCCGTGGTCTGATCGGCTATCACGGCGAGTTCCTGACCGATACCCGCGGGTCCGGTCTGATGAACCGTCTCTTCCACTCCTACCAGCCGCATGCTGGTGCGATTGAAGGCCGCCGCAACGGCTCCCTGATCTCTGCCGAGGATGGTGCGACGACTCCGTATGCGCTTTTCTCCCTTCAGGATCGTGGGACGCTCTTCGTGGATGCGGGTGAGAAGATCTACACCGGCATGATCCTCGGTGAGCATTCCCGTGAGAATGATCTGGAAGTGAACGCCGTGCGTGAGAAGAAGCTCACGAACATGCGTGCCTCCGGCAAGGATGATGCCGTTGTGCTGGTTCCGCCCCGCAAGATGAGCCTCGAGCAGGCCATTGCCTACATCGAGGATGACGAGCTGGTGGAGGTCACGCCGTCTGCCATCCGTCTGCGCAAGCGTTATCTGGACCCGCACGAGCGCAAGCGTGCCGCCCGTGGTGCGAAGGGCTGAGGCCCGGACTTCCGTTTTGGGTCATGAAAAAGGCCGGGGCGTCTGCTCCGGCCTTTTTCCATGTCAGGCTGTATCAGATGTCTGCCCCTCTGTGGCATGATGGCGGGGCTTCACAAGGGAAGAAGGGAAAATGTCATGACCAAGAGTCTCTATGCGACCATGAAAGCCCTGCCCGGCCACCGGGAGAAGGTGGCCAGCCTGCTGACGGCTCTGGCCGAGAACGTGCGGGCCGAGCCGGGTTGCGTGCGGTTCGTGGTGTACACGCTGGAAGATGAGCCGGACCTGTTCCATGTCGAGGAAAGCTACCGGGATGAGGCGGCCTTCAAGGCCCATATGGGGACCGAGCATGGCCGTGTGTTCAACAAGGCCATCGAAACCCTTGTTGAAGGTGGTGCCTCCAGGGTCGTGTTCCTGAAGGGCGTTGCCTGAACGGGGACCATCCGGCAGACGAAAAAAAGCAGGTGTCCCGTCATAGGGCACCTGCTTTTTCCATGGGCGGTGGGTGGGGGAGCCGTATCAGGGCGTGCCCGGCTGGCCCCGGCTTGTGGAATGTTCAAAGCGCAGGGCCTTGTCAGGATGGGCGACATGGTGGGCCGCATGGGCGGCCACGGCTCCCTCCGAGAAGCCCTGAAGGATCAGCTTCATCTTGCCGGGATACTGGGCCACGTCGCCAATGGCGAAGATGCCTTCCAGACTGGTCTGCATGGTGGCGGGATTCACGGGGATGGTGCTGCGCTGTGTCTCCAGCCCCCATGCGGCCACCGGGCCAAGGTCGGTTGAGAGACCGTAGAAAGGCAGCAGCACGTCTGCTTCCAGAGAGCGGACCGTGTCATCCATGGCGATGAGGTCCACATGGGTCAGCTGGCCGTTTTCGCCCTTCAGGCCGTGCAGCTGGTAGGGAACGGCTTTTTCGATGGCCCCGGCGGTGATCTTGGCCTCGATCTGCGCCAGTGTCTCCGGTGCCCCACGGAAGCGGTCCCGCCGGTGGACGAGATAGACCTTTTCGGCAATGTCGGAGAGGGAGAGGGCCCAGTCCAGCGCAGAATCTCCGCCCCCGGCCACGACGATGCGCTTGCCGGTGAAGTCGGCCCGTTTTTTCACATAATACTGCACGGCCCCGCTGCGCTCATAAGCGTCCAGCCCGTCCAGCGGAGGGCGGTTTGGCCCGAAGGCACCAGCACCGGCAGCGATGATGATGGCCTTGGCATGGATGGTATCGCCACGCTCATTCTTCAGGGTGAAGGCCCCCGGCCCACCTTCCAGATGGCTGACCCGGCTGCCGAGAAGGCGGGGCACGTTGAAGGGAGCGATCTGCTCTTCAAGGGCGGCAATCAGGTCACCTCCGGTGATGGAGGGATGGGCCGGAATGTCGTAGATCGGTTTTTCCGGGTACAGGGCCGCACATTGCCCGCCCACACTGTCCAGAACATCCGTCAGGATGCAGTCCAAGCGTAACATCCGGCATTCAAAGGCGGCAAAAAGTGCCGTGGGGCCTGCGCCAATGATGGCGACATCTGTC
The DNA here is from genome assembly GCF_018221685.1 of Bombella apis. GTDB lineage: Bacteria > Pseudomonadota > Alphaproteobacteria > Acetobacterales > Acetobacteraceae > Bombella > Bombella apis. Next base: position 328,411 of record NZ_JAGJTM010000005.1, on the reverse strand, counting down.
GTGTGGGAAGAAGCTGCATGTGTCATGCTGGTATTCATAAGCATTTTTTTGCCGCTCGAGTAGAGGTTTGTTGGGCCATGTTAGCCCGGAACAGGCTCCATTGGCTGGTTCTGCTGAGAGAAACGGCCGGGGGTTGTGGGGCTCCCTCTTGTGTCCGGGGGAGGCTTCAGCAATGCTGGCGCCTGTTACGGGTAGCGATACGGGGCGTTGTGTCTGATGGACGTGCATCTTTCTTCTCAGCAGCAGACAGTGCTTCTGGCACGGCATCTTGCGGACATGGTGCGACAGGGGGACTGTGTGGCCCTTCAGGGTGAGATGGGAGCCGGCAAAAGTACGTTTGCCCGGGCACTGATCCGCCATATGGCTGGTGATGAGGCTCTGGAGGTCCCCAGCCCGACCTTTGCGCTTGTCCAGCCTTACGAGACGAAAGCCGGAACGGTGTTCCATTATGACCTCTGGCGACTTTCCGGGCCGGATGAACTTTATGAACTCTCATGGGATGATGCCTGTGAAAGCATCATGCTGGTGGAGTGGCCCGATCGTGCTGAGGATATGCTGCCAGCCGGGGCCCTGCATCTGACATTTGCGCAGGGGACCGGCGAGGAGGCCCGCATCGTGACCCTGCATGGCTGGCCGGAGGAACGGTTGAAGGCCCTGTCCTCTTTTTCTGAAGGGAGGAGAGGCTGATGGGACAGGCACATCCGCTCAATATTGCAACCATTCCGGCATCCTGTCCGTTTCTGGATACGGTCGTGCAGAACTGGCTGGAGCGTGTGGGGGTGGAGGCTGGCCCGGACGGGCGCAGCGGTGGTGACAATGGCACGATTCTGGTGCCTGGCCGCCGTGTGGCCCGTGCCTTGATGGAAGCCTTCCTGCGGGTTCTGGATGGCCGTCCGGCCCTGCTGCCTGCCATCGTGGCTCTGGGAGATGTGGAGCAGCAGAGCCTGTTTCCCATGACGGTTGATGAGACTGTTCCGCCTTCTGTGGGGCCGGTTTTCCGGCTGGCCATTCTGGCCCGGCTGATTCTGGCGGCACCTTTTTTCACGACCGTATCAGGCCGGGACGGCGGTACGATCGACCGGGTCTGGCCGCTGGCGCAGGCTCTGGCAGAGCTGATGGATGATGCCGAGCGGAATGGTGTGGACTTATATGAAGCCCTGCCGAAAGCCGTGGCTGATGATTTTGCCGGACACTGGCAGAAGACGCTGGAGTTCCTTCGGATCGTCACGGAAGCATGGCCTGCCATTCTACGGGAGGAAGAGCGTAGCAACATCATGGCCCGTCAGGTCGCCCTGATTGAGGCGCAGGCCCGCCTCTGGGCGGATATGCCGCCGGATTATCCGCTCTGGGCCGTAGGCTTTGTGGATGGGTCTGCCGGGGTGGCCACGGCGCTGGAGGCTGTGGCGGCCCTGCCACGAGGCATGGTGGTCTTTCAGGGGCTGGATTGCGGCATGGAGGATGAGTGGTGGAACCAGCTTCCTCCCACCCATCCACAGGCCCTGTTTCGTGAATTCCTGTCCCGGGCCGGGATAAATCGGGCGGATATTGCCATATGGGGATATCCGCTGCGGCCGGAGCGGGAAAATCTTTTCCAGCATGTCATGCTGCCAGAGGCAGGCATTGCCCGCTGGGGGCAGCCGGTGGGTGATGTCCGTCCTTCTGGCATCAGCCTGCTGCCAGCAGCGGATTCGCAGCAGGAAGCGCAGGCCATTGCCCTGATCCTGCGGGACGTGGCCAGCCAGCCGGGGCGCTCCGGTGCTCTTGTGACGCCGGATCGTGGTTTGGCCGACCGTGTCCGGGCGGAGCTTCTGCGTTTTGGTATCCATGCGGATGATAGTGCAGGAGAGCCGCTGGTCCGTACTCCTGCGGCCGTATTCCTGCGACTGATCGCCCAGGCCGTGACGGCCCGGTTCAGCCCGGTGGCATTGCTGTCCGTTCTCAAGCATCCGCTGGCAGCTCTGGGGGGGAGCCCCGGCCGTGCCCGGGCCAGTGCCCGCCTTCTGGAAAGGCGGCTGCTACGGGGGCCGGCTCCCCAGCCGGGGATGGATGGACTGCGCCATGCTCTTGAGGCTTTGCAGGAGGCGCAGCAGACGGATAATGGCTATCAGGCTGATGCACCAGACAGCCCGGAACGCCTCGCAATATTTCTGGACAGGATGGAAGAAGCGTTCAGGCCCCTGCTGGGGCTGGAGTCAACCGCCCGTGTGCCAGAGCTTCTGGCTGCCCTTCTGGAGACAGCCGAACAGCTCGCAGCGGTGGAGGGTGAGGGGTACGGGGCTGACCAGCCCCGCCCTGGGTCCCGTCTCTGGCTGGGGGAAGATGGCGGGGCCCTGTCCCGGCATTTCGTGGAGCTGATGAGCCATACGGGGGACTTGCCACCCCAGCCCCTGAGGGCACTGGAGGGGTTTCTGACGGCCAGCATGGCGGGCAAGACTTTGACAGGGCTGCGGGGCTACCAGGGGGGTGTGGAACTCGCCCATCCCCGAATCTCCATCTATGGCGTGCTGGAAGCCCGCCTGCTGGCTTTTGATACCGTCATTCTGGGAGGGCTGAATGAAGGCAGCTGGCCTCCCGCAGCGGAATCCGGCCCGTGGATGAGCCGCCCGATGCGCCAGCGTGTCGGCCTGCCGTCACCGGAGCGGCGGATTGGTGCACAGGCGCATGACTTTGTATCTGCTGCCCTGTCGTCGGAGCAGGTCATCCTGTCCAATGCCCAGCGGCGGGAAGGGTCACCCGCCGTCCCGGCCCGGTGGCTGATGCGCCTTTCAGCGTTTCTGGAAGGGAGGCAGATCACGCTTCCCGTTCACCCGGCACTGGCGTGGCAGACCATGCTGGACATGCCTGCCGGGGAGGCAAAGCCCGTAGCTCCCCCCAAGCCACGGCCTCCCCTGTCTCTGCGCCCCCGGCGGCTGAGCATTACCCAGCTGGATACGCTCAAGCTGGACCCCTACACCATCTATGCCCGTCATGTGCTGGGGCTGAAGGTTCTGGCCCCGCTGGAAGAAGGGGCGGAACACGCCGATTACGGGAAGATCGTCCATACGGCTCTGGAGCGCATGATCGGGGAGCATCCCGGTACGTGGCCGGCCCATGCGGCACAGATTCTGCACCGTCATTTTGATGATGCCCTTGATGAGGCCCTGGTGAATCCGGCTCTTGCCAGCTGGTGGCGGCCTCGCCTGCATCGTATTGCCGACTGGGTACTGGCGCAGGAGCACTGGCGTCATGTGGGGCGGCTGAACTGTACGTCTCATACAGAGGTCTCTCTGGCATATACGCTACGGGGCCTGCCGGGTGGTGACTTCCATATTACAGGACGGGCCGACCGGATTGATCTGTGGAATACGCCGGGGCAGGAGGACACCACGGGGCGCATCTTTGATTACAAGACAGGAACACACCCTGAAAGCAACGAGGTGATCGCAGGCTGGTCATCCCAGCTGGTGCTGGAGGCTGCCTTTCTGAAAGAGGGTGCTTTCGAAGGCCTGCCTGCCGTGGAAACGGACGCGTTGGCCTATTGGAAACTGAGCGGCGGAGAGGAACCCGGCAAGGAAGTGGTCATTCCCTCCGTGAAGGCAAAAGTGACGCTGGGTGATCTGGTTGGCCCGGCTCTTGAGCAGCTGCGGACTCTTCTGACGGATTATGACGATCCATCCCGGCCTTACCGGTCTCAGCCATGGGCAGGGAAAGAGCACCGTTACAGCGATTACACCCAGCTTGCCCGTGTGGCGGAATGGCGTCTGGCAGGAGACGAGGAAGAATGATCCAGCTTGCATCACAGGGACAGGATAACCATCAGCGGGCCCTGAAAGAGGCCAATACGGCACAGAAAAAGGCCTCGAATCCCATGGCTTCCGTCTTTGTGTCGGCCTCGGCAGGGTCGGGGAAGACAAAGCTGCTGATTGACCGGCTGTTACGTCTCATGCTGCCACTGGAACAGATTGGTGAGGATGGGCAGCCTGTCCTTCTGGACGGGTCGGAGCCTTCCCGCATCCTGTGCCTGACCTATACGAAAGCCGCTGCCGCTGAGATGGCGCATCGTCTGCAAAGCCATCTCGGTCGCTGGGTGTCTCTTTCAGATGAAAGACTGGGAGAGGCACTGACTGCACTGGATGTGCCCAACACGGCTGCTACGCGGGAGTGTGCCCGTGGGCTGTTCCTGAAAGTGCTGGATGCGCCGGGCGGTTTGCAGATTGAAACCATTCATGCCTTCTGCCAGTCCCTTCTGCGGCGCTTCCCACTGGAGGCAGAGCTGGACCCGCATTTCGTCCTGATGGAAGAGGCGGACGGACAGATGGCCCTTCGCCGTGCGCTGGAGGACAGTCTGGCGCAGAATCAGGACCCTGTGCAGGTTCTGGCAGGCCTGACGGGTTTTGACAGGCTGATGGGCCTGCTTGGGCAGTTCAATGCTCAGTCAGGTCTGCTTCAGCCCCTGTTGCGGCTTTGGGAGATGTGGCCGGAGCGGGTGCAAGAGGCCTATCAGGGGCTTCTTGATGTAGGGAGCGAGTTTTCAGAGGTTCTGAAGGTCGAAGCCTGCCAGCTGGAAGATGAAGCGGCATGGCGGGCAGACATTCAGGCAGCTTTGCCGCAGCTGGCGCCTTCCAAAAGGGAAAAGTTCGAAACGTTCCTGAGATGGCTGGGGTGTGACAATCCTGCCGAGCGGGATGATGCCTTCCTGCTGTCGCTCCTGTTCACGAAGGAAGGCGGGGTCATGGACATGAGCCGCCATCTGGGGGCCAAGGCCCGCAAGGCGGCCCCCGATTTGGTACAGCGTCTTCTGGATGAAGCCAGACGCCAGCAGGAGATGCAGGAGCGTATCCGTATCCAGCGGCTTCTGGAGATCAACACGGCTTTTCTGTCCCTTGCCCTGCCGGTCATGGGGCGTTTTGCCGATGAGAAAAGAAACCGTGGCACGGTCGATTATAATGATCTGATCGCCCGGACGAGGGCTGTCCTGCGGGAGCCGGGGGCAGCATGGGTGCTGTACAAGCTGGATGGCGGTATCGACCATCTTCTGCTGGATGAGGTGCAGGACAATTCCGGCCTGCAATGGGAAATTGCCGGGGCCCTGACGACAGATTTTTTCTCTGGTTCCGGCGTGCGGGAGGACATGCCCCGTCCCCGGACCATCTTTGCGGTGGGGGATTTCAAGCAGTCCATCTACAGTTTCCAGGGCGCAGAGCCGGAACAGTTCCACAAATGGCGGCAGGAATTCGCTCGCCGTGTGAAGAATGCCGGTCTTCTCTGGGAGGAACCTCAGCTCAATGTGTCGTTCCGGTCCCTCTCGCCGGTTCTGAAATTTGTTGATGCCGTTTTTGCGGGAGAGGCTGCACGGGACGGCCTGCGGGAGCCGGGGGAAGATGGCAGGCTCATCCACCGTTCGGCCCGGTCCGGCGGTGGGGGGCGTGTGGAGCTGTGGCCTCTGGTACCTGTGGATGGGACAGTCGGAGAAGTGCCTGATCCATGGCGTGCGCCGGAGAAGAACGAGGATCAGCGTAGCACCCAGCAGCGTCTGGCCGATGCGCTGGCCACGCATATACGGGCGCAGATCGGCCGTCCGCTCCAGTCGGACACGGCCCCGCTGAAGGCCGGAGAGGTGATGATTCTGGTGCCCAAGCGCTCCGCCTTCCTGCGGGCGCTGATTCGGGCCCTGAAGGCACGGGATGTGCCGGTGGCCAGCTTCATCAGCAGCGGGCTGGTGGAGCAGCCAGCCGTGCAGGACCTGATGACCCTCTGTGATGCGCTGCTTCTGCCGCAGGATGATCTCAGTCTGGCCAGCGTGCTGACATCCCCCCTTGGTGGGTTGAGTGATGAGTCTCTCATGGCCCTGGCCACGGCGGATGGGCAGCGGCGTGAGCTGGGGCGGGGCGGGATGCCGCTCTGGAGTCTTCTGGCCCGGCGGCATGAGGAGCGGCCGGAATGGCGGGCGGCATGGGAGCGGTTGCAGGCCCTCTACAAACGTGTGGATTATGATTCACCCTACGAGATTCTCATGCAGGCGCTGGGTGTGCAGGGGGGACGGACCCGCCTTCTGGCCCGTCTTGGTGCTGAAGCTGCCGAACCGGTGGATGAACTGTTGACGGTCGCCCTGACATATGAAACCCAGCATCCGCCATCCCTCCAGGGTTTCCTGCACTGGCTGCGTGCCAGTACGGTGGAGAGCAAGCGTGAGGTGGAGGCCGAGATTGATGCCGTGCGCATCATGACGGTCCATCGGTCCAAGGGGTTGCAGGCCCGTCTGGTCATTCTGCCTGATATGACAGGGACGGCTGGCCGGCCTGACCCTCTGCTCTGGACAGAGCTGGATGCCGATATGCCGGAGGGTGGCCTTGCGGATGATGCGTTACATGGGCCGCTCTGGATACCACAGGTCAAGATGGGGACGGAGCGGACACGGGAGCTTCTGGCACACCAGCAGGCCCGCCAGAAGGAGGAGAAGAACCGTCTGCTCTACGTGGCTCTGACACGTGCCAGTGATGCGCTGCTCATCTGTGGCTGGAAGCCCAAGAAGAACAGCAGTCAGAGCTGTTGGTATGATCATTGTCTGGCTGGCATGAACCGTCTGAAAGAGCAACTGGGAGAGGAGGCTGTCGGTTCGTCCGGGGATGGGCATGATGATCTGGAGAGTCTCTTCCGGATGGGATTGACGGTGAAGGATGAACCTTTCGCAGGAGACTGGGAGGGGGAAAGTCTTGTGCTGGAGATGCCCGTCATGGCTTCGGCAGTAGCGGGGATACGTCCCGATGCGGCGCCGGTCCGGCCTGCTCTGCCTGCCTGGATGGGGCAGGCACCGGACTGGCAGGTGACCCCTGCCCCCCATGAGGATGCCCTGGCCCGTCCGCTGGCCCCAAGCCGACCGGAAGCGGCGGCCTATGGGCCATTGCCTGCGGCCCGGTCCCCTTTGGAGATCATGCGGGAGGGGCTGGTAATTCCACAGCCGGCCCGTCGCCGTCAGGATGCCATGGAGCGGGGGACGCTGGTCCACAGGCTGCTCCAGTTCCTGCCAGACCTGCCCGCATCAGAGCGGCGGCTGAAGGCCGAAGCATGGCTGCGGCATACCATGCCGGGGTTGGCGGAGGAGGACGTGACCAGTCTGGCAGGGCATGTGGTTTCTGTCGTGGAGATGGATGTTCTTGCGCCGCTTTTCGGGCCGGGGAGCCGGGCCGAGCAGGGTGTGTCCGGTACGCTGGGCCGCCCGGGGGACGGGTCGGGTCGGGTCGTGCTGGGGCAGGTGGACCGCTTCCGCTTTGATGGACAGACGGTCTGGCTCTGCGATTACAAGACGGGCCGCCCCCCATCCCGGCCGGAGCGTGTACCATCGGCCTATCTGGGGCAGATGGCCAGCTACCGGCGTGTCATGCAGGGGCTGTATCCCCATTGTCCCGTGCGGTGTTTCATTGTCTGGGTGGATGGGCCTGCCGTGACGGAGCTGCCGGAGTCTCTGCTGGATGCACAGGAAAACCTCCCCCGATGACTGGGGCATGGCATGATGTCTGTTACCCTCTGTTTATCATAGAGAAAACATATTACGCTGCACGGCAATACCTGTTTCTCAAGTAGATGGTCCATCTGCGAAGGTAACAGTACCGGAGAAGTCATGATTTCATGAGGGCATATGAGGCCCCGGTCATGGTGGGGTGTGCTGCTGGTCACTGCGTCTGATCTATGGCAGAGACACTACAGGTGAGATCGTGTTTGTGTGGGGAAGGATCATATCATGAGCGAGCATACAGTAGCTGTGACGGATCAGAGCTTTGAGGCGGATGTCCTGAAGGCTGAGGGATTTGTTCTGGTGGATTTCTGGGCAGAATGGTGCGGCCCCTGCCGTATGATTGCCCCGGCGCTGGATGAGATCGGCAGGGATTACAAGGGCCGTGTCACGGTGGCAAAGGTGGATATCGACTCCAACCCGGAGACCCCGACGACCTTCGGTGTGCGCAGCATTCCGACGATGATCCTCTTCAAGGCGGGCAAGCCGGTTGCCCAGCAGATGGGCGCCCTGCCGAAGAGCCAGCTCAAGGCATGGCTGGAGGCCCATATCGATTGATGCCGTTTTGCCATGGCGGATGGCATGAGGCCCGGATGGCAGGGGTTACCCTGCTGCCGGGCCGTTTTCATAAAGGGGGAGCGCATGAGGGAGATGGTCAGTTTCCGGCAGACGGTGTAGAATGTCCGCCATGTCAAAAAAGCCCGATTTTCCTGCCCCTGTCATGATCACTACCTCGGCTGGGGTAGCATCCCTCTGTGAGAAGCTGCGTCACGAACCGTTCGTGACGGTGGATACGGAGTTTGTACGGGAAAGAACCTACTGGCCCCGCCTGTGCCTTGTCCAGCTTGGTGGTTGTGAGGATGTTGCCCTGATTGATGCCTGTGTGCCGGGCATTGACCTGTCTCCCTTGGCGGCTCTTCTGGTAGAGCCTGCGTGCGTGAAGGTTTTTCATGCTGCCCGGCAGGACCTTGAGATTTTCCTCCATTTATTCGACCAGCTGCCTGTCAATGTGTTTGATACGCAGGTAGCGGCCATGGTGGCCGGGTTTGGTGAGCAGGTCGGGTATGACAATCTCGTGTCTGCCATGACAGGCCAGGGCATCGACAAGTCACACCGTTTCAGCGACTGGGCAGCCCGGCCTCTTTCAAAGGCGCAGATCGCCTACGCCAGTGCGGATGTGACCCATCTGCGGGTCATTTATGAAAAGCTGTTGGGCCAGCTGGAGGAACAGGGCCGCCTGCCCTGGGTGAAGGATGAGCTTGCGGCTTTGGGGGAAGTCAGCCTCTTCCGGCCGGATCCCAGAGGGCTCTGGATGAAGCTGAAACCCCGCACAGGCAACAGGAAGGTACTGGCTGTCCTGCGGGAGGTGGCTGCATGGCGGGAAGAAGCGGCCCAGCAGGCGGATATGCCCCGCCAGCGAATCATTCGTGATGAAAGCCTGCTGGAGATTGCCGTGGCCCGTCCGCATGATAGCGGGACGTTGGCACGGATCCGTGGTGTCACGGCTGATTTTGCCAGAAGTGATCTGGGGCGTGATCTGCTGGCTGCCGTACAGCAGGGGGAGCAGTGCCCGGAGAGCGAGCGGCCGGAACTGCCGCACAAACGCAAGGCGGAGCGGCCCCGTGCGCCTTCCGGTGTGCTGGCTCTGCTCAAGGTTCTTCTTACGGCCCGGAGTGAGGAAGGGCGCGTGGCAGCCCGGCTGATTGCCTCCTCGGATGAGCTGGAGCGTCTGGCGCAGGGGGAGACGGACCTGCCGGTTCTCAAAGGATGGCGGGCCGAACTGTTCGGGCATGAGGCGCAGGCCCTGCTCCGGGGGGAGAAGGTTCTGTTTGTCAGTAAAGGCCAGTTGCAGGTCGTGGACAGGGGATGAAGCCCTGTTGCCCGGAAACTGCGCTGGTGGATGAGCCACACGGCAGGTGAGGAGATGGGGCCGGTTTTGGGTTGGCCCGGTTTCTGCTAAGCATGGTGGGAGACCGCCATGGCTGTGTGCTGTGGGAACGAGTGGAGAAAACGTGGATGGCTATGGAATGGACAGATGAGCTGATCGCGCGGCTCAAGGAGCTTTGGGAGCAGGGTCTCTCAACGGCTGAGATTGGCCGTCAGCTTTCTATTACGAAGAATGCGGTCGTCGGCAAGGCTCATCGCCTTGGGTTGCCGCCTCGTCCGTCTCCCATCCGTAACAAGGCCGCAGCGGAGGGCTCTGCCAAACCGGCACGTACCCGGACCCGCAAGGCCGAGGCCACATCTGAGGCTGTGGAGGAGAAGGCCGCCTCCGCAGCGCCTGCCAAGCCTGCGGAGAAGAAAAAGGCTGCGGCTCCCAAGGTGGTGAAAGTGTCTCCTGCTGCTGCGGAGGAGCCGGCAAAACCAGCCAGTGTCAAGGCGGACAGACCGGCCGGAGCCGAAAAGCCAGCCAAGGCATCAGCTCCGAAAGCAGCTGCAGCGGCTCCTGCTGAAAATCCCAAAGCAGCCGAGCCAGCGGCACGTCCAGCAGCGCCGGTCGCCCAGCGTAAGGTGGCTCCGCCGCGGCGTGTGCGTGATACGATCGATCGCACCTTGCGGCAGGGGCCGACATGCCAGTGGCCTCTCGGAGATCCCGGCACGCCAGATTTCCATTTCTGCGGTGCCACACCACTGCCCGGCAAGCCTTATTGTGCGGAACATGCCGCCATTGCTTATGTGAAGATTCGGGATCGTCGTCACTGAGAGCGTGACTGCGGCTTGCGGGCTGTCATGAAAAAGGCTGCCATCCCGTGCAGGAATGGCAGCCTTTTCCGTTTCCAGATGATGAGGGGGCAGGTCAGCCCTTGAGCTTGCCTGCTGGGGCCTCGGCCGTTTCATGGGGGTGGTTGTGGGGATGGTCTTTCGTGCCAGGCAGTGGTGCGGTGATCATGCCCAGCTTGCCGGTGATCTGCCCGCCTTCTTCCACCTGCAGGCGACGGCATTCCGCATCACCAAGCAGGCGTCCGCTGGCCCGAATGGTGAGCGTGTTGCGAACGGTCAGTTCGCCCTCCAGCGTACCGGAGACTTCTGCACTTCCTGCCTCGACCTTGCCACGGAAGCAGCCGTCTGGGGCGACGGCGAGCTCCTTGACGGTGAGGTGGTCTACCTCAAGCGTGCCTTCAATGATGAGGCGTTCGATGTTTTCGACAGTACCACGGATGGTGATGCCATTATGGACAACCAGCGTACGGGCATTATCGGTGTAGCCGCCTTTGTCCTGACCACTGAAGCGGCTGGAGGAAGCCCGTTGGCGGGGCGCAGAACCGGGCATGGGGGAGGGAGGCGTGGGAAGAGACATGATTTCCTTTGGTCGGGTGGTTGGAGTGGGCTGCATCACGGCAGAGCGGTTGAAACATGATACCGGAACACCGTTCCAGCAGGTGTACGACCCGGATAGAGCCAGAAGATGTTTCTGGCCAGGTGGCGGGACCAGTAAAGGGGGCTTTTTCATAACCTGTCAATGCCGGGTGGCAAAGAGGCATTGATATGCCCGCCACGGGCGTTATGGTATCAGGCTGATCGCCTGAAAACGAAAGAAAGTCGCCATTTATGTCTTCCACTGCTCCCAGATATGACCTTCTCTGCATTGGCAATGCCATTGTGGATGTGCTGGCCACCGTCAGCAGCGAGATGCTGGCCGAGTTTGGTGCCACTCCGGGCAGCATGACCCTGATTGATGCCCCCACGATGGCACGGATCGAACAGCGTATTCGTGTCGAGCAGGTGGCCGGTGGGGGCTCGGCTGCCAACAGTGCCGTTGTGGCTGCCCGTATGGGAACGAAAACGGCCTATCTGGGCAAGGTAGCTGCTGACAGGGCTGGTGAAGAGTTCATGGCTGACATGAAGGCGCAGGGCATTGCCTTTCCGTCTGTTCCGCTCGCCGGGGAAGAGGGAATCCCGACGGCCCGTTGCATTGTGCTGATTACGCCGGATGGTCAGCGTACCATGTTCACCTATCTGGGCGCCTGTGTGGAGTTCACCCCGCAGGATGTGATGGCCGATGTCGTGGCTGGCTCGGCCATCACCTATCTGGAGGGGTATCTGTTCGATCGTCCGCAGGCGCAGGAGGCGTTCTATCAGGCTGCCCGTCTGGCCCATGAGGCGGGGCGCAAAGTGGCCCTGACACTCTCAGATGCGTTCTGCATCCAGCGTCATCAGGCGGCGTTCCGTTCTTTTGTGTCGGAATCGGTTGATATCCTGTTTGCCAATGAAGGGGAAATCCTGGCCCTTTACGAGACGGAAGATTTTGATGAGGCCCTGAAGGCTCTCTCTGGGGATGTGGCGCTGGGTGTCGTGACACGGGGTGAGAAAGGGGCTGTCGTGCAGGCTGGTGCTACACGGCATGATGTTCCGACAAAGCCTGTGAAGGTTGTTGATACGACGGGGGCCGGGGATGCTTTCGCTGCTGGCTTTCTGGCTGGATATGGCCGGAAGCGGTCTCTGGTGGAGTGCGCCACGCTGGGGAATGAGGCCGCAGGCCATGTCATTGCCCGTCTTGGAGGCCGCCCTGATGAAGGCTTCGCCCTGAAAGCCTGAGGCTCATGCAGCCGGGATAGAGAAAGGGCCAGCCCTGCGGTTCGAGGGCTGGCCTTTTTTGCAGGTTGTGGATGGGGAGGGTCAGAGAGCACCCCATGTGGTGGTCTGTATGTTGTGGGCAGCGAGCAGCTCTTTTGTCGCAGGGCTCGTGAGTGTGGCGAGTTCCTGTTCGGGCTGATAGCCGGGCATGAGGCTTGCCATCTGGCTGTTCTGGCCTTTTGCCGGATGAAAATAGATTTCACTGATACCAGATGGCAGTTGTGGGATCAGTCTGTGGATGCGTTCTGGTGTCATATGGCCGGACCAGCGCAGGCCAAAGCAGGAATCATTGGTTTTCATGCCAGCGCGGCGAATCTGGTGGCGCAGGACACGGGTCCACTGCTCCAGGGCCTGGTCGCCAAGGCTGGGCGTTTCCCCCAGTGGGCCGGCAGGTTCCATGGGAGTGCGGATGGCTCGCAGTCCGTAGGTTCTGCCCGTCTGGATCATCATCTGCCCGATGGTTGGGTGCAGGTGCATGTGTTTGTGGGCATTGGCATGATCCAGTTGCAGGCCTGTACGGGCGAACTGCTCAAACTGGGCATGGATTTCCTTTTTCAGGGCAGCACGTGTGGTGGGCGAGAAAAAATACTGGAGGCCCAGCTGGAGCTGATTGCTGCCAAACCAGCCCTTCTGGTCCGTAATGATGGGGAGGTGCAGCAGGGAATCCCCTTCAATGACGACCAGATGAAGCCCCAACCGCAGGTTGGGCAGTCTTTTTGCCCGCCGCAGGGCATCCTCAAAGGCAGGGGCGGCCACCATGAGGCTGGCTGTGCTGAGGAGACCATTGCGGTGGGCTTCCTCGATTGCTTCATTGACTTCCACGCTCATGCCGAAATCATCAGCAGAGAAAATGACGCGGCGGGGGGAGGAAACTGTCATGGTCTGGCTCGTGGGAGGAAGGTGAGAGGGTGGCCCTGTGTGGCAGTGGGCCCGCATGATGCCTCAATCAGGCTCTTATGTGAATGTCAGGGCATGTCATGAAAAAGGCGGCCTCTGGTGAGGCCGCCTTTTCCCTGTTCAGTCGCTTCAGGCCAGTGTCAGGAGGAGTGACGCTGACGGAGGAACTGGAAGAATTCCACACCCTCACGCAGGCGGCGTTTGAGCATCTGTGGGTCCGTAATCATTTCCTTGACGATGGCGAAAATTTTGGAGGGGCGGAAGTAGAACTCCTTGTAGAAGGTTTCCACGCTCTTGAAGATTTCCGTATGGGAGAGATGCGGGTAATGCAGCGGGGCGATCTGCACGCCGTTCTCATCAATCAGCTCAGCTTCGTCTTCATTCAGCCAGCCATTTTCAGAGGCCTGCTTGTGCAGGAAGGTCCCCGGATAGGGAGCTGCCAGAGACACCTGCATGGTGTGCGGGTCAATCTCCTTGGCATATTCGATGGTCTCACGGATGGTTTCTTTTGTCTCACCCGGCAGGCCAACGATGAATGTTCCGTGAATCTTGATGCCCAGCTTGTGGCAGTTTTTCGTGAATTCACGGGCCGTTTCGATGCGCATGCCCTTCTTGATGTTGTGCAGGATCTGCTGGTTGCCGCTTTCATACCCGACAAGAAGCAGGCGCAGCCCATTGTCCCGCAGCACCTTCAGCGTGTCGTAAGGCACATTGGCCTTGGCATTGCAGGACCACGTCACGCCCAGCTTGCCAAGCTCCCGGGCGATGGCCTCGGCACGGGGCAGGTCATCGGTGAAGGTGTCATCATCAAAGAAGAATTCCTTCACCTGCGGGAAATATTTCATGGCAAGCCTGATCTCGGCTGCCACATGCTCCGGGCTGCGTGTGCGGTAGCGATGCCCGCCCACTGTCTGCGGCCAGAGGCAGAAGGTGCAGCGGGACTTGCACCCACGGCCCGTGTAAATGGAGATGTACGGGTGTTTCAGGTAACCGATGAAGTAATCTTCAATTCTCAGGTCACGCTTGTACACTTCCGTCACGAAAGGCAGGCTGTCCATGTCTTCAATCATGGCGCGGTCCTTGTTGGTGATGATCTCACCATTCTCATTGCGCCATGTGATGCCATCCACCTCGGCAAGGGGCTTGCCTTCGGCAATTTCCTTGATGGTGAAGTCGAATTCATTGCGGGCCACGAAGTCGATCGGGCTGCCCTGTGCAAGGCTTTCGTCAGGCTGGACAGCCACCTTGGCTCCGACCATGCCGATCTTCAGCTTCGGGTTGGTTTCCTTCAGCATCTTGGCCACACGGACGTCAGACGGGAAGGACGGCGTGGAGGTGTGCATGATCACCAGATCACGATTCTTCACATCCTCAAGGATGGGGCCCATGCCCATCTTGGCCGGGGGAGCGTCGATCAGGCGTGAGCCAGGCACCATTGCTGCAGGCTGGGCCAGCCACGTGGGGTACCAGAAGGAGCGGATTTCCCGCTTTGCCTGGTAGCGTGAGCCAGCACCGCCATCAAAGCCATCAAAAGATGGGGGCTGCAGAAACAGTGTTCTCAACATGAACGGACACTCCTGATAATGTCGGGCCTGTCAACGCCGGTTTCGTTGACGGGAAAAGGGGCACACAAGGTTAATTGAGCTTGTTATAGGGACTTCGGAAGTTTTTTGCCACGGGAGATGTGCAGCGACTGCCCCCGCCAGGTCACCTGCGTGCCACGGGCGCTGCCAGCCATGACAGCGGCCGACAGCCAGTCCCGGAAGATGAGATGGGGGAAAAGGCCGGGCATGGCGCAGTTTGTCAGCCGTCCGATGTGGCACGTCATGGCACTGCGGCAGAGCAGCCCCCCGCCCAGCAGTGCCCAGGAAAAAAACCGGGCTGGTGCAAAAAGGACACAGAGACTGCCCCAGAAGAGCGGCAGCTGGAGGGCGGAAAGACCATAACCGACAGGCTCCACACTGCGGACAGTCCGTCCCCAGCGCAGTTCATGCTGGAAGAGGGCCCCCAGGCCCGTTTCGGCAACGGTTGTCTGGCAGATGGTGGATGCCAGGGCAATTCTGCCGCCATTGTGGCGGATGAGCTGCCCCAGCACGGCGTCATCAGCCACATGCTGGACAAGAGCTTCCAGTCCGCCGATGTCTTCCAGATGCTTGCGCCGCAGGGCCATGGTGGCCCCCAGGCAGTCCTGCCGCCCCATGAGGCGGGACATCATGACACCGGGAAGGAAGTTTGTATTTATGCCACATGCCCCCAGCTTGCGGACGAGCGTGTTGCTGGCGGGCAGGCCTGCATAGAGGGTTGTGGCAAGCTGCACGCCGTCTTGCTGGAGTGCCTGTACGATGCTGGCCGTGTAGTCTGCGCTGACATGGATGTCGGAATCAGAAATGATCAGGACATCATGTTTACAGGCAGGAAACATGTTGATGAGATTGCCCACCTTGCGGTTGGGGCCGTGCTCTGTCTGGTCGATGACGACAGATATGTCCCGTTCGGGGTAGCGCTTCTGGAGGCGCCGGACGACGGCCAGTGCCGGGTCGTGTTCATCCTGAAGGCCGAAGACGATCTGATGGGGCGCCGGATAATCCTGCCTGAAGAAACTTTCCAGAGCCTCTTCCAGCAGCGGCTCGTCCCCGTGAAGGGGTTTCATGATGGTTACGGCTGGCAGGGTGCCATCATGGTGCAGGGGGCTCAATGTTTCATCGGGGATATGGGCTGTCCGGCGGAAACGGTGCAGCAGCCCGGTGCCGATGGCCCCCTGGAGATGCCCAGCCAGCGAAAAGATGCCGCTTACGGCAGAGGCGATCGCAAGCAGTGAGGGCATCAGCAGGAGTGTCCGTAGGAATGATGGAACTGGTGTGGAAGAGCTCCCCAGAGGGGCATCATGGTCGTCTGCCTGGCTGGCAGAACAGCTCTGCCAGCCATGTCATGACGTTTCTGATGGCCTGATACGTTGTCAGAGAGAGCTGGAAAGAGAAAAGCCATGCAATCCGGTTTTAGTCTTGTAGAAAATCATCCGCTTTCTTTGTCAGCGTACGAGCCAGGCCATTGGCGCCACTCTGGCTGAAAATGGTCTTGAAGTCGGAACGCTGGGCGGCAACCTGGCTGATATGGCCATCCAGCAGGATGTCCACGATGCGCCAGCCATTCGGGCCTTTGACCATCACATAGTCAATGGGTGTGGCTGATTCGGCGGAGTCATTCCTGTTGCCGATGGTCGTGTGGACGATGGTGCGTCCATCTTCTTCCGTAGTCTGGCTGACAGTGAAAACGGCATTCGTCCCAGGCTTGAACGTGGAGGCATAGCGGGCCACGGTGAACCGTTTGAAAGCATTGATGAGGGCACTGCGTTCATCAGCGGAGAGCTGGTCATAATGCAGGCCGACCGAACGCTTGAGGATGGCATCCATGTCGAAGGCCTGGTCAACCAGTGGGGCGATCATGGCGCTGCGCCTGCCGATGCCAGCCCCGGACTGTTCGGACTGCTCAAGTGCTTTGTAGAGGCTACTGATCGGGGCCTGTGGTGTGGCTGCCCCTGCCGGGGCGGCGGGGGTGCGCCCGGCCGCATGGGCGGAGATAGGGGCGATGGCGGCGGGGACGCCTGCCAGCAAGGCCATCATGCTGATGGAAAACATAAGACAACGTTTCATGTGCATGTTCTTTCCTCCTATGTTCCTGTCCATGCAAGAGGCCATGAGACTCTTGGCACGGGGTCCCTGTAGGATGCCGCGTCACTGTGGTGAATCTGCTACAGTCGGGGCGGCAGTATAGCGCATTATCATTGAATGAACGAGTCTGTCGGCGTTATAGCGGGTGCATGTGGTGCCGGGAGCCTGTGACAACCAGGGGAGGGAGCTTCTCTTGTGCTTGCAATTCCCGGCTGCTTCTGCGAAGGAACCGGCAGGTTTCGTGGTGGGTCCCGGTCATGGAGGGATGTTCCATGGCTGGGCACGGGTGTCCTGATACCGTGATGCAGCCCCGATGGAGAGAATGATCAGAGGATTATAATGGCCGTACCATTGATGCAGGCTGTCCGAGTTGGACGGTACGTTCTCAAGCAGCACCTGACAGGACGCAAGCGCTATCCGCTGGTGCTGATGCTTGAGCCGCTGTTCCGCTGCAATCTGGCTTGCGCAGGTTGTGGCAAGATTGATTACCCCGCAAAGATCCTCAATCAGCGCATGAGCTATCAGGAGTGCATGGATGCTGATACCGAGGCGGGCGCCCCTGTGATCGCCGTGGCCGGTGGCGAGCCGCTGCTGCACAAGGAGATGCCGCAGATCATTGAAGGTCTGGTGGCCCGCAAGAAGTATGTCTATCTCTGCACCAACGCCCTTCTGCTGGAGAAGAAGATCGACGACTACAAGCCGTCTCCTTTCTTCTCATGGGATGTCCATCTGGACGGTGACCAGCAGATGCACGATTCGTCCGTCTGTCAGGAAGGCGTGTACGAGCGTGCGGTCAAGGCCATCAAGCTTGCCAAGTCCAAGGGCTTCCGTGTTTCCATCAACTGCACCCTTTTTGATGGTGTGAAGCCCGAGCGTGTGGCTGCCTTTTTTGATGAGGTCATGAAGCTGGGCGTGGATGGCGTGATGACGGCTCCGGGTTACGCCTATGAGCGTGCGCCGGATCAGGAACACTTCCTGAACCGCCAGAAGACCAAGACGCTGTTCCGTGACATCTTCCGCCTTGGCAAGGGCCACAAATGGCGGTTCACGCAGTCCCCGCTGTTCCTGAACTTCCTGGCCGGGAACGAGACCTATCACTGCACGCCGTGGGGCAAGCCGCTGCGTACCGTGTTTGGCTGGCAGCGCCCCTGCTACCTGCTGGGTGAAGGCTATGCCAAGACCTTCAAGGAGCTGATGGACGACACGGCCTGGGACCAGTACGGCACAGGTGCTTATGAAAAATGCGCCGACTGCATGGTCCATTCCGGGTACGAGTCCACGGCCGTGATGGACGCGGTCCGCCGCCCGCTGCACTTCATCAAGGTGGCTCTTCAGGGGCCGGAGACGGAAAAGCCGATGGCTCCGGAAATCTCTCTGGCCAACCAGCGTCCGGCCTCTTATGGCTACGATGATGAAGTGGCCCGCCAGCTCGAGCGTATCGAAGGCGAAGAAGCCAAAAGCGGCAAGAAGCCGGCCCGTGGGCCGCGTGTCCGCATCAATGGCCGTATGGAAGGCCCGGCTGCTCCGGCTGCCAAGTAAGGCACGCCCTGTCTTCCTGCCCTGACTGTCCCGTCTGTCCTTGTGGCATGGGGCAGATCAGGGCAGGATGGCCTCATGATGATTCCTGTCCTGACAATTGTTCTTCTGATTTTCCTTAATGGCGTTTTCGCCACGGGGGAGCTTGCGCTTATTTCGGCCAAGCGGGCCCGGCTCTCCAATCTGGCACAGAAAAAGGTTGCCGGTGCGGAGCGGGCGTTGAAGCTGGCTGAAAACCCTCAGAATTTCCTGCCGACAGTGCAGATCGGCATGACCCTTGTCTCCATTCTGGAAGGTGCCTTCGGGGGCAGCCAGCTGGAGGAGGGAGTTCAGCATTTTTTTGAACATCTGGCCATTCCACAGCCTTTTGCGGGGGAGCTGGCCATCATCAGTGTCGTGGCGGCGATCACTTTTGCCATGCTCGTCTTTGGTGAGCTTGTGCCGAAGCAGATAGCCCTGCGGCGCCCGGAAACCATTGCCATCCATCTTTCATCCACCCTGGTGGTGCTGGCCTGGTGTACGAGGCCGGTCGTCTGGCTGCTGAGCAAAACGACGGACATGGTCCTGCGGCTGATCGGCCTCGGCTCCATGCCCCGTGTGACGGTGACGGAGGAAGAGCTGAAGGCTGTCCTCCAGGAGGGGATGCAGGCCGGAATACTGGAAACGGAGGAGCGGGCCATCATCGAGCGTCTGCTCCGTCTGGCGGATCGCCCCGTCCGGGCCATCATGACTCCCCGCAACGAGCTGTTCTGGGTCGATCGCAATGCTGATGAGGAAACACTGGCCAGGAAACTGCGCCAGTCATCTTACGGGCGCATTGTGGTCTGTGATGGTGATGTGGACCATCCTGTCGGCGTCATGCTGGCCAAGGATGTGATGGACAGGCTTCTGCTGGGTCTGCCCCTGTCCGTGGACGCTGTATTGCGGACCCCGCCTGCCATTCCGGACAGTCTGACCGCACAGGGGATGATCGAGCGCCTCAAGGGGATTTCCCTCGGGATCGTGTTTGTCTTTGATGAGTATGGCTCTTTCGAAGGGATCGTGACCCCCTCTGATGTGTTCGAGGCCATTATTGGTGATGAGGCGCTGGACGTGGCCGCACAGAAAAATTCTGAATCCGGTGGCAAGGAGGAATATATCCTTGATGGCACCATGCCGATTGATGATGTCTGTGTCCGTCTGGATATCGCCGTACCACCGGATGATGGCCGTTATCATACTCTGGGAGGGGCTCTCATGGCCCTGTTGCGTCGGGTGCCTGCCAAGGGGGACAAGGTGGTTTTCTCTGGCTGGCTTTTTGAGGTGCTGGAAATGGAGCGGCGGCGTGTTCTGCGGGTCCGGGCCAGCCGTTGGGCCTTGGCGAAGAACTGAAAAATCCCCCTTATATGCTGGGGAAAATCAGTTAATATGGATTAAATTACAAGTATAATTTTTGTAAATTCACAATGAATATCTCTTGTGAATTATATTTCATAAAATAGGGGAAGGAGGAATCTGCCAATATTCTGGGGATGACAGGGAGTATCCATTTAAAAAAAAGCGGTTCTCTGTCTTGGCGTTATCTGGTGGGGTCGATATAACCCGGGCATCCGACTTCTCTGCCCGTCTCGCTTTGGAGCGGTGAGGTGAGGGAAGCTCTGCGAGAGGGAGTTCTGCATGATCACGCTTTCACCTGACTATCGCCCTTCCGATGATGAAGAGTTCATGAATGAACGGCAGCTTGCCTATTTCCGGCAGAAGCTGCTGCATTGGCGGATGGACCTTCTCAAGGAGGCGGGGGAAACTCTGGCCAGCCTTTCCGAGGGTGGGATACGTGAGGCTGATCTGACAGACCGTGCCACCGTGGAGACGGACCGGGCTTTCGAGCTGCGGACCCGGGACCGTGCCCGCAAACTCATCATCAAGATCGACATGGCTCTGGCCCGGATTGAGGATGGTTCTTACGGTTACTGTGAGGAAACGGGTGAGCCGATAGGGCTCCAGCGTCTGGAGGCCCGTCCGATTGCCACCCTGTCGCTGGAGGCGCAGGAACGGCACGAGCGGCACGAAAAGATTTATCGGGACGACTGATTAGGGGTTGCATGGCGGGGGCGAACAGGTTAGTTAACCCGCCATGGGACAGCAGTGCTGCTGTAGCTCAGTGGTAGAGCACTCCCTTGGTAAGGGAGAGGTCGCGAGTTCAATCCTCGCCAGCAGCACCATTCTTCAGTTTTTGATGAAGCCTCTTATCTGTCTCCTGTTTTTTCCTGATAATATGATGTCTTCTGTTTCCTTGCTGGAGAGGCACGGTCATTATGGTTGATACGGTTGTTCTGTACGGGATCAAGACCTGTTCTACGGTGAAGAAGGCCATGAAGTGGCTCGAGGACCGGGGGATTCCCGTCCGCTATCATGATGTTCGCAAGGACGGGCTGACAGCTGCCCTGCTGGAAGGTTGGGTTGAAGCTGTAGGGTGGGAGAAGCTGCTCAATCGTTCCAGCCTGACATTTCGCCGTCTTGATGAGGCACAGAGGCAGGACCTGACACAAGCCCGTGCCGTGGCGCTGATGCTGGAGCATCCAACCCTGGTGCGTCGCCCCGTGCTTGAGAGCGGAAAGACCGTTACGGTGGGGTTCCGGCCTGAGCTTTATGAAGGGCTGTTCGCTCCGACAGCCTGACCATGGTTTGTCAGGCATGCAGGGAAGGCTCTTCGCCGTTCCGTTCATGAGATGATAGAGAAGGCTCCAGTTTCGGGGCCTTTATTTTTGAGAAGGAGGTGCAGTTATGGAGGTGTTTTCACGGCGGTCCTCTGTGGCTCCTTCGGTGAGGCCGGAAAAGGGTTTTCCTGTCATGGCGCCCGAGCAGGTACAGCTCCTGTTCCGACGCCGCCTTTCGGAGATATGCGCCCGTTTTGAAGACTGGCAGATGCCCGTTACTGTCAGAGGGGTGATTGGGGAGGTGCGGCCGGACCATTGGCGCCGTCGGGAAAGTACGCCCCTGCTGGATGAAAAGACGGGCACGGCCATTCTGCTGGACATCTCCCCTTCCCTGCTGGAGGGAGACGGGCTTCATGCGGGAGAACGTGTGCGTGTCTGCGGCCTGTTGAGGGCGCATCTGCATCAGGGACAGGTCATGCCCCGTTTTGAGGTTCTGGCCGTCGGGCGGGATGCAGAAGAGAAGGCCGACAGGCAGCGGGAAGAGCTGTTGCAGTTTCTGCGAGGGACGCCGCCCCAGCGGCGCAGCTTTCCAACCCGTGAAGGGGCGCGGATGCTGCTGCTGGGTATTGGTGTCGGGGTGGACCGGCTGAAGAGCATGGAGCAGGCCCTTGGTGGTTTCTGGACAGAACGGAACGTGACATTCCGTGCCGTGCAGGGTGATGGGGCAGCAGGCCAGTCTCTGCATGGGGTGGAAGAGGATATCGTTTTTCTGGTCATTGCCGGTGCACAGGCGGTGGAGACGGAGTCCGCCATGTTCATGAAGGCGCTGCTGCACTGTCCGGCCTATCGTGTTCTGGTCTATGACGCCGCAGCAGATGATGGGCTGCCTTCTGCCATTCTGCCGCATATGGTCGACTGTTTTTTCCGGACGACTGTGGAGGCGGCGACCTTCATAAGGCAGCAGAGCAGCGTGGTGCGGCAGCATCAGGATGAAGAGCGGGCACATCAGGAAGAGCTGGCAGCCTTGCGGGCCAGTCTTGCTGCCCTGGCAGAGCGTCCCGGGGAGACCAGTTCCCCATCACCACTTTTTCTGTTTCTGGCAGGGCTGTGTCTCGGCGGGGGGCTGGTTGCAGCTAGCCTGTGGGGCCTGCACCATCTTTTTCAGGGGGGCTGAGCCCCCCTTTCCTGTGGGGCCTCAGGGCAGGAATTCAGGCCGGGGCCGTAATGGAAGAAATTCCCCCAGCATGGGAGCCAGATTGTGCAAATGTTGAGCAGAATCCGGAGATAGCAGAAGCAGTGCCCGTGCCAGGTCATGTGGTGGAAGGCCGGGGTGCCCGGCAAGCCATGTGAGCAGCCCGTGCACGCTCAGGCCCTCCGGCTCATCAACGGGGGGTAGCGGTGTGAAGAGGCAGGCAGGCGCTGTGCTGGTCGGTATCAGCTCCAGCGGCATGTTGGCATGGCCTGTTTCGTGTGGCAGATGGATGGCCTGCCTCTGTGTGTTGAAGGTGATGCGCAGGCTGGCCATGCCAAACGGGCAGGGTGCATCTCCAAGTGTGAAGGATGACCTGTCCTGCTCATGGAGAGTGAGAAGATGCGGAGTGCTCTTCAGCCAGAACCCGATGAGTGGTTCGTGGTGGTCCGACTGGTCCCCCGTCAGGAGTCTGCCCTCAGGGAAGCGGAGAAGGACGGTCTGTCCGGCTTCATAGCGGGCTGAAAACTGGTTGTTCAGCAGCAGGCCACTCTGGGTGAAGGGGCGTATCCGCTCGTACTGGAAGGTTCCGTGCTGCACAAGGTCCCGGATGCCCAGTGCTGTGGCATCTTCCTGATAATGCAGACGTGCTTCTTCAAGCTGCGGCTCCACGAGCTTCTGCAAACGGGAGAGCCCCGCCTTCAGTGTGCTTTCCCGCATCCGGTTGGAGAGCACGCGCATGGCCCGGAGGTCACGTTCCTGTGGAGGGGTGACCTGTTCGTTGCGGTTGTAGTGGGCCCGCATGGGTGGAGGCAGTTCGTCCTCACCATGGGCCAGTGCGCAGATGTAATGCTGGATGCAGCCACCGGCCCAGGGTTTTTCTGGAAGGGTTTCCCTGTCGGGCTGGTAGGGCTCTCCATCCGCCCGGATGATCTGCTCCGGCAGCAGGCCCAGCATATGCGCATCGGTCAGTCTGGCTGGGGTGGGCAGCTTGTCCAGCCGGGCCATGAGCCGGACGAACCGGTGATCGGCAAAAGAGGGCATGGCGTGCCAGAGATGGTTGGCCACCACATGCCCCGGAGGAGGCTGAACATGCCCGGCGCTGCCATAAATCCGCCAATGTATGGCCATGGCAGCGATTTCATCCGTGGATGGGGGGAACAGGCGTGCCAGTTCGCGGGTAGGAGACAGATATTCATCCGCATCCAGAATGATGATCCAGTCCTCTACGGGAATGGTGTCGCCCTCCGCTTCCTCCTGGACGTCCCGAGGCATGTTCTGGGTGATCTGCCGGAGGTGGGTGATGGCCTGCCGGGTCAG
The DNA here is from genome assembly GCF_018221685.1 of Bombella apis. GTDB lineage: Bacteria > Pseudomonadota > Alphaproteobacteria > Acetobacterales > Acetobacteraceae > Bombella > Bombella apis. The sequence goes on along the minus strand of NZ_JAGJTM010000005.1, from coordinate 305,101 downwards.
CTCAAGGCGCCGTCCTTCCGGGCTCAGCTCTTCCCGGAGCTCCACCGGGTGCCATGAGAGGGGCCAGTCCTGCTGGAGACTCTGGACAATCTGCCGCACATTATCAAAAGCGCCAGCATCAATGATGGCGATATGCTCAATCCCGAGGGCCAGGTGCCATGCCAGCCACCCCGGCAGGGTATGGTCTGCCTGCTTGAGAAGGACGGCACATGTGAGACGAGGGTGCCTATCGGACATAAATACGGACCATGTTGTTCTGGACGGTCGGGCTGGAGCCGACTTTCATCTCCAGCTGGATGGGGCGGGCACCGGCTGCCAGAACATGGCTGGCGACCGGGTTGACGAGCGTCTCTGTCAGCTGCTGGAGGGACTGCCTCTCGGCCTCAGGCGTCTGCTGCATGGGAGCCATGCCCTGGATGATGAACAGGATGTTGCTCTTGCGGCCCAGTGCAAGTTTGGTGGCTTTCTCCACCGCTGGCCCGTAATCCCGTTCTGGTGTGCCGCCAGCAATCTGGAGAAAGGCCGGTTTTTTCGGGGCGGGAGCAGGCAGGGCCGGGGTGGCCGTTCTGGGAGGCCTGCCAGCCTGCGCATCGAACGTGCGTTGATCGATGGGATTGCAGCCGCAGAGGGACGCCGTCAGCAGAAGCAGGGCAGTGGAGCGGAATCGCAGAAGAGAGCGGGGGACAGAGAGAGCCATCATAAAACAACAGGTTACAGGAAGCCGGGCATGACGCAAGAGGGAAGCAGGGCTGCTTCAAAAACTTCATTTTCCCTCTGTTGCTCTCTGGCAGTGGTGCTATGGATAAGGAGTCCTTTAGCTACCAATTACGGAGGAAGCGACCAATGGCCGTTAAAATTGCAATCAACGGGTTCGGACGTATCGGGCGTCTGGTTCTTCGTGGCATCATCGAAAGCGGGCGCACTGACGTCGAGCCGGTTCTGATCAACGATCTCGGCTCCGTGGAGGCCAACGCTCACCTTCTGAAGTACGATACCGTTCATGGTCGTCTGCCGGCTGAGGTCGAGGTCGTCAATGGTGATCTGCTCATCAAGACCCACCAGGGCCGCACCATCGGTCCGATCAAGGTGACAGCCCAGCGCAACCCGGAAGAGATTCCGCTCCAGGGTGTTGATGTGGCCATGGAATGCACAGGCCTCTTCACGGCCCGTGACAAGGCTTCTGCCCTGCTGAAGGCCGGTGCCAAGCATGTGCTGGTTTCTGCTCCGGGCAAGGATGCCGACGCCACGATCGTGTACGGCGTGAACAACGACGCCCTGAAGCCGGGCATGCAGATCGTCTCCAACGCTTCCTGCACGACGAACTGTCTCTCCCCGGTTGCTTCCGTGCTGGATGAAAAGTTCGGCATCGAGCGTGGTTACATGGTGACCGTCCACTCCTACACGGGTGACCAGCGCACCATCGACACGCTGCACAAGGATCCCCGTCGTGCCCGTGCCGCTGCGGTCAACATCATTCCGACATCCACGGGTGCTGCCCGTGCCGTTGGTCTGGTTCTGCCGCACCTCAAGGGCAAGCTGGACGGCACGGCCATCCGCGTGCCGACGCCGAACGTCTCCCTCGTCTCCCTGGACTTCGTGCCGAAGCGCAAGCCGTCCTCCGTCGAGGAAGTCAACGAGGCCATCCGTGAGGCTTCCGAAGGCCGCCTGAAGGGCATCCTCGGCTACAACACGGAGCCGCTGGTGAGCCACGACTTCAACCACGTTCCGTTCTCCTCCACCTTTGATGCCACGCAGACAGCGCTGGTTGATGGTGGTGAGCTGGTCCGTATCTGTGCCTGGTACGACAATGAGTGGGGCTTCTCCAACCGTATGTCCGACACGGCATCTCTGTTCGGGAAACTCTGATCATGGCTTTTCGCACGCTTGATAAGGCGGAGGTACGTGGCAAACGCGTACTTCTCCGCGCTGACCTGAATGTCCCCATGCATGAGGGTGCCATTACCGATACGACCCGTATCGAGCGTGTGCTGCCGACCATCCGTGAGCTGACTGAGAAGGGGGCCAAGGTCATCCTTCTCAGCCACTTCGACCGGCCCAAGGGCAAGGTCGTTCCCGAGATGTCGCTGGCACCGGTTGGCAAACGTCTGAGTGAGCTGCTTGGCCGCCCGGTCGCCTTCGCTGCGGACTGCGTGGGCCCCAAGGCCAAAGAGGCTGTGGATGCGCTGAAGGATGGCGGGGTTCTCCTGCTGGAGAATACACGTTTCCACGCTGAGGAAGAGAAGAACGATCCCGAATTCTCCAAGGCACTGGCTGCCAACGGGGACATCTATGTGGATGATGCTTTCTCTGCTGCCCACCGTGCCCATGCTTCCACAGAGGGCGTGGCCCATCTGCTGCCGGCCTATGCTGGTCGCCTGATGGAAGCTGAGCTGAAGGCTCTTTCCGCTGCGCTGGAAAGCCCGAAGCGCCCTGTCGGCGCCGTGATTGGCGGGTCCAAGATTTCCACGAAGCTGGACCTGATCGGCAACGTGCTGGACAAGGTGGATGTTCTGTTCATTGGTGGGGCCATGGCCAACACCTTCCTCGCTGCTGAAGGCGTGAAGGTTGGCAAGTCCCTCCAGGAATCCGACATGCATGAGACGGCTCGCAAGATTGCCGCCCGCGCCAAGGAAAAAGGCTGCAAGCTGGTCCTGCCGGTGGATGCCGTCGTGGCCCGTGAGTTCAAGGCAGGTGCAGCCTCCGAGGTTGTGCCGGTGGACAAGGTGCCGGAAGACACCATGATCCTTGATGCTGGCCCGAAGACAGCCGAGCTGATCTCCAAACATCTTGCTGACCTGAAGACTCTTGTCTGGAACGGTCCGCTGGGTGCTTTCGAGATCGAGCCTTTCGACAAGGCAACCGTGGAAGTGGCCCGTGCCGCTGCCAAGCTGACCGAAGAAGGCAAGCTGCTGACAGTGGCTGGCGGTGGTGACACCGTTTCTGCCCTGCGTCACGCTGGCGTGGCTGACCGTATGAGCTATGTCTCCACGGCTGGCGGTGCCTTCCTTGAATGGCTGGAGGGTAAGACCCTTCCGGGTGTTGAGGTGCTGCGCGCCAAGTAAGATCAGTTTCGCTGGTTTTACGGAAGAGGCGGTGTCCTTCGGGACGCCGCCTTTTTTGTGTCTACTGTTTCTTCCTGTTGCATGAAAAAACGCAGCTAGGGTATGGCCCCGCTGCGTTCTGTTCAGTGCAGTTCTGAAGGAGGAGGTGGGGATCAGGCTTTGACTTTTTCGGCCACCTCTTCTTCGGAGAAGCCCTGTTCCCTGCGGCGTTCCTTGACGGCGGAGGCCATGGCTTTCTGCAATTTTTCCATGGCACGGGCTTCAATCTGACGGATGCGCTCACGGGAGACACCGTAATGATGGGAGAGTTCTTCCAGCGTGGAGGGGTCTTCCTTCAGGCGGCGTTCTGTCAGAATGTGGCGCTCACGGTCATTGAGCGTCTGCATGGCTTCGGCAAGCAGAGCCTTGCGCCCGCTCATGTCCTCGCTTTCGGCCAGCGTGTCTTCCTGATTCTCGTTTTGGTCCACAAGCCAGTCCTGCCATTCCTGCTCGCCATCTGCACGGAGCGGGGCGTTCAGGCTGTGGTCAGGTGCCGTAAGGCGGCGGTTCATGGAGATGACATCCTGCTCCGGCACGCCCAGTGTTTTGGCAATATGATCAATCTGCTCTGGCTGCAGGTCGCCTTCCTCATAAGCCTGCATCTGCCCTTTCAGGCGGCGGAGGTTGAAGAAGAGCTTCTTCTGGGCAGCGGTCGTGCCCATTTTCACCAGAGACCAACTGTGCAGGATGTACTCCTGAATGGCTGCCCTGATCCACCACATGGCATAGGTCGCCAGCCGGAAGCCTCGCTCCGGGTCAAAACGGCGGACAGCCTGCATCATGCCGATATTGCCCTCGCTGATCAGTTCGCTGACAGGCAGACCATAGCCCCGGTAACTCATGGCAATCTTGGCAACAAGGCGCAGGTGGGATGTTACCAGTTCATGAGCCGCCGTGCTGTCGTGTTTGTCACGCCAGCGGCGGGCAAGAGCGAGTTCCTGCTCGGAGGTGAGAAGGGGGAACCGCCGGATTTCCTGAAGATAACGGGAAAGGTTGGTCTCCGGGCCGATGGCGGGAAGAGTTGAGGGAGACTTCATGCGACTTCGACTCCTTGCACCCGACTGGGGAAGAGGCGGGCAGATCATACCAGCCTATCCCTTACAGGAACGATGAGACCAGCGCCTGCATTTTAACGCCGGTCAGGCCGTATCTCCATCGCAAATAAGGCAATAGAGACATGTCCATTCTTTATAGGACTTTTTTCGTCCTATTATTCTTTAATTGATTCCTGCCGAGAGTCAAACTTAATAAAAAGTCAGGTGGTTCACCCTTCCGAGAGAGCTTCAATCAGGGTCTGGAGATCATCAGGGAGAGGGGCGGAAAAAAGCAGTTCTTCCTTTGTTCGTGGGTGGGTAAAACCCAGAGTGGCGGCATGAAGGGCCTGACGGGGGAAGTCGAGAGCCTGATGGCGCACGTTCACGGGCAGTTTGCGGGCCGCTGCCGGGACACGACGCAGATAGACCGGGTCGCCCAGCAGGGGGTGGCCATTATGGGACAGGTGGACACGGATCTGATGCGTCCGTCCCGTGGCCAGCCGGCACTCCACGAGCGATACCCCCGTATGAAAAGTTTCTTTCGTCGTGAAGCGTGTCAGGGCGTGTTTGCCGCCATTAGGGACGACGGCCATGCGCTTGCGGTCCCGCTTATCCCGTCCGATCGCCCCTTCAAACTCGCCTGAAGGCGGAAGGAGACCCCACGCCAGGGCGAGATAGGCCCGTTCCATCGTACGGGTCGCAAAGGCTTCGGACAGGGCTTCATGGGCGAGGGGGGTTTTTGCAACGACCATCACGCCGGATGTGTCCTTGTCCAGCCGATGGACGATGCCGGGGCGTTTTTCCCCGCCAATCCCTTCAAAGTCCGGCCCGCAATGGCCAAGAAGGGCATTGACGAGTGTACCTGTTTCATTGCCGGGGGCGGGGTGGACGACCAGCCCGGCTGGTTTGTCCAGCACGATGAGGTCCCTGTCCTCAAAGAGGATGTCCAGCGGGATGCTTTCGGCCTGCGGGCGGGCCGGTTCTGGCGGGGGCAGGCGCAGCTCCAGCGTCATTCCCTCTCGCAGGGCGAAGGCGGGGTCTCGCCGGGGCGTGCCGTTGCAGGTAAGGTGGCCCGTCTCAATCAGGGCTTTGACACGGGAGCGGGAGAGGGTACCGATGGCGTCTGCCAGCATACGGTCGGCCCGCTGCCCTGTCTGCTCGGGCGTGATGGTGAATGAGAAGAGAGCGGGCGCATCCGCAGGGAGAGAATCGGAGATGAGTGAGTCGGACATGGCCCCCAATCTAGTCGAGCCGGGACAAAACAGCGAGTCGAACCCGCCACGCACGCCCAGGGCTCTGGTGGCGGCTGTCATCATCATGGGGGTGATGATCATTCTGGGGACGGTCCTGCTGGTAGGAATCATCATTCATCGGATGATGAACCACTCTTCGGCTTCACCCGCTCCGGCGGCTTCCGAGCTTTCACGGGCAGCGGCAGGGCCTGCTTCTCTGGCAGGGCCAGCCCTGCTGAAACTGCCCAGGCAGGCGGATGAGCAGGTCATGGCCGTCACGGCCCGCCCTGATGGCCTTCTGGCCGTCACGCTCAAGACAGGGCAGGGCGATGCCCGCATCCTGCTCTGGCAGCCGGAGCAGGCCCGCCTTGTGGCGGAATTGGACCTGACGGGGCCTGCCGCTCATTGATGGGGACGGCCCTCGTTGGAGGGTCAGTCTTTTTCTGGAAACTCTGTCGGACATTCCCGCAGGATGGAGGCCATCAGGCCGGGGAAGCGGTCCTCCAGCACGTCAAGACGGAGCGTGTTGCGGTGCTGGACCCCTTCCACACGGGTGTGCAGGATGCCGGCCTCCCGCAGGACCTGAAAATGGTGCGACATGCTTGATTTTGGCCTGCCACGCAGAAGGGTCGTGCAGTTGGCTTCCTTCAGGCCGTGCAGGTGGCAGATGATGCCCAGACGGACAGGGTCCGCCACGGCCCGCAGAAGGGGCAGGAGGGTGATGTCTTCCGGGGCGGGGTGATGATACAGCGCAGCCATGAGATCGTGTATCGGGAGTCGGGGGGCTGTTTGTCAAGGTTTCATTGTTCTATGTTGATAGAACAAAAGGGAAGTGTTAGCGTTTGAGAAGAACGGGCGGTGACACCATGTGTCCCTGTCTCCGTCATCTGTCTGGTCATGTTTTTCAGGAGAAAACACCATGCCAACACTTTTCGATCCCATCTCCTTCGGAGCCATCAAGGCGGCCAACCGTGTCGTCATGGCACCGCTCACACGGGCAAGGGCAGGCAAGGATGCCGTCCCGACCCCCATCATGGCGGAATATTATGGCCAGCGGGCCAGTGCCGGTCTGATCATCTCCGAGGCGGTGGGCATTTCCCGTCAGGGGCTTGGCTGGGCCTATGCCACGGGCATCTGGAATGAGGAGCAGGTGAAGGGCTGGAAGGCCGTTACCGATGCCGTGCATGAAAAGGGCGGCAAGATTGTCTGCCAGCTCTGGCACATGGGGCGGATGGTTCATTCCTCCGTTACAGGCGAGCAGCCAGTGGCACCGTCTCCCTCAACGGCACCGGGGCATATTCATACTTATGAGGGCAAGGCCCCTTATGAGGAAGCCCGTGCGCTGCGTCTGGATGAGATTCCGGGGATTGTGGAAAGCTATGCCCATGCGGCCCGCAATGCGATGAAGGCCGGGTTCGATGGCGTGCAGATTCATTCCGCCAATGGCTATCTGCTGGATGAGTTCCTGCGGGATGGCACCAATCACCGGACGGACGCCTATGGCGGGTCTGTCGAGAACCGTCTGCGTCTGCTGCGTGAGGTGACGGAAGCCGTCATCAAGGAAGTCGGGGCCGAGCATGTCGGCGTTCGCCTCTCCCCGAACGGGGAAGTGCAGGGTACGATTGACAGCAACCCGGAGGCCGTCTTCATCCCGGCGGCAAAGATGCTGAATGATCTGGGGGTGGCATGGCTGGAGCTGCGTGAAGCCAGTCCTACCAGCACATATGGCACGGCGACTGACCAGCCCAAGCTGTCCCCGGAAATTCGTAAGGTCTTTACTCGTCCGCTGGTGCTGAATCAGGAATATACACGGGATGAGGCTCTGAAGGCCGTAGCGGAGGGCAAGGCTGATGCCATCAGCTTTGGGCGGCTGTATATTTCCAATCCTGACCTTGTACGCCGCCTGAAGGATGATCTGCCGCTTCAGGAGGATGATATGGAAACACGCTATGGCCCACTGGGGGCCAAGGGCTATACGGACTATCCGTTCGCCAAGTGATGGCCGATAGTATCGCTTGAGAGCGGGGTGGTGACCGGGTTCTCCGGTCCCACCCCGTTTTTGTGTCTGGGATCAGTCCAGCGGGCGGGTCAGCTCGTACAGGGCAACGGCGGAGGCGTTGGAGACGTTCAGGCTCTCCATCGGGCCGGACATGTGGATGGAGGCGATTTCATCGCAGGTTTCCCGTGTCAGGCGGCGCAGACCGGCCCCTTCGGCCCCCAGAACCAGAGCCACACGACGGTCGCCGAGCTGGTTGCGGTCCAGCCTTGTGCCGCCTGCATCCAGCCCCACGACCCAGAACCCGGCTTTCTGAAGGCCCTGTAAGGCACGGGAAATGTTGGTCTCCCGGATGATGGGCACGACATCCAGCCCGCCGGAGGCCGCTTTGGCCATGGTGCCGGTTTCATCAGGTGTATGGCGGTCCTGCACCAGAAGGGCAGCGGCCCCGAAGGCGGCGGCCGAGCGCAGGATGGCCCCGATGTTGCGGGGGTCCGTGACCTGGTCCAGCACCAGAATGGGGCCGGGGCGGTCGATGACATCCACGATGGCGGGATTTTCCAGTGGTTCGACATTCAGGCAGACGCCCTGATGCACGGCGTCTTTCCCGCAGAGGGCATCCAGCTCTTCCCGGCTGACGATGCGGGGCTGATGGGCCGTCTCGGGCAGGGAGTCGGCGGCTTCCTTTGTCGCCAGAAGGCTGTAGATGACCCGTGCAGGGTTGAGCAGGGCGGCCTCCACGGCGTGCTGGCCGTAGATCCAGTAGCCCTTGCCCGTGGCGGGGGCACCGTGCCGGGTCGTGCTGCGGCGGGAGCGGTTGCGGGAGAGATTCTGCGCCTCGGGCAGGGCCACACGGCGGGAGGATGATTTTTTAGCCATAAGTCTTTGTATAATCTTTCTGGCCCGCATTGACATAGCAGTAAATGCGTATTATCACACGCTCATCCTGAGTTCGGAGGGGTGCCCGAGTGGCTAAAGGGGGCGGACTGTAAATCCGCTGGCGTACGCCTACGTTGGTTCGAATCCAACCCCCTCCACCAGGTGGTTTTTTCCTGAAAAATTCGTACGTTACTTTATTTTTGAGGATGGGGGGATGAATGTTGTCCTGTGTATTCTTAAAAAACATCCGTTATCGCGCTAGTTTTTGAGATAGGTTACCAGCAGAGGTATTTGACATTTGTCTTGAGAATATATTTATTTCTTTCAATTTTTAAAAAATTGATCCTTTCAGGTCTGTGTAGTAACATATTACTTATGTCAAAATAGTGGATTGTGAAAGGCAGAGGAAGGTTCCCCTGCCTTTCTATATTAATATATATAGTTAATTATTGTTGAGTTGCATCAAAATATCACGGCTTCTCGAATTTCATGATCTTCCGGGAAAGTACTCAGGAAAAGTTCATACAGGGACTTTCCAAAAGTAGTACCTTCCTTTTTAAATTCTGTGAATGTTGTTTCATCGTCGCGCTTTTCTTGTGGAAGTTTCTCAAGACATTCGCGGATGCTTTTGTCATCTATTTTTTCTAAGAAAGTCTTATACTGCCTTTTAATCTCAATAAGGTATTCTTTGACTTTATATTTATTATATTCCTTTGCATGTGCATCGCAAACATATTCGATTCGTTCCAATGGAGTCTTACAAAGGAGGTCTGCAAGTTTTGAGATCTTTTCATCTTCTGGAAGACCTATTGTATAGGCTACACTAAAGATCCCACTTGCATAGAGTATTTTTCGGGAATAAATGAGTTTTATATTTCTAATTGCCCATCCTCCTTCTTTATAACGGTCTGCCTTGAAAGCATAGTCAACCGTCACCGTCCTCCAGTATCGAATTATGTCGTTTAGGAGGTAGCGCGGTAAGTGTTCCTTTTTTGTCCCTTTTATATATTTTTTAATAATTTCCTTTCTTAGGGAAAGGAAGTCTCCCTCATTATATAGAGATTTTCCTTCTAAAAGGTAGAGAATCCTTCTGGTGATGTGTTGGTTGTTATCTTTGTCTCCGCCGATATTTTTTAATAATTCTTCCTTTTCAATGAATTGACCAAAAGCACCGTTATTTGAAGGTAATTTTATACCTTCTTCTTCAATAACCTTTGCAATTTTAGTAGAAATGGTCTCTTGTAAACGTTTCTTCTTATATTTAGGGGAGGAGAAGATAATGAAGAAATCAAGATCAGATCCAGATGTAGCCTCCTTTCGAGCATAAGACCCGCATGTTACTACTATCAAGCGGCCTTGGTCTTGGTTTTCAAAGTTTGGTATTATTTTTTTGAGAGCCTCTCTTAGCTTATCTATCAAGCGGCCTTGGTCTTGGTTTTCAAAGTTTGGCATTATTTTTTCGAGAGCCCTTCTTAGCCTATCAAGTGTAGATTCGGATTCGTTTTTTGCAGTTTCTAGATTCATGATCATTGCGGGCCTCAGAATAAAGAGCGACATTTTATAGAGTCTAAAGAAAGGGTTTTTCTTTCTTTCCTCTGAGCATATCGTAATTTATCATCGTCAGTTTTGAAAGAAAATTCTCTGTTAATGAAGAAGGATCGTGCAATATACGTGACCTCTTCACAAGGAAAAGAGGGGCATTTTTTTCCATTCCAGACCAAATTTCTTAGCTGGGGAACTTTTTCAAATAACTTATCATCAGTTAAAAAATAATCATTTTTTTCTAGTATATTTGATGAAAATAATTCACAGATATAATCTGATATTATCCCCTCCTCAGATCTTATTAGTGTGTTATATACTTCTTCCTTGCATTTCCAGAAAGTGTCAACTGTCTTTTCACTCTCTGAGTTTTGACGATATATCGCTGCGAGTATGATTTCTTCTGGATGAGGAGCTCTCTTATTTTCTTCAAGATATAGATGAGATCTTAAAATTCCTTCAATTGTGTCAAAATTGATAGGTCCACTAAAAAAATTGTCAAAACGATCATCTTTCCCAGAAATAATTTTTATTATTTCGTCTGGGTCAATTTTTTCTGATATTAATATATCAGTAATTTCTCTTTTGTAAGGCGATTCGCCTTGAATAATCTTAATTCCGGCTTCATGGTGATTAATATTGAAATTGCGTTTGAAAAAATTCTCCAATGTATGAGAAAGAGGAGCATGCCCTATATCATGAAGAAGGGCGGCAGCTCCAATTAATTTACGCTGTTTTATATCTAATTCTTTTTTGTAGGCGTAGAACATGGCTAATCGAGCAACACCTAAGCTGTGTTGGAAGCGTGTACATTTGTTTTTGTTGAGTGAGTTTTTTTGGTTTTTCCTATAAAATAAGTCTATTCCTCCTAGGAAGCGGATATCATTTAGTCTATTGAAAGTAGATGTTCCTATTATTTTGTATAAAAATTCATTTATACATTGATCTGATTTGTAATGTCCCTCATTTAAAGGTTTATTATAGTCATATTTTTCGAGTGAATGGAATTTTTCATTTATTCTGATGCTTTTTCTCATCGTCTCTTCTCCTTGCGACGGTGCATATTGCCATATAGAGGTAGATGGCACGGTCGCATCAATTTCCATCTGAGGATCGTGACAGCTTATTGCGTTTGTTGTTTGGTCCGATAGGGTGGTTGAGGTAATATTTTATCTATATAATTTATTTCTTCGTTCGATTTTATCGATCAGCTTTTTTATATCATGAGACGTGTCATAGATGATGGCTAACAGCTAGATTTTCTAACGTAACGGAAGAAACTGATCCCCCTTTAGCATCGTTAATTAAACGGAGGTATTATATTGTCACTATCAGTTTCTCAGAAAGTCATGAGGCGGAGCAGCACGGCATGATTCGTGTGGAAGGCGCACAGGAGCATAACCTGAAGGATGTCTCGCTGGAGGTTCCACGGGGCTGTCTGGTGGTGTTCACCGGCGTGTCCGGGTCGGGCAAGTCGTCTCTGGCGTTCGGGACGCTCTATGCCGAGGCGCAGCGGCGGTATCTGGAGACGGTCGCTCCCTATGCACGGCGGCTGTTCCATCAGCTGCCTCCACCGAAAATCCGCAGCATCGAAGGGCTGCCGCCTGTCATTGCCCTTCAGCAGCAGGCAGGCACGAGCAGCCGGTCATCCGTGGGCAGCGTGACGACCCTCTCCAATCTGCTGCGTATGCTCTATTCCCGGGCAGGGACGTATCCAGCCGGTGCGCCCATGCTGGAGAGTGACGATTTCTCCGCCAATACGCCGCAGGGGGCCTGTCCACGCTGTCAGGGCACGGGATGGCTCTATGACGTCGTGGAAGAAAAGATGGTGCCCGACCCGACGCTGACCCTGCGGGAAAAGGCCGTGGCCGCATGGCCCGGTGCGTGGCAGGGGCAGAACCTGCGGGACATCCTCATGATGCGTGGGGTCGATCTGGACACGCCGTGGCAGGACCTGCCCAGGGAAACACGGGACTGGATTCTGTACACGGATGAAACCCCGACAGAACCGATCTACCGGGGCCTGAACTACGCCGAGAGTCAGGCGGCCATGAAGCGGGGGGAGCCGGCGACCTATCAGGGCACCTTTGCCAGCGCACGCCGCCATGTGATGCAGAGTTTCCACGGCTCAAAGAGTGCGAAGATGCGTGCCCGTGCGGCGACCTTCATGCAGGCGACACGCTGCCCGGTCTGTCACGGTGCCCGTCTGAAGCCTGAAGCCCTGGCTGTGACGTTTGCGGGGCAGGATATTGCGGCCCTGTTCCACCTGCCGCTGGAACGGCTTCATGCCGTGCTGAAAGACCAGCTGGCAGGGGAGCGGCGGGATGATGCGCAGGGGCGTGTGATTGAGGAAATCGGGACGGCCCTGCTCCGGCGGCTGGAGATCCTGCTGGAGCTGGGGCTGGGCTATCTTCAGACGGACCGGACCGTGGACAGTCTTTCCCCCGGCGAATATCAGCGTCTGCGGCTGGGGACGCAGGTCCATTCCGCCCTGTTCGGCGTGGCCTACGTGCTGGATGAACCTGCCGCCGGACTGCATCCGGCGGATATCGAGGCCCTGCTGAACGTGCTGGCCCGTCTGCCCCGGGCCGGAAACTCCCTGCTGGTCGTGGAGCATGATCCTGTCGTCATGCGGCGGGCGGACTGGCTGGTGGATATTGGTCCCGGTGCGGGCAGCCATGGCGGGCAGGTTCTTTACAGTGGTCCGCCGGATGGCCTGCGGCAGGTGGAGGCCTCCCGCACAAGGCCTTATCTCTTTGCCCCGCCGCCTCTGGAGCGTGGTCCCGGCCGACAGGTGGAGCGGTGGCTCCAGCTTGAGGGCATCACATGGCGGAACATGAAGGACCTGTCCCTGAAGCTGCCACTGGGTGTTCTGGTGAGCGTGACGGGTGTTTCCGGTTCCGGCAAGTCCAGTCTGGTCAGTCAGGCTCTGGTAAGCCTTCTGGGGCGTGCGCTGGGCCAGAAGGTCGAGGAAGCGGATGAACCGCAGGATGGTGACGACACCACGCCACTGGCGGACGAGGCCGTGGAGGCCCAGCCAGAAGGGCGTATCGTGGCAGGGCTGGAGCATGTCCGGCGTCTGGCCATCATCACGCAGAAGCCCATCGGGCGGACGTCACGCTCCAATCTGGCGACCTATACGGGCATTTTTGACCAGATACGCAGGCTCTTCGCCGCAACGGAAGCCGCCCGCAGGGCGAAGCTGGATGAAAGCTGTTTCAGCTTCAATGTGGCCAAGGGACGGTGCCCGCATTGCGAGGGGCTGGGGACGGTCTCGGTCGGTCTGCTCTTCATGCCTGGTGTGGAGGCTCCCTGTCCGGTCTGTCACGGGGCACGCTACAGGGATGAGGTGCTGGCCATCACGCTGCGGGAGAAGAACATTGCCGACGTGCTGGCCATGACCGTGGAGGAGGCCTGTACCTTCTTTGCTGGAGAAGGGGCACTGGCCCGCGGGCTGGAAACGCTGGAGCAGTCCGGCCTTGGCTATCTCCGTCTTGGCCAGCCTGCACCGGAACTGTCCGGCGGTGAGGCGCAGCGGCTCAAGCTGGCAACGGAACTGCAGAAGCGGCGGCCCGCCCCCATGCTGTATGTTCTGGATGAACCCACGACCGGCCTGCATCCTTCTGATACGGACAGGCTGCTGGGCCAGCTCCAGACATTGGTGGAGCAGGGGCACAGCGTGGTTGTGACCGAACATAACATGCGTGTGGCGGCGGCGAGTGACTGGGTGATCGATATTGGCCCCGGCAGCGGGGAAAAGGGCGGCAGGATCATTGCCTCCGGCCCGCCGGAGGAGGTGGTCAGGACCCCTGAAAGCCGGACAGGGCCATATTTGCGGGAGGTGCTGGCCGGAGCGTGACGGGGTGGCCCCGCCGGGGTTCGGTCCCGGCGGGGGTGGTCGGTCAGTCGGTCTTCAGTGTGGTCATGTCGATCACGAAGCGGTAGTGCGTGTCGCCCTGTTCCAGCTGGCGGAAGGCCTCGTTGATGTCCTGCATGGCGATGGTCTTCGTATCGGGCAGGATGTTTTTGCGGGCACAGAAGTCCAGAAGCTCCTGCGTTTCACGGATGCCTCCGGCGAGCGAGCTGGTGATGTTGCGGCGGCCATAGACCAGCGGCAGGGTTGAGAGTGCCGGTATGGGGCCGACCTGCCCGACAAGGGAGATCGTGCCGTCCACATCCAGCAGGGACAGGTAGGGGTTGATGTCATGCTCCACCGGTATGGTGTCGATGATGAGGTCAAAACGGCTGGCCGCTTCCTGCATGGCCTTTTCATCGCCAGAGGCGAGGAAGCTGTCTGCCCCCAGGGCGAGGGCTTCCTGTTTTTTCTTCCCGCTGCGTGAAAGGACAGTGACTTCCGCTCCCAGGGCGGATGCCAGCTTCACGGCCATCTGGCCCAGCCCGCCAAGGCCGATGACGGCAACCCGTGATCCGGGACCGGCACGCCATGTCCGCAGGGGAGACCATGTGGTGATGCCAGCACAGAGCAGCGGTGCCGCCCTGGAGGCATCCAGCCCTGCTGGCACTTTCAGGACGAATTCCTGCCGGGCGACGAGGTGCTTGGAATAGCCGCCCATGTTGGGAGTTCCGTCCACGGCATCAATGCCACCATAGACCCCATTCATGCCGATGGGATATTTCCTGCCCTCCCGGCAATACTGTTCCTCACCTTTGCGGCACTGGTCACATGTCATGCAGCTGTCCACCATGCAGCCGACGGCAACGATGTCCCCGGCCTTGTGGCGGGTCACCTCCGGGCCGACCTCCAGCACGCGGCCGATGATCTCGTGGCCGGGAATGGCCGGATAGGGCGTATGGCCCCAGTCATTGCGCACCCAGTGCAGGTCGGAGTGACAGACCCCGCAATAGAGGACCTCCATCACCACGTCATTGGGGCGGGGATTGCGGCGGTCAAAATGGAGGGGGGCGAGAGGGGCCTCGGCAGAGGTGCAGGCAAAGCCAATGGTGCGCATGGGATCATCCTTCCCTGAAGAGCGGCGATTGAACGGGCCAGCTGCGAGCCTATGGAACGTTAACCTTCTGTTCAATCTTTCAGGAGGGATGGCAGGTCTGCTTCAGAACCACACATCTTCATGCTGGGCCGTATAGGCATCCACGCCCATGCGGCGGATGTGCTGGAGGTCGGCCTGGGGCGGGCGGGCGAAGGTTTTCCTGTACTCACGGCTGAACTGGGAGGGACTGTCATATCCTACCTGAAAGCCTGCGCTGGCAGCGCTCATCTCTTCATGCACCATGAGGCGGCGTGCTTCCTGCAGGCGCAGCTTCGTGCGGTACTGGACGGGCGTCATGCCTGTCAGCTCTCCGAAGCGTTTGTAGAAGCTGGACTGGCCCATCCCGGCGATCTTCACCAGCGTGCCGATCTCGAACCGTTCCTGAAAATGGTGGCGCAGATGGATGATGGCCCTGTTGATGCGGGAGAGGTCACTCTGGAGGTGCGCCGTTTCCTGAAGGACATGGCCTTGTTGGCCATGAAGAAAGAGATAGAGGAGCTCCTTCTTGTAGAGCCGCGCCAGAAATTTCTGGTCGCTATTCCGGGCGAGCAGCCCTACCAGGCGCAGCAGGGCATCCAGCAGGTCGTCGGTAATCCGGCTCACTCCCATGGCGGATATGGGAGAGCTGTTCTCCTTTCGGAGGGCCAGTTTCCGGGTCTGACGGCTGAGGGTGGACTGGCTCTCCCGGAGGAGCTGCTCCATCTCCGTGGAGGAGAAGCTGATGCACAGGGCCAGATAGGGTCTTTCCGCCGAGGCCCTGGTGATCTGGCCGGAAACGGGCAGGTCCAGTGTGGAGATCAGATATTCGCCCTCGCCATAGGGCAGGGGCTGGTCATGGAGGTGAAGGATTTTCTGCCCCTGCACGACGATGTAGATGCGGGGTTCGTAAACGACCAGAACGGGATCGGTCACGGTCCCGGTGCGATAGAGGGTCAGGAAGTCGAAAGCCGTATGGGTGACTTTTTCCGGGCAGTGGCGGCTGACAGCCGCCTGGAGGGCGGCGAGTCGGTCCTGTGGCATGGTGCAGTCTTTCTCTGTGCCGGTTGTTCCTGATCCGTGGAGCCGGTCAGGCCATGATGATGACCTGCTCGATATGCCGCCGGTAGGCAGCCTCCATGGCTGGGACATCCGGGTTCTTCATGACATCCGTTGCCAGAAAGGTGGGCAGGCGGTCCATGCCGAGAAAGGCATGGGCCCGATAGAACGGGAAAAGCACGGCATCAATGCCACCGCCGCCGAAGAACTGGTCCCTGTCTTCGAAGGCTTCAAGTGGGGCATTCCACGTGGTGGATACCATGAAGCGTTTGCCCTGTAGCAGGCCGCCAGAGCCATAACGCTTTGAGGGATCGTGCCGGCTGCGGCCATCGTTGCTGTAAAAAAGGCCATGTGCCTGTGTGAAAACCTCATCCATATATTTTTTCAGAGGCCACGGCGTGCCCATCCACCATCCCGGAAACTGGTAGATGACGAT
Source organism: Bombella apis (assembly GCF_018221685.1). Taxonomy (GTDB): domain Bacteria; phylum Pseudomonadota; class Alphaproteobacteria; order Acetobacterales; family Acetobacteraceae; genus Bombella; species Bombella apis. Next base: position 288,837 of record NZ_JAGJTM010000005.1, on the reverse strand, counting down.
GTCCGCTTTCTGGATCGCCCGGATCTCGCTTTCGACATCATAGCCTTCATCAATGACGGTCTGGCTGACGGACAAACCGTGTTCCTGAAGGCAGGTTGCGGCAAGATTCTGGAGGGTCTGGTTCAGTTTTCCGGCAGAGTGGGCAAAAGGTTTCGCCCCGTTGATGAGGTGGATGTGGGTCATTGGGGGACTTTCATGAGGGTTGTGAAGATGTCCAGTTCATTAATCGGAACCGCTGGTGTCAAGGGGAGAAAATGGCCTTTAGTGCTTTGTAAAAGGCCATGGAATTGCCATAATCTCATGGGCTTTGTGGCGGCATTTTAACGAATTTAAAGGAATATTTTGATTGCATTTAAAAGATGGAAGGATATTTTAATGTCGCGTTAGCATTATGTCTTGATAATGAGGAGTACGAAACGATGAAGAAAAGGAAAACTTCCATGAGGTTGATCTGCGTTGGTGATAGTCCAAAGAATATGGACGGACGGCCTTGCTCCACTCTTTCTGAAGCGGTTTCTGAAGGAGGAATCTTTCTGCGCATTTCTGGCAGGGAAGGCGTGCTGAGCGCCCTGCGCAATGATCAGTCCGATGTGGCCGTCATCCAGCAGACCAACCCGGATCCGCTTCTGATCAGAACGATTCGCAACAACCGCTTCAGCCTGCCGATTCTGGTCATTGCCCGGAATCTGACAGCCCACAACGTGGCCGAGGCCCTTGCCGCTGGTGCTGATGACTGCGTGCCCATCACGGTAGGGCCGGTAGAACTGCTGGCCCGGCTGAAGGCGATTGTCCGGCGTGTCATGGATCATGGCGTGACCAGCCAGATCATCACGGTCGGCCGTCTGACGGTGAAGGAAGACACCCGTGAGGTGCTGGTGGATGATGACCTCCTGCCGCTGACACAGGGTGAATATGACATCATGTCCCTCATGGTGCGTCGTCGGGGTAGCCTGCTGAACAAGGCCGCCATCCTGTCCACCCTGTATGCCGGGCGGGAGAAGCCCATCAGCAAGACCATCGATGTCATGGTCTGCCGCATCCGTCAGAAGCTGCGGGCAAGAGGTATCCAGAAGCCCTTCATCACGAGCTGGGGCATGGGGTATCGGCTGAATGAGGAAGCCTTCCTGCCGCTGGGTGCCCGTGCCGAGGATGAGTGCAACCCTGTCCAGCAGGCCATCCGTGAGGCCAGCATGCCCGTATCGGCGGGTCTGGGTGTGACAGCCATGGCAGGCGAGGCGGAAAGCCGTCGCACTGTGGAGAAAGCCGCCAGACAGCCGGTTCATCAGGACTGATAACGGAGCGCAGCGTCATGAGTGATGAGACCAGTCCAGACGCCGGAGGTGATGGTACAGCCGCTTCGGCTGATGGCAGGAAGGGCATGTCCAGGAAGAAAATGGCCATCATGGCTGCCGTGCCTCTGCTGCTGATAGGTGGGGGCGTGGGTGCCTGGCAGGCCCACCTTCCACCATTCGGCGGTGGCGGGAAGCCTGCCCCCAAGGTTGCCGCAGCGGAAGGCGGGGAGGCGGGCTCACATCGCCTCCTTCTGTCGGTTCCCTCTGCCACGGCCAATCTGGATAACGGGGCCGGGCGGACGGTCTATGTAAAGATGACAGCCAGTGTCGAAGTGGAGGGAGCTGAGACACTGGCAGCTCTTCAGGGGCGTATTCCCGAGGTGCAGGACATTTTCCAGACCTATCTGCACGAAAGCCGCCCGCAGGACCTGCATGGCAGTGGCTTCTATCGCCTGCGTGAGGCCCTGCTGAGGCGCCTGCGTGTGGCGTTTGCCCCGCTGAATGTCACGAACATTTACATTACGGAACTTCTAACCCAGTAAGGTGGATTTGGACCCAATGGCGGATGAAGAGGAGCAGGCACAGGCTGACCAGCCTGACCTGACAGAAGGGCAGGGAGCGGAACAGCCCGGCCCGGATACAGAAGACAATGCTGCACGGACTGAAGCCCCGGAAGAGGAAGGAACATCCTCCTCCGGGGTCGCTGCGCATGGGGGGGATGATGGTGAGGCGGATGGCCATGCGCTGGACCAGTCTGCCATTGATGCCATGCTCGGCAATGCATTTTCCGGTTCTGCCATGCGGGAAGAGAGCGGGATGGAGCGCATCATCAAGGCCGGTTTTGTGGCCTATGAGCGTATGCCCATGCTGGAGAACGTGTTTGACCGGCTGGTGCGTTTCCTTTCTTCGACCCTGCGTGGTTTTACCAACGACAATGTCGACATCACCATGGAGAACATGCGGTCCCTGCGTTTTGGGGACTATATGGGAGAAGTGCCGTCTTCCTCCCTGTTTTCCGTCTTCCGGGCAGAGCAGTGGCGCAATTATGGTCTGGTTGTTGTGGATTCGTCGCTATCCTATTCCATTGTGGACATCCTGATGGGCGGAGAGCGCGGTGGTGGACCCAAGATCATAGAGAATCGGCCCCACACTGCTCTGGAGAGAGCCCTCATAGAGAAGTTGATTGTCATCACGCTGGCGGATCTCTCCGAGGCTTTTGCGCCAGTGGGTAAGGTGGATCTCTCTTTCGAGCGGCTGGAGATCAGCTCCAGCCTGGCGGTGATTGCCCGGCCCTCCAATGCGGCCATTGCGGCCCGCTTCCATATTGATATGGGCGACAGGAGCGGGGACATGGATATCGTCATTCCCTATGCCACGCTGGAACCGGTAAGAGAGAAACTCTCCCAGCAGTTCATGGGGGACAATTTCGGCAATGATTCCATATGGGAGAATCATCTCATTTCCGAAATCATGGAAACGAGCGTGACCGTTTCCACCGTGTTTGAGACGGCGTCTTTCCCGCTTTCCCAGATTCTGGAGCTGAAGGAAGGTAGTGTCCTCCATCTGCCCAGCAAGGGCGAAGCGCCGCATCGTGTGCGGATGGAATGTGACGGAACGCCAATTTTTGAGGGCACGCTGGGGCGGCTGCATCGGATGCAGGCTGTTCGGATAGACCAGCGCCTCATCCCGCTGGAGGAAGATCTGACGCCGGAACTGCTGGCGTCTCTTGGTTCTGCTTCGGTGGATCAGCAGTCAGCAGAGCAGAGGGGACATCATGCTTCTGAAAAATAGCCAGCTCATCATCGAGATTCTTCTGATGGTCGTCCTGATAGCCGGGATTGTCAGCTCCCGTCTCATTGTCCGGCGGCTTGGGGTCATCCGGGATTCCTATACGGCACTGAATGAGATGGTGGCCACGCTTGATGCTTCGACAGAACAGATGAACCATATGTTCGAGCGGGTCCGGCATGAGGTCACCCAGGGGGACAGGCGCCTGTCTGTCCTGCTGGAGCGTGCCCGCAATGCTGAAGAGGACCTGATGGACCAGCAGAAGATGACGCAGGAGACTGCCGATTCGCTTTCTGGTGTTCTGGAGCGGTCGGAAAAGCAGGAAGCCGGGTTGAACCAGGCCGTGGAGTCGGCACAGGCCATGCTGCAACAGCTGGAAGAACAGCTGGAAATGCAGAAGAAGGCGCTGGAACAGAGCAGGGCCGCCGCCGGGCCTGCCCCGGCTGAAGGCGATTCTGCCCCGCATTTCTCCGATGAGATTGTCATGCCGGTTCCGGGCCGCCTGCGTAGCCCAAGGCCTTATATGAGGCAGAATGAGGCCGATGGTTAAGACAGGTATTTTTCCATGCCTGTCATTTTGAAATGTCCTCTGTAAGAAACATGTAAGGGTTCTGTGTTTCTATCCATCTGTCAACGATGAGTTCGTTGTTTTCTATACAGATGTGCAAGGAGAGAAGACCATGAGTCTTTCCATCAATACCAACCAGTCTTCCATGGTTGCTCTGGAAACACTGAACACCACACAGGGCGATCTGGCCAAGACGGAAAATGCCGTCTCCACCGGCAAGAAGGTCGCCAATGCTTCCGACAATCCGGCTGCTTTTGGCATTTCCTCCCAGATCGGTGGTGACATTGCCGGCCAGAGCGCTGTCAATGATGGCCTGAGCTACGCTTCCCAGATTGTCAGCTCCACAAACTCTGCTGCCAACAGCATCATCAACATCCTTCAGAACGTCCAGAACGCTGTGACCACTGTCGGTAACAACCTGGGCAACTCTTCTTCCCTCGGCCAGCTCGACAAGGAGCTGACAGGTTACATGAAGAGCATTGACACCATCGCCCGTAACGCCACGACCAAGGGGATCAACCTGCTGGCCGGTGGTACGACAGGTGGTACAGCCGATGGTCTGGGCATCACGGCCAGCAGCCTGACCTTCGTTACGGGTCTCCAGGGTGATACACAGACACTGACCGGCTATGGCTCCCTCGTTTCCGCCACGACAGGTGCCAAGGGTGCGACCCTGACCGACGTTCTGGGCCTGACAACGAATGGTGTGGCCGGTTCTGACCCGACCTCCAACGTCTTCCTGAACGCCAGCGCCACGGGTGCTTCCCTGGCTGACAGCTCCAGCGATCCGAAGAAGGCTGTTGCCGACATGATCGGGCGTGTTCAGAAGGCCATCGTTGCCATGACGAACGTCACGTCTGATCTCGGTTCCAACCAGCAGACCATCGACTCCATGAGCTCCTATGGTCAGAAGTCTTCCGACTCCCTGACAGCTGCTTCTGGCGCTCTGACGGATGCTGACATGTCTGCCGAGTCTGCCAAGCTGACATCCCTGCAGACCAAGCAGTCCCTGGGCATCAAGTCCCTCTCCATCGCCAACGGTCAGTCCCAGAACATTCTGTCCCTGTTCCAGTAAGGGGAAGTATCCGGCCCTGTTGTTGGGCCGGAGCCTTCGGGCGACCATGTGCCAGACGCCACCGTATTTTTACGGTGGCGTTTTTTTATGCCAGAAGGGCTTTCCCCTCGGGGTCCAGATGGCGTTCCGTCATCTCCCATGAGGCCCCGCACAGAAGGCGGGGTGCCACATGAGAAATATCCTTCATGACGGCAGCCAGAGCGTTTTTGTAATTCTGCACATGGTATCTGAATTCCGGGCAGTCTCCTTCCTTCAGGAAGAGGGCGTGCTCGGCCTTGGGTAGCCACGGCTTGGAGAGGAAAAGGAAATGCTGGACCTGGATGTCCAGTCTGCTCTCTTCGACATCTTTCCGTATCTCCGGCTGGAAGGGGACAACATCCTTGGCGATGTGCGTCATGGCGTAATTCCAGCGGACTGAAAAAAACTGCACGGAATCATGGAAAACGACATTGAGGATGCTTTCGGCATGGCCCTTCCACCTGCGGGAGATGAGCTGGAGGCAGCGTCTGCCATCCTCTGGTCTTATGGCTTTCATGTTGAAGAGCATGAGACCGGCATTGAAATACCGGCTTGTGTCCTTCAGGCCAGTCCTGAGTGTCTGATCATGCAGGGGGCGGGGTACGTTGGGAGGCAGGATGGTGTTGCGGAAGAAGCAGCGGACAGCCCCTATTTTCTTGTCTGCGGGCATGGCGTGGATGAGAGACAGCAGATCGCCCGTCACGATCATGTCGGCATCAAGGAAAAAGACAAAATCATGCCCTGCCATCAGTCCCGGTATGAGCAGTGCATGGTACATTTCTTCTTTTTTCAGGTTATGGCCTGCAAAATGCTCCTGCACGTTGATGAAGGTGATCCGTCCCCCCGAATCGTTCACCAGAGTGGTCATGATCCTGATGGCAGCTGGTGAGAGCTCCTTGTGGAAGATGACGAATTCTATGCGGTTCCTGTCGGATATCGAGTTGAGAACGGACCGTATCGTGGCGATGGCGGGGACGACATACGCCTGATTCAGCGACATGACGATGGGAATGGTCTGCATGATGTGGGACAACTTGCGTGCGTCAGGGGATGGGTCGGACAGTGGCAGGGATCATGTAATGTTCTGCAAGGCGGTCCATATGGGGTCGAAGAGGAGAGGTGGCATCCTGTCCTGTATCTGACGCATGAGGGAGGCTGCGATCTTTCTGTAATCCCGGGCGTGGATGTTGGTCTGCTCCAGGGCTGCTGTCATGTCATCAGGGTCGAGATGGCTGGCGAACTGGCCGAGGTTCATGTTGTTGCGGGCGGAGGTAATGGCTGTCCGTATGGAAGGGATGAAGGCCTCATCTGGCTGCTGGAAGAGCGGCATCTGGAGATTCCATGACTGCGGGAACAGGTGCAGTGCGTGGCGGAAGAGGTAGTTAAGGATGGTTTCGTCCCGTCCCGGCCATTCTTCGTCCAGCAGCTGGATGCAGGCCTGCCCTTCCTCCGGGGAGATGGCCTGCCGGTTGAAGAGAAGCAGGTTGCGGCTGAAATGGCGCTCCGACCTGACAGGCCCGGAGTCGGGCTGGTCCATGAGGGCATGATACATGCAGCGGACAGCCCCGATCTTTGCTCCGGTAGGGAAATCGGACAGAAGGGACAGAATGTCCCCCCGGATGAGTGAACCTGCCCCGATGCTGAGTACGAAATTTCGTGATGTGAAATATTGGGGAATGAGCAGGGGATAAAGACGGTGGGTGCAGATGGTGTCTTTGTAGGTGAAGCCGGAAAGGATGCCGGGCATGTTGATGAGGGAGAAAGCGACGCCATACGAGTTGAGCAGCCCTTTTACCAGCTGTTTCACATGGTCATCGAGTCCCGTATGGAAGAGGGCAAAAGACAGGCGGGACTTGTCCTGCGCATTGCTGATGGTGGACTGTATGGTGACCAGAGCAGGAATGAGGTTGTTTTCATCCAGGCCCGTCGCAACAGTGAGGTGGGCCTTCATGAAAGGGCCGTCCGATCCGCTGAAAGTGATTGTACGTCCATGAACATTCTGACTTTCTTAAAGAAAGTTTGTAAGTTATTTATTAACCAATATGCATGAGGGAGAAAAGAGGCCGTTGTGATGGTTTGGGCTGTCCTGGCCGTGCAACAGGCAGACAGGCCATCCCTCCGGTTGGAGAGATGGCCTGTCTGGCAGGGACGGAAGTGGTTTTCAGGCGACCTCGAATCCCAGACTGTTCAGGGCCTTTTCAGCCAGGTCCCGGTCCTGCTCGTAGGTACCGCCGGAGACGCCAATGCCGCCGATCAGCTGCCCCCCGGCAAAAATGGGGCATCCACCGCCTACGGCCACAAGGTGGGGTCTGCTGGCGAGGGGGGCCATGTGGGGGTTCTGCACGAGCTGGTTCCAGACATGGGTCGGCTGACCGAAGGAGCAGGCCGTCCATGCTTTGTCGATGGCGATCTCGACCGTCAGGAAGGCTGTTCCATCATGGCGGGCAAAGGCCTGGAGATGCCCGCCTGCATCCATGATGGCGACAGAAACGGGAATCTTCTGTGCAGCTCCTTCTTTGAGGACAGCCTGCACGAGGCTGTTGGCGGCCTCACAGGTGATGGTGGCCTGTGAGACATGGTGTCTGGTAGTCATTTCTGAGGACTCCTTGCTTTTGACTGTTCCCATGCCTGTTCATGCCATGATCCGGGTCACGGCGGCCATGATCTGCTCCGCACCGGGGATGTAGGCTTTCTCCAGCACGGGCGAGAAGGGCACGGGCGTGTGTGGGGCACTGACCATCTGCGGGGCGGCTTTCAGGCTGGTGAAGCACTGCCTGGTGACCTGCGCCACGATGTCGGTGGCCATGTTGCAGCGGGGATGGGCCTCATCAGCCGCTACAAGCCGACCTGTTTTCTGTACGGACTTCAGGACCGTGGCAATGTCCAGCGGGGAGAGAGTCCGCAGGTCTATGACATCGGCCTCGATTCCCGTTTCCGCCAGCTGGGTGGCGGCCTCCAGTGCCCGGGGGACCATGGGCCCGTAGGTGACGATGGAGACGTCATGTCCTTCCCTGGCGAGATGGGCTTGCCCGAAGGGAATGGCGTAAGGAGCCTCGGCAACGGGGCCGGTCGTCTCATAGAGATATTTTGGCTCGCAGAAGATCACGGGGCCCCGGTCCCGGATGGCCTCGATCATCAGCCCCTTGGCATCATGCGGCGTGCTGGGGCAGACGACCTTCAGGCCCGGAATGTGGGTGAACATGGCCGTCAGCATCTGGGAGTGCTGCGCCGCACCATTGATGCCTGCCCCGACCATCGTGCGGACGACAAGCGGGATTTCGGCCGTGCCGCCGAACATGTAGCGCATCTTGGCAGCCTGGTTCAGCAGCTGGTCGAAGCAGACGCCCATGAAGTCGATGAACGGGACTTCCGCCACGACGGGGAAGCCGGAGAGGGCGGCCCCGACGGCAGCCCCGACATAGGCCATCTCGGTGGGGGGCGCATCAATCACCCGGTCACCATAGCGGGTATAGAGCCCCCTGGTGACACCAAGCACGCCACCCCATGTATCCGTTTCTCCCCCAGCATCGACACCACCGGCGGTGTCCTGCCCGAAGATGAGCAGTTTCGGGTCTCTGGCCATTTCCTGATCCAGAGCTTCGTTGATGGCTGATTTCAGCGAGACATGTCTGGTCATGACAGATTTTCCTTCAGATGATGGGTTCAGTAGGAGACGTACACGCCGTCATGGAGTTCATTCAGGGCAGGGTGCGGGGCCTTGAGGGCTTCCTGCACGGAAGCATTGACCAGCTGCTCCACGTCCCGGTCCACTGCTTCCAGTTCCGCCGGGCTGAGGCCTGATGTCTGGGCGAAGCGGCGCAGGCAGTCCCGTTCCTCCCAGGCGTTCTTCACGTCTCCGGCAGGGCGGTAACGCTGGGTGTCTCCCTCAAAATGGCCGTAAAAACGGACGGTCCGGCATTCCAGAAGAACAGGTCCGCCTCCGGCCCGCATTCTGGCGATAAGCTCCCCGGCAGCACGGTAGACGGCGAAGAAATCCAGCCCGTCCACCGTGACGGCAGGCATGCCGAAGCCTCTGGCCCGGTCCTCATAGCTGCTGACGGAGGTTGTCCTGTGCTGTGGTGTGGACTGGGCATAACCGTTGTTCTCCACGACGAACATCAGGGGCAGCTTCCAGACGCTGGCCAGATTCATGCTCTCCAGCACGGCTCCTTCATTCACGCCGCCATCACCACCGAAGACGACGGCAACATGGCCCTTGCCCTCCAGCCTGTCGGCGAGGGCGGCACCACAGGCCAGCGGAGCTCCGGCCCCAAGGATGCCATTGGCCCCCAGCATGCCCTTGCTCAGGTCGGCAATGTGCATGGAGCCGCCCTTGCCCTTGCAGATGCCGCCCTGCCGCCCGTGAATTTCCTTCATCATGGCCATGACATCGACACCTTTGGCGATGCAGTGGCCGTGGCCACGATGGGTGCTGGCGATCTGGTCCTGATCGGTCAGATGGCTGCAAATGCCGACGGCCACCGATTCCTGTCCCGCATAGAGATGGGTGAAGCCCGGGACGATGCCAGCCTTGAAGTCCTCATGCAGACGGTTCTCGAACGTACGGATCGTCTTCATGCGCCGGTAGGCGGACAGAAGGATGTCATGGGATATGTCTGTTTTTCCAGTATGTTGCATGACTGTCTCCATAGTGACCTTGATGCGGTTCAACGCCTCGTCTGGTCTGGCGTTACAGTCTTTTTCTAGGGTTTCATCATGGCGCAGCGGTAGAAGGATCCTGCGCAAAGCTTGCCTTATTTTCCATAAATGGAGGGGCGTTCCGTACAGGCTGGGATAAAGAACGGGCCGCCTCCCGGTGGAAGACGGCCCGTTATCAGGCTGGTATCGTGCTGGAAGGTACGGTCAGAGATAGTCCGCCAGAGACATGTTCTTCATGTCGGCGATGAGCGAGAAGGAGGCCTTCAGCTGGAGGCTGAGGTCCGAGGAGCGTGTGGCCACCTCGGCCAGATTGACGTTCAGGCCGTTGGAGAGCTGTTCTTTCACCATCAGCTGAAGGCTGGAATAGATGCCCTGCTGGCGTGTCAGGGTGTTCTGCGTCACGCCGACGCTGGTGTTCATGTCGATGAGCTGGTTGGCTGTTGTTCCCAGTGAGGTATGCAGCTGGCGGACGAGATTGGTGAAGCCGGGTGTGGTCGTGTCCATTCCCTTCATGGACGTCATGATCATCATGTCCCGCATGAGGTCCCGGATGGGGGAGCCGGTGGACGTGCTGCTGGCCTGCCCGCCCTGTGTGGCGACCGGGCCGGTCTGGACGGTGGAGCCGTCCGGCCCGATGATGGCGGAAGCCTGAAGAGCCCCTGCCTGTTCGGCAGGTTGTGACAGAGCCTGAGAGAAGACGCTCATGCTGGCACTGTTGTCCGCACTGGCGGCGGTGGCCTGGCTGAAGACTGTCCCGCTGTTGCCGTCCTTCAGGCCGGAAACGATCTGGGAGATGGTATGGGCCAGCGTGCTGTCATTCAGTGTTGAGGGGGAGGTGACGGGCGCTGTGGATGTGTTCTGTCCAGCAAAGATGAAGCTGCTGCCATCGGATGTGTTGAGGATCGTTCCCAGGCTGCCCAGCCCTGTCCGGGCGCTGTCAGCTGCGGTTGTGGTGGATGCTTTTTCTCCGCCCTCAGAGGAGAGCATGCTCAGCAGTTGGGAGTTGAGGGACTGTGCCAGATCAGTGACCTGCTTGAGGGCTGTGGAGCTGAGAGAGAGGCGGTTCTGTACCGAAGACAGGTTGCTCTGATAGCCCGTCAGCTCGGCCAGTTTCGGGCTGAGGGACAGGATGGTCTGCCGGTCACTGCCCACCCCGGAAATGCTGGACGATGTCGTCCCCTGTGAGGTCTGCCACGCAATGTCTGTCTGCTCGGATTCAATCTGTCTGATGCCTGTGTTGAGGATCAGGTTTGCACCGGCGGCGCCATATTGGCTGACATTCATGCTCATGGGTGGCACTCCTGTGATGGTCTGTAGGGTGAGGGGGGCAGGTCAGGGTAGGGCCTGCTCGGTTTCATTGCCGGGCAGGCTGCCATGTGGGGGCAGTCCGTCAGTGGACGGCATCCAGCAGCGTGCTGAACATGGACTGCACCATGGAGACGACCTTGGCATTGGCTGCGTAAGAGTTTTTCAGGGACACGATGGCGGACATCTGGCTGTTGACATCCACACCAGAGACATCGGCAACCTTTGTCGTGAGGGATGTCTTGATGGATGTTGCCGTGGAGAGGTCACTGCTGTTCTGGCTGATCACCCCGGCCTGGCTGCTGGTGAGGGAGGTTGCCAGCTGTGTAAGCCCTTGCGTGCCGTCATAGCCCGTGGCCTGTGTGCCATCTGGCCCGAGAGAGGTGGAGGGTGCCGCCAGGGAGCCGGATGTGCTGGCGCTGGCGCTGCCCATGGCTTTGTTCAGCACGGCATTGGCGAGGGCGCTGGTCTGTCCACCATCGCTGTTGGCTGTCAGCAGGGACGGAGTCTGCTGATAGTCCGTGGAGACGGCAATCTTGGAGGAGAGCCCGACCAGCCCTGCTGGTGCTGTTTTGGTCGGATCGCTGGAGAGGGGCTGCGTCCCGCCATTGGTGAAGAGGGGCACTCCGGCCGCCTTGAAGCGGTTTATCAGCGTGTATGAGAAGGAATCGAGCTGCGCCTGCATCTGTGGATAGGTCTGGTCCCGCAGGGTCAGGTTGGCACCCAGCGTGCCATCGGTCAGGTGGGAGGTGATGTCTTTTCCGGCCAACATGATACCGGCAACACCCTGATCGCTGCCATCGGTGGCGTGATACATGCTTGGTGTCAGTGTGGCAGGGGACTTCGTGGAGAGGGGCCATGTTGCCGTGGGCGCCTGGAACTGTCCGTTGGGCAATCCGGCCTGATCCGGGCGGGTTGGCAGGCGTGTGCCGTCCTGCGTGCTGACCAGCATGTCGCCATTCGGTTTTTCGGTAAAGGTAACACCCAGCTTGCTGGAAAGGCTCTGCATGGCTTCCAGGCGCTTGTTGGCGAGGTCTGCCGTGTCAGCGTGGGAGCTGCGTGCCAGCATGATCTGCTGTGAGATCTGGCCAATGGTTGTCAGGTCCGTATTGATGCCGGAGACCGTGCTGGTGATGGCATCCTGTGCGCCCTGGCGCTGGGCCTGATAGACCGAAGAGAGGGTATGGATGTTGCTGACAAGGGTCTGTGCAGCCGAGACCACGCCCTGCTGCGAAGCACTGTTCTGCGGTGTGTTGGAGAGGCTGATGAAGGCCGTACTGACATTCTGGAGGTTGTTGGTCAGCGTGCCGATGGTATTGGCTCCATCAGAGCCTGTCGTTGTTCCCTGTACGGCAGAGACGGCCGCAAGGGAGTTGCTGGTGGCCGTCAGGCCGGAGACACGGGCATTCTGCTGGTAGAGCGCATCCTGAAGAGGCTGGGAAATGTTCAGCTGGTTGGCCGCTGAAGTCGCACCGACTCCAGTGCCGGAGACGACCGTCGAGGATGTGTTGGCAGTCTCTGACACATAGCCCGGGGTGGATGCGTTCGTGACATTGTTGGAGGCTGTTGAGAGTTCGTTCTCAATCGTCTTGAGGCCGGACGTGGCGATATTGAGGGACAGGCCAAGATCCATGGTTTCAGTCTTTCTCCGGAATGAGGGACTGGCCGAGGCCAGACAGGTCTGGATGACGGTCCGGCGACCTCACCCTAAGGCCATCCTAAGGTCATGAGTTTACAGGAAGTTAAATGGAAAGCCTGTATTTGATGATTTGTCCTTGATCTGGATCAAAAACAGCTAGGCTGTGACTTCCGTCGCAATCTTGTCGATGGCGTTCAGACGGCGGGTGAATTCGGTCTGGAGCAGCTGGAAGTTGAGATCATATTCCCGCTGGGTTTTTATCATCGCCGTGGTTTCCTCCACGGGGTTCACATTGCTGGATTCCAGCATTCCCTGCCGGATTTCCTGGGCAGGAACGGCCCGGAGGTCATTCTCGTTGGCTGGCCTGAAAAGATGGTTCCCCTCAGCATGGAGTGTATTGGGGTTATCGACTGTCGAGAGGCCGAGGCGGGTGATGTCACCTTTTTCTGTCGAGATGATGCCATCAGAGCCGATGCCAAGGGGCAGCACCTGATCATCAGGGGTCAGGGTAATGGGCTGGCGCTGGTCGTCCAGCAGGGCATTGCCCAGGGAATCGACAAGAGTGCCATCTTCACTGCGGTGGAACTGGCCGTTGCGGGTCAGCCGGATTCCCTGCTGGCTGCGGACCATGAAATAGCCCGGCCCGTTTATGGCGAGGTCCAGCGGATTTCCCGTCTGGCGCAGCTCACCCTGTAGCGTGTCCAGATAGGTGGATCTGTCCTGGTTGTAGGAGAGCGTCTTCTCGCCATTGGCCAGCTGATCGCCCTTCTGGCGGGACAGATAGTCGGAGAAAAGAACCCGCTGTTCCTTGAAGCCATCCGTGCTGCTGTTGGCCAGATTGTTGGCCGTAACCTCAAGCCCCCGTGTCAGCGCATCAATGCGTGAAAGGGCGAGATAACCGGTCACATCCATGGGAGACTGTCCTCAAGGCTATATCATGGTAGGTTTTGTTATAATGTCATTTGTTCATGGTTATTGGAAGAGAATATAGGGCTTGAACATTAACAAACGGCTCAATTCATATCATATTCTGATAATTAACCTTGATAATGTTTTTCGTGTCGGTTTATGGGAGGGCACAGTCAAAATGTTTCGGTGCCTGCCATCATCAGGGTGGCCTTGCGTTTCTGGGAGCGTGGGTTGTGGCAAATCGTGAGGATGTTCATTTATGCTGAGATCATTGGATGTTGCATCAACGGGCATGCAGGCCCAGTCCACCAATGTGGAGACCATCTCCCACAACATCGCCAACATGACGACAACCGGGTACAAGCGCCGCCGGGCTGAATTCCAAGACCTCATCTATCAGGACCTGCGTCGTGTCGGGACGATGAGTTCCGACACGGGGTACCGTGTGCCTGCCGGGGCTCAGGTGGGGCTTGGTGTGCGTACGGCGGCCATTTACCGCATCAACGAGCAGGGAACCCTGTCCCAGACCGGCAATGCGCTGGACCTCGCCGTGGAAGGCCGCGGTTATTTTCGCATCCTGCTGCCCAACGGGGAATATGCCTATACCCGCGACGGGACATTCTCCCTCTCGCAGGATGGTACGATCGTGACGGCAGACGGGTATCCGCTGACACCGAACATCTCCATCCCGAACAATGCCGAAAACATCACCATCGATCAGACCGGGCAGGTGCAGTACACGCTCTCCGGTCAGCCCAACTCCCAGGTGGCCGGGCAGATCCAGCTGACGACCTTCCAGAACGAGAATGGTCTGGCAGCCATGGGGCAGAACCTGTTTACGGAGACCACGTCCTCGGGTGACCCGATCATCGGCAACCCGGAGACAACAGGTTTCGGGACCATCCGTCAGGGGTTTGTCGAGGAATCAGCCGTCAATGCGGTGACGGAAATCACGGATCTCATCACGGCGCAGCGTGCCTATGAGATGAACAGCAAAAGCATCACCGCCTCTGATGAGATGCTCCAGACCCTGACCAACCTGCGCTGAAGGCGGGCGGCATGGCACTTCTTGGCATTGGATACCGGGGTACCGGGCGTAGCTTCCTGCCAGCCTGCTTCTGGCTGGCGGTCGGGTTTGTGCTGGCTGGAGAGCCCGCTGCCAGTACGGCCATGGCGGCGACTCTGCGACCTTCCGGTGTGGTGCATGGTGCATCGGTCTATCTGTCCGATGTTTTTGATGGGCTGGATGCCGGACAGGACCGGCTGCTTGGCCCGGCTCCTGCGCCGGGCAAGACCATCACCATCGGGGGCAGTCAGCTCATTGCACTGGCGGACCAGTACGGTGTGGACTGGGATGACCAGTCATCATCCACCAGTCTGTCGCTGACCCGGGCCGGGCATGTGCTGGGCCGGGACGAATATGCCGCTCTTGTCCGCAAGGCCATTTCGCAGGATGGTGAGACGGGTAGTGTCGTGGTGGATGTCACCAGCTTTACTCCTCTCGTTGCCGGTGAGAATGAACAGGACCCGGCAACCCTCCTGAATCTGAACTGGGATCATAAGACCGGTCTTTTCTCGGCAACTGTACAGCCTGCTCATGCAGCAGGAGACGCCGGGGCGGACAGGTTTCCGCTGCGGGGCAGCATCCGTCCCGTGCAGCCGGTGATGGTGTATGACCATGCCCTGCCGTCCGGTCACATCATCCAGCCGGACGACATGCATATCGACCCCGCTTTTTCAGGTACGGTGCCACCGCTTGCCCGTTCTCTGCCAGAGCCGGAGCGGATGATCGGCATGGCACTTGTCCGCACTGTCGGGGCCGGACAGCCCGTGCAGGGTACGGACCTGCGGCGGGCCGTGCTCGTGCATCGGGGGGACCCTGTCCTGCTCAGCTACAACAGCACCGGCATCCGGCTGACAGCCACAGGCCGGGCGCTGGAGGATGGTGGAAGCGGGCAGTTCGTCCATGCCCTGAATCTGGGAAGCCGGATGGTCCTCATCGGCAAGGTCACGGCTTCGGGCGAGGTGCGGGTTGATGCCTCTTCCACAGCCATTCCGCCGGATTCGGAGGAAGTGAAACGTCTGGGGATCAACAGCCTGATGCTTGGTGACGGGAGCCATCCATGATCCATCTTCTTCACAGGAGTGTCTGCATGGCGGGGCTCGTTGTGGTCCTGACCGGGCTGGCAGGCTGCATGGGCGCTGGTACGCTCAGTGAGCTGGGACATCCACCCCGCATGACACGGACGGCCGACCCCACCCTGGCCCCGGATTACCGCCCCGTGACGATGCCAACCCCGCCCCTTCAGGCTCCGCCGACTGAAGTGGGCAGCCTCTGGCGGCCGGGTAGTCGGGCGTTCTTCAAGGACCAGCGGGCTGCGCAGGCGGGTGACCTTCTGACAGTGAAAATCCAGGTGGCAGATACGGCCAACGTGACCAATAACACGACAGCCTCCGGCAGTGGTGCCGAGGCTTTCGGGATTCCAAGCTTTTTCGGCTTCAAGGGCCGCTTCATCTCCCATCTGACCAGTGCTGATGCCCTTCAGACCAACAGTTCCAGCTCCAATAACGGGGCCGGGACCATCAGGCGTATCGATACGGTCACGCTGACGCTGGCAGGTGTCATCACGCAGGTTCTGCCTAATGGCAATTTTGTCGTCGTCGCACGGCAGGAGGTCAGGGTGAATGGCGAGCTGAGGCAGATCATGGTCAGTGGTGTTGTGCGGCCGCAGGATATTTCGGAAGACAACATCGTCACACATGACCGCATTGCGGAGGCCCGGATTTCCTATGGCGGACGGGGGCAGCTCTCGCAGTATCAGCAGCCCCGTTATGGGCAGAAAGTGCTGGACAGTGTTCTTCCATTCTGAGTTGTCATGGAAGCATGGTTTGAACATTGAATGTTTTCAGGTTATGAAGATTTTATCTTGAAAATAGCCTTGTGTTGCCTGTGCTACGATGGCCATTGTGGCGGTGTAAAAGTGAAGGGGTAGTGAATGTCTGATTCAAAACAGCCGGAAGGCTTCATTCCTGGCGGCCTGGTCATCGACCATCTCTGCGGTACGCTGGAGGGTGCGCTGACCATCGCCGGTGAGGTGGAAAATGTCGAGCTTCAGGCCGGGCATCTCTGTGTCACGGAGACAGGCGTGATGAAAGATGGTCAGGTGGAGGCGGACTCCATCGTCATTGATGGCAGCGTGTCCGGGGTGACCTTCACGACGCCACGGCTTTCTGCCGGTGCCGGGGCCCGTATTTCGGACTGTGTGATCGAGATGGGCAGCCCGACTGGCTGCGCCATTCACGAAGATGCCTGTTTTGAAGGGGATGTACGCATTTCCGTGTCCCGCAAGGGCGGGGCTGGGGGCTCTGCTTCCGGCAGTGGTTCCAGCAGAACGAACAGCACCAGTTCTGCCACGCCACAGGCCAATATCCCGGCTGGAGATGATGAGCCAGACCTGCATTGGCCGGCCCAGACGCCGGACATCAGCGAGGCTGATCAGGATGCCGACATTCCGCTGGGGGGCTGATGCTCAGGAGATGCTTCCATCAGCATGACGGCTGGTTCGCCGTCTTTCTGTCGCTTGCCCTGTTTTGCGGGGTGCAGGTTGGCTGTCCTGCGGCTGTGGCGGAGGACGTGGCCATGCCTGATGAGGGTATGGCCCAGCAGATGCAGGAGCAGCAGCGCATTCTGGGGTCTGCCCGCAAGGCGCTGGAAATGCGCTTCCATCTGCTGAACCAGTCCATGGCTGTACTGTCGGACCATGTGGACAATCACAAGCTTGTCCCGCAGGAGGCAGCAGCCCGGCTGGTGGGCATTTATGAGGCCATGCGCCCCCGTGAGGCCGCAGCGGTTTTCAACGTGATGGACCCGCACGTGCTGATCGCCATCGCAGCTTCCATGAATATCCGCAAGCTCTCTGGCATCATGGCTCACATGTCGCCGGACCGGGTCAATCTGGTGTCGCAATATCTGGGGGGAGTGCGGCATTTCCATCATGCTGTTCTGTCCGTTCCCGTGGCACTGGGGGGCTCTGGTGTGGTTCTTCCGACCGGGCAGGATGATGTGCCGACTGATACGTCAGTGGAACATCTGCACTACGAGACCATGTCCCAGCACGGGCCCCTGTTGCCCTCGCGGCAGTAATGGGGCTGGCATGAAAGAGAAACGAATGATGAGGCGGTCTTTTCCCGTTCAGGTCCCGTGGCGGCACATGCTGGTTCTGTTGCCTGTTCTTGCGGGACTGTCAGCCTGTGCCCCGGATTATATTGCCAGCAAGCTGACAGGGCGGGACTGCCAGGCCGGTTATCTGGAGGAGGGGGAAGACTGGTGCAATCCACCGGAACGTGTTCTGCCTCCACAGCCTTACTGCACCCAGAGCTGGAATGGCGTGGATTGCTGGGCCCGTCCTGAGTTGACCCCGAACATGGCCCATGAAGTCTATGAAGGTCCCCGTGGACTGACGACCCAGCAGAATGCCAACCGCCTCATGATGCCGGAAGCTAAAGTTCCTCCCTCCAGCCAGTATTATGCACCATGATGAAATTGTTATGAAATATGGCCATTATTAACCTTGTTATTGGCTTTACACATGCTCTTCTCAAGGTTAATTGATGGCCGGTCGGTTGTCCTCTTCCGAGCAGGGCAGAGTATGGTGAATGACCGGAACCAGCATGTCTGACGTCCGGGGTGAAAGCAGCAGGTAGATACCCTTCATATGCAGTTTGATAAGCTCCGTTTGCCAAATATCATGGAAGGGCTGAAGAGTCTGGGCCGCATGCGGCTTGTGGCTCTCGGGGTTGTCGGCGTGCTGCTGCTGCTCTCTCTCGGCGTGATTGCCTTTCACAACCGGTCAGAACCCATGGCGCTGCTCTATGGGGACCTGGAGCTGAATGAAGCGGCGGAGATGGTGGATGATCTGGCCAAGGCTCACATCCCCACGACAACAGGGCCGGATGGTCGCAGCCTTTATGTTCCGGGGAATGATGTGGCCCAGGCCCGTCTTCTGCTGGCCAAGGCTGGTCTGCCCGGGGGAGGGGCCGTTGGCTATGAACTGTTCGACAAGAGCGGCACGCTGACCAGTACCCAGTTTGAACAGGGCATTGATGAGACCAGAGCGCTGGAAGGTGAGCTGGAGCGTTCCATCCGTCTGATCCATGGTGTGCGGAATGTGCGGGTCCACCTTGTTCTGCCACATAGGGACCTGTTTTCTACGGAGACGAATCCTTCGCAGGCCAGTGTCATTCTGGATGTTGGCCGCTCTGGTGCTGTGTCCGAGGATGCCATTGCGGCCATCCAGAATCTGGTATCAGCTGCCGTACCGGGGCTGCGCACGCACGGGATTTCCATTGTCGACACACGGGGCGATGTTCTGGCCCGTCCGGGGGACCCAGACAGTCTGGCAGGGCAGGAATCCTCGCTGGAGAAGCAGCGTCATTCCGAAGAGCAGCGCCTTGCCCAGGCGGTGGAAGATATCCTGACCCCCACGCTGGGCCTGGGCCATGTGCGGGCCCGTGCTGCCGTGACGATGAATACGGACATCATCCATGAGACGGATGAATCCTACGATCCCAACCAGCAGGTCCTGCGTTCCCAGAGCACAAGCACGGACAAGAGCGCCAACAGCGAGGCGAACCAGAACACCAGCGTTGGCAACAATCTGCCCAATGCCAATGCAGGGCAGAACAATCGTACTGGCTCCAGCGAAGAGCGGACGGACGAAACAAACAATTATGAGATCGGCAAACGGACCCGTGTCATCAACCAGACCCGGCCCCGTGTCTCTCGCATCAGTCTCGCTGTCATGGTCGATGGGACCGTCACGACAGACCAGGCTGGCAAACCTTCGTGGAAACCGCTGGATGAAGCTGAGGTCAAACGTCTGACCCAGCTCGTGCAGACGGCCATCGGGTATGACAAGACCCGCGGGGATGAGGTCAATGTGGTGTCCATGCCGTTCCGTGTGGATGGTGGGGCAGATATGCCTCATCAGGATACGCCTTTCTTCACCCGGGAGATGATCATTTATCTGGCGGAATGGATTGTTCCCATTCTTCTTCTTCTGGGGGCGGCGGCCATGCTGCTTGGGCCCATCCTGCGGCGTGCCCGCAAAGGGGCCGGGGCAGAAGGGGCTGTTGCCGGGGCCGAAGCTGCAGCTGATGGCAGCTCTGCTGAAGGTGGTGAGGCAGGCCGGAGTGATCGCATCAGTGTGGATGGTGTGGAAGGGGAAATGCGCCGTGAGGCTCTGGCCCGTGTGACGCAGCGTGTTGAAGAAAATCCTGATGATGCCATCGCTGTCGTCCGCAACTGGCTGGCAGAACCGGAGCCCCCCAAGCAGACAGCAGAAGGCTGAGGAGACGCAATCATGGCAGAACAGGACATCTCCGCTGAGACAGCAGGCAATGAAGCGTCATCATCCGGCATGGTTCCGTCCAGCCTGACGGCCGGGATGAGTGGCAGCCGGAAGGCCGCCATCCTGATGCTCGCCATAGGGCAGGAACATTCCGCCCGCATTTTCCGGTCACTCCAGGAGGATGAGGTGCGTGACATTTCACGGGCAATGTCTTCCCTGGGGTTGGTCAAGGCTTCCGTGGTGGAGGCTGTCTGCAATGAATTTTCGCAGAAATTCGCCAGTGCAGAGGGTTTCGTCGGCAGTTACGAAACAACGGAAGATTATCTGAAGAAGGCCCTCCCTGCCGAAATGGTCGAGAAGATCATGGAGGATATCAGGGGGCCCTCCGGGCGCAGCGTCTGGGCAAAAATGGGCAACATGCCGGAGACCGCTCTGGCAAACTATCTGCGCAACGAGCAGCCACAGACAGTGGCCGTCATTCTCAGTTACATCTCACCGGCGCATGTCGCCCGTGTCCTGTCCCTCTTCCCGGAAGATTTTGCTACGGATGTCATCATGCGCATCCTGCATATGAGCCCGGTGAGCAAGGATGTGCTTGAGAGCCTGGAGACAACCCTGCGCAAGGAGTTCATCACCGCCTTTGGCCGCTCCACGAAGCGGGACAGCTATGCTTTCGTGGCGGAGGTCTACAACAATTTCGACCGCAAGACCGAAGCCATGCTGACAGAGCATCTTGGCCGCCGGAGTGAGGAAGACATGGAGAAGGTGAACAAGCTGAAATTCACCTTCGATGACATCAAGCGTCTGACACCGGATGACATGATGCGTGTCATGGCAGCCATCAATCGTGATGGTGAGGCCAAGAGCAGGCTGCCCCTGGCTCTCAAGGGCAGCAACGAGAGCATCCGGCAGCTCTTCTTCGGTTGTGTTTCCAAACGTGCGGCGGGTTTGCTGGAGGATGAAATCCGGGGGCTGGGTGCCGTGCGTCTGCGGGACGCCGAAGCAGCCCAGATGGAGCTGATCACGCTCATCAAGACCATGGCCAATGATGGCGAGATCGATATTTCACCATCTTCTTCTGACGATGAGATCATTGAGTGACGCCAATGGGACAGGATGTGCAGCATAGGGCAGTGCAGGCGTCTTCCCGGTCTGGAAGTCAGGCCTTCAGTGAAAGCCTAGAAGATTTTGCCGCTCATGACCCGTCTCTGGCCGCTGGAGCGGAGCCGGTGGCTGACGAGGATGCGGCGGATGAAAGCCCCGCTCCAGAGCCGGTTGTCACGCTGCATCCTGATGAGCTGGAAAGACTGAAGCAGGAGGCCTGGCAGCAGGGCCATGAGCAGGGGGAAATGTCAGCCGGGCAGCAGCTTTCCAGCCAGATGGCCGCTTCTGTGAAGCAGGTGCTTGCTTTCATGGAGGAGGAGGAAAACCGGCGCCATGACATCGTGAGCCGGATGGCCGATCTCTTCGTGCAGGGTGTGTGCCAGACGGTGGAAGAGCTGGTGGCGGGCGATCTGTCCCGGACAGCACTGGGGCGGGACCTGGCAGAGGATGCGGCGGCCTTGGTCCGGCACTGTAGTGGTCCGGTCAGTCTGACCTGCGCTGCGGCGGATGAGGCCTCTCTGCGCCACGCCCTGTCCGGGATGGCGGCCGTCTCCCTGCATGTGGAGGCGGCGCAGCAGGCCGGGCATCTCACGATTGCCGCAGACAGGACACGGATTGTTCTGGACCAGGGAAAATGGGCGGAAACGGTCCGCCAGCGGGTGGCCGATGCCATGGTGGCCCTGACCCGTCCACCGGCCCCGGAGGCTGATCCCGCTACCGACCAGCCCCAGGGTGAACAGACAGCACAGCATGAAGGAGAGTGACGATGGCAGAGGATATGAACACGCCGGAGACAGCACCAGAAACACAGCAGACCAGTACGCCGGAGGTCGATCTGGCCGATTTCTCCTCGGAGGTGCCGGAGGAGGGCGCCACCCAGCATGATGGTCGGCAGGACAGGGAACGGGAGCGGGAAGCGATTCTGGATGTTCCGGTCAAGATCACCGCTGTGGTGGGAGATGTGAAGATGCCCGTGCGGGACCTGGTCCGTCTTGGCCGTGGTGCCGTTGTGCCGCTGAACCGCAAGCTTGGGTCTTCCATCGATATTTACGCCAATGACAGGCTGATCGCCCGTGGCGAGATCACCATCATTGAGGATGACAACATTGCCGTGACGATGACGGAGATCATGTCCTCCTCTGCCAGTACATGATGGCACCTTCTGTGGGAGAGAGGCACGGCCCGGATGCCATGATGCAGGCTGTCACGGGCCTGCACATGAATCCGCTTCTGGCTCTTCTGCTGGTCGTGGGGCTGATCTTTGTCACGCCCTGGTGCCTGCGGCGGCTGAAACACCGGATGCCAGCCCTGTTGCGGGATGAGGGCCTGAAAGATCGTGCCCTGAAGGTGCAGGACGCCATACCGCTCGGTGGCAAGCGGACCCTTTTTTCTGTGGCTGTCAGGGATGCAGAGGGGCGGCAGGCAACAGCCATCATTCTGACAGGTGGGCCGTCCGACCTGTGCGTGGGCTGGCTGGGGGCCGGTGCTGCCTCCATGCCGGCGAAACAGTGCGGACAGGTGGCGGAAGAGAGGCAGGAAATGACATGAGGGCAGATCGTATCATGAAAGGCCGTTCGGGTACCGGAATGGTGGCAGACATGTCAGCCTGCTGGAAACGCCTGCGGCGCGCCATGGTTCTGGGAGCGGTGGGGCTGTGCTGTCTGGCTGCTGGCATAACGCTGCTGTGTGTACTTTCCCATTCGGCCACAGCCCAGTCCATCACGCTGGATATGGGCAAGGGGGGTGGAATTGGTGAGGCCGGAACAACAAGCCGTTTGATCCAGCTGACGGCCCTTGTGGCGTTTCTGTCCCTGGCACCAAGCCTGCTGGTGATGATGACGGCCTTCACCCGTATCATCATCACGCTCTCATTGTTGCGGAGCGCCATCGGGGCGCAGGGGACACCGCCCAACATGGTTCTGGTGGCCCTTGCGCTGATCCTGACCCTGTTTGTCATGCAGCCGACGCTGGAGCGCTCATGGCAGCAGGGTATTGAACCCCTGATGGACGGTCGGGTGGAGGAGATGGCAGGTCTCCAGGCGGCGGCTGAGCCGTTCCGTGATTTCATGGTCCATAATGCCCGTCCGAATGACGTGGCCATCTTTTACCATCTGGCAGGGCTGAAGCCCCAGCCTGCACCAGCCAATGGAGCAGCTGCTCCGGCTCCACCATGGCGGGTCATTGTTCCGGCCTTCATGGTCGGTGAGCTGAGCCGTGGGTTCGAGATGGGCTTCCTACTCTATCTGCCGTTTCTGGTGATCGACCTTGTCACGTCCAGTGTGCTGATGAGCCTGGGGATGATGATGCTGCCACCCCCGACCATTTCCCTGCCTTTCAAGCTGATTTTCTTTGTACTGGTGGATGGGTTCCAGATGGTGTCGGGCGGGCTGGTCCGTAGCTTTGGCGGGGGGTAGCCCCGCCACCTTTCACCCCGGCAGGACCAGAAGCCTGCGGGCCAGAATGGTCGGTGTCAGCTGGGTGAAGCCTTCATTGATGCTGCCGGAATAGCTGCCATAGGTCAGTGGCAGGCCGCAGGCGGCGGCGGTGATGATGCTGCCGATCCGTCCGGACTGTTCCATGCGGCTGGCGATCATTGATTTTGCACCACATTGCAGGAAGGCGGCGGCAATATCCGTGCTTTCCTCCGGGTCCATCCCTGCGGGGATGACGAGAGACAGGCTGGCCTCCGTACGGGCCACGACATCCTTCATTTCGCTCATGGCCTTGGGGGAATAGACGCAGAGCCCCGGCAGATCTACCAGAATGATGCGGTTGTAGCTGTCGATGAAGCGGGGGTTGATGCCGCCATAGGCTTTCATCAGATCAATGTCACAGCCTCGCAGGATGGAGGCCAGCTTGATGTAGCTGCCCGGCGTGCTGTCGCAGGCCAGGACGAGCGGCCGTCTGATCCTCCCGCCGGACTGCCGGGCCTGTCGGGCATAGCGGGCGGCCAGTTTGGCCAGTGTCAGGGACTTGCCAGAGCCAGAGGCCCCGCCCAGTGCCATGGGCACGCCCAGCCGTAGCGGGAAAGGGGAAAAGTTGATCACACGTTCCAGCCCTGCCGCCAGGCTGCTGCCTGCCATGGCATTGATCAGTTCCTGCGGGATGGAATGCCACGCCAGAATCTCCGGTATGCTCAGGGCATTGGCGGGCAGGGCGACATCTCCGCCAGCCATGCCGGAAGCACCTGTGGCGGTGTGATGCTGGGGAGATGTCTGGGTGGAGGAAAAGCTGGTCATGGGTCAGGTCCGGTGTTGGAGGGGTTTCAGTCTGTCGGGGCCAGTCAGTTCACTGTGGCGACGGTACGGATGCGGGTCCGGGGATAGATTTCCGCCTGTGCCATGACGGCAACCGAAGGGCGGATTCGGTCCACGATCATACGCACGGAATCCCGTGTGGCGGAGGTCGTGACAATGACGGGCATTTCCCCCAGTGTGGCTGTCTGGTCGAAGGCACGGCGCAGGGCCGTGACGAAGCGGTCCAGCATGGCTGGGGGCATGGCCAGCGTGCGGTCATCCCCCTGTCCGACCGTGTTGTTGAGGATGTTGCTCTCCCAGTCTGCAGAGAGGGTGATCATGGAAATGCAGCCAGAGGGCCCGACATAGCTGTTGCATATCTGTCGGGCGAGGCGGATGCGGACATGGGCTGTCAGGGCCTTGATGCCCTTGGCGGCCAGGGCGTGGCCTTCCTGTATGCTTTCAAGAATGGTGGGCAGGTCACGGATGGAGATGCGCTCCTGCAACAGGGACTGGAGAACACGCTGGACCGTGCTGAGGGACACCTGTGAGGGGATGAGGTCGTTGACGAGCTTCTGCTCTTCCTGCGGCAGATCATCCAGCAGGGACTGCGTGGCGGCATAGGTCAGCAGATCGCCCAGATTCTGGCTGATGGATTCCGTCAGGTGGGTGATGATGACAGTGACCGGGTCCACCACTGTGTATCCCTGGTCTGTGGCCTGTTTCTTCAGGTCGGGATCAATCCATATGGCAGGCAGGTTGAAGGAGGGTTCGGTTGTCTTCTCACCCGGCAGGGGGGCCTGCCCATTCTTGTGGGACGGGCATATGGCCAGCAGGTGGTTGGGCCTGACCTCACCCGAGGCAATGTCGATTTCCTTGAGCTTGATGACGTAACGGTCCGTCGGCAGCTGGATGTTGTCCTGAATCCGCACGGATGGCGTAATGAAGCCCATGTCCGCTGCCATCTTGCGGCGCAGGGCCTTGATCTGTTTGGTGATCTGGGCATTGTCCCCGCTGGCCAGCGGGAGCAGGCCATAACCGATTTCCAGCCGCAGGAGGTCGATTTTCAGAAGGTCGGAAATGGGTTGCGTGGTGGGAGCGGCGGGCTGGGTGAGGGCTTCCTCACCTTCATCCTGCCGGGGAGTCCTGTAGCGGATCCACGCCCCGATCCCGGCCACGGCGGCAATCATGAGGAAGGGGAAAGCCGGCAGGCCGGGCATGACGGCAAACAGGGCTGACAGGGTGGCCGCAATGGCCAGCGGCTTGGCATTGCCCGCCAGCTGGCGGAAAAGTGTTACGTCCGCCGAGCCATCCGTACCGCCCTTCGTGACGACGATACCGGCGGCCAGCGAGACCAGCAGGGCGGGAATCTGGGAGACGAGACCATCACCGATGGTCAGGGTGGTGAAGGTCTGTGCCGCCTCACTGATGGGCATGCCATGGCGCAGCACGCCGATGGTCAGACCGCCCAGAATGTTGATGGCGGTGATGAGGATTCCGGCAATGGCATCATTGCGGACAAATTTGGCAGCACCATCCATGGCTCCGTAGAAGGAGCTTTCCTCTTCCAGTTCCTTGCGTTTGGAGCGGGCACCACGCTCATTGATGGCCCCTGAGGCGAGGTCGGCATCAATGGCCATCTGTTTGCCGGGCATGGCATCGAGGAAGAAGCGGGCCGAGACCTCCGCAATGCGGCCCGACCCCTTGGTGATGACCATGAAGTTCACCACCAGCAGGATGCAGAAGACGATCCCGCCGATCACCACATCATTGCCCATGAGAAAGCCGCCAAAGGAGGCGACAACATGCCCGGCTGCATAGGCACCTTCATTGCCATGGCTGAGGATGAGCCGTGTTGTCGCCACTTCCAGCGAGAGACGGAACATGGTCGTCAGCAGCAGCAATGTGGGGAAAGACGTGAAGTCCAGAGGCCGTTCCAGAAACAGCGCCACCATGAGGATCAGCACGGATGAGGTGATGGACAGTGACAGCCCGACATCCAGGATCAGCGTGGGGAGCGGTACGATGAGGATGGAGATGAGCAGGATCACGCCCAGCGCCAGCAGGATGTCGGTGCCGGGCAGGCGGGCGGCAAGACGGGAGGCCGCTCCGTTGGGTGTGAAGAGGTCTGCCGGGTTTCGTATCAGCGTGCCCAGCCTTCCGCCCAGTCCGCCAGCTCCCCCTGCACCGGGAGCCGCCTTGGGGGCGGGAGAACCTGACCGTTGCGGGGAAGAAGAAGGAGCGGGCATTGTCATCCTGACTGATGATGTGCTGCCTTCCCCGGCTTGGGTGACGGGTAGGGAAGGTGGCAACAAGGTTTATTAAGGACTGTTATCTATGAGTTTGCAATTTAGCCATTAAAGTCTTGCCCATCAAGGTTTATGGGGACATGTTGTTTTGCCATGAACATGACCTGTCAGGTCATTGATGGTTCAAGGCATGAAGAAAGGCAGCATGATGGCAGGAGCAGAGCAGCATGGCAGGGTGGAAGATGGCAGTCATGAGGCTGGTCAGATTGCACTGACCCCGCAGGAAGTGACAGCCTGCTGCCAGCAGCTTGTTGCCCGTGGTGAGGGAGACCAGGCTGTCAGTCTGGCCATACAGATTGCCCAGGGGACGCAGGATGTGGCGCTCATTCTTGCGGCGGGCCTTTTTCTTGTCCGTTTCACCCCCCGGCATGAGGTGGTGATTGCCGTCTTCCGCAAGGCTCTGCTTTTGATGCCGGAGGCGGAACCCGCCATGGCCTCCATGCGGGGCGAGGTGAAGATTTTTCTGGCAGGGGCGCTCATGGTGGCGGGCGAACGGGAAGAGGCCATGGCCCTCTTCATGGATGTTGCCCGGACTCTGCCAGAACATCGGGTGCTTGTCGGGGAGCATCTTTCAATGGCCCTGCTGGAGGCGGGGCTGGCGGATCAGGCTGAGCAGGTGCTGTTGGCCTGGCTTGCGGATGGACCGCCCTCCGTCTCGCTGTACAACAACATGGGTTGCGCTCTGGGACGGCTGAACCGCTCCCGGGATGCCCTGGCCTATTATCGCCGGGGAATGGAGCTGTCCTCCCGGCATGAGGCTGTTTCCTTCGGCTATGCCATCGCCCTGTTGAAAGCCGGTGAGTATGAGGAGGGCTTTGCCCGCTATGTAAGGCGTGTGCCCCGTATTCCGAGCCTGAACTGCTGGTTCTATCAGGACCTGCCCAGACTGACGAACGATGTTCCGCTGGAAGGGCGCCACCTTCTTTTCTATCAGGAGCAGGGGCTTGGCGATACGATCCAGTTCATTCGCTTCCTGCCGGAGATCGTCCGCCGGGCAGGGCGGGTCACGCTGGCCGTTCTGCCATCGTTGGCCCGGCTGCTGAGGGAAAGCTACCCCATGGTGCAGGTCTGTCTTATCACGGAGCTTCTGGACCATCCGGAGCGCGTGGCAGAGTATGATTTTTCCTGCCCGATACCGGACCTTCCCTATCTCTGTCATCTCAGGCACGTGGCTGATATTCCGGCTTTCAGTCCCTATCTGGAAGTTCCGGTGCGGCGGCGGGAGCATTTTGCCCGACTTGTGGAGCAGGCCGTGGCACAGGGTGGCCGGGCAGGGGGGCACAGCCCTGCCGGGCGGCGCCTGCGTGTAGGGCTCGTCTGGGCAGGGGATTCTCGGTCCAGCGCACAGGATGTGGCTGCAGACAGGCGGCGTTCCAGCAGTTTTGCGGAGATGATGGAGGCCCTCGGGCCGGTGGAGGCTGATCTGTTCAGCCTTCAGTATGGCGACCGGCGGGGAGAGCTGGAGCCAGTGGAGGGGCAGGGAGCGGTCGTGCATGATCTGATGGGACACGTGCAGGACATGGCGGATACGGCTGCCCTGATGGAAAGTCTGGACCTTGTCATTTCCGTTGATACGGCCCCGCTGCATCTGGCGGGGGCACTGGGCCGGGAAGTCTGGCTGGTCAGTCGATGGGATGCCTGCTGGCGGTGGGGTGATGAAGGTGACCGCACCCCGTGGTACCCGACCATGCGTATTTTCCGGGCGCAGGAGCTGTCTCTTGCCCCTGTTCTGAAGGACGTGGCCGTCTCCCTGAGACGGCGGATTGCGGAGGGCTGAGCCATGTCATCTTATAAGGTAGCCATCCTGCTGCGCACGAAAAACCGTCCCGTTTTTCTGCGTCGGGCTCTGGAAACACTGAGGGCGCAGAGCTTTCAGGACTTCCGTATCCATATCATCAATGACGGGGGAGACATGGCCGCCCTGCGGGCCTGCGTTGCAGAGTGTGGCCCATCATGGGGGGAGCGCCTTTCCTGCGTGGATCTGCCCCGGTCTGTCGGACGCAGCAAGGCACTGGCCCTTGCCTTGGCCGTGTCCGACGAGCCTTATATTCTCATCCATGATGATGATGACACGCTGGAGCCTTCTTTCCTGGCCGAGACGGTCGCCTTTCTGGAGCGGGACGGGACGGGTTTCTATGCTGGTGTCACGACCAGCAATTATGACGTGTATGAACGTATCGAGGATGGACGGATCATCACGGACAGGAAAACGGACCAGTTTGGCCGCAAGAGTGGCTCGCTGGTGGATTACGGCCTGTATCTCTCCCACATGTATGTCATCATGCCGATCACCTTCCTGTTCCGCCGGACGGCCCTGGCGGTGGCGGGTGGAGTGGAAACGCGGCTGGATTATGTCGAGGACCACGATCTTTTCCTGCGTGTCATGATGGCGGGTGAGGTCGGGATTCTGGAAGAGTTCCTCTGTTCATACCATCACCGTCTTGCGACTGGTGACGCCAATGATGCCAGCCAGCATGAGGTGACCTATGATTACGAGCTGGCCTACAAGAACGGCATCATCCGGAAGGCCATGCAGGGGGGAGACCGCCTGAGACAGATGCAGGCCGGTTTCATCCAGGGGAATCATCTGGGGCGTTCCCAGCTTGGGCAGCTGTCCCGGCAGGTGGCACAGCTTCAGGAGGGCTTTGCCAGCCTGTCACAGGTGATGGTGGAGCTGCTTGGTCATATCAGGCGCTGAGGGCCACTCCTGTCGGAATGGTCAGTAGGCCGTGGCGTAAGGGACATTGCTGGCAGCGTGGACAGGCATGGCCCGGTAGGCGGCAAGACTCCGGCCATTCTGTGAGCTTTTCATTCGCTGGTGCGGTGGTGGTGGCATGGCAGGGCGGAAATAACCCCGGAAGGGACGGAAAGGACGATGCCCCTGTGAGGGAGCCTGTCCCGGTGTGGCCGCAGCAGCAGGCTGCGCCACAGGGGGTAGGGGGCGTGTTGTTTCCTGATGGCGGAGAGCGGCCAGAAAACTGGCGGGCCCTGTAGTGGCGTGGGTTATGCCGGTCCCTGATGGGGAGGCTGATGCCGGCCTGATGACGAAGGGCCGGTACGGCCTGGTTGTCTGCACCGGGTGGTTCTGACCAGCGCCAGAATGATCGCCCGTCATGACAGCCGCCACAGCGGGATGTGGCGATGTGGAAAGAGGGGGGTGTGGCAGAGGAGTGTCCAGCGGTGTGGCCCATTGCTGGAGAACCTGTTGCAGGTAGGTCGTGCCCAGGGTGCCTGTCTGTGAATGATAAGCAGCAGCGGCCCGTGGCCAGCTGCCGGTCTGGTCCTTCATTTTCTGGAGAAACAGGCCAGCATAGCGGGCATTGCTGTAGGGGTCGAAGGCTGTATCCAGAGAGGGGAAGGCTGTTGGATGGTGGAGGAGATTGACCTGAAGGCAGCCGACATCAATGGACTGTATGCCCTGCTGCTGGAAGGCTTTTACAGCCTCTACCGCTTCCTGGCGTGAGGCATAATAGTGACCTGTCCCGGCAACATTGATGCTCCATGGCCATGGGGTGAGGGTGCCATTGCCATCCGGGCGGCCTGTTTCCACCCGGCTGATGGCCGAAAGGAAACCATCCGGCAGTCGCAGGGCCCGTTCTACCTGCTCCGTGGCAGTGCGGCAGAGGCGGGACTGGGTGGGGTCCATGGGGGGGAGTGAAATCTGGGCCATGGCAGGCGGGGTCAGGAACATGCCCAGAAGAAGCCCCGGGACCCGCCAGAGGGCGAGGTGGAGCCAGCGCCCGGGTTTGTCATGCTGAAAGATGGAGGTCATGGGTCTCTCAAGGCTTTCTTTTGGCGGAATTTCAGGGTAACCAAGGAATACCATTAAATAATTTTCCTTGTATAATCCATATATAAGGTTAAGTTGGGGCGTAGGAGACTATGCTTGATGTTTTTGAAGAGCTGTTGCGCCTGGCTGTCCCGAAGTCTGGATGGGATTCGGCCTGCCTGTCGCTGTATGATGCTGGCGATCTTCGGATGCGTGCTGTCTGGCATGTTTTCGGGTGGCTCAGCCCATGCCTCTGCGGTCCGTATCAAGGATATTGTGGATTATGAAGGAATCCGGGACAACCAGCTCGTCGGTTATGGGCTTGTTGTCGGTCTGAACGGCACCGGGGACCGGCTGACCAATACGCTTTTTACCCGTGAAACCCTGGTCGGCATGCTCAACCGTCTTGGTGTCAATATCCGGGACAAGGCCATCCAGCTGCAGACACACAACACGGCCGCTGTCATGGTGACAGCCAGTCTGCCGCCGTTCTCGCATGGTGGCAGCCGGATTGACGTAACGGTTTCTGCCGTGGGTGATGCCCAGAGCCTGACAGGCGGTACGCTGATCGTGACGCCTCTTCAGGCTGCAGATGGTGAGGTTTATGCCGTGGCGCAGGGGTCGCTGGTGACGAACGCCTTCACGGCCAGAGGGCCGGGGGCCGTCGCCACCCGTAATGTGCCAACCAGTGGGCACATCGCCAATGGTGCCGTGGTGGAGCGGGAAGTGCCCGTTCTGCTGGGGGCTGGTGGGGTGATCCATCTGTCTCTCAAGAATTCGAATTACACGACGGCGGTTCGCATTGCCGATGTCATCAACCGGCACATGGGCCGGGGGACAGCCCGGGTGGATGATCCCAGGACGGTGGCCGTCAACCTGGCAGGGCGCAACGTCTCCGAGGCCCTGTATGAGATCGGGGATCTGACCGTCACGCCGGACACGATGGCCAAGGTCATCGTGGATGAAGCCGCTGGGACCATCGTCATCGGGGATAATGTCCGTATCACCACGGTGGCCATTGCCCAGGGGAACCTGACCGTGCAGGTGACCAACAGCCCTGAAGTTGTCCAGCCCAACGCCTTTGGTGCAGGGCAGACTGCAGTCGTGCCCAGGACGCAGATCAATGCCACGACCGATCGTGAACACAGGATGGGCATTCTCTCTGATGGCCCCTCCCTGGCCAATCTTGTAACGGGCCTGAATGCCCTTGGGGTTGGCCCCAGAGACATGATCAGTATTCTCCAGGCCATCAAGGCGGACGGTGCCTTGCAGGCTGAGCTGGAAGTGCGCTGATCGCAGGGATGAATCCAGTCTGACTGTCTGTCTTTTACAGGAGAAAATACCGGTTCATGAGTATTTCGTCAGTCTCACATGCGGCGTCTGCGCATGTGGCGGCCCCGTCTGCCGGAAAGCAGGCAGACCGGAGCCATCCCATGTCTCCGCAGGATGAAAACAGGGTCCGTAAAACGGCCCGGGATTTTGAGGCCATGGCGCTGGGAGAAATGCTTCAGCCCATGTTCGATACGGTGGATAATTCCGCAGCGCCCTTTGGGGGAGGCAATGCCGAGAAGCAGTTCCGCTCCATGCAGGTGCTGGAACTGGGCAAGGAGGTTGCCCGTAGCGGGGGGATAGGGATTGCCCACCAGGTTTATGGCCGGATGAAGGCCATGCAGGAGCAGGCCGCCCAGGCCAGCAGCATACATCCCAGCAACAGGACAGGAGGATACAGACCGTGACATTGCAGAGGCTTGGCAAAGCCGCACGTCGGCTTGCCGGGCATTTTTCCAGACGGGACGAGGATGAACTGGACGGCTCTTTCCTGCCCCATCTGATGGGCAGTTTTGCCCGGGCCGCGGACATCATGGCGCAGGAAAACCGCTTTCTTCAGGATAATGACGTGTCAGCTGCTGCAGCACTTCTGCCTGAAAAGACAGCGACCATGGAAGAGCTGACAGCCCTTGTGGCCAGGGCACGGAAGCATGATGTACGGGTGGAGAATCTTTCTCCTGCCTTTCGGCAGGTGCAGAGGCGTTTTACTGAAATTGCTGCCCAGAATGGGGAGCTGTTGCAGCAGGCTCTTGTCACGCAGGAGGCCGTGATGAAGCTGCTCATTGAAAGTGCGGTGGAGGCCAACCGTCATGGCTATGGCCGGACGGGCGAGGTGGGATCTGATACGTCCTGCGGGTCACTTTCACTGAATGACCGGGCCTGAGCAACGGGCCAAAGGCCCGTTGCGTCTCTTTTACCAGTATCCGC
The DNA here is from genome assembly GCF_018221685.1 of Bombella apis. Taxonomy (GTDB): domain Bacteria; phylum Pseudomonadota; class Alphaproteobacteria; order Acetobacterales; family Acetobacteraceae; genus Bombella; species Bombella apis. The sequence goes on along the minus strand of NZ_JAGJTM010000005.1, from coordinate 256,560 downwards.
CGATCATGTGGCGTGGCTGGTTGTTGTCCGGGTCTGCGGCTGGGCTCCAGACGGTCCAGTCCCATGAGGTTGTATCCCGGTAATTTTCAGCCGTCATGGCGGGCAGGGGCGGGTCCTGCGGTGGATGATGGGCGTGTTTGCGCTGCATGATGGCCTGCATGTGGGCCTGAAGGGTGCCATAGGCGGTTTCATCCCCCATATACACACAGCCACAGGCCAGTGGGTCAGCATAGAGGTAGATGCGCTGCCCGCTCGGGGCCATGCGGTAGGTCAGGCTACCAGGTGGCAGGCTGTTCATGAGGGCAAAACGGGCGGTCGTGTTGGCTGGGTGGGCGACAAATCCGGCATGGCTGAGCAGGCTGCCTTTCTCCAGATAGGGGGCGGCCGGTCGTACGCAGCCAGCCAGAGCCAGGCCGAGCAGGGCCGTGCAGGCATGTCTCGCCATGGCAGAGGGTGAGGGGATGGTCTGGGCCATGGTTGTCACTCCCGGTTCAGGCTTTTGGCTGTTTGATTGTCCGTCAGAACCAGGGGCGGCACACAGCAATAGGCCTTCATGTCGGCATAATGGCGGTTCATGAGATGGTCGACACTGGTGCTCATCAGGGTCCTGTTGCCCAGTGAGGGGTAATTGATGGGCAGTGTGGTCATGGGCAGGCAGCGTTTCATGAGGGAGACGGCCCCACGGGGAGACAGGGCGTAACCACAGATGCCAAAGGCCTGCTTCAGGCGGAAAGGAAGTGTCTCGACCGTCTGGTGCCGGAATTCCTCAATGCCGCAGCGAACATCATCCTGGTTGAAATAGGCGAAACAGTCTGTCTGCCCCGGCAGAACCTCATAATGGAGAGGGGCATCCGAATTCTGTCCCCACAGGATGATCTCCCAGTCTTCCGGCAGCTGCTGGATGATCTGCTGGCTCTTCTGTTCAAAATTCTGGCAGAGAAAAGCGTCATCTTCAAAGATGTTGGCAGGCTCTCCGCTCTGGGCGACTGTTCCCCACAGGGCAACATGGGTCAGCCCCGAGCCAATGGCTCCGGCCGTGAAGTGGCAGTCCTGTGCCAGAAGGCCGGCCTGTATGGCATCCTGTTTGTCCAGCGTTTTGCCATCAATGCCGGGCGCATGAGTGATGTCAGGGCCATGCCGGTTGACCCGCCGGAACCTCTCAAGCCGGTCTGGTGTTCGGGCGAGGCTGATGACGTAATGTTTCATGAATATCCTTCTTGTCATGACAGGCCTGTTTCATGTCGTGTTGCGAAGATATGGCATGTTTCCAGGTCATGCCATATCTGTTATGGTTAAAACATGATCATTTTATCCTTGCATTAATCATTCGTGTTTTAATGTGAGGCCAGATGCTGGCAGATGTCGTGCCAGCCTTATGGTTTTATGGAGGAGGCGGCTTATGGGGCTTGGTGGCATTTCACCCGTGGCACAGTTTCTTATGGCCCAGAAAAATGAGGTCCAGACAGCAGCTGACAGCGTGAAGGGCGACAATACGGCCAAACGCATGGTGTCGGACTTCCAGGACAAGGCACCATCCATCACCACGGCCAAGCAGCTCATGAGCAACTACTCTGCCAATCAGGTGGTGCTGAAGGCCTACAATCTCAGTTCCCTCAGCGGGCAGCAGGCTGTGGAAAAGGCCCTGCTGACGCAGGACCCCACCTCCTCCTCTTCTCTGGCCCAGACCTCCCGGAATGCCAGCTGGCTGGCCTTTGCTGATGCCTTCGCCAGCATGGGGGCGGGGCATGGCACGGCCAGTGCAACGCCTTTTACTTCAGACATGATGGCATCGACGGTGAGTGCCTACGAGCAGCGCCAGTACGAGACAAGCGATGCCCAGCAGAAGAATGGCGTGGGGGATGCGCTCTATTTCACCCGGAGGATGCAGTCCGGCAAGATCAAGACGGTGGATGACCTCATGGCGGACCCGACCCTGCTGCGTGTGGCAGAGGTTGTCAGCGGGTATGATCCGGACCAGTTCGGGGCTCTGGATTTCGACCAGCAGAAGCGCATCATCAGCAACAAGGTTGACATGAAGACTTTCTCGCAGCCGGAGAATGTCCAGCGCTATGCCGAACGGTACCTGACGCAGTTGCAGATTCACCCCAGCTATAACAGTGATGACAAGCCGGCCAGCATGATCGATCTTTTTGGTGGGGATGATGGTGGAGACGGCATCCTCGCCCTGTTTGGGGGTAGCGGTGATGGCGGGACTTCGTCCTCCGGTCTCTTCTGATGCCCGGAGCCCTCACCCTGCCGGATATTGAAACCCAGTGCCGGGCCGTGCGGGAACGCCATGTGATGCTCTCCGTCCAGCTTGCCCGGCAGAAGGATCTCATGGAGACCCTGACAGGGACCATCCGCCCCGCTGCGGAGGATGCCCCCATAGGGGAGCTGACCGGGCATGTGGTGGATGTCTCTGGCTTGTGCGTGACGGTGGATGGTCTGGCATCCTTTACGGCCGTAGGGGATCAGATACGCATCAGGACGCTGGATGGCCGGGACATTCTGGCGGAAATCATTGCCTTCCGCCATGGTCAGGCGCTGGCGATGACCTACGAATCCATAGAAGGAATCGGGGCCGGCTGTCCGGTCTTTCATGAGCTTCACGGCCAGGGGCGGCAGGGTCTGTCTGGCGGGCTGGCGGTCAATGAATCATGGATTGGCCGTGTTGTGGACCCGATGGGGCAGCCGCTGGACGGTAGAGGGCCTCTTCTGCCATCGGCAGCCCGGCAGCAGCGTCATGCCCGCCCGCCGGAGGCCGCCGGACGGGCCCGGCTGGGGGCAAGGATTGATCTGGGAATCAAGGCCCTGAACCTTTTCACGACCTGTCGGCAGGGGCAGCGCCTGGGGCTTTTTGCGGGCTCCGGTGTGGGCAAATCCACGCTCATGGGGATGCTGGCCCGGGAGACGGCCTGCGATGTCACGGTCATTTCTCTCGTGGGGGAACGGGGCCGGGAAGTCCGGGAGTTCATGGAGGATGACCTGGGGCCGGAGGGGTTGGCCAAGTCCGTGCTTGTTGTCGCTACTTCGGACAGTTCCGCCCTCATGCGGCGGGAGGCTGCCTATAGCGCCATGGCCGTGGCGGAGCATTTCCGCAATCAGGGCAAGTCCGTCCTGCTGTTGATGGACAGTGTGACCCGCTTCTGTCAGGCCCTGCGGGAGATAGGTCTTTCAGCCGGAGAGGTGCCTGCTACCCGTGGTTATCCGCCCAGCGTGTTTGCAACTCTGCCTCGCCTGCTGGAGCGTGCTGGCCCCGGTGCATTGGATGAACAGGGCCAGGCAGGCCAGATGACGGCTTTCTTCTCCGTTCTCGTGGAAGGGGATGACCAGAACGAACCGGTGACGGACACGGTACGGGGGATTCTTGATGGTCATGTGGTGCTGGAACGCTCCATTGCTGAATCGGGCCGGTATCCGGCCATCAATGTTCTGCGGTCATTGTCCCGTTCCGTACCGGGTTGCAACAGCGAGAGTGAAAATGAGCTGACAGTCCGGGCACGGCGTCTTCTGTCCCAGTGGGATGAGGTGCGGGACCTTGTCCGGCTGGGCGCCTACAAGGCTGGGAATGATCCGGAAGCCGATCTGGCCGTACAGCTTGGCCCGCAGCTGGAAGAATTCCTCATCCAGAAAAAGACGGAGCGTGTCTCCCTTGAGGACTCTTTTGCCGGTCTGCGGGAGCTTCTCTCACAGGGTGAGCGTGTAGAAGCGCACACCGCCTGACGTGTGAGGAGGGAACGTCATGAAACCGGCACGGCTCAAGGCCCTGACATCTCTGCTTACCCTCCAGAAGCGTAACACGACTTTGGCCCGTACAGAGCTGGCCCACTGTCTGGCCGAGGAAAAACGCCTTGAGAACAGCATAAGCGAGCTGAAGGTCCAGATGCAGGAGAACCGGATTCTTGTCAGTCAGACCCGGGAGGAAGAAGCGCAGGACCTGACCCTGTGGAACGGATACCGGTACTGGCTGCCCATCGCACAGGAAGAGATGGACCGTCTGGAACAGGCGCTGGACAATGCCAGGGCGGTAAGTACTGCGGCCCGTGGCCGGGTGATGGACTGCGTGCGTGCACAGGAGGCGACGGATGGCCTGCTGCGGCAGGACAGGCTGGAGCAGGCAGACAGGCTGCGACAGCAGGAACAGGTGGCTCTTGATGAACGGGCGCAGCATCAGAAGATGTTGGAAGAGCTGGAACTGTAAACAGAACATTTCCTTCCCATGACGAAAAGGCTTCCATCTGGTTCCATCGGGATTACATGGGCGTGGTTTTGGCAATCATTTAATATTATTCCTTATAAAATCCTTGAGACTCAACAATTCGCTGCGGTATTTCCATGATTAAACTTATTTTTTCATGTCCTTTTCGCATGGGCATACTTCATGGAGGGAATCGCAACGATGCAGATGGGGACCACGCCTTCAGGCAAGATCATGCTGGCGACGCCCTGCTTTGGCGGGATGGTGACGACAGGCTACATGCTGTCCGTCATCGGTTATGCCTCCAGCGGTCAGAGCATCCCCATGACGGTCATGCATGTCGGTGATGATGCCCTCGTGACACGGGCACGCAATACACTGCTTTCCAATTTCTATTTCCGGTCAGACTGTTCGCACATCCTTTTTGTCGATGCTGACATCAGCTTCCCCGCCAATGCCCCGACACGTCTGTTTGAAACAGGGAAAGATGTGGTGGCCGGGATGTATCCACTGCGTGAGCGGTTCTGGGACGAAGAAACAAAACACAACATTCTTGCCGGGGAACGCCAGCAGACAGCCTCTTTGCGTTATGTGGGCGAGACGGCGGCCATGCATGAGACCTATGAACGTGGCCCGCTGTTGCAGACCGCCTATGCCGGGACGGGATTCATGATGATCAGCCGTCATGCGGTCAGCCGCATGATCAAGGCCTATCCCGAGCTGGAATACAGGCGCATTGATGCCCCCGAGGGTGAGGATGGCCGACGGTTTGCCCTGTTCGAGGGCAGCGTGGATACCGAGAGCGGTACCTATCTCAGTGAAGATTACACGTTCTGCAAACGCTGGCGGGAGATTGGTGGAGAGGTCTGGCTGGATACGTCCATTGAGTTGACCCACACCGGCACGGCGTCTTTCTCCGGCATGCCGTCCGTACGTGTGGGCATCGCCCATAACAGGGGCCGTTGATGATGGCCAGGACCGTTGGTGGCCTGCCGGTGATGGGTGGCCCGGGGGCGTGGTGGTGCTGCCATGGCTGACCGGAAGAATGCCCGACCCATCATCATCAAGCGGGAAGAGGTTGTGGAGGCAGGGCATCATGGCGGTGCCTGGAAGGTCGCTTATGCCGACTTCATGACAGCCATGATGGCATTCTTCCTGCTCATGTGGCTGCTGAACATCACCACGGATGAGCAGAAGCGTGGCATTGCCCTGTTCTTCAATCCGATGGCGGACAGGACGGGCAAGGCGACATCAGACCAGGCGCTGCTGGAAACCTCGCCCCTTTCGGCACCTTCCTCCCTGCGTACGGTGCACAATTCCGATCATGAGCCGCCGCCGAAGCCGGATTCCTCGGAGACTCACCCAGAGGATCAGGGCTCAAGAGGCGGCCGGGCAAGTGAGGGTATCCTGACCGCCAGTGGCGTCAACATCCTTCCGCCCGGTATGGCGGACCGTCCGGATGAGGATGAAGCCAGTGTCGGCCGTCCCGAGATCATTCCTCTCGGAGGGCCGAAGAGTGGGGCGGCAGAGAATGTTGGCCAGGTTGGCCAGGGCAATGCCGCTGCTGATGGCAGTGCCGGGGGACCAGCCTCTGCTGCTCAGTCCACCGGGGCTTCTGCCGACCATGAGAGCAGCCATGAAGCTGGTACGGAAGGCGTGGCGGCAGGTCTGCATCAGGCCGCCCAGGAGGATGCCCATCTCCGTCAGACCGTGGAAGGGCTGAAGGCCAGCCTGGCCCATCAGGCCGGACTGAATGAGCTGAAGGATAATCTCGGCTTCAGGATGGGGGCGGATGAAATCCGCATCGAGGTGCAGGATACGGCCCACAGGCCGATGTTCGACAATGGCGAGACCATGCCCAACAGGGAAGGCATGGCCCTGCTCGGGCAGATCGGTTCCTGGCTTGGCAGCCTGCCGGAAGATATCTCCATCATCGGGGAGACGGATGGTGTTCCGTACCATCTGCGGCAGGTCAATCCACATGGCCTGTCCAACTGGACACTCTCCGAGATGCGGGCCGACCGTGTGAGGGAGCTTCTGGTCCGGGCGGGTTATCCAGACCGGCGGATCAGGAGCGTGGAAGGGCGTGCGGACCGCAGTCTGGCCAACCCCGCCCACCCGGAGGCACCGGAGAACCGGCGGATTGTTCTGCTCATCCATCGTCTGCATCCGCTGCCGGCATCCTTTCAGGCCGGTACACAGCAGGCCCCCCCGCAGGGGGCAGCACGATGAACAGGCAGGAAGAGATGATAGGTCATGATGTCAGAGCCGTTTTGAGAGGGGAACAATAGGATGCTGTATATCGGTGGGTTGATTTTTGCGTTGCTCTGCGTGTTTGGTTCCTTTGCGGCTTCGGGCGGGGCACTGGCTCCACTTTTGGCATCCATGCCGTTTGAGCTGCTGACCATCCTGGGGGCTGCCGTGGGCGTGTTTGTCATGAGCAACAGCATGGCAGCGCTGAAGTCGGTTTTCGGCTACCTGATGCTGGTCGTGAAAGGCCCCCGGCACAGTCAGCAGAGCTACATGGACCTTCTGGCCCTCATGTACCGCCTGCTGCGGCAGGCCAACATGAAAGGCATCGCCTCTCTGGAAAACGATTTTGAAGAGCCGCAGGAAAGCAGCATTTTTGCCACGTCTCCACGCATCAAGCAGGATGAGAAGACCCGTGACATGATCTGCGACTACCTGCGGCTCATCAGCATGAATCTGGATGAAAGCCACCAGCTGGACGAGATCATGGGCAGGGAGCTGAAGAAGAACCTGCATGAGGATCTTCACGTTGCCGAATCACTTTCCGGCATTTCCGATGCCCTGCCTGCTCTTGGCATTGTGGCGGCCGTGCTGGGTGTGGTGAAGACCATGGCTGCCATCAGCAAGCCGCCTGCCGTGCTGGGGGAAATGATTGCCGGTGCCCTTGTGGGAACCTTTCTCGGGGTGCTGCTGGCCTATGGTGTGGTCGGGCCGCTGGCCTCGCGGATGCAGGCCATCGTGAAGATGGACAATCGTTATTATGAAACGATCCGCACCGTGCTGGTGGCGTACCTGCAGGGGCAGCCGCCGCAGGTGTGCATCGAGATTGGCCGCAAGGACATCCCGGAAGAATTCATGCCCGGCTTTGCAGAAGTCGACAGCATGTTGAGTGAGCTGACCTGACAGACATGATGCTGCCTGAATGAATGTGAGAACGCCATGGTAATGCCCCGTCCTTCACTCTCCAGCCTTCCCCTGCCTTCTGCTGGTGGCAGCCGGTCTTCGGCGGCCATGTCCGCTGGGAGGGGCGCCGTGCGCTCTTCATCGGGCGGGAAAGGCTTTGCCGGAGTTCTGGCAGGGCAGACACCGTCCGATCATGACGGGGCGGATGTGCCGCCTTCTGATCAGGACCAGCCCAAGGCGGCCGCCCCTCATACAGGCGGGACGGATGGGACAGATCGTGGAGACAGGTCGCAGGGCAGGTCATCTGCTCCGGCCGCCGGGGCTCACGATGATCAGACGGCTTCTTCTCCCGCCGACAGGGGGGACGGAGCGGACGGGTCGCAGAAGGCCGATACATCCGCAAAGGCAGCGCCTCATACTGACCGGCAGATGACAGGGGATCAGTCGTCCCATGATGGGGTAGCGCCAGAGGGGCTGGCCACGCAGAGTCTGTCTCTGGCAGCGTTCATGGCGTCCCCTCAGGTGTCTATGGTCACGATGGAAGCGGGACAGCCCCAGTCTGGCCCGGCGGGTGGTGGGACGGCCACGGCCATGCCGTCTTCCAGCCTTGGGCAGATGACCGGCGGGCGGAGTGATGCCGGAGTGGCAGCGCTTGCGGGGCTGGGTACGGTTCCGGCTGGTGGTGAGGCTTCCATGGCGTCAGCTCATGCTACGGCCAGTGCCACAGCCATTTCCTCTTTCTTATCCATGGAGCATCTTTCCCTAGCTTCTGCTGCGGCGGGTACTGCTGGAAGTTCTGCCATGGTTTCGACATCGGATCTGATGCGCCTCGTCAGCAGGTCCGGTGATACGGCGTCTTCTCATCGGCAGGATACCGGGGTGCGTGATGACGTGTCGTCCCGTCATGCTGCCGCCGGACGGATGATGGATGCAGCCCTGCTGGCCCGGCAGTCCACACAGGTTCCCACAATGGTGAATGCCGCCACACAGGGCCCGAAAGACAGGGCACTGTCGGCTGTGCAGGCGATGAATTTCCAGTCCGGCATGGCGGGTGTTCTGTCCGGTCCGTCTTCCATGGCAGGAAACACGGTGACTGCCTCCCGGCAGGGGGATTTGCGCAGCGGGCCTGAGGGCCAGACAACAGACAGTCTGTTCAGCCTTATGGTGAAGGCTTCGTCTGGAGAATCGGAGGCGTTTTCTGCTGGTCATGGCGACCAGGGCGCTTCCGGTGAGGGGCAGGACATGCCCGGGCATGAGAGTGCCGGGGTGACGGGAGGCTCTGGTGGGGATGGCGGGCAGGAGGTGCAGGGCAGCCTGTCGTCCTTCGCTGGCCTTGTGACATCCTCCGAGGGGCACATCATCCAGCCGGAAACCCGTGGCGTGACAGCGGGCGTGACATCGCATGAAGCACGGCAGGCCGCTGCAGAAACAGGTCTTTCTGCCCTTCAGACAGGTGGTTCCGCAGCTGGTGTGCTGGCAGGGCGGGCGACTGCCGGGCAGGCTGGGACGCTGACCATGACCGTCATGACAGCGGATTCAACGCCGGTTCATGTGCAGCTGGACCGCTCCGTAGCAGGTCTGTCGGCCCTTTCCTTGCAGGGGCAGGATGATGGCACGACCGAGGCCCTTCAGAAAACACATCATGTTCTGGCCAGAGAGCTGGATGAGGCAGGCCTTCATGCCAGCCTGATGAAGATTGATGTCCTGCCTGCCGATGCCGGCCATATGGCCGGAGGCCAGGAGCAGAACATGCCGCAGCATCAGTGGCAGGGGGGGCATCAGTCTTCAGGGCAGCAGGCTGGTGCCTTTTTCTCTGGAGGGGAAGGCGGCAGCTCCCAGGAACAGCGCTCCCGCTCGGGAGATGATGTGCCTGCTCCAGCCCGGCAGGAACCGTCTCTTCAGGCAGAGGAGAGCGCCGTCACCCCCGCCACGGTCAGGCCCGCACGGATGGGCCATCTCAATATTTCAGTCTGACATGCATCATCTCGGAAGGAGAACCACATGGTGAATTCACTGTCTTCCAACAATCTTCTGGCCTTGCAGCAGGCGACAGACAGCGCCGCCCGCAGTGGGGCAGCGTCCCTCTCCGGCGCCGGGCAGAGCGGGTCATCCGCAGGGACCACGGAAGGTGCCTTTGCCTCGATGGCAAAGAATGAAAACAACTTCCTGACCCTTCTGACAGCCCAGCTGAAGCATCAGGACCCCAGCAGCCCGATGAATACGGAGAACATGGCAGCCCAGTTGGCGCAGTTCTCCAGTGTGGAGCAGCAGGTCCAGACAAACAGCAACCTCAACACCCTCATTTCTCTGAATGAGACAGCCCAGTTGACGCAGGACAAGGGGCTGGTCGGGCGGCAGGTCAGTGCTTCCGGGTCCACGCTGCCCCTGCAGTCCGGTTCGGCTGGTCTGTCCTTCCAGGCAGGAGCGGGCCAGATGGTTGGCATTTCCGTGGCCAACAGTGCCGGGCAGGTGGTCTATCACGACGTGGTGCGGGCGGATGGCGGCCAGACATCCTGGAACTGGGATGGCAAGGACGACAATGGCACGACCCTCAGTGATGGGGCCTATAGCGTGGCGGTGAAGAGTGTGGACAGCCGGGGCAATACGGCTGACGTGCCCTTTGCCGTGCGTGGCACGGTCACGGGGATGAAGAAGACCAGCACGGGCATGAATGTCATGATGGGTGGGGCTGAGGTTCCGCTCTCCAGCGTGCAGGCCACAAGCTGAACCACGCCTGATGATGCATGAACAGGGCAGGCAGCCACGACGTATTGGCTGCCTGCCGGATGGAACGGGAGGTTGTGAGGGAGCATGTATCAGAACAACGCCATGAACGCTTATCGTATGGCGGCCAGTTCGTCTCTGTCGGACAGGGAAGCGGATGCGGAATGTTTCCGCAGGCTGATTGCCATGCTGGAAAGCGTGGCCCATGAGACGGATGTCATCACGCGGAATCAGGTCATCGCGAAGAATCAGCGTCTCTGGTCGCTCATCCAGCGTGCCAATGCGGTGGAAGCTGGCATGGTCGAGACGGAAGACAGGCTTCTTTTTGCCCGGATGGCCGATCAGGCCCAGAAGTATGGCATACGGGCCATGCTGGACCCCACGCTCAGCCTTGCTCCCCTCATAGAGACAGCCCGCAACGTGCTGGACGGGCTGGAAATGGCCATTCAGGAGGGCTGAAACGCCTTCCCGCCCTTCAGAGCGGATTGGTGAAAAAGACTGGCAGTGGCCTGCCCTCGGCGAGATGGTCGTCCATGATCTGGCAGGCCGCAAGAGCCTCACCAATGGTGACATCCATGTCCAGATAACGGTAGGTCCCTAGCCGCCCGAGGAAAGAGACGTTTCGGGCAGTCATGGCCGTGCGGACATAGCGGTTCAGCATGGCTGTCTCGCCTGCCAGCCTTATGGGGTAATAGGGGGCATCTTCCGGCCCGGCCAGGCGGCTATATTCACGGAAGCAGACTGTCCTGCTGAAGCGTGCGGCCTCCCAGGGGGCGAAGTGCTTGTGCTCGCTGATGCGGGTATAGGGGATGGATTCGTCGCAGTAATTGATGACCGCCGTCCCCTGATAGTCACCTTTCGCATCGATTCGTTCAAAATCCAGCGTGCGATAGCCAAGACGGCCATGGCAGAAGCTGAAATAGCGGTCCAGCGGGCCAGTATAGAGTGTATGGTCCATGCTGTTGCAGGACTGGAATGTTTCGAAAGACGTGTTCAGCCGTACGGTGATGCGGGGATGGGTGAGAATCGTTTCGATCAGGGTGGTATAGCCTTCCACCGGAATGCCCTGATAGGGATGACTGAAATAGTTGTCATCGTAATTGAAGCGTACCGGCAGTCTCTTCAGGATGGCGGCGGGAAGGTTCGCCGGGGGCAGGCCCCACTGTTTGGTCGTGTAACCTTTGAAGAAGGCCTCATAGAGGGCAGGGCCGATCATGTGCAGGGCCTGCTCCTCGAAATTGCGGGATGAAGCCATGTCCTGCACGGCCTGCTGCCGGATGAATTCCCGGGCTTCTGCGGGCTGCATGGTCTTGCCGAAAAACTGGTTGATGGTCAGCAGGGTGATGGGAAGGGTGTAAACCCGCCCCTGGCTGATGGCCTTGACCCGATTGATGTAGGGGGCAAACCGTCCGAAGCGCTGCACATACTGCCAGACCGTTTCCTGTGCGGTATGGAAGATATGGGGCCCATAATGGTGAAGCATGATGCCCGTCTGCGGGTCCCGGGCTGTATGGCAGTTGCCACCATTGTGTGGGCGTTCATCAATGACAGTGATGCGGTGGCCTCGCTCAGCCAGATGACGGGCCGTGACCGCCCCGCTGAATCCGGCACCGACGATACAGAAATGCATGGCAGGCTGGTCTCAGGGGCCAGTACAGTTCTGGTCTATGCAGCTCCGGCTTGGTGGGGCTGGCGGATAGGGCAGGCCGGGATAGGGGGCCTGGGTCTGGATGTAGGTGTTCCATGGCATGAAGCCGGGTTCGTCCCAGCCATTCTGGCGGGAGTAACGGGGTGTCTGGTACGTTCCCCAGAGCGGCGCTGCCCACGGTGCCGGTATGCCCTGCTGGCGGTACTGGTCCTGCTGCCATGTGCCGGAAAAGGATGGCGGCGGCGGTGGGGGCGGTGGCAGATGGGTGAATTCCCCGGTGGGCGGCGGCGGAGGAGGGGGCGGGCTGAGCAGGTATTCACTGCCGCCGTAGAATCCCTGGGCTCTGGCAGGCAGGATGCCCCCGCCGGCCAGGGCAAGAAGAATGATGGCAATGGATGGACAGTGCAAACGGGTCATCTCACGGTTCCTGCATCATGTGGCCACTGTGCTGGCAGCCAGTCTATGACCTTCTCATGTCATGATAGCTTAGAAAGTATTAAATGCTGGGAAATCATGGTGTTATTTTTGTTCTGGCCTTTTGTGATGGTTATGTGATGCTTACTGTGAGTGCTGTTTAATATATATTTAACGATAGTAATGTATATGAGCGCTCCGGTTATCTTTGCACGCAAAGACTTCTGGCTGGTTTTGCTGATTTCTGTGACATGATCGACCTATGTACCGTGTTCTTGGTAACGTGATATGAGGACAAGGTCTGCCATGACAAAACTTTGGAGAAGGATTACCTGATGCCTCGTATAGCTGGTTCTTCCTGTCCTGCGGAAACCGAGGGACGTATGAAGGATTTTCTTGCCGATATACGTGCGCTTGCTGAAGGGAGCATGGTGGATTCAGCTGACCGGCAGGGCAGAAGGCTGAGACGCTGCGGCCCTCCGGCCATGTGTGTTGCAGGGTATGAGCAGGACAGGGGCCTTTATGAGCGGGCTCTGGATGCTGGGCTGGGGCTGGCAGGCATGGTGGCCTTCAGTGTGGATGGCATGGGGGGATGACCTTGTATTTGCCTTTGTGAGTGGCATCATCCCTGTTTGGGGGTGAATGGTCATGGGAGGCTACTTTTTTCAATCTGTTACGGGGAGACCTGCCGGTGGATTGTTCCGGCAGGTCTTATTTTTTTAAAGGCCATTTTCGGAAAATGTTCATATGGCCATTTTTTTGGCTTTTTCCGGCAGTATGGTCATGACTGTCCGATTGATGGGCATTGTCTGTTTGAAATAGGATCGTATTGATCTTATTAATGTGATGGCCTTATGAAAGGTCTTGTAGGCAAGGCTGCAACAATCATTTAATGTGGCGTTAAGGAATAGGCCGGAGAAGGGAGTGGGATATGACATCACAACCAGCCAGTACGTTTATTGAAAAAGGGATTGGGCGCCTGCTGTCACGGTTTCAGCAGGAGTTTTCTCCTTCCCAGACATTAAGCGATATTGTTGGGCAGGCAGAGCGTCTGCGTGGGATGACAGAAACCTTGCTGGAACTGTCCCACCATTATCCGGACCGGGCGGGTGCCGTGCTGCATGTCCTTTCTGGCCTTGCAGATGTCGGTATCATCCATGACATGGCCAGTGCCGCAGATGAGATTGCCATCATTGCCCGCAAGATGGAGGCAGGGCTGGCGTCGGAGAAGCGGGAAGGCAGCCATTCTTTTGCCGGTTTTTCCGCTCTGGCTGCACAGCATGAAGGCCACGGTGTGAACGGGTTTGGCGGTCATTTCGTGCAGGGCATGTCCCCGGAAGTGAAAGAAAAGCCCGGCCAGTGGATCGCAAGCCGTGATGAACCTTACTGTGCCCCGGAAGAATCCATTTTCAGTGACGAGATCATCTGTCTGCATTGTGGTGGGGCCTTCAGCATGCTGAAGCGCCATATCGAGCGGCAGCATCGCCAGAGTCCGGATGGCTATCGTGTCTATTGGGGGCTGTCCCCGGATTATCCCATGGCCTGTGAGAGCTATTCGGCCATGAAGAAGCTGGAGGCCTCCAGGACCGGTCTTGGCCATTATGACCGCAAGAAGAAAGGCCGCTCCCGCATCAAGGCATGAGGATGCCACGCCAGGGCCATGCAGAAAGGGCGCAGGGGGATGAACCCTCTGCGCCTTTTTCCTGTGTGAAGTCTTGCAGATGTTACTGCTTCATGGCGATGGTCTGCTGGAGCAGATTGTCTGCCGTCGTGACGGTTTTTGTATTGGCGCTGTAGGCTTCCTGCGCCACGATGAGGGCAGAAAGATCGCCTGTCAGGTTTGTTGTGGAGGATTCCACATACCCGACGGCGAGTGAGCCCGTTCCATTTTCGCCAACAAAACCGGTCTTGGGTGTGCCAGACCGTGCCGTGGCCAGATAGGCCTGACCATCGACGGCCTGAAGCCCGTTGACGTTGTTGAAATTCGTCAGAGCCACCTTGCCGATCAGCTGGCTGTAACCGTTGTCGAACTGCGCCATGACAGAACCATCGCTTTCAATCTCCGCACCCTTGTAGGTCCCGGAGGTGATGCTGTCGTTGCTCAGGGCACTGGTATCGGCTCCGGTGGAAGTGCCGGTTGTCAGAGAAGCGTTGGAAAGGTCCAGGCTGTAGCTGCTGCCATTGATGGTCAGATTTGCCGTGACCGGGCTGCCCTTGCTGACAGGCTGGCCATCAAAGCTCTGCATCGTGCCATCCTTGTTGAAGATGACGGAATGGGCTTTGTCCATCTGCACGGCAGAGGAGGCGGAGCCGTCATAGGGATTTACAGCCTGCACGGACCATGTGGGCGGGGAGGCGGCTGTCTGTGTCCATTTCACGGCAACAGGCGTGTTGGTGGCCGTGCCGTTCTTGTCCGTGCTGCTCACCGTCAGGGGGGAGCTCATGTAGCTCTGTCGGCTGTCGGTGGTGGTGCCGAGCGTGGTGGCCGGCATGGTGAGTTTCGTGCCGGAAAGGGTGAGGGGGTTGGCCTGGTTGGTTGCAGCCGAATTGTTGGATGTCACCATGGTCGTACCGCTGGTTCCGCCAATCGTGCCGAGAGAGAGCGTCATGGTCTGCTCTTCATTGTTGGCGTAATGGGCGGTGACGGGGATTTCCGCAGCGGATCCCGCCGTGGTGGAGCCAACGGCCTTGCCTGTCTGCATGTCGGTGATGGAGGCCAGGGAGCCGGAATGGTCGAAAGCGACCTGGTAGCTGTTCGGAGAGACGGTCCCGTTGCCATCAGCATCATAGGCAGAGACGGTCCAGATGAGCGGATTGGTGTCGCTCTCCTGCCACTGCACGGCGATCTTGTGTGGATTGGAGCTGGAGTCGTATGTCGTGGTGGGAGCGGTGGTATAGCTCTGCGGCGTGTAGTTTGTGGAATCGGCCGGCAGCTTCCCGACGGCCGCATTCAGTGTCATGGTTGTTGTGGCCGTGGGCTTGAAGCCGATGTTGCTGACATTGATGGGTGTGAGGGTATTGTTCAGCGTACCGGTGGAATCTGCCATGTAGCCATCAAGGTAATAGCCTGATGTGTTGACCAGATAGCCTTTCTTGTCCTGCTGGAAGTCGCCATTCCTCGTGTAGAATTTCTGTTCGGAGAAGTTGGTGACACCGGCATTGGCCGTCCCGGCGCCTGTCGGCTTGGAGGTGACGAACATCCCACTGCCGGAAATGTCCATGGCCAGACCATTGGTGCTGCTGGTGGCTGTGCCGGAATTGTCGACATGCTGGACAGTAATGGCCTGGACAGTGTTGGATTCCGCCTGCGAGGCGGAATTGCCGGTGATGTTGCCGGCCACGAAGTCGGCAAAGGATGTCGTGTCGGCCTTGTAGCCGACGGTCTGGCTGTTGGCGATGTTGTTGCTCAGGTTGGTAAAGGCGTCTGACTGGGCATTGATGCCGCTGACAGCCGTCGTAAGTGCATTGAACACACCGGACATGATTCTATCCTTGTCTGTGACCTGATGATTAAGGCTATTTGTAGGCAAACCCTAGAAAACGCTTTTTATAAAAGCAAATATAACCTGCTTATTTCATGAACAGGCTGTTAAAGTCAGGAAGGACCTGCTTCTGCAGGGCGTGCTGCACGGGCACCAGGGGTTTTGAGCCGTACGACGTAGGCAATGATGGTGGCGACAGGTTTCCAGAATTCTTCGGGGATTTCACTGTCCAGCGGCAAGGCATGCAGGGCCCGTGCCAGTGGCGGGTTGGACATGACAGGAATCTTCGCCTCCCGGGCGATGTCACGGATGCGGAATGCCAGTTCGTCCGTTCCCTTGGCAACGATCTGCGGAGCCGTCCCGTCATGCTGGTCATAGCGTATGGCAACTGCATAATGGGTCGGGTTGACCACGATGACCGTGGCTTCCTGCACGGCTTTTTTCATGTGGCGGCGGGAGCGGCTCAGCCGGAGCTGCCGGAGGCGGGCTTTCATCTGCGGGTCACCCTCGCTCTGCTTCATCTCATCCTTGATGTCCTGAAGGCTCATCCGCAGTTTGGAAAAGCGGTGATAGCGGGACCAGACCTCATCCAGCCCGGTGATGATGCACTGTATGGCCAGCACCATGAAACCTGCGTAGATGAACCATGACTTCATGGCGTTGACGAGCTGCCAGGTTGTCCATCGTTCTGTCTGTGGGGCCAGAGACACGGTCTGAAGGGCAACCTTGTAGAGAATCAGGCTGAATACGGTGATCTTGGCAATGGTCTTGAGCAGCTCGATCAGATTATTGAGGCCGACAATCCGCTTGATGCCTTTCAGGGGAGAAAGACGGCTGATATCCGGCTTCAGGGCGGCGGGGCGGAAGAGGAACCCTGTCTGGAGCACGCCGCCCATCAGGATGGCGCAGGCCCCTGTGCCCATGAGCGGGGCGATGAGGTGCAGGCCCGCCATGATGGCGTGGAGGGTGAAACCATACAGGGCAGCCGGGTCGTTGGGGACAAGGCCGAAATTGAGAAGAAGGCCGTTCATCTCATGCATGAACTGGCGTGCCGAGGCCGGAATGCTCAGGGCGAATACGAGGAGAAACGTCCCCAGGGCCACAAGGATCAGCAGTTCCTTGGACTGGGCAACATTGCCTTCCTCACGGGCTTTCTGGAGGCGCTTTTCTGTTGGGGCTTGTGACTTTTCACCACCGCCACTGCCATTCTCTTCCGCCATGGGAGGTCAGACCGGAGGACTGGCGGGAGCGATGAGACCTGGCAGGGTGGAGAGGTGGAGCTGCATCTTTTCGGCCCATGTGCCTGTCAGAATCTGGATCAGCAGGGCCAGGAGCAGGATGCCTCCCAGAATCTGGGCCGGAATGGCCAGGGAATAGACCTGTATGGAGGGCATGAGGCGGTTCAGCACGCCCAGCATGGCTGGCCAGAGGGTGCCCAACAGCAGATAGGGGGCTGCCAGCTGCATGGCAATGAGAAAGCTGGTGCTGACAGCCCGTGTCATGTCGGTGGCCATGTCTCCGACGATCATGGCTGTGACATGCCCCGCCGGGAAAAGCGTGTAGGAACCGGACAGCGCCAGCAGGGGCAGGGCGTACAGACCGGTGGAAAAGAGAATGATGGGCGCCAGAGCGCTTGTCATGTGGCTGACGGCTGTGCTGGAGGCCCCAAGCTGGCTGTCTGTCTGGATGACACTGGCCATGCCGGTGAAGACGGCAATGATCTGCCCGGCAATGGCAAGCGACATGGTCAGCAGCCGGGCCAGCATCCCGAGGAAGAAGCCACAGAGGAGCTCCCCGGCAATCAGTCGGAGAGCCATGGCGGGCATCCGCAGGGCCTCCCCTGACACGGCTACCAGGCGCTGCTGGAGGACGGGCAGAAGCGCCAGCGTGATTACCAGGCAGAGGCCGGCCCGTACCCGTGCTGGTGCTCCGCTTTCACCCAGCCCTGGTGCCAGCATGACAACCGCACTGACACGGCAGAGAATGATGGCAAACATGCCCGTCAGTACGGCCAGCGATCCGTGAGGGGCAGCGAGGTCAGGCGAGCCGAAAAAGTCGGAGAGGGACAGCATTCACACTCCCCCGGCCTTGATGAGCTGGTCGAAGATCATTTCCGCATAGGCATGGATGGTGGCATGCATGAAGGAAGCTGTCAGGATCAGCGTGGCCATGGCGGCGATGAATTTCGGCACGAAGGACAGCGTGGCCTCACTGACCTGTGTCATGGCCTGGAACAGTGAAACACAGAGCCCGGCCAGGAGGGACGCCAGAAGAGAAGGAGCTCCCAGCTTGACAGCAACCAGCAGTGTCTGACGCAGGATCTCCTGAACATCAACAGCGTGACCCATGGGTGTCCTCCTGTTTCCTGCCGTGCCGGTCAGACGGACATCCGCATGACATCCTGATAGGCGCTGACAAAGCGGTCCCGCAGGGTGGTGACCGTCTGGAGTGTCAGTTTGGCTTCTTCGACAGAGGCGACGACATCGGACATGTTGCCTTTGCCGGAAAGTGCCTGGGCGGTCTGGCTCTCGGCGACCTTGCCTGTGTTGATGGCACCCCGGATGGCGTTGTCCAGCACGTGGCTGAAGCTGGAAACGGCATCGGTGCTTTCTGTTTCGTCGGCAGGGCCTGCGCTGGCGGGGCTGCTGGTCTGGCTGAGCTGCTGTGCCCGGCCATAGGCCTGCCCGGCATCGAAGCTCTGTGCTGCGGAACTGGCAATGCTGGATAGGGACATGGGCTGGTTATGGCCTCCTTTCCGTCATGGGTATGATGGTGGCCTGTTTGTAATAGCCATTTCGGCATAACGCCATGTTTTTTCTTTTAACAGAAGGTTTATGTAAGGTTATTTTCATATATACGTCTGCAAATGGCTTTGTTTTTCCTTCTGTATTCGGTATCAGAATGGCCATCTGAGTGTTGCAGAATGAAATATCAGGGAGAAAAGAATCATGTCAGACGCATCAGTGGCTTCCGAAATCGCTTCAGCCATGCGGGTCAAGACAGCCCAGCAGGCCAATGAGATGCGTAAAGCTGCCATGTCGGAGAAGGCAGGCCGTGTGCAGGTTTCTTCCCAGCGCAGCAATGGGGCGGAGGTCTCCATGCAGTTCGATGCTACGGGTCAGGTCGTGCCCAGTGCCAAAGGAGTCCGTAAAAACTCTGCCACGGCCAGCTTCGTCAATCTTCTGGCCTGATGGCCAGTCATGTCATGCAGGGCGGTCTCCGCTCTGCGTGAAAATAGGGGATGCGGGAACGGATCAAGGAGCATGAAGGGGTGCAGCACCATGCTATGCGCTGTTCATAAGGCTGTCTCTAAAGCCATGGCAGGCGATGGAATCTGGCGCAGGGCCGGCTGTGGTGTTGCCGGTCTCATCATGCTGGGTGGGCCTGTGGTGGGCAGCCAGATGTGGCTGTCGGGTACGGCGCTGGCTGCGCAGGGGCCCGCCAGGACGTCTTCACCCTTCATGGATGAGGCCTCGGCTGGAGCTGGTACGTCACACTCTCAGCCAGCATCGGAGCACAGGCAGTCCCAGGCGAATCCCCATCATGGCCATCCCCGTCCCGTTTCTCCGCATCATCAGGTGCGGGGGCGCCCTGCCGTGCCGCCGCCCCTGCAGGTGCAGGACCATGTGAAAGCAGGCGATCCGCTTTTGCAGGGGGTTCCTGCGGGGTGGGGGGCGCATGTGCTTGGTGTTGGTGCTGCCCAGGGTGGGGCGCCCCCGCAGAAAACACCTCCAGAGGCGCCTTCAGCTGATCACAGGGCGGAGCACAGGGATCAGTCCCTTCATCAATTTTTACAGGCGGAGGGGCGTGAGGCAGATGCTGCAAAACCGGGGCTGGCTGTGCCTTCCCAGCCAGCGGGAAACGAACCGGCTGTATCTGCGCCGTCCCGCAACAGGATTCTGATTCCCGTGCCCGGGCAGATGGGCATTGCGGCTTATCAGAGTGGAGACCGCTTCATCATTCTGGTGGATGCCCGTCAGCCCATGGATGTCTCTGCCCTGCGTGGGGATGGCATGTTCAGCCGCCTGGGTGTGACAACCCTGCCTGACCTGACAATGATCAGCCTGCCAGTGCCTGATACGCGCCAGCTTTACCTTTCCCAGCAGAGTGATGGATGGGTGCTAGGGGATCAGCCACCGCCGGGCATGGATTATACGGACAGGCCGGAGATCACGCCCCGGTTGCGGGGGGGTGGCCTCCTGTTCCCCATGCGGCGGCCGGGACGTGTCTTTTCCATCAAGGACCCGGCATCAGGCACGTCTCTGGTCGTGGGGACCACGACACTGGATGATGGCGGCCTGCTCTCCCTGCGCAAGGGCAGGGATTATGATGTCTGGCCTTCCATGGAAGGCGTGGTGATTGCCCAGCATGAGCCGCCGCAGGTGGTCATGCGGGCCATCATGCAGGGAGACCTGCTCCAGCGGGCTGATGACCGCCCTCTGGCTGATATGGACCGGGCCGTTTACGCCAGTGATGTGGACCTGAACTGGCTTGGCCTGAAACATCTTGCCGCTCCACAGGCGCAGGAGCGTTATCGTCAGGCTCTTGTGGCGGCAGCGGATTCATCCCCTGGTGAACGTTTTGGCAAACGGCTGGACGCAGCCCGTGCTGCTCTGGGTGTTGGTGCCTTCCCCGATGCACGGGCCATCATGGATGTCGCTCTGGAAGATGACCCGGAAGAAGCTTTCCGGCCGGATGTAAGATTTTTTCTGGCGGCGACTGACCTGCTTGCAGGCCGGATGAAAGGTGCGGCCCAGCTGATGCAGGAATGGCCGGAGCAGGCCATGCGGGCCACAAAACTGTGGCAGGGCCTGTATGAGGCCGCCGCCGGGGGGAATGACGCCGAGGCGGCCCGGCTGCTGGCCCGGGACATGCCACGTCTGCTGAATTATCCGGAGCCGTTGCGGGCGTCTTTGCTGCCCATGGCGGCGGAACTCATTGCCCGCCGTGGCACGCCAGCGGACCGCAAGGCGCTGGATTCCCTGCCAGAGGGCAGTGAATTCCGTTTCATTCAGGCCGTGCGTGCTCTGCGGGATGGGGATGAGAAGAAGGCCACCAGCCTGCTGGAGGCCCTCTCTGTGGATCATGACCCTGTCATTGCCGAGAAGGCGATGGAAGAGGGTGTGGCCCTGAGCCTGCGGGACGGGCACCTCCCGGCAGAAAAAGCGGCCCGGCAATATGCGTCGCTTTTGCCAGATGCCCGGCTGTCTGGTCGTGATGGGATTGTCAACATGCTGCGGGCTGGGGCCGATATACGGGCCCATCAGTGGGAAGCCGCTCTTCAGGCGCTGGATCAGGCCCGTCAGGCAGCACCGCCTCATGATGAAGCAAGGATGCAGGCCCTGCTGTCCGCAGCGCTGTCGGGCGTTGTTCAGGGGCTGCCCGGGCCTGATGGTGGTGGGTCGCAGAATGAGGCCACCCTGCTGCATGAAGCCGCCCTGCTGAAGGCGCACATGCAGGATCTCCCGGCCAGCGCAAAGAAGGGCAACCTGCTGTTGGCCTATGGGCGGCTGCTTGGCCGGCTGGGGCTGGAGGAACAGGCCGGGAATGCCATGAACACGGCCATTCCCATGATGACAGACCCGCAGGACCGGGCTGCTGCCGGGGATGCCTTGGCCGAGAATGAGATCAGACGGGGGCAGCTGGACAAGGCCTCGGCCACATTGGCGGATACGGGTGGGGCGTCCCTGCCCCCACAGGAAACGGCACGCCGGACCCGTCTCATGGCCAGTATGGCGGCTGCCTCGGGCAAGCCGGAGGTCGCCCTGTATCTTCTGGGAGCGGATCAGGACCCGCAGGCAGCGGACATACGGGCCCATATCCATGAGAATCGGGAAGAATGGTCTCCTGCCGTGGCGGATCTGCGCAGCATGGTGATGCAGCTTCTGCCACCGCAGGGAGACATGACGGTGTCCCAGCAGCTTCTTGCCCTGCGGCTGGCATCGGATGCTTCCCGGGCCGGAGATGCAGGTGCGCTGGAGTGGATACGCAATCGTGTGGGGAATCGGCCTTTTGAGGGTGATGCCGGACGGATGTTCCGTCTTCTTGTATCGGCCCAGCAGGCACAGTGAGCGCATGAGGAAGGAGTGACGTGGGATGAGTGTGACACATACGGGCGGGACGGACCTTCTGAACCTGGCCGAGCGGCGGATGAGCTGGCTCCAGAATCGTGAATCCGTGCTGGCGGGCAACGTCGCCAATGCCAACACGCCTCATTACAGCCCGAAGGATGTTTCGCCATTTCAGGGTGTTCTGGAGACTGCCCATGCCGTGGCGCTGACGCGTACACAGCCGGGGCACATGCTGGGGCCTGCGGGGGAAACACATGCCCGCAGGCAGGGCGGTCGGGCCTCGCTGGATGGCAACCGTGTGGTGCTGGAGGACGAGCTGGGGAAAATCGCCCAGACGAGTGATCAGCAGCGTTTCGCCACTACAGTATATGGCCGGTACATGGGGCTTTACGGCATGGCCCTTGGTGGTAGTGGCCAGTAAGTCGTGGTGCGGTAAAGGAGAGAGGAGGAGAGGATGGATTTTTCCGACACGATTGGTGTTTCAGCGGCCGGGATGAGAGCACAGACAGCCCGCCTGCGGGTTGCTGCCGAGAATCTTGCCAATGCGGAGACGACGGGTGCATCGCCCGGGGCTGACCCGTATCGCCGCAAGACAGTGACATTCCGGGAAGCACTGGACCGTGCGAGTGGTGTTTCCAGTGTGTCGATCCGTTCTGTCGGGGAGGATCAGTCCGACTTCCAGATGCGGTATGACCCGGCCCATCCGGCGGCCAATGAACAGGGCTATGTGAAGATGCCAAATGTCAGCTCCATCGTGGAGATCATGGACAGTCACGATGCCCAGCACTCTTACGAGGCCAATCTCAATACGATGCAGGTGACCCGGTCCATGCTGGCACGGGCCATCAATCTGATGAAGGATTGAGGAAGAACGCCATGAGAGGGAATGTCAGATCCATGAGAAAAAAGGGATTCTCCCTGAGCAGGATCACCAATCTTGCCTCCTGCCTGATGACGGTGCTGCTGGCGTTGAATCTTCATTCCCTTGCGGCACAGATCAGCAGTTCTTCTGCCCAGACCGAGACAGCTCATGGAAAGTCGGGGGAGGCCGCCCCGCAGGGCAAGGCTGCAAAGGCGGTACCTGCACCGCCGCCTGCGGGTGTGAAAGCGCCAGAGACAGTGCGGCCCAGCAGGCAGCGCCTGTTTCTGAACCACCTCCAGGGCTGGACGCCAGCCAATGGTCTTGCGGATGATGATCCTGCCACCGGGCAGGTTGATGAGGAACAGCCTGATTCCCGTGTCCGTCTGGCTGAACGGGGGCTGAATGACGACCTTGCCTCGCATCGGCAGGCCATGCAGGGAGAGGCGGAACGTTTCCAGCACCAGCAGAAGGCTCTCGAGCAGGAGCAGAAGGAGCTGGACGAAAAATTACAGGCACTGGGCCGGAATGCTTCCGAACTTTCTGCCCAGCAGGAGCAGCGCCGGCAGGATGTCGAGCAGAGCATTGCTCGGCTGGCCCATATCTATGAGCAGATGCCTCCACGTGATGCGGCGGCCATGTTCAATATTCTGGATATGCGGGTGCTGGTCCCTGTGGCCCAGCACATGATTCCCCGCCGGATTTCGGATGTTATTGGCAACATGCAGCCCGACCGTGCCAACATTCTTTCCCAGTATCTGGCGGGCATCCGCAAGCTCAGTCCCGATACGATCAACCGTATGAACAGTCCGATCGATTCCAACATCGCACCGTGAGGTTCGCTCCCTCCGTGATCATTGGGAGGGAGCTGTGATGTGTCTTACTGGCCCTGCATGCAGCCATCGGGTGCTGTGCCGGGGGGGAGAGGCTGTTTGAGGAAGGAGGCCAGAGCTACCGTGCTGTTGCAGTATCCGCCCATGGGCAGGGTAGCGATTTCCTCGAAGTAGTTATTTTCCGGCGTGGCCCCGTCTGTGTCATGGGGAGCCAGCCTGAACAGGCTGACATGGGCTGTTGTTTCCGTTTTTGCGTAGGTTGAATCCCCCAGAGGCCGTTCCATGCGGATCATGAACAGGTTCCATCGTCCCTGTGCGCTCTGCACTGTGTAGAAACCAACGGTGGTCAGGGCATCTTCACCGTCATGTGGTGCATCTCTCAGGCTGTACTCCTTTCCCTGCGTGTCCCGGAAAGGCACGGCACAGAGAAGGGCTGCTTCGCGGGGGCAGGGTTCAAAGGCGAGATATTCGTTCCATGACCACGCATTGGCATTGTCGTGATAGAGCTTGAGAAGTTTCAGGACTTCCCCTTTCTGGATGGGAACCTGCGCTTCCGTGTCCAGCTTGATGGGAATGACCCGGACCGTATCACGGACATCCTGAATTGTGGACCCTGCACGGCCTGCGCCGGGCAGGAGCAGCAGCGCAAGGGCCAGAATGGTGCAGAGGGGTTTGGGGAGGCACTTTTTCTGTTTTTTCATGCTGGTCTCAAAAGATGGATTGGTGAAAGGCTGATCCCATATCGTAAAATTCTGAACAACATCAGGTCATAAAGCAGTTGTGATGGTGTTCTGCAGAAAATACGTCCGCACGATTTTACAGTTCCTCGGGGAGGTGTGCCAATTCAGCAATCTGAAGCTGTGGGATCATGACCGGAGTCATGTGATCTTACAGCTGTCGATAGTAAATAAAATACAGATTTACCCTTAAAACAGGTTAAGTTTTGATAGTTTATTCATTGTTTTCAAAAAAATGTCTTTTATTCCGTTAAAAATTTCATCATGTTTTGGGCATAATCAAGTCTAAACCATGCATTTGCATGGTCTTTTTTAGAATTCATGTCTTGAGTCTCTGTCATCAGCCAAGCCTTTGGTCATGTTGACGGAAGGAATGAAATTTCTAGAGGGATGGGACGTTTTCATGTTCAACTGGTTGTATAAGTCAGCTCCGTTCCGCGTGCAGGTACGGGTGGCAATGCTGGCCATCGAGCTCTATCTCGCCGTGCAGCTTCTCGTGGAGGGTGTCGGTTATGTTCAGAGTGGCATCTTCAGCCGTGTTTCCATCATCAATATGGCAACACTTCTCTTTGGGATGGTGCTTGTCTGGACCGTATGGTTTTTCCTTACCAAGGCCCTGACCGAACCCATTGAAAAGCTGACGGCAATGGGTATGGGCCTGAGCCGTGGTGAAAGTCCTGATCTCAGCCTGTATGAGAACAGGACAAACTGTGTTGGACGCGTTGGCCGGATGCTGGCCTCTTTCGCCCTGAGCCTCCAGGAGCAGAAGGCAGCAGAAAAGGCGCACAGCGAGGCTGTGAACAAGGCGCTGGAAACGACGGAAAAGCTCAAGGAGCGTGAGGCCCGCACACATGCCGTCGTGGAAGAGCTGAACCGTGTCATGCAGCTTCTGGCACAGGGCAATCTGTCCATCCGCATTACCAGTGCCCTGTTTGATGGTGAATTCGGTCCCGTGCGGGAGGCTTTCAATGAATCCCTGACAGGCCTTGGCGGCGCTTTGTCCGTCGTGGCGGAAAGCTCCAACATGATCGCCAACGGGGCCAGTGAAATCTCCACGGCATCAGATGATCTGGCAAAGCGTACGGAGCGTCAGGCCGCAAGCCTTGGCCAGGTAACGGCTTCTGTCAAATCGATCGCTTCCGGCTTCAAGGTCACGGCCAGCAACTGTTCCCATGCCAGCAGCGAGACCAAGGCAACGCTGGAAAAGGTCAAGACGGCCTCTAACGGGATGGAACAGACCAGCGTGGCGATGAACTCCATCAAGACCTCGTCTGATGATATCGTGCAGATCACACGCTCTGTCAGTGACATTGCGTTCAAGACCAACGTGCTGGCACTCAATGCCAGTGTGGAGGCGGCCCGTGCCGGTGAAGCCGGACGTGGTTTTGCTGTGGTCGCCAAGGAGGTCCAGTCCCTGGCAGAGCAGTCCGCCAAGGCGGCTGACATGATCCGTGACGTGCTGGAAACCGCCACAGCCCATGTGCAGGAGGGTGTCCGCCTTGTGGCCCGGACCAGCGGTCTGCTCAAGGATGTGGAAGAAGGGACGGAAGCTCTGGCGGATCGGGTGGAGGTTGTCTCCAAGGCGACTGAGGAACAGGCCCGCAGCCTGGCAGAAGTCTCCGATGCTGTGAGCAGCATGGATGGCATGACCCAGCAGAATGCGGCGATGGTCGAAGAATCCACGGCAGCCAGCCATAACCTGACCACCCAGACCGTCAAGCTGCGTCAGACACTGGCAACTTTCACCATTGGTTCCAGCCAGAGCCTGAAGCTTTCTCATGAGCGTCCGGCCCTTCCCAATGAGACAGCTGCCCAGACACAGCCGAAGAGCAGCACGCCAATGCTGAGCAGCCAGCGTGGTGAGATCCAGCAGGATGGCAAGATATTGCCGACCCACTCTGATGATGAAGCAGGCTGGGATCATTTCTGATGGCGGCGGCAGTACAGGAGGGAACCCCCCTCATTTCTCTGCCGCAGCGTCTGGATACCGGTGCGGCGGCAGGGCTGAAGGCTCTTCTGCTGGAGGAGATCGGAGCGGCAGAAGGGACGACGCCACTGCTGGATGCTTCCGGGGTCGATTATGTCGGGGGGCTGTGCCTTCAGCTCCTTCTGGCCAGCGGGCTGAAAGTTGGCCCGTGTTCTGACAAGGCAGCGGAAGCCTTCACGCTGTTTGGTGTCCAGCAGCAGCTTCTGGAATCGATGGATGAGAAGGAGAGCCGCCATGACGGATGAACCGAAGGTGAGAGTCCTGACGGTTGATGACTCCCGCACCATGCAGGGTGTCCTGCGCAAGGCCCTCAGTGAGGCCGGTTATGATGTCATCCAGGGGGGTGATGGTGTTGAAGGGCTGGAGGTGCTGCAGCAGGCGGACCCCATGCCGCAGGCCATCATCACGGACATCAACATGCCCCGGATGGACGGTTTCCAGTTCATCGAGGCGGTGCGGAAACTGGAGGCTTTCTCCAGTATTCCCATCATCTGCCTGACGACCGAAACGGATGAGGAGAAGAAGAACCGGGCCAGATCCCTCGGGGCTACGGGGTGGATAGCCAAGCCCTTCAATGCCGAGAAGCTCGTATGGGCCATCCGGCGGGTTACAGCGTAAGGGAGCGTGGATATGGGCGACGTCATGGATGATATTCTCAAGATATTCTTTGAGGAATGTGATGAGCTGCTCCCCGAGCTGGAAAGCGGGCTGGGTGAACTTTCTGCGGAGGAGTCCAGTCAGGAAACCATCAATGCCATTTTCCGGGCGGTACATTCCATCAAGGGTGGAGCGGCGTCCTTCGGTCTGGACCGTCTCGTCCGTTTTGCCCATGTCTATGAAAGTGCGTTGGATGGTCTGCGGTCCGGTCAGGTGGAGCCGGACCCGGCCATCATCAAGACGTTCTTTCTGGCGATGGACCTTCTCAGTGATCTGGTGGCCGAGGCGAAACAGGCCGGGGATGAGGTTGATGGCGGGCGGATAGACGAGACTGTCCGCAAGCTGGAGGCGATCATCGGTCAAGGGGGGGATGCCCCCGCTGCTTCTGACGTGGGGGAAACCCCTGTTCCGGAAGATTTTACCCCTGTGACGGTAGATCTGGGTGGCTTCGATTTTGATGAGCCAGCCGAAGAGGGCGGTGAATCTTCCCGGCCGAAGCTGGTCGTGACCTTCCGGCCACAGGCTGAACTGTACAGCCGTGGCGATGACGCCCGGAATCTTCTGCTGGGGCTGAAGGAGCTGCTGCCGGCCGAAGATGCCGGGGCCATGGATGTAACCTGCAACACGCAGGACCTGCCCGTGCTGTCAGAGCTGGCGCCTGAGGAGGCTTGCCTGGGCTGGACGGTCCGTCTGCCGGAACCCCCGGGCGGCACGGCCGAGGATGATATCCAGGCCGTCTTCGACTGGGTTGGTGATGTCTGCGATTTTCAGATTGCCCGTGAGGAGCAGACTGACGATACGGTCGAGGCGGATGCTGTGGAAAGTCCGGCTGTCCAGGAGATGGCTCCGGCGGTTCCCGTGCCTGCCGAGACCGTGGAAAGTGAGGCACAGGCCGCCGCTCCTGCTGCTCCGGCAAAATCGGGGCGCAAGCGGGAGCAGAACGCTTCCATCCGTGTTGATATCGGGCGGATCGGCATGTTGATGGACATGGTCGGGGAGATGGTCATTGGCCAGGCCTCTCTTGAATCAGCCCTGACACGGGAGGGAGCCTTGTATGACCCGGAACTGCTCAAGCGGCTGGCTGTCATCAAGACACTGACACGGGATATTCAGGAAGCCGTCATGGCGATCCGTGCACAGCCTGTCCGCAACGTGTTCCAGCGGATGCAGCGTGTAGTGCGGGAGGCCAGCAGCCTGGCGGACAAGGATGTGGCGCTCGTGCTGGAAGGGGAGGAGACAGAGGTTGACCGGACCCTTATCGAAAACCTGACGGATCCGCTGACCCATATGCTGCGCAATGCGGTGGACCACGGGATTGAGACCCCGCAGGCCCGTCTTGCGGCAGGGAAACCGGCTCAGGGTACGATATGGCTCTCCGCCCGTCACCGTTCCGGGCGCATTCTCATCGAGATCAGGGATGATGGCGGTGGGATCAATACCCAGCGTGTCCTTCAGACAGCCATCAAACGGGGGATTGTCCCCTCCGGGGCATCGCTCGGGGAAAATGAGATCAACGAGCTGATCTTCGCTCCGGGCTTTTCCACCGCTGAAACCGTATCCGACCTTTCGGGGCGGGGTGTCGGGATGGATGTGGTCAAGCAGGCCATCCAGAATCTTGGTGGGCGTGTGAACATCAAGAGCACGCAGGGCAAGGGGACACTCTTCACCCTCAGCCTGCCGCTGACCCTCGCCGTGCTGGATGGGATGCTCATCGAGTGCCGTGGGTCCACCATGGTTGTGCCGGTATCATCCGTTGTGGAACTTGTCACGGTGCAGCTGAAGGATGATGTGTACACCATTCCGGATGGCAGTCATGTCGTTTCCGTGCGGGGGCGCTGCATCCCGCTGATCTATCTGGGAGACGAGCTGACCCTCCCGGAGGTTGAGAGTGTGCAGGAAGAGACCCATCACATGGGTCGTGCCGGGGAAGAGGGGCAGCTGATTGTCCTTGTCGTGGAGAACGAGGCTGGTGCCCGGGCAGCGCTGGTGGTGGATGGTGTCCGCGACCAGGCTCAGGTTGTCATCAAAAGCATCGAGAAGAATTACCGCCAGATCAAGGGTGTTTCGGCTGCAACCATTCTTGGGGATGGCAGCGTGTCTCTCATTCTTGATGTTTCAACACTGATTGTTTCCGCAACGAAACGTGTTGATACCCGCGCGCTGGAAGCCATCGCAGAGCGGGCAGCATAACAGGCAGGTCAGGAAAGAAAGTCATGGATCTTATGTCTCTGGAAGAAAAGAAACAGACAGACGGACAGGTGAACGGGGCTTCGGCCCTTCCCTCCGGGGGACGGGAGCAGATGATCATCTTCACCGTGGGGGACCAGCGATACTGCATTCCCATCCTGAGCATCAAGGAAATCAGGGAGTTCGAAGACCCGACCTACCTGCCGCATTGCCCTGCCTATGTGGAAGGGGCCATCAATATCCGCGGCAATATCGTAACGGTCGTCAATCTTGCCAACTATCTGGGGGCCGTGCCGGAGGCCGACAATGAGCGGCGTGTGGTCATCATCATTGAGGATGGCCAGAACCGTGCTACATGCGGGCTGCTTGTGGACAGTGTGATCGGCATCACGGAGATTGCCCTGGATGAGATACAGCCCATTTCCGTTGATGGTGGTGCAGCTGAGCTGAGTGGTCTTGTCAGCATTGGGGAGCGTGTCATCCGCATCCTGCGGCTGGATACTGTTCTGACCCGCCTGCTGGGAGATGGGGCCGTCGGTACGGCCGCAGGATGAGGGCAGGCTGATGATGAACATGGAGCCACAGGGCGGTTTCTCCTACTCGGAGGCTGATTTCCGGCGTGTGCAGGAGATCGCCCGGCAGGAAGCAGGAATCAGTCTGCCCATCTCCAAGCGCAGTCTCGTGTTTTCCCGTGTGTCCCGGCGCATCCGTGCTACCGGGCGGGCGTCCTTCCGTGATTATCTGGATTACGTCAGCATGAGGGAGGGGCAGGAGGAGCTGAAGGAGCTCATCTGTGTTCTGACAACCAATGTGACGCAGTTCTTCCGGGAGAAAAGTCATTTTGAACATCTGGAGACGCATGTCCTGCCCCAGCTGGGGCAGAAACTGCGTGCCGGAGGGCGGGGGCGTTTCTGGTCGGCAGCCTGTTCGACAGGGCAGGAGCCATGGAGCATGGCTATGTCCATCATGGCGGAGCTGCCGGATGCCTTGCGGATGGATCTCAAGATTCTGGCAACGGACATCAACCACGCAGTGGTGGAGACAGGGCGCATTGGCCAGTACCCCGGCGAGGAGGTGCAGAGTGTGCCGCAGCGCTGGCGGGATGCCTACATGGAACCCGTGGAGATGGCGCAGTTCAGCATGGCACGGGAGATACGGCGCCTTGTCACGTTCCGGCAGCTCAACCTGAATCGGGACTGGCCTTTCAAAGGTCAGTTTGATGTCATTTTCTGCCGGAATGTCGTGATCTATTTCGATGACGAAACCCGCAATGCCTTGTGGAAGCGGCTTGCCGAACGGCTGGTGCCGGGCGGATTTCTCTATGTGGGTCATTCCGAGCGGGTGGACTGCATCAGGGAGTGCCATCTCGAGGCTGTGGCGCCGACAATCTACATGAAAAAGGGTTGAGGCCATGAAAGAACGGGTCAAGGTTCTTGTAGTGGATGATTCAAGAACCGCCAGAGAGCTGATAAGGCGCTCTTTTCTCAAATATCCCGAGATTGATGTCATTGGCATGGCATCGAACCCCATCGAGGCACGGGACCTCATTATCGCCGACCAGCCTGATGTCATCACGCTGGATATCGAGATGCCGGGCATGAACGGGCTCCAGTTTCTGGAAAAGATCATGCGGCTGCGGCCGATCCCGGTGGTGATGGTGTCCAGCATGACCACACGGGGGGCCAATACGGCCATCACGGCTCTCCAGATGGGAGCTTTTGAATGTTTTCCCAAGCAGGGCGGGGCCGGGGAAGCCTTTGCCGGGTTGGGGCAGATCGTGCTGGAAGCCGCCCGCTATCAGCCCGGCCACCGGCAGGCGACCCCGGGCCCCCGGCCTGTACGGACAGAGCCTGTCGCAGGCAGCGGTACGGCGTCGTGGCGGACACCGTTCGATGTGGTGGGGATTGGCTCTTCCACCGGTGGGGTGGAAGCTGTTGAAGAGGTGATAAAAGACTTCCCGGCCAAGAGTCCGCCCATCGTCATATGCCAGCATATGCCTTCGCTTTATACGTCCAGTTTTGCTGCCCGTCTGGATAGCCTGATCCCGCAGCTTTCCGTTGCCGAGGCGCAGGATGGGGAGATGCTGGCTCCCGGCATGGTCCGTATTGCTCCCGGTGGGGAGGCCCATCTCGTGCTGGAGGGACATGCCCCACGGCTTTTCACAAGGTTGCGGTCTGGGGAGCCTGTTGGTGGTCATCGGCCATCGGTGGACAGGCTCTTCCATTCCATTGCCCAGACGGCAGGTAGGACCTCACTGGGGATCATCCTGACAGGCATGGGGCAGGATGGTGCAGAAGGGTTGCTGGCCATGCGGCGGGCCGGGGCACGGACCATAGGGCAGGACAGGGCCTCCTCGGTCGTCTATGGTATGCCTCGTGTCGCTGCCGAGCTGGGAGCTGTGGAAAAGGTTGGCTCCCTGATGGACATTCCCGGCCTGGCCATGGGCCTGCACTAGGAAAGATGAACGCCTGACGTGGCGTTCCTGATGTCAGGCCATCCTGACAAAGAGTGATTATCAGAAGGCAGAAAGGTTCATAAATGCCGTCCGCATCTCAGATTCGCGCTTTAATTGTAGATGATCAGGCCTCCATCCGGCAGGTTCTGGCCAGCCACATGGCGGCGCTCGGCTTCAAAGGGGTCGTGCAGCGTAAGGATGGGAAGGAGGCTCTGGAATATCTGGAGGCCAACCCCATCCATCTCGTGATTTCAGATTTCAACATGCCGGGCATGGATGGGCTGGCCCTGCTGGAGGCCGTGCGCTCCAACCCGAAGACAGCCAAACTGGCGTTCATCATTCTGACAGGTGAGGCAAATGCCGGGCTGGTGCAGAAGGCCGTTGCGGCGGGGGTCAACAATTTTCTGGCCAAGCCCTATACGGTCGCCAAGCTGAAGGAAACCCTGGAGAAAGTTTTCGGGCCTATCAGGTGACGGACCTGCTGAAGATCACGACTGTTATCCAGGGCGAAATCGCCATTTCGGATGACCCCGGCGTGGTGTTCGGCACGTTGCTGGGGTCGTGCATTTCAGTCTGCATGTATGATCTTCAGGCAGGGGTAGGGGGTATGAACCATTTCCTTCTGCCCGGAGAGGACTGCATGGGGAGCATGGATGCAGCTGCCTATCTGTACGGGGTAAACGCCATGAAAGGGCTGGAAACCGGGCTCATGAAGGCAGGGGGCGTGCGGGAGCGTTTCCAGTGCAAGGCGTTTGGTGGAGCGGCCGTGCTGTCCATTGCCAGTGACATTGGTCAGGAGAATGTCGGTTTTCTTCTGGATTATTTCCGGCGGGAGGAGATCCGCTGTGTGTCTTACAGTTTTGGTGGCAACCAGGTGCGGCGTATCCGTTTCTGGCCAACGACAGGAAAAGTTCTTCAGAACCTGTGCTGACCGGCGACCGGTCGTGATGATGGGAGAGGCCGGTATGGAGAGAGAAAGATGATGCCCAAAGATACAGGAACCCAGCCTGTCGGGGAGGCAGACAGCATAAGGGCCTCGGTGCTGATGAAGAGGCTGGGGGCCATTCTGGATGATGTCTGTGGTCGGCTCTCGGATGTTCAGGATGTCGTTTCAGATTATGTCGGCACGGGAGAGCTGGATGCCGGGCAGATGGAACGGCTCCAGAGTCTTGATGCCCTGACACAGGAGGTTGAAGCCGTCCGTACCGTGCTGGAGCAGGTGGAACAGGCGGCTCCGGAGATCGGCAATCCCCGTTATGGGATGGGTACCGTTCTGGCGGGTGTAAAGCTTTCGCAGATAAGGGATATGCTGCGGTATGGCCAGACGGCGGACCTGAAAGAAGACAGGGGCAATTTTACCTTGTTCTGACCCTGACCTATGTTCTATGTGCCAAGTAGGGCAAGGTTATCCGGTGTGGTACCTCAAGCTGTGGCTGGCCGCATCGGAGCATCTGGAGAGAGCTGATGGCAGGGAGGGGACAGGGGGCGAATCTTATTGGCGTCATTGCCGAAACCGCCCGGGGTGCCGTTTTTCAGCCGCATGGCCACGTTGCGGGGCCGGCCAGACGTTTTCTGGCCGGGTATCATGAATCCGCAGGGCTTGTAGGGATGGGTGTACAGATGCTCCCTGTCCTTCTCGAGGGGCAATGGCCATTTCCCGGCACGGGCGGACTGGGGCAGGAGAAACGGTGTCTTGTCGGCCAGGGAGATGGCAGCGGCAATGACAGTGTCTATGATTCGATCCTGCGTCATCACCCTCCCCTGGTGCGGGAGGTGGATGAGATTGTCATTTCTTTCATCCCTGCCAGCATGTTCCAGCGTTGTTCCATAGGAGAAGCGTTGAACATCGGGCGGCTGGCAGCCTGTTTTGACCTTGCTTCATGGTTTGTGGATACCTTGCCCGGCCAGACCAGCAGCGGCTTTTATGAGCTGACGAAGCTGGATGTCAAAGCGCTTTCCCTGGGTGTCTGGGTCAATGTTCTGGTGACGTGGCTGTACGGAATGGACGTCCTGTCAGCCCGGGCGTTGCAGAAGATGCGTCTGGCCATCTGTGGCATCGTCATGGAAAATCTGGCACTGCTGAAGCTTGGCCCTTCAGCCCCGGCCTGTAGCAGTACGGCGGTTCTGCCAAAGAAATGTCTGGTGGAGGCCTATATGGGGCTGTACCCTGGCATGATGGGCAGGGTGGCGCGTATGCTTGCCTTCTGTCCGGAGGAACATATCCTCAAGACAGCCGGCTGTCCCGAGCGGGTGTGCCGTGATGTGCTCAGCAGGTCACTTGATTTCTTTCAGAGCAAGCAGGCTGTATGAGCTACTTTTTTTCGTCAGATTTTCCCTATAAGAAGTGACGGGGCCACTTTTGCGGTGTGTTTTGTGCAATCGGGCCAGTTGTTGGGGAGAAGTGGGAATATGGCAGCGTTTTCCATGCTGACTATTCTGCGTATTTTTTTAAACAGGTCCCGTGTGGGGGCCTGCTCTGTTCTGCTGCCATCCGTGGCGGCAATGTCTTTTGGGGCTTCGCCTTCGATGGCCGCTGATGGCAGCCGGGCAGGTCAGCCTCTGCTCTATTCGGCCCAGGGTGCCCTGTCTCATGCCATGCAGACACCTGCCGTCGTAAAGCAGACAGAGAAAGCACCAGAGCGACAGGTCATCCTTACACGGGACGGAAAACCTGTCCAGCAGGTATCCGTGGTGCAGAAACCGAAGGTAGTGGATGCCGAGAAGACGGCGGCCCATTATATCCATGACATGGGGTTGCGGCGTCGGCCATATTCCAATTATCCGACGGAAGAATTCGGTGTGTTCGGTGAGAACGGGCGTGAGCTGCTCGAGCGCGTGAACATTCCTTTGCATGAAGGGGATCCGACCAATAATGATGGGCCGCCGCTGCCCCGGCCAGAAGCACTCTTCCAGAAAATGCGTTGGAATGAGTGGCTGCGGGACCGTGGTGTGGTCGTCCTGCTGGACAACACCAATGAATTTTCTGGTGCCATCACCTCTCCGAGGAAAGGGCTGGGGTTGAGGCAGGGGTCCTCCAATACGGGGCAGTATGGTTTCGAGAATGACATTGACTGGTACAAGCTGGCCGGGATCCCCGGGTTCCAGACCCATGTCATTGGCGTAGGCCGTTACGGTATTCCAGCCAGCAGGATGTTTGGCGACAATGTGAACCCCAGCCAGGAAATCTATGGTGGTGGTGGTAACGTGGCGTTCCATCTCGTCTATTTCTACGGGGAGGAGACTCTCTGGGGTGGACGGCTGAATATCGCAGCAGGCCGCATGTCCATGGATTCGGACTTCGCCATCAGCCCGATCTACTGTAACTTCATGAACAACGCTTTCTGCGGAAACCCCAAGGCCGTTACGGATACGTACACACGGTCATCCTATCCGGGGTCAAGCTGGGGGGCCCGTATTCGTGGCCGTCCTACAGACAGTACCTACATCCAGGTCGGTGTCTATTTTCCCGAGCGCGGTATTTATGGCGTGCAGCAGAATCGTAGCGGGTTCAAGTTCAATGGCGGGACCATCAGCGGGGTCGTGACACCGATCGAGGTTGGCTGGGAGCCTGAGTTTGGTAAACAGCAGCTGCCGGGTCACTACAAATTTGGGTTCTCCCCGGATACGTCCGACCATTATCTTGGTGTGTATAGTCCTCCCAATCGGCGCAATGCATGGCGGACCCGGATGACCATCCCCAACTGCCCGACCTGTCAGGGGGTGGGCGATGAGGTTCCCGGTACGGGCATCCGTCGCAATTTCAACTGGAGCATGTGGTTCCTAGCGGACCAGATGATCATGAAGAACAAGACACAGGACACGCCAGAAGGGGGACTGGTGGCCTTCTTTGATGCATACTGGAACAAGCCAGCCACAGCCATGCGTGGCAAGATGTATGCATTCGGTCTTGTGGATACGGGCTTCTGGCCAGCCCGCCCGCTGGATACGGTGGGTGTTTCCTTCTCCTATACCGGTTCCAGCAGCTATACCCGTGCTGCGCAGCGGTTCCAGGTGGATCATGGGATGGCTCCGGAGGGGGCGACCGCCTATTATGCGAGTGGCGGGGCGCCGCTTCTGTGGGGGTCTTATGGTGTGCAGCGCTGGGGCAGCACGCTGGAGGCCACCTACCGCATCCATGTCATGCGGGGTGTGACCTTTGCGCCGGATTTCCAGTATTACTTCCATCCGGGGATGCAGCGTGTCCTGAAGGATGCCGCCATGCTGGGCTTCAAGTCCCACATCCAGCTCTTCTGATGGCGCTTCCTGCTTCCCGATGCAAAGGGGAAGCAGGAGGCTCGGGCCCCTTTCCAGCCACAGGCCGGAAAGGGGTTTTTTTATGGGCTTACTGGTTGGATGGAGGAGGCTGAGGCGTAGGGTCCGTGCGGGTCATGGCTTTGCCACGGACGAGCCAGTAAGCGGTGGAGAGTGACAGAACAGCGGCTGAAAGCGCCAGAAGTTCACGGACATTCACGCCATTCAGGTCCAGCACGATGAACTTGCGTACGGCTGCCATCATGCCGATGAGCAGGACGGACCTCATGCGGATCATTCCCTGTGATTCCGAACCGGGAAGAACGAGGATGGAGTGACGGAATTCCAAGGCGATCAGGACGGTGAAGAACAGCCCGAAGACTTCCTGCAATATGGCAGGCTCCGTGGGGCTGAGGCCGGCATGGATGATGAGCTTTGCCACTGCCACCACGACATGCAGCAGCCCCAGGCAGGCCACCAGCGTGATGCAGATGGACAGGACCAGCATGGCCGCTCCTTCAAACATGTCGAACAGGCGGGACAGTGTGACGAAGCCGGGCAGGGTGCTTTTCATGGAGTAGGGGATGCCTTTGATGTGGGGATGGATAATGTTGTGCTGCTTTTACTTCATTCTGATGGGAGGGAGAAAGGTAGGTGCAGCAGGACGCTTCCGCCTCCTTTGGCATGATTATGCCGACGGGGCGTCTGCCTGTGCGTCGCGGGGGGCCCGGTTTCGTGTCGGGTAGGGGACGGAAAGCAGCGTCTTACATACTACATGCGTCAGGCATGAAGCACTGGGGAACGGCCTATTTTCAGGGAAAATCGTGGTGCCGGATGAGAGATTCGAACTCCCGGCCTTCGGTTTACAAAACCGCTGCACTACCACTGTGCTAATCCGGCAACGGGGCCGTACATCTCATTTTTCCCTCCAGAAATCAAGTGGAAAATCAGGGGAGTGGGGAAAAAATCCCGGCCAGGAAACAGCCGGACAGGTCAGCGGCCCGTGGTGGCGGGCTTCTGGTGCTGCATGAGATGGGCTGGGGGCGCAAGGACAGGGCCATCCTGTACAAAGCCATAGCCATCAGAAGAAAGGCCACGATGGCCGATAGCCTGGTTGGGTCTGTTACAGCCCCCCATGCTGAGCAGGGAGAGCACAAGGCCTGTCAGGAGGAAGAAACGGGGATGGCAGAAAGTCGGCATGGGCTTCCGTGGGTTGGTCAAAGAGGTGGGCAGGATTGCCGGTCAGCACGAAGAGGGAAACAGTCTATCCTTCAGGGTGCGGGCAATGGCTCTGTAAGCCTGTGATGCAGGATGATCCGGGTCACGCAGGACAAGAGGGGTCCCTTCATCAGCACTGCATCTTATATCCCGCAGCAGGGGAATTTCCCCAAGGAAAGGAATGTTGAGGGCCTCTGCTTCCTTGCGGGCCCCACCATGGCCGAAGAGGTCAGTCCGTTCCTGACAGTGCGGGCAGCAGAAATAGGACATGTTCTCGATCAGCCCCAGCACGGGCGTTTCGGTCTTCTCAAACAGCGTGACACCCCGGCGGGCATCAAGCAGGGCAATGTCCTGCGGGGTGGAGACGATGACGGCCCCACCGGCTTTCAGCTTGTCCGAAAGCTTGCGGGTCAGGGTCAGCTGGGCATCTCCGGTGCCGGGTGGCAGATCGACCACCAGTACATCCAGCGCCCCCCAGGACACATCACTCATGAGCTGGGTCAGGGCGCCCATGACCATGGGACCACGCCAGATCATGGCCTGTTCCTTGTCAACCAGATAGCCGATGGACATCGTCTCCATGCCCCAGCGTTCCAGTGGGCGCAGCCTGCCATTCTCGACAACAGGTTTCTGGGTTTCACCCAGCATGTGGGGAAGAGAGGGGCCGTAAATGTCAGCATCCAGCAGGCCGGTCCGAAGGTCCAGCCGGGCCAGGCTGCATGCCAGATTGACGGCTGTGGTGGACTTCCCCACGCCTCCCTTGCCGGACGCCACGGCAATGACGGCCCACACATCGGGCAAGCAGGCTTCTGGGGGGGCGGAGCGGCCTGTGGGTCGCTTCCCGAGGGCCAGAGGCCGGTGCCCGCTTTCTGCACCGGCCTTGCGGGGGACGGGGCCTGCCGGGCGATGAGCTGTGAGGGACAGGGTCAGACTGCTGACGGCGGGGTGCTGCCTGAGCCTGTCCTCCAGTGTCGTCTGAGCGTCCTGGAGGAACGCCGCACCTTTAGCTGTTGTCCGCAGAATGAGGTGGAGATGGCCATCTTCCAGTGTCAGGGCTTCTATGCTGGTCTGATGTGCAGGCTCTTCTGCTGTGAGAAAGTCGGAGATGAGGTCTTTCAGGGAAGAGATGTCGGTGGCTGTCATGGGGCAGGACCTCTCATGCAACGCCCCTCATGAGGCAAAAAAACACAAACTTGCTGGCTGGAAGGATGACGTCCGGTCCGCCGTGGAGTAGATTCTACAGCATGAGCCGATTCATGTCTTCTTCTCTTCTGTCTTCCTCCCGCATGAGGGTGGCCCGCTGGCTGTCCTGTTTCGTGCTTTCTGGTATTCTTGGCCAGTCCGGTGGAGCCTGGGCGCAGGATGATGTGCCGATGCCGACCCTGCCGGGGGAAGAGCTGCCGCAGGGGGGGAGCGTGACAACCCGTGCTGCGCATGAGGCGGCCATGATGCCCGGTTTTGCGGCACTGGTGGAGCGGCTCCTGCCTGCTGTGGTGAATATTTCCGTCTCCAGCGTGATCCACCCTGATGAACAGCAGCCGGACGGGCCGGATGGCAGTACACCGTCCGGGCCGCAATCATCCCCTTTCCCGCCAGGGTCACCGCTCGAGAAGTTTTTCCATGACTATCTCCACCGCCGTCATGCGGATGGGCACCCTGCCCGTCAGGTACAGGCGCTGGGGTCCGGCTTCATCATCGATCCTTCTGGCGTGGTGGTGACGAACAATCACGTCATTGACAATGCCCAGCAGGTGAGCGTGACCCTGTCGGATGGGACGGAATATCCGGCACGGATTGTCGGGCGGGACAGCAAGGAGGACCTTGCCGTCCTTCAGGTGAAGGCAGACCGGCCCCTGCCGTCCGTCCCGCTGGGGCATAGTGACGATGCCCGCATCGGAGACTGGGTGCTGGCCATCGGCAATCCGTTCGGTCTGAGTGGCACGGTGACAGCTGGCATCATTTCGTCCCGCAAGCGGAATGTCGATCACGGTTTGTATGACGACTTCATCCAGACGGACGCAGCCATCAATCACGGTAATTCAGGTGGCCCGCTCTTCAATCTGAAGGGTGAGGTCATCGGGATCAATACGTTGATTTATGGCGGGTCTGGTGGGGATTCCATCGGCATCGGCTTTGCCATTCCTTCGGATGATGCCCGAGGCATCATCAACCAGTTGCGGCAGACAGGCCATGTCCGGCGTGGCTGGTTGGGTGTGCGCTATCAGGATGTCACCCGCAACATGGCAGAAGACCTTGATTTCTGGAAAGCGGATGTGCCCGGAAAAGAACGGGGAACGGGGGCCATCGTTGCCGAGGTCAGCAAGGATGGGCCGGCCCGGAAGGCAGGTTTGCAGGTTGGGGACATTCTGACAGCCCTGAATGGTCAGCCGGTGACAGGCCAGACCCTGCCCCGGCTCGTGGCGGGGTATCAACCGGGAGAGACGGTGCATTTCACCTTTTGGCGGCGTGGCAGCTATCAGACGCTGGATCTGACCCTGGGGCGCAACCCCGATGAGAAGGATCCCCTTCCTTCCGACACGCACCCGCCGGAACATCCGGTAAAGACCCTGAAAGAACTGGGGGTGAAGCTGGGCGTGGTCGATGAAGCGGCCCGGACGCAGTATGGCCTGACTGACAGCCAGAGGGGTGTGCTGGTGATGCGTGTCTATGAGGGTAGCCCCGCTGCCAGCCGTGGGTTGACGGAAGGGAATCTGGTGCTTCAGGTCGGGCAGCAGGAGGTCAATACACCGGAGGCCCTGCAGGCTGCGCTGGACCGTGCCCGTGAGCTGAAGCGGACGGATATCCTTCTGTTGGTGCAGGATGGTGAGGGGCTGCGCTGGGTGGCTGTGCCATTGGGGGGACAGCAACCCCAGCCGTGATGGAGCAGACCCGCCTTACAGGCCACGGTCCCGCTTTATTTGGTCCCATGCGGCATTGATGCGGGCCACACGCTCCTGTGCTGCTTTCCGTTGAGCATCGCTCATGGGGCGCTGGGCAAGACGGTCCGGGTGATGTTCACGGATCAGCACACGCCAGCGTGTCCGGACTTCGCCATCCGTTGCCGTTGCACTGATGCCCAGCACACGATAGCACTCTGCCGTTGATGATGTGGAGGCAGCCCGGGGCTGGCCGTCCTCGGCCCGCTCCCAGGCCCGTTCTGAAAGGCGGAAGGCTTTGTGCGTCCGGCGGAGATAGTCCATTTCTGCCGGATGCAGCGGGGCCCCGGCAGGCAGGTCTGCCCTGGCAATGCGGAAGAGGACGCTGAGCAGTGTTTCCAGCGGCTCCGGCTTGTCGGCAAAGGCACGCCCCAGCTCACGGGCATAAAGTTCGAAATCGTCCGTCCGGTTCCGGGCCCGATCAAAAAGCAGGCCAACCTCTTTCTGGTTGTCTTCAGGGAACCGGAAGGCCGTCTTGAAGGCTTCAATCTCGGCCCGGTTCACGGGGCCATCGATTTTGGCCAGCTTGGCGGAGAGCGTGACGACACCAAGGCCGTAGAGCTGATCCGTCTTTCCCAGCAGGGCAGAGAGTTTTGCGGCGGTGAAGAAGGCGGCATTATGCGGGTCGGGTTGCCCCCGTGCGGGGAAACGGTCGCCCCATGTGCCGGAGAGCGGGGTCAACAGTCTGTCCGTATCGCTCATATGGCCCAGAATGGCCCCGAGAAGACCGCCGACCGGCCCCCCGGCGGCAAAACCGGCAATACCACCAAACATTTTCCCCCAGAAAGCCATCGATGCCCTCCCTGTTCACATGGTTGTAAACTCTATCACGGGGACAGGGGAGGGCGGAACAGGAATATGCGGTCTTTCCAAGACGGGTCACACGGGGGCTGACGGGGCCTGGTTCAGGGCAAAGCGTAGTGCCGTGAGGCGGAGCAGGGAGGCCAGCGTCTGTTCCGGGGGGCGATGCCTGTCCAGCCGGGCGATGAAGGCTGCCAGGGCAAGCTGTTCGGCACGGGCCATGGTCTCCAGAACCTGCCAGAATTCGGCTTCCAGAGCGATGGAGGTTCTGTGCCCGTACAGGCTGAGGCTGCGCTTCTGCAACTGTGGTGGTGGTGGTGGAGGAGCGTGCATGGGGGAAGTGTGGCAGCTGGCATTGTGTGTGGAAAGGGATTTTCTTGTCAGCTCCGGCGCAGGCCGCCATCATGAGGCATGAGATTCTTTTGTTCTGCTGTTTTTGCCTTTTTTGTCTTTCTTGCTGGCCAGACAGGTCGGGTGTCTGCTGACCCGGTGGCGGCCCCGCCTTCCGTGGCGACCCTGTTCGAAAGGGTGAAGACCGACCCTGTCCGGCTGGAGCTGTTCCTTAGGGCCTTCCCCAAGGGAGCGGACCTGCACAACCATCTTTCCGGGGCGGTCTATGCCGAGAGTTTCCTCAAATGGGCAGCGGGGGATGGCCTCTGCGTTTCGCTGAAGAAGCGGACCATTCTGGCCAGTCATTGCCCAAAGCCGGGGGAGGGGCAGGTTCCGGCAGATGGTCTGCCAGGGAATGAAACCGGCTGGAATGAGATGGTCAATGCGTTGTCCATGCGCAATTTCATTCCTACGGAACATGACCGCTCCGGCCATGATCATTTCTTTGCGACCTTTCTGCGGTTCATGGCAGTGGAGCCAAGGCATCAGGGGGACATGCTGGCCGAGGCTGCCGAGCGGGCTGCCCGTGACAATGTGCAGTATCTGGAATTGCAGATCGCTCCCATTCCCTTTGATGCATTGGGGGAGATGATGAAGGCTGCTGCCCTGCCTCCCTTGAGGACGGAAGCTGATTTCAGTCGGGCTTATGAGGTTCTGAAGCCCGCCCTAGGGCGGATGGCAGCCCTGTCCCATGTGGCCATTGATGAGATGGAGGCCCGTGCCCGAACCATCATGAAGTGCGGCACAGCGCAGGCTTCCGCAGGGTGTGGGGTGACGGTGCGCTATCAGTATTCCGCCCTGCGGACATTTCCGGCACCGTTTGTCTGGGTACAGCTCGTGGCGGCGTATGAGAGTGCCCGCCAGGATACCCGGCTGGTCGGCGTCAACATCGTGGCGCCGGAAGATGACCCGGTGGCCCTGCAGGACTATGACCTGCACATGCAGATGTTCCATACTCTGAACCGGCTGTATCCGGGGACGAATCTGAGCCTTCATGCGGGGGAGGTGACACCGTCTCTCGTGCCGCTGGGCGATCTGGACCATCATATCCGGGCGGCGATTGACGTGGCGGGGGCCAAGCGGATCGGCCATGGTGTGGATGTTCTGTGGGAGCATGACCCGGCCTCTCTGCTGGAAGAGATGGCACGGCGCTCCATTCTGGTGGAGATCAATCTGACCAGCAATGATGAGATTCTGGGTATCAGGGATGGGCGGCATCCTTTTTCGCTTTACAGGCAGGCCGGTGTGCCCGTGGCGCTCTCGACAGATGATGAAGGTGTGTCCCGTAG
The DNA here is from genome assembly GCF_018221685.1 of Bombella apis. GTDB lineage: Bacteria > Pseudomonadota > Alphaproteobacteria > Acetobacterales > Acetobacteraceae > Bombella > Bombella apis. The sequence goes on along the minus strand of NZ_JAGJTM010000005.1, from coordinate 214,270 downwards.
CGATCTGACGCAGGAATACATGCGGGCCGTATTGGCCTACCATCTGGATTATCCGACACTTGTCCAGCTGTCCCGTACGGGGCTGGAATATGGGTTCATGCCGGGGCAGAGCCTCTGGGCCGGGCATCATCTGGGGCAGGCTGTGCCGGCCTGTTCGGGCATGGTGCCGGGTGGAAGCGCCGCTCCAGCCTGTGAACGGTTTCTGAAGGACAATATGAAGGCACGGCTGCAATGGCAGCTGGAGGCCCGTTTTCAGGCTTTCGGGTAGGATGTGATGAAGAATCCCCTGCTGCGGTCCGTGCCCTGAGACAGGCCGGAGAGAACGATGGGAAGGAAAGACATGTGATGAGACAGGCAGTGAAGACAGGCTGGATGTATGGTCTTGGTCTTCTGGTCGGGCTGGTGGCAGCGGGGGCGGGGTCTGCCCGTCCGGCACAGGCTGTCCCGCTGGAGGTACACGTCGTGGTGGTGACAACCTTCGAGCTGGGGCAGGATAGTGGCGACATGCCGGGAGAGTTCCAGCACTGGGTGGAACAGTACCCGCTGGAACAAACACTGCCTGCACCGGGGACGGAGCACGGTGTCCTTCGCTATAATGCGCAAGACCATGTGCTTGGGCTGGTCAGTGGTGAGGGACCGGGCCATATGGCAGCGGCCATTACCGCTCTGGCGCTGGACCCCCGGTTTGACCTCCGCCGTGCCTATTTCGTTCTGGCAGGGATTGCCGGTGTGAATCCCAATAAGGGCAGCATCGGGTCTGCCGCCTGGGCGCTGCATGTCGTGAATGGCGGGGCAGCCCATCTGATTGATTCACGTGAAATTCCGTCCGATTGGCCGGATGGTTTTACGCCGTTGCAGGGCCATGTACCGGATGAGCAGCCACGGCCACCGCTCCATTCCATCGCTGGGGACATGGCCTATACGTTGCGACCTTCCCTTGTGCGCTGGGCTTATGAAAGGACACGCCATATCGCTCTGCCGGACAATGAAAAACTTCAGGCCCATCGCCGGGCCTATCAGGGTTTCCCCGAGGCACTGAAGCCGCCGCATGTGATGATGGGTGATACGATCTCCGGTGAGACATACTGGCTTGGAGCGCTCATGAACCGGTGGGCGGAACGCTGGGTCGCTTACTGGACGGACCATCAGGGCGAGATGGTCACGACGGCAGAGGAGGACATTGGCCTCTGTCAGGCACTGGCGTTGCAGGCCAGAGCAGGACGTGTGGATGACCGGCGCCTCCTCATCCTGCGGACGACCAGCAATTTCGACATGCCGCCCAACGGCGTGGCACCGGCCACCATGCTGGCCAATGCAGCGCATGAGGAAAACCTGCCGGGCCTTTATGCTTCCACCAGTGCGGCCTATCAGGTGGCCAGCCCAATCGTGCGGGAGCTGGCCACCCATTGGGGGAGCTATGAAGGACAGGTGCCCTGAAGGAACGACCTAGCCCTGCTGGTAGCGGAGCATGGGCCATTCATCCTCGCTCCAGTCGCCCCTGGCCCAGTTCCGGCGGAGCTGGGTGGCGGTCTGTTCCAGCGTTCCTGCCACGATGGCGGCCCGTATCTGGCGCATGAGCCGCTGATAATAGGCGAGATTGTGGAGGGTCAGGAGCATCGGCCCGAGCATCTCGTTGGCCCGGAAGAGGTGGTGCAGATAGGCCCGGCTGTACCGGCCTGCCATCGGGCTGTCATCTTCGGGGGAGATGGGGCGGGTGTCCTCGGCGAAGCGGGCATTGCGGAGATTCAGCGTGCCCCGCTCCGTATAGGCCCGGGCAGTACGGCCTGCACGGGACGGCATGACGCAGTCGAACATGTCGCAGCCCCGCATGACGGCACCCAGCAGGTCATCTGGCGTGCCGACGCCCATCAGATAGCGGGGCTGGTCCTCGGGCAGCATGGGAGTCGTGTAATCCAGCGTGGAGAACATCAGCTCCTGCCCTTCGCCTACGGCAAGCCCCCCGATGGCGTAGCCCTCGAAGCCGATCTCCCGCAGGGCAAGGGCGGAGCGTTCCCGCAGGTCCTGTTCCGTGCCGCCCTGCACGATGCCGAACTGCCCATAGCCGGGGCGGGCGATGAAGGCTTCACGGGAGCGGGCGGCCCATCGCATGGACCGCTCCATGGAGGCTTCCAGCACGTCCTTCGTGGCGGGCAGGGCCGGACATTCATCAAAGGCCATGGTGATGGTGGCATCCAGTTTGTACTGGATGTCCGTCGAGTTTTCAGGCGTCAGACGGTGGGAGCTGCCATCAATGTGGGAACGGAAGGTGACGCCATCCTCATCCATCTTCCGCAGCGGCCCCAGAGACATGACCTGGAATCCGCCGGAATCTGTCAGGATGGGGCCGGGCCAGTCCATCATGCGGTGCAGCCCGCCGAGACGCTGGACCCGCTCTGCCGTGGGGCGCAGCATGAGGTGATAGGTGTTGCCCAGCACGATGCCCGCCCCGGTGGCCCGCACATTGTCCATCGTGATGCCCTTGACGGTCCCGACGGTTCCGACCGGCATGAAGGTCGGTGTCGGTACGCTGCCATGACGGGTATGCAGCCAGCCTGCCCGGGCCCGCCCACACTGGGCGTCTTTCTGCCAGTGCATGCGGTCGGATGGGGTAAGGTTGGGGCGGGTGGAGTCGGTCGTCATGGGGCACGTTCCAGAAGGCAGGCATCACCGTAGGAATAGAAGCGCAGCCCTTCGGCAATGGCGTGATGATAGGCATGGCGCATGGTCTCCGTACCGGCAAAGGCACAGACCAGCATGAAAAGGGTGGAGCGGGGCAGGTGGAAGTTGGTCAGCAGGGCGTCCACCGCCCGGAAGCGGTAACCCGGCCGGATGAAGATGGAGGTTTCGCCTGTCCATGGATGAACGATACCCTGTTCATCCGCCGCACTTTCCAGCAGGCGCAGGCTGGTGGTGCCTACGGCGACGACACGGCCGCCATTGGCACGGGTCCCGTTGATGAGACGGGCCGTTTCCTCATCAATATGGCCCCATTCCGCATGCATTTTATGTTCGGCAATGGTGCTGCGGACGGGCAGGAACGTCCCGGCTCCGACATGCAGGGTGAGGGTCTGTTTTTGTATGCCTTTGGCCGCAAGGGCCTCCAGCAGTTCTTTCGTGAAATGCAGTCCCGCTGTCGGTGCTGCCACGGCCCCACGAAAGCGGGAGAAAATGGTGCGGTAGTCGCTGTTGTCGGCTTCAGTCGGACCATTGGGGCGGGCAATGTAAGGCGGCAGGGCCAGGGCGGCCCGGCGTTCCAGAAAGTCATCGAACTCATCGCCTTCGACCGAGAAGCGGAGGGTCACGGCCCCATCGCCCTCATTGGTCAGGACGTCCGCCGTGACGGGATCATCCTCGAAGTGGAGCCGGTCACCGGGGCGGAGCTTGCGGGCATTGCGGGCGAGGGCATGCCACTGCCCTTCCGGCAGGATGCGGTCCAGCGTGATGCCGATTTTTGCGTCACCCCGTCGGGCCTCCATTTTTGCCCGGATGACTTCCGTATCATTGGCGACGAGCAGGTCGCCTTCCTTCAGCAGTTCGGGAAGATTGCGGATGCGATGGAGGGAGAGGGTTGCATCATCAGTTCCTGCAAGGGCCGGTGGGACGACATGCAGGAGCTGTGCCATGTCACGGGGGCGGGCAGGTTCCGTGGCGATATGGTCACGAGGGAGCGTGAAATCGAAGAGGGAGAGGTCGTCAGTCATTCCGGGGACATGGTTGGAGAAACAGGCCAGTCAGCGAAAAGGGGGCTTATGGCCCCCTCCACGTTGCTGATCCGTTGTGAATGGAGAGATCAGTGACGACCCAGCTGATGCTTGAGGGCGTCGATCAATGTCTGCACCTGCCCGCCATGGCGGGTGAGGTAGGTCGTGTAGTCGCTGCGCTGTGTCAGGCGCATGCTGGCACCCTCACCATACAGGTCCACCACCTTGGGCGGTTCGCCATCAATGACGGCCGTCATCAGGATGGGGGGCTGATGCGGACGGGAAATCTGAAGGGTCACCTTCTGGCCTGCCGGGGAGGGCACACTGTCCACCAGGCGGACGGAAATGTTCTGATATTCCCCCACGCGGGCCGTGACAGCATTCAGCAGTACGTCCTGAAACAGCTCAAGATAAAGCTTCTGCTGTTCCGGCGTGGCGATCCGCCAGTAGCGGCCCAGGCAGTAGCGGCCGATTCCTGGTACGTCCACATTGGCCCGCAGGAGGGGCAGAAGGGTTTCGCGCTTTTTGTCCAGCGAAGTGTCGCTGTTCAGGACGGCCACCAGTTTCCCGCCAAAATCATTGACAAACGCCTTTGCTTCATCACTGGAGGGAGTGGCGAAGGCCAGCGTGGGAATGAGAGCGAACAGGCTGGCAGCTCCCAGAATGGTGCGGCGTGTAAGCTGACGGAGCATCATGTTTGGGGATCCTTCCAATAAAGGCTGTCCTCACGGGGACGGAATGGTCAGTACCAGTCGGGGGTGGTGGCGCGGTGATCAGCCTTGAGGGCGTCGATCTGGCTCTGACGCTGCTGCTGCCATGCACTTCGCATGAAAGCATAAGGGTCGAGACTTTGGTGTTCCAGCTGGTCCAGCTGGTCTGTACTGTCTGCAAAGGTATTGAAGGTGCCGAGAATGTTGTAGCCCCAGTTGAAGCTGATGAGGCCATACCCTCTGGGCACGTAGTTGATGGGTGTCAGCCCCTGGCCGATGGCATAGCCTGCGGCATCACGGAAATTGGTAGGACCAAGCCCGGGCAGGAAAATGTAAGGCCCGGATTTGACCCCCCACAGCGCCATGACCATGCCAGGGTCTGTCTCATGCTGCTTGTAGCCAAGATGCTGGGCAACGTCATAGAAGCCAGCCGTCGTCATGTTCAGCAGGAAACGCATGAAGGAATCCCCCGCACGCCGCGGGCGCCCTGCCCCCACATCGGAGAAGAAGACGGCGGGTTGGCGCCATGTCTCGTTCAGCGTGGCGACAGAGGTGCGGATGGGCTGGGGAATGTTGTTCTTCCAGAACCGTCCTACCGGCCGCAGGGCCTTGTGATAGACCCACATGTTGAGGCTGAACATCTTGCGGTTGAAAGGCTCGTAAGGGTCGTTGACCGCCTTGTAATCCGCCAGATCGTCCGGGTCGGTCGGCGGCTTGGCGTGGAGGGAACCACACCCGCCGAGCGACAGCAGGGCCAGGCAGCCGACCAGTGCGGAAAGTGCAGTGAGTCTGCCTCGATGATGCTGTTTTGTGCTGCCTGTGCACGCCATGCTGCTGCCGCTCCTGTTTTTTTCTTTCTTCAAGGCCCGGCTATGCGGCTTGCCACGTCATCCACCAGGAGATGGCAGCGGCGTACCTTTAACGGGAACGGGCCGTAACATACGTCTGATTCCACATGCGCAAGTCATGAAGACCAGTGAACTCAAGCATATGGTACTTGCTCCATGCTGCCTACCCCTTTCGAATATCAGGCATGTTAAGAAAAAGAAGTATTGCATTTTTGCATCGTTAGGTTTTCTGATGGACACCAGCCCTGAAGGGGACGTGTTCCGGCCCCTCCCGGGAGGAGCGCAGCCCGTCGTCCTGGCGGGTCCTGTATTTCGTGGAGTGCGAGAGATTTTATGTCTTTTCTGAAGAGTCGCAGCTGGCTTCTGTCTGCCAGCGCTTTGGTTGCCAGTGTGGCCCTGTCTGGCATGGCTGCCGCAGCGCCAACGGTCCAGACAAAGGACTGGGGTCGTCTTTCCACTGGCAAGAAGGTGCAGGCAATCACCCTGACCAATGATCATGGGGTGAAGGTTGTCGTGCTGACCTATGGCGCCATCATCCATGAGATGGACGTGCCGGACCGCAATGGCCGCCTGGGGAACGTTGTTCTGGGCTTTCCGAACATTGCCGGGTACGAAAACCATAACTCCGACCCGCACTTCGGTGCCGTGCTGGGGCGTGTGGCCAACCGTATTTCCGGTGGTGTCTTCACTCTGGAAGGTGAGAAGTATCATACGAGCGTCAATGAGGGGCCGAACACCCTCCATGGCGGTGCTGAGAGCTTTGACCGCAAACTCTGGAAGATCGTTCGCAAGGGCGTGGACTCCCAGGGGGCCTATGTTGTGCTGAAGATGGTCAGCCCCGATGGTGATCAGGGCTTCCCGGGTGAGCTGAAGACGCAGGTTACCTATCGTCTGAGCGGCAACGACACGCTGAGCCTGAAGTTCAATGCGACGACCAAGGCTCCGACGGTCGTGAACCTGTCCACGCACAACTACTGGAACCTCAATGGCGAGGGTTCCGGGAGCATTGCTCCGGAAGTGGTGCAGATCTATGCCGACCGTTTCCTGAGGACAGACGAGCACTCCATTCCGACGGGTGAGCTGGCCTCTGTTGAGGGGACACCGTTCGATTTCCGTCAGCCACGCACGGTGGGTGAAGGTCTGGGCAGTGCAGACCCGCAGATGGCTCCGCAGGGTGGCTATGACAAGTGCATGGTCCTCATCGGCCCATCCCAGCCGGGCAATACGGAGCGTGTCGTGGCCCGTGTGACGGATCCCCGTTCCGGCCGTGTGATGGAAGTTGCCACCAACATGCCGGGGATGCAGTTCTATTCCGGCAACCATCTGTATGGCAATTATCAGGGGCCGTCTGGCCGTCCATATGGCAAATGGGAAGCTCTGGCTTTCGAGCCTGAATTCTTCCCGAACAGCCCGAACATGCCGAACTTCCCGAGCATCGAGCTGAAGCCGGGTCAGACCTATGATTACGGGATGAGCTTCCATTTTTCCCGTCAGTAAGGGCTGAGGCTTTCAGGAGCTGAATCCTGGGAAAGGAGCCGGGCCGGTGCAGTCATGCATCGGTCCGGCTTTTTCATTGGTGGGTATTCCGGCTTTGTGGTGAGCTGAAAAGAGGGCCGGAACAGATCATCAACAGTAGAGGAGGGCGGTTTTCTCAGGAGTCGCCTGATTCCATCCACATTCTTCCCGTCCCGGCACACAGGATGATGCCCCAACCTGTCCCCTGAACTGGGGATAAGTCGGGGCGTGCCGGTCATATCTGATAATTCGTGAAGTCCTGGTCCATGTCGCCAAAACGGACGATACGGGCGGGGTTGCCCACGGCGGTGGAACGGGGCGGGACATTGCCCAGCACGACAGAAGCGGCTCCGACACGGGCATGGGCACCGATTTCCAGATGGCCCAGTATTTTGGCACCAGCGCCAATCATGCAGCCCTGCCGGATGACAGGATGGCGCTGCCCGCTGTTTTTGCCGGTTCCCCCGAGCGTGACCCCCTGAAAGAGGGAGACGTCATCCTCAATGATGGTGGTTTCCCCGATGACGATACCTGTGCCGTGATCGATTGTGATGCGCTGGCCGATGCGGGCGGCAGGGTGGATGTCTATACCGAATTTCTCGTTCACACGGCTCTGGAAGTGATAGGCCAGTGGTCTGCGGCCAGCCAGCCAGAGATGATGGGCAATACGGTAGGATTGCAGGGCATGAAACCCCTTGAAGAACAGGAACGGCGTAGCAAGGTCCGGGCAGGCGGGGTCCCGCTGGAAGGTCGCCACGATATCCGATGCTGCAGCCCGGACGATGTCGGGACTGGCCTCCAGCGTGGAGGCGACAAGGTGCATCAGGGCGGCTTCCGACATGGCCCGGTCTGTCAGCTTGGCGCTGATCAGTGATGTCAGGGCAGAGGCAAAATCCGCATGGTTGCAGATATTCACTGCAAAAAGCCCCTGGATCAGAGCATCGGAACAGCCGCAGGCCTGCGCCCGCATGGTGGTCCAGAATTCTTCCAGAAATCCGGGCTCTGATGAGGAGTGTGGAAACCTGTCGAGAAAAGTGGCCATAGCTGTTTTCTTATAGCCCCATGGCACGTTGGACAAAACCATGACGCAGGGATGGCAGGCGCTTCAGGGCCATGAGTCCCGCATGGCGAGCATGACGGATGAGGGGCATGTCGGTGCTGAAGAGCCGCTCCATCATGTCGCAGCCTGCCAGCATGGCGAGATTGCCCGGACGGCTGAGACGCTGATAGCGTCGCAGCAGTGCAGGGTCTCCTAGATCCTGTCCCTGCGCATGGGCGTCTCCCAGAAGGTCATTCAGGGTGCGGACATCACGGAAGCCGAGATTCATGCCCTGACCCGCCACGGGGTGCAGCCCGTGCGCTGCATCCCCGGCCAGAAGCAGCCGTGTGGCGCAATAGCGATGGGCATATTGCGATGCCAGAGGGTACGTCCAGTGGGTGCCCGCCTGCTCCAGCGCACCAAGGTCTTCCCCACAGAGACGGTCCTGAACCAGCCGGGCAAAGCTGCGGGCATCAAGCCGGGTGAAATGGTCGATGCGCTCGGGCCGGTCTGTCCAGACGATGGCGGAGCGGTGAGGGTGGGCTTCGGTGGCAGGAAGAGGGAGCCGGGCGAAAGGCCCCTGCGGCAGGAAGTTTTCCAGAGCACTGCCGTGATGGGGTTTCTCATGGGCCAGAACGCTGACCAGGGCAACCTTGTGATAGGGAATGCGGGTCAGCCCGATGCCGGCCTGCTCGCGGAGGAGGGAGCGTCGCCCGTCTGCGGCAATGACAAGGGAGGCCGTAACGGTGTCCCCCGTATCCAGGGTGATCCGGGCGCTGTCGGGCGAGAAGGTGAAGCGGCCCGTTGCTGGTGCCCGGACATCCAGCCCAGGCTGGGCCATCAGGGTACGGGCGATGGCTGCCAGAAGGTTGTGGGCTTCCACCATCCAGCCGAAGGGGCGGCCTTCTGGGGCATCATCACCGGTAAGGCTCAGCCCGTCTGCAATGCTGCTGCGGGATGCCGAGGGAATGCGCCCCTGACTATCGGTGACATGGATGGTGGTGATGGGTTGGGGAGACAGGGGCAGGGCCTGCCAGATTCCCGCTTCTTCCAGCAGGGGGCGGACGCCTTCAGCAAGGGCATACGCCCGGCCATCGGGATTCTGCGCCGGGGTGGGAGAGAGGGGAGCCCGCTCCAGAAGGAGGATGCGCAGCCCTTTCTGCGCAAGCAGGCAGGCCAGTGTCGCCCCGATGGGGCCACCACCATTTATGCAGAGGTCGTAATCCGTGCCCATGGCAGATGTTCCTTCCGGCCCGGTGAATGGCAGGATGCTCCCGTCATGGCGGTACTTTCCGTCAAAGGAGCAGGTCTATCGTGTCTAGCCCTATCCTTGCGGAAAAGAAAGTCTTGCAGAAATCGTTATGAAGGTGGCACGATTTTGTCTTCATGCAGCAGAAGAGCCATGGGAGAGGGCCGCAAGGGATGAAACTTGTAACGGCGATCATCAAACCGTTCAAACTGGACGATGTGCGGGAGGCTCTTGCCGAGCTTGGCGTGCATGGCCTGACAGTGACGGAGGTACGGGGCTTTGGGCGCCAGAAAGGCCAGACGGAAATTTACCGTGGGGCGGAATATACGGTCAGCTTCATTGCCAAGATCAGGGTGGAGACAGTCGTGGCGGATGAGCGTGTGCCAGACATCATCCAGGCCATCACGGAGACGGCCCGGACAGGCCGCATCGGTGATGGGAAGATCATGGTTACCAATGTGGAACAGATGGTGCGCATCCGTACTGGGGAAACCGGCGAGGGAGCTCTGTGATGCGTGCGATTGATACGGGTGATACCGCCTGGATGCTGGTCAGCACGGCGCTGGTCCTGTTGATGACCATTCCTGGTCTGGCTCTTTTCTATGCCGGGATGGTGCGGCGCAAAAACGTGTTGTCCACCATGATCCAGTCTTTTGGCATATGCTGTATTGTCAGCATTGTCTGGATGGTGCTGGGCTACAGTCTGGCCTTCACGACGGGCACACCCTGGATTGGTGATCTGTCCCGTTTCTTCCTGGGGGGGGTGGCAGAGCATATCCATCAGGGTGCGGACGGAGCCTTCACGCTGGGCGCCGGGACTTCGGCTGAAACCCCCATGACCATCCCGGAAAGTGTCTATCTGATGTATCAGATGACCTTCGCCATCATCACGCCAGCCCTGCTGACAGGCGCTTTTGCCGGGCGAATCCGCTTTGCGGCACTTTGCGTGTTCACGATCCTCTGGTCCCTGCTGGTCTATTCTCCCATTGCCCATTGGGTCTGGAGTCCGCTGGGCTGGGTGGCTGGTCTTGGTGCCGTGGATTTTGCGGGTGGAACGGTCGTGCATATCAATTCCGGGGTGGCTGGTCTTGTCTGTGCCATCATGATCGGCCGTCGGTATGGGCTGAAGCGGGATGATATGTCCCCGCACAATCTGGCCTATGCCATCATCGGGGCTTCCCTGCTCTGGGTGGGCTGGTTCGGCTTCAATGCCGGGTCGGCACTCGGTGCGAATGGCCGTGCCGGCATGGCCATGCTGACAACGCAGATCGCCGCTGCTGGTGGTGGTGTTGGCTGGATGGTGGTGGAATGGTGGCGGCATGGCAAGCCGACGGCGCTGGGCATCATCTCCGGTGCGGTGGCGGGCCTTGTGGCTGTGACCCCGGCTGCTGGCTATGTGCTGCCCGGTGGGGCTCTGGCCATCGGGCTGATAGCCGGTGGCGTCTGCTTCTACAGCGCTGCCGTGCTGAAGAACAGGCTGGGCTATGATGACAGTCTGGATGCCTTTGGTGTGCATGGTGTTGGTGGCATTGTCGGAGCCCTTCTGACAGGTGTGTTTGCTTATGGGCCGCTTTCAGCGACGGCAGCCAGTCCTGCCGGTGTGAGCGGCGGATGGAGCCAGCTTCTCCGGCAGGCTGAGGCTGTCGGTGTCACGATTGTCTGGTCTGTCGTGCTGACGGCCCTCATTTTCTGGGTTGTGGACAGGCTGATCGGTATGCGTGTCTCTGCCGAGGAAGAGCAGATGGGTCTGGACCTGACCCAGCATGGCGAGCGACTGAACTGAGGCACTGGCAGGGCTGTTTTGTCTCTTGCCGGAGGCAGGGCAGCCCTATAAGGCTGGTAGGCAGTACGGTGAGGCCGGGCTATCCGCCCGGCTGACTGTGGCGTTCTGCCCCTGTGGCTGCGCTATCACGAACGATGAAAAAGGGGTGAGACTATGAAACTGTTGCGTCTGTGCCTGCCCATGGTGGCCTGTTCCGTACTGGGTGTTCAGGGCGCTCTGGCTGCTCCGTCTCCAGCGGGCAAGATGTCTGCGGCGGCCTGTCGTCAGGCTTTCAGCGATGCGAAGAAGGCCGGTACGCTGAATGGTCAGAAGTATGCCGATTTCAAGCTGGACCATTGCACGGGCAGCGCTGCGGCGGCTCAGTCCCAGTCTCCTGCTGCCTCCACGCCGGTCGCTTCTGCCCCGGCTGAGACAGGCAAGCCGGCTGCGCCAGCTGCAGCTGCTCCGGTTGCCAGCGGGAATGTCCTGTTCCCGGCTCGTGTTTCGCCGGAGTTTGCGTCTCTCTCACCGGGCAAGGCGCGTATGAAGACCTGCCTGGCACAGTATAATGCCAATAAAAGCAGCGGGCGTAATGGCAGCCTGAAATGGATCCAGAAGGGTGGCGGTTATTACTCCGAATGCAACACCCGGCTGAAGAGTGCAGCACAGTAAGCTGGTTCTGGTTGTTCCTGATATGGAAAAAGGCCCGCTCTTCCGCAGCGGGCCTTTTCTGTTGCAGGGCATTCTGAATGCCGGTGGGTTCAGGGCAGGACCGGTCCTGCCCAGTGCCACCATGCCTGGGCTATGTCCCTGTCCATCAGATGGTCTGCGGCCCTGATGGCTTGGTCAGCTGTCTCGAACAGGGCGAAACAGGTCGCTCCTGACCCACTCATGCGATGGAACCGCACCTGCGGTAGGGTTGCCAGAGTTTCCAGTACGGTCGCAATGACGGGCGCCTGAGCGATGGCATGGGGTTGGAGGTCGTTTTCCGTCTGCGCCAGAAAGGCGATGAGAGCGTCCAGCGTGGGCCAGCCTGCTTCCGGGAAGGCAAGTGGCGGGCGGGGGGTGATGCCGCCTGTTTCTGCCAGACGTCGGAAAATGCTCGGGGTGGAGACACCGACCCCCGGATTGACCAGAAGCATCCCCATCTCTGGCAGGGGCGGGGCTGCTGTCAGGATGTCACCAATCCCTTCCATGCGTGTGGCTTTTTGTGCCAGACAGACTGGGACATCCGCCCCCAGTGTTGGGGCGACATGGGCGGCCGCTTCCATTGGGAGGCTCCAGTGACGGGTCAGCAGGCGCAGGGCGCAGGCGGCATCGGCAGAGCCCCCGCCAATGCCGGATGCCACCGGTAGCCGTTTTTCCAGCGTGAGGGCAGCGGCGGGCTGTCTGGCTGCTTCCTCCCCCCGGGTCTGGCGCAGGGCCCGGGCGGCCTTCAGGACAAGGTTGTTTTCATCCGCTTCCAGTCCTTTTGCGAAAGGACCCTGTAGCGTGAGGCTGTCTGCCTGACCCTGTGGTCCGGTGGAGAGGTGGAGATGGTCACCCGCTCCAGCAAAGACAGCCAGACTGTCCAGCAGGTGGTATCCGTCTTCACGGCGCCCGGTGACGTGGAGGAACAGATTGATCTTGGCGTGAGCCATATCCTGATGCAGCGCCATGGCAGGGCATCCTTGCAGAAGAGGCCGGGCAAGGCGGGAGACTGATCTGCTCTGGCACCATGTCCGGGGGAGGGGTGTTCATTTCCGATGAGGCTATGTAACAAATTGAAAGCTCAAAGACCATGAGGGGGTGCAGCCGCCCCTTCATCCCGTGGAACTGTAGAGAAGAGATCTCGCTCATCATGGCATCTTTCCCGGCCTGCTCTGCTCAGGATGCTCTTGCTGCCCTCCGTCTGCATCAGGAATGGGGTGTGGATGCTGTCATGGAGGACATGCCGTGGGATGTCTGGGGTGAGAGCCCTGTTCTGCCGGATCGTGTGCGGGCCCGCCAGAAGGCTGCTGCTCCAGTGGAGAAACCTTCCGCGTCCCGTCGTGTTGTCAGGGGGCGGGACGAGGTGTTGGCTGATATCGCTGCGGCCCGGGATGTTGCCGCCCTGCTGAAGGCCAGCCAGCAGCTGCCGGGCGTTGGCCTGATGCGGACGGCCAAGCATCATCTGGCACCTGTCATCGTGGAGGGAGCCCCATTTCTGCTGGTGGGGGATGTGCCAAATGAGGATGAGGACCGGCATGGAACTCTTTTCGCTGGTCCCATGGGGGCCCTGTTGGACAGGATATTGGCCTCCATAGGGTTGAAGCGGTCCCAGCTTTCCATGGCGCCGGCCATCCCCTGGCGCCCGCCGGGAGGGCAGCGTGCCTCACAGCGTGATGTGGAAGCCTGCCTGCCCATTCTGCACAGGGCAGTGGCACTGGCACGACCTCGCCGGATTGTGACGATGGGCAGTACGCCTGCTGCCATGCTCTTACAGAATACCTCCCGGCTGAGTCAGTTGCGGGGGCGCTGGCATGAGGCTCATGTGCCGGGGCTGGAGGGGGGTGTGCCTCTGTTACCTCTCTGGCACCCGGCCCAGCTGGGGGAAACGGCGGGACGACGGAAGGCGCTGTGGGCTGACATGCTCCTGCTGGATGCGACTCTCTCACAGGAAGCAGCGCAGGCTGCCGATTCGTAGTCGGGAACAGGTGTTGATGCAGGAGGCTGAGGGCCGGAATGGGAGTGAATTTCATAATTTCTTAATTCTGTCGCTGACCAGATACAGAAAAAAAGCTAACAGCGTGTAAAATCAGAAGAATATTCTGGATTCCTGGCTAGGGAGCCGTTACTATGAAAGGCACACTGGAATTGTCTGGCTTGACGTCAAGGGTTGCCAGAAAAATAAAAGCGGGTTACGTCCCTCGGCATTATGCGATGGATATTGCCATGTGGGTCTCCCGCAGTGTGGCGTGGTGCCGTTCTCGGTGCTGCCATTCTGGCGGGAAACACTGTTTTTCCGGCGCAGGGGCAGGCTCTTTCTTTTCCGTCCCACGTGCCGGAGTATTCAGACGGTGAGGGCCACGATGCACCACCTTCTTCCATGGCGGGGGTTTCCCTGCCTCATCCTTTGCCGGCCACGGTGGCCGGACACTACAGGGCGCTTTTTGCGGCAGTCCGCTCAGGTGATGCGGCCCGTCTCGGGGAATTGACCCATGGCTCGGGGACGGATGGCACGGCGGGACAGCTCCTGCTGCCGGATTATCTGGCCGAGCGGTACCTGAGTATATATTTCACTCCTTCCGAGTCCGAGCTGGACAGCTGGCTCCGTCGTTATCCGGCTCTTCCTGATGCCCCGCTGCTCAGGCAGAAGCAGGAAGAGCTGCGTCGGGGGGTGTCTGCTGCTGCCCCGTCTGCCGGGTACCGGAATGTTGCGGATATCCAGCAGTCCGACCGGGCGACGCCCTTTTCCCAGACACTGGTCCGCAATGGTTTTCTGGAGCGGGACCTCATGGACAAGGCCTCCTCCGGGGAGGAAGGTGTCCGCAGGGCACTGGCCCAGCTGCGTGTCACACCGGGGATGTCTCCGGCTTATGCTGCCCAGCTGTATGGCGAGATTGCCATGCAGGCTCTGAGCCAGGGTGATACACGGACAGCGCTGCGTGTTGGTTCTGCCGGACTGGAGAAAGGGCAGTACCGGGTTGGGCTTCCTGCTTTTGCAGCTGGTCTGGCTGCCTGGCGGGAGGGCCAGCTTGATGCGGCCTACAGCCTGTTCGAAACGGCGGCCAATGCCGAGCAGACAGATGGTGACGTGCAGGCTGCGGCGTCTTTCTGGGCCGGACGTGTGGCGGAGCGGCACGGCAAGACAGCCCTGTATCGTACATGGCTGCGCCGGACATCCGTGCAGAGTGAGAGTTTCTATGGCCTGCTGGCCGGGCGCCTGCTGCATTCCGAGAAATCACAGGCCGCTGCCGTTTCCGGCGCCCTTTCCACGATCGGGCGGGCTGGTGCGAAGCAGGCATCCCTGAGTGAGGTGGACATTAATGTCGTGGCCTCCATGGGAGAGGGGGAGCATCTTTTCGCCCTGATCCAGCTCGGTGAGCAGGGGCGTGCCGAGATGCTGGCCCGCCAGATGTGGCAGGATGCGCTGGCTGACCCTGTTCGGGCACATTCGCTCCAGCTCGTCGTCAGAAAGGCCGGGATGCGTGCTCTGGCTGACCAGATGGAGCAGGCGCTGGCAAAACTGGATCATAAAGAGTTCAAGGATGCTCTGGGGCCATTGCCCGACCTGCGGCCCCATCATGGTTTCCGCCTGTCGTCGGCGCTCGTTTATGCGGTGGCCCGGATGGAATCCAATTTTGACGCCACGGCATCATCGGCTGCCGGGGCGTACGGGATGATGCAGGTGAGGCCGACGACGGCCAGCTTCGTAAGTGAGCAGTACCACCTGCCTCAGACGGTTGCAGCGGCTTCCAGTGATGATTTCAATCAGGAAATGCAGCGCCGCCTGCGGGAGCCGGGCTATAATCTGGAGGTCGGGCAGCTCTATATGCTTTATCTGGCCCACAGCCTTGCCCAGGGGGAACAGAGTGATGGGGCGTCGCTGCTGAAAGTTCTGGCCTCCTACAATGCGGGACCGCAGGCCATTCTCCGATGGGAAAGCGGCCAGAAGGGTCTTCAGGACCCGCTGATGTTCATAGAGTGCCTGCCCAGCCCGGAAACGCGCCAGTATGTACGCAATGTTCTGACCAATGACTGGGTATATGGCCGCCGTCTCCATGTGGCCACGCCGTCTCTCGTTTCTCTGGCTGATGGCCAGTGGCCGAGCTTCCGTGAGGAGGAGCAGGGGCGTGACTCGCCCAGCTGAGCTCTGATCCGGCATGCCGAGGGGTTCGTTTCACAAAGCCCAGACTGGAGTTTCATGCATGGCAGCATGAGGCTCCAGCTGGGTTTTTCTTTAAAAACCCACCGGAAACTGCCCTTTTTCGTAAAATGGACTTGCCGTAGGCGAGATGATGATGACTGAGATGTGCATGGGTGGCCCGCTTGCCCGGTGAGACGTCTTTCCCTAAAAAAGGCGATGCATGCTTTCCTCGATGAGAGTGGAAAGCGAGCGATGATAATATGATGCCGTGTCTCTCAGGGGGAATTATCCGTCTGTCTGTGGGGTGTCCAGCCGAACAGCGAGTGCTTCAATGTCTCTGAATTCCGTTGTTGAGAGTGTAACGTCCAGAATTATTGAGCGGTCCAAGACGTCCCGCCGTCGTTACCTCACTCTTATGGAGCGTAATCGTGAAAAAGGTGCAGACAGGTCCCGGCTGACCTGTGGCAACCTGGCTCACGCCGTCGCTGCTTCCAGCGCTGCTGACAAGCAGGAGCTGGTGTTTGAGCAGCGTCCCAATCTGGGGATCATTACGACCTATAATGACATGCTCTCCGCACACGAGCCCTATGGCCGTTATCCAGAGCAGATGAAGGTTTTTGCGCGTGAGGTTGGTGCCACGGCTCAGGTTGCTGGTGGGGCTCCGGCCATGTGTGACGGCGTTACGCAGGGGCAGGAGGGGATGGACCTCTCCCTGTTCTCCCGTGATGTGATCGCCCAGTCCACGGCTGTCGGTCTCAGCCATGCCATGTATGATGGTGTTGCTCTGCTTGGCATCTGCGACAAGATCGTGCCGGGCCTGCTGATGGGTGCGCTGCGCTTCGGCCACCTGCCGGGTATGCTGATCCCCTCCGGCCCGATGACCTCCGGCCTGCCGAACAAGGAAAAGGTCCGTGTCCGTCAGCTCTATGTGCAGGGCAAGATCGGCAAGGATGAGCTGATGAAAGCCGAAATGGCTTCCTATCACAGCGAAGGGACCTGTACTTTCTATGGTACGGCCAATACCAACCAGATGATGGCGGAGTTCCTTGGGCTGATGATGCCGGATTCCTCCTTCATTCCGGTTGATACGCCACTGCGTCAGGCCATGACACGTGCCGGTGTGCATCGTCTGGTCGAGATCAGCAACAAGGGCAAGGATCCCCGCCCGATGGCGGAAGTTGTCAATGAGAAGGCCATCGTCAATGCGATTGTCGGCCTGATGGCAACAGGTGGTTCCACGAACCATACCATCCATATCCCGGCCGTGGCCCGTGCTGCTGGCATCATCGTGAACTGGGAAGATTTCTCCGATCTCTCCGCCGTCGTGCCGACACTCTGCAAGGTCTATCCGAGCGGTCCGTCCGATGTGAACAAGTTCAACGAGGTTGGTGGCCTGCCGACGGTCATCGCCGAGCTGTCCGATGCAGGTCTGCTGCACCGTGATGCTCCGACCATCTCCGAAAACGGCCTTGAGGACTACGCCAAGCGTGCCCTGATGGGGAATGACAAGAACGTCGTCTACACGCCGGCCAAGCCTTCCAGCGATCCGGAAATCCTGCGTGGTGCGAAGGAGCCGTTCCACCCGGTGGGGGGCATCCAGCTGCTTCAGGGCAATCTGGGCCGTGGCGTGTACAAGTCCAGCGCCGTGGCAGACAACCTGCTGACCATCGAGGCTCCGGCCCGTGTCTTCCAGTCCCAGACCGCCGTGAAGGAAGCCCAGAAGGCTGGCGAGCTGCATCGTGATGTCGTTGTGGTCGTCATCGGTCAGGGGCCCCGCGGCAACGGGATGCCCGAGCTGCATAACCTGATCCCGTCCCTCGGCGTCGAGCTGGACCAGGGTTTCAAGGTGGCTCTGGTGACGGATGGCCGTCTCTCCGGTGCCAGCGGCAAGGTTCCGGCCGTGGTGCATGTTGGTCCAGAAGCCCAGGTGGGCGGACCGCTCGCCAAGGTGCGTGATGGCGATGTCATCCGTGTCTGTGCCCGCACCGGCAAGCTGGAAGCTCTGGTGGATGAGAAGGAATGGGCCGCCCGTACGCCGACCAAGCCGCACCGTGCGACAGCCGGTACGGGGCGTGAACTGTTCGCCCTCATGCGTGAGGTGGCTCCGTCCGCCGAAGAGGGTGCTTCACCGATGCTGTTCATGATGGATCGTGAACTTGAAGAAATCGGTGACGATGTTGAGAAAGGAACCGAGGTATGAGCTACATCGAGAGACTGGATGCGGTGATGGACCGCAGCCCGATTATGCCTGTTCTGGTGGTTGAGGATGTGGCCAAGGCCCGTCCGATCGCCGAGGCTCTGGTCGCTGGTGGCATCTCCACTCTGGAAGTGACACTGCGTACACCGGCTGCTCTGGATGTCATCTCTGAGATGTCCAAGGTTGAGGGAGCTCTGGTCGGTGCCGGTACGGTGCTGAATACCGAGCAGATGGACAAGGCCATCAAGGCCGGTGCGAAGTTCATCGTCAGCCCTGGCATCACGCCGGCTCTGGCCAAGGGTGCGCTGGAGCGTGACATTCCGTTCCTGCCCGGCACGGCCAATGCCAGCGACATCATGATGGGTCTGGACCTGGGGCTGCGCCGCTTCAAGTTCTTCCCGGCCATGACCAACGGTGGCATCCCGGCCCTCAAGGGTCTGTCCGCCGTGTTTGGCAACCTTGGCGTGCGTTTCTGCCCGACAGGCGGCATCACCGAGGCTACCTACAAGGACTGGCTGGCCCTGCCGACCGTTGGCTGTGTCGGTGGTTCCTGGCTGACAGCTGGCGATGCGTCTCCTGAGGAAGTCGCCAAGCGGACCAAGGCTCTGGGCCTGCGCTAAGACTGGCGCTGCATGAACCGGGGGGAGTTCCCCCGGTCTGAAAGATGGCGGGCTGTACGGCATGGCTGTACCCCGCCATTTTTGTATCTCGCTACAGGAAAGAGTGTGGACGGGGTGCCTGTTGTATTCAGGTAACAGACTGGTCGGATAATCATGAAAAAGTGATCTTTCAGTTAAAATGTATCCCGTTCCCTGATACAACTCTGACCAGTCAGTCAGGAGGGATTGTTGCAGGCTGTTCGTGCTCATATGACGTCAATCATCGGCCTGTCCGGTGTGCTGCTGACGGCCATCATGACGACACTGAACGAACAGGTCTCGGCGCAGGGTCTCAATGACATCATGGGCGGGATGGGACTGAGCCATGATCCGTCCCGCTGGTTTGTCAGTCTCTATACGTCAGCACAGGTCATCGGGGCCGGACTTTCGCCGTGGATGGCCATTACTTTCAGCCTGCGGCGGTGGGCCTTTTTCGTGCTGGGACTGGCGGTGTGCAGCATCGTGCCCACGGCGTTCTGCCAGACGCCGCTCCTGCTTTACATCCTGCGGAGTGTGCAGGGGCTGGCCGGTGGTTTCGCCATCCCGCTGCTCATGTTTTCCATTCTCAAGATACTGCCCTTCAACCTCCGGGCCTATGGCCTGGTGGCCTACACGCTGGTTTCCACCTGTTTCCCCTATCTTGGGACAATGCTTGCCGGATTATGGACGGACCTGCTCAGCTGGCAGTGGATCTTCCTTCAGGCCATTCCGCTGGGAGCATTGGCAGGGCTGCTCATCTGGTACGGGATGCCCGTCATGGAGCCACAGCATCACCGGCTCCAGATTTTCAACGGGTATGGCCTTCTGTTCTTTGCCGTGGCGGCCTGGTGCCTGACGACCGTCCTCTCCCTTGGGGACTGGCTGGACTGGTTCAATTCACCGCTGGTCTGTGTGCTGGGCGCCATCGGGCTGGCAGCTGTGCCACTGCTGATCTGGAATGAATGGAAGCATCCTCTGCCGTTTTTCCGTTTTCAGCTGCTCAGCCGGAACAATTACATTTACGGGGTCGGGGGGATCAGCCTGTTCGTGGTGGTGTCCCTTTCGGCCTCCGCCGTGCCCTTGCAGTTCCTGACGAAGGTTGTGGGGTACCGGCCCGAGCAGAGCTATCTCGTGACGCTGGAAGTCGCCGCCGTGGAGATCGCCATAGCCCCGCTGGTGGGTTACCTGCTCAACCGGCGGGATGTGGACTGCCGGATTGTCGGCTTCTTCGGCATGGTCTGCATGTTCATCGCCTGTTGTGGAGATTCACTGGTCACTTCCGTGTGGCAGAGGCCGGAATTCTATCTCTGGCAGTTTCTTCAGGGGATTGGCGGTGTGATGGTGCTGTCCTCCCTTCTGCTGATGTCCACCAATGCTGTGGTGGCGGAAGAATCGCCCTTTGCCGTGGCTCTGGTGAACATGCCACGGGCCTTCATGATGGTTGGTGGTACATGGCTGATGGAGCTTGTGGGCCGCTGGCGGGGCGGGCTTCATTCGGACAGGTTGGCGGATCATCTGGGGCAGTATCGTTATGCGCTGGTGCAGGGCAGCAGCCCGCTCATCCAGAGTCCGACACCGCTCCTGCCGGACGGACGGCCCCGCTATCGGGGAAGCATGGGGTACCTCAAGGAGCAGTTCCATCATCAGACAGCCGTTCTGACCCTGTCGGACCTGTTCTGCGTTCTGGCCGCCCTGCTGGGGGTATTGATGGTTTTCATCCTGCTTGTCCCCGTGCGGACCTATCCGCCATGGGTCGTGTTCGCTCCCCGTGGAGCAAGGAAATCCCCTGACCATCCGGCAGCTCATCACAAGGAGACAGTCAGGGCATGAGGGAAGAGCAGAGACACGGGATGATGGGCATGACAAGGCGGGGGAGATGGGGATGACGCAGAAATCAGACAAACAGGCCGGAGATGCCCGCCCGCAGGCCAGTGTCACCAGAACGGTTCCGAGTGACGGGGCTGCTCTGGCACGGGAAAGACGGCGACGCTGGCCGTTCCTGCTGGCCGGGGGGATCATCCTTGCCTTCATCATCAGCGTGCTGGTCATTGTTTTTGTGCCCGCAGCGCATGTCTGGACGAATGATGCCTACGTGACGGCCCATTACAGCGTCATTGCTCCCCGTGTGCCGGGGCAGGTCGTGTCCGTCCCGGTGGATGACAACCAGACCGTCCATGCCGGGGACATTCTGGTGCAGCTGGACCCACGGGACTATCAGACGGCCCTAGACCAGGCCCGGGCGGTGGAAGCCCATGACCGTGCCCTCGTGATGGATGCCGCTGCCAGCGTGGCCCGCCAGCCCGCCATCATTGCCGAGGCAAAGGCACGGGTGGCCCAGCTTTCCGCCCAGCTCCTGTTCGCACGGCAGAATGCCAGCCGCTATGCCCATCTGGCCCTCAATGGTGCAGGCAGCCGGGAAGAGGGTGAGCGGACCCGGGCCAGTCTGGATGATCTGACGGCGTCCCTTCAGGCAGCGGAGGCCCAGAGGGATGCCGCCGAGGCGCAGCTCCGTGTGCTGGAGGCCCGGCAGGATTCCAGCCGCCGTCAGGTGGACGTGGACCGGGCACGGGTGCATCAGGCCGAGCTGAACCTGTCCTATACGGCCATCCGTGCGCCCTTTGATGGCATGGTCGGGGAGCGCACGGTGCAGAGCGGCAACTATGTGCCTGATGGCGCAGCCCTGATGGTGGTCGTGCCGATGGACCAGCTCTGGATCGAGGCGAACTATCGGGAGCTGGCCCTCCAGCACATGCGCCCCGGCCAGAAGGCCCACATCCATGTGGATGCGTACGACATCGACCTTGATGGTGTTGTGGACAGCGTGCCTCCGGCTTCCGGTGCGGCCTTTGCGCCTCTGGCCCCGGAGAATGCGACCGGCAACTTCACCAAGATCGTCCAGCGTCTGCCCGTCAAGATCACGCTGGTGCCGGGGCAGCCTCTGGCCCGCCTGCTGCGGATGGGTTTCTCTGTCGAGACGACCGTGGATACGGGGCTGAGTTCCGTGGTCAGGGCGCAGACCCGGACGGACCGGGCGGTGACGGACAAATGAGCATGAAGGGTCTGTCTGTCTGCGGTCGGGGGAAAGTGGCCAGATGGGCCATGCTGGGGCTGGTCTCTCTGGGTGGATGTGTGCGGATGGGGCCGGACTATCATACCCCGAAGGAGAACGATCAGCCTGCGGCCTGGCAGAAGGCGGCGGATGTGCGGGAGAGGCGGAGCCGTGGTTTCACCAGTCCGGCCACGGTGGATGTCAGCTGGTGGCAGCAATGGCATGACCCGGTCCTGAACCGGCTTGTGGAGCGGCTCTCCCGGGAGAATCTGGATATCCGGCAGGCCGCCACCCGTGTGCTTCAGGCCCGGGGGCAGCTGAAGGTCGTGGCGGCGGAAGGTGTTCCCAGCCTGAACTGGGCCGGGTCCTATACATGGACACAGCAGAGCCGGAAGGGCTTCCTGACGCTCGCCCAGCCAGCTCCGGGCTCCAACCTGCAATATGAGCAGTATGCCAATATCGGCTCGGCCTCGTGGGACATGGATGTGTTTGGCCGCATCCGTCGCCTTGTGGAAGCCGGCAAGGCCCGTGTGGACGAGCAGCAGGCCTATGCCCGTGGCATTGCGCTGGCCCGTCTGGCCGATTTCGTGGAGGCCTATCTGCGCCTGCGGGCGGTTCAGGCCCAGATAGGCCTGACAGAACGGCATCAGGCCCTCGTGCGGCATGATCTGGCCCTCGTGCTGGCCCGCCAGAAGGAGGGGGCGGCCAATGATCTGGAAGTGGCGCAGGCCCGTGGGCAGGTGGAGCAGACAGACAGTGCCCTGCCGCCCCTGCGGGACATGCAGGCCGCCCTGATCAACACGATGGGGGTCATGCTGGACCTTCCGCCCCGTGCGCTGGAGGAGGACCTTCTGCCGGTCCAGCCCCAGCTGGATGTGCCCGTTTCTGTCGGGGTGGATGTGCCCTCCAGTCTGGCGCAGCGCAGGCCGGACATCATGGTGGCGGATGCCCGCCTCCATGCGGCCACGGCGGAGGTCGGGGCGGCGAAGGCGGCCTTCTATCCAGATATCAATCTGGCGGGCAATCTGGGGACGCAGAGCCTTTCGGCCGGGGACTTCTTCATGCCTGCGGCCAAGTATTTCACGCTTGGCCCGACCGTGAACGTGCCGATCTTTGAGGGGGGGCGCCTGCGGGGCACGCTGTCCCTGAAGAAGGCCGAGCAGCAGGAAGCTGCTCTGGCGTATCGGCAGACGGTCCTGAATGCGTGGCGGGATGTGGATGATGCCATCACGAGGCTGGCCCAGATTCAGCTCCGCTATCAGCATGTCACGGAACTTGTGGCGCAGAACCGGAAGGCTTACCGGGCTGCCCGCCTGCAATATGAGGATGGGGCCGTACCTTTTCTGGAAGTGGACCGGGCGGAGTCCATGTTGCTCTCCAGTCAGGTGACGTTGGCGGATCTGCGGATGGAGACGACACTGGCCGCTGTCAGTCTTTATCGGGCACTGGGTGGGGGCTGGCAGCCCGTGCTGGCTGCCACCGAGCAGCGCATGACGGCAGAGGCTGGAGGAAGGAGCGGGGAAAGATCGGTCCGGTAGGGCTGGGGAGACAGAAACGTGGCTTTTTTGCGAGGTCGTGATGTGAATCTGTCTTGCACAGCCGGAAGGTGAGGGATATGCCACAAGCATGACTGATACACGCTTTTCTCCCCGTCGTGCCCTTCTGTCCGTTTCCGACAAGACAGGGCTGGTTGATCTGGCCCGTGCCCTCGTGGCCCGGAATGTTGAAATCCTCTCCACGGGTGGATCGGCCCGCACGCTGCGTGAGGCTGGCCTGCCGGTAAAGGAAGTCTCCGAGCATACGGGCTTCCCCGAGATTCTGGATGGCCGGGTCAAGACGCTGGTACCGTGGATTCATGGCGGTATCCTTGGGCGGCGGGACAAGGAAGAGCATAAGGCGCAGATGCAGGAACATGGCATTGCGCCGATCGATCTGGTCTGCGTCAATCTGTATCCTTTTGCGGCCACGGTGGCATCCGGTGCGGATGCAGAGCAGTGCGTGGAGAATATCGATATTGGTGGTCCGGCCATGGTGCGGGCTGCCGCCAAGAATTTTGCCTCCGTGGCCATCCTGACAAGCCCGGCCCAGTATGCGGGCTTTCTGGCGGCTCTGGAGCAGGGCGGCACGACGCTGGCCGAACGCCGGGATTGGGCCGCTGCGGCCTACACCCATACGGCAGCCTATGATGGCATGATCTCCGCCTGGTTTACCCGCCAGGGTGATGAAGAGGGCAAGGTCGCCCTGCCGCCGGTCCTGACACTCTCCGGCCAGCGTGACGAGCTGCTGCGCTATGGTGAGAATCCCCATCAGGCAGCGGCCTTCTATCGGGATGGCAGTGCCCGGCCCGGTCTGGCCACGGCAAGGCAGATTCAGGGCAAGGCTCTGAGCTACAACAACCTGAATGACACGGATGCTGCCTTCGAGGCTGTGGCCGAGTTTGACGAGCCGACGGTGGTGATCGTCAAACATGCCAATCCGTGTGGTGTGGCTTCTGCCGCCACGCTGGTTGAGGCATGGAAGGCTGCGCTGCGCTGCGATCCGGTTTCAGCCTTTGGTGGAATCGTGGCCCTGAACCGCACGCTGGATGAGGCTACGGCGGAGCAGATCAGTGCGATCTTTACCGAGGTGATCGTGGCTCCTGATGCTGATGAGGGGGCGAAAGCCATTCTGGCGAAGAAGAAGAACCTGCGCCTGCTGCTGACCGGTGGTGTGCCGGATGCACAGGCTCCGGGCCTGTCCTTCCGGTCCGTTTCTGGCGGGTTCCTTGCCCAGAGCCGGGATAACGGGCATGTCACGGAGGACATGCTGAAGGTCGTGACCAAACGCAAGCCGACAGCGCAGGAAATGGCGGATCTTCTCTTCTCCTTCCGTGTTGCCAAACATGTGAAATCCAACGCCGTGATCTATGTGAAGAATCAGGCTACGGTGGGTATCGGTGCCGGGCAGATGTCCCGCGTGGACAGTGCCCGGATCGCCGCCCGCAAGAGTGAGGATGCCGCGCATGCAGCCGGGGAGTCCGAGGCTCTGACAAAAGGGTCCGTTGCTGCTTCCGATGCGTTCTTCCCCTTTGCGGACGGGCTGGAGAGTGTGGTTGCCGCAGGGGCCACGGCTGTCATCCAGCCCGGCGGGTCCATCCGGGACCAGGAAGTGATTGACGCAGCCGATGCTGCCGGGATTGCCATGGTCTTCACGGGGATGCGCCACTTCAGACATTGAGGTTCCATGATGATCACCCGATTTTCTGCTCTTTTCGTCCTGATGGGGAGCCTGCTGGGCGGGCTTCCTGTGGTGGCTCAGGCAGCCGACTGCCAGTATGACGTGAAGCCCGTTCCGGTCTTCACCGGTACGGTCAGTCGCATTACGGGTGATGGGGTCCTGTTCGCTGATGGGCGGGATGTTGTCATGCCGGAATCCCTGCTGCCGTTCGTGCGTCTGGCCAATGAGGTGAAGGTGCACGGGCTGGTCAGCCTCGATGGGCGGAAAATCTGGGTACTGGCCCTGTACGACAAGGACAGGCTGGTCTGTCCTTCGGTCCTGGATGTCCGCAAAGGGGCCTACCCCGGTTCAGCTGCCTATGATGTGATCGAGCATCAGGGTGGCGGGTCTCCCTGAGCCGTTCCATGAACATTGCCTTTGTTGCTGCTTCCACCGAGGCTGCACAGGAAGCCTTGGAGCGTTTTACTGAGCGTTATGGCAATGTCCCGCTGGACCAGGCCGAGGTTCTGGTGTGTCTGGGGGGGGATGGCTTCATGCTGGAGACGCTGCTGCATATCTGTGGCAGTGATATTCCTGTCTTTGGCATGAATTATGGGACAATCGGTTTCCTCATGAACAGCCCGGCGGAGGATCACCTGCCCCAGCGGCTGGCTTATGCCCAGCATACGGAGATTGCTCCCCTGCACATGTGGGCCCGGACAAAGTCTGGCGAGCTGCATGAAGGTGTTGGTTTCAATGACGTGTTTCTGTATCGGGAGACCCGTCAGACGGTTCATATAGGCATTGAGATTGATGGCCGGGTGCGGATGTCCCGTCTGATTTGTGATGGCATCATTCTGGCTACGCCGGCTGGTTCAACAGCGTATAACCGGTCGGCCCATGGGCCCATCATTCCCCTGGGGGCGGAGCTGCTGTCTCTCACGCCCATTTCTCCGTTCCAGCCCCGGCACTGGCGGGGGGCTCTTCTGCCTGCAGGCGTGACAGTCCGTTTTACGCTTTATGACACGGACAAACGTCCCGCTTCGGCTGTGGCCGGGCCTGAGGAGATCCGTGACGTGAGTGAGGTCATCGTCAGGCTGGACGATGAAAAGAAGGTGACGCTTCTTTTCGATCCTGATCACAGCCTGTCCGAACGGATCATTGCGGAACAGTTTGCTGAATAAATCATTACTTTTTAAATGCCAGTGGAGCAATTTTCTGTCTGGGGAGGAATTCTGACAGAAATGTTCCTTTATGTCTGATCGAATTCATTTTAATGTTTTGGCCAATCAGTAAAGATGGAGACATGAGATGCGCGGGACGATCCTGAACTATGATATACGCAATGGTGAGGGCATCATTAGCGGGAACGATGAAAAACGTTACTCTTTCAAGGGGGCCAGCTTCGGCTCTGAAGGTGCCTTCCTGAAGAATGGTGCAGTTGTCGATTTTGATGTGCAGGGTGATGAGGCCCTGTCCATTTTCATCGTGCCCGGGTCTGGCCAGACGCCAGCAGGAAATCTCTTTGAAGAGGTGGGTGGCAAGTCCAAAACGGCTGCCGGGATTCTGGCCCTCTTTCTGGGTGGGCTGGGCATCCACAAATTTTATCTGGGATACACCCGGGCAGGTCTGATCATGCTGCTGGTGTCGGTTCTGGGGTGTATTCTGGTGCTCCCTCCCGTCATCATCGGGTTGATCGCCTTCATCGAGGGAGTGATTTACCTGACAAAATCTGATGAAGATTTTTATTGGGTCTATGTACAGAACCGCAAGGAATGGTTCTGAGCCTGCCTGCTCCAGCAGGGTGAATTTTGCAGCCCGGGTACCCGTCTGACGGGGCCCGGGCTGTAATGTTTCGTAGGGGTCAGCAGGCTGGTGTAAGCAGGGGTTTCCCGCTGAAGTGAGCCAGCAGGTTGTCGATGATGTTCTGCCCCATGGCCAGCCGTGTCTCGATGGTGGCGGAGGCCTGATGGGGCTGGAGCACGACATTGTCCAGCGTGGAAAAAGCCGGATTGATGGTCGGTTCATTCTGGAAGACATCCAGCCCCGCCCCGGCGATCGTCCTGTCCTTCAGGGCGGCCAGCAGGGCTTCTTCGTCAATCACGCTGCCCCGGGCTGTGTTGATCAACACACCATCCTTGCCAAGTGCTGCCAGTATGTCGGCATTGACGATATGTTTTGTGGCAGCAGTGGCAGGAAGGGTGATGACGAGCACATCCGCCCATGCGGCCAGTTTTTCAAGGCTGGGTTCAAAAGTCAGAGGGCTGCCTTCACGGGGGTGGGGGTTGAAGTAGGCGACCTCCATGTTGCTGGCCTGTGCCCGCCGGGCTACGGCCTGACCGATGCGACCGAAACCGGCGATTCCCAGTTTCCGACCATTGAGAGAATGAGCCAGAGGGGGCAGTTTCCCAGCCGCCCAGCTGCCATTCAGCAGGAACTGCTCATTGCTTCTGAGATTGCGCTTCAGGGCCAGCAGGAGGAGCATGGCCATGTCGGCCACGTCATTGGTGGAAATGTCCGTGGTGACGGTAACCCGGATATGCCGCCTCCTGGCTTCTGCAAGGTTAATCCTGTCCAGCCCGACGCCATTGACGGCGATGATCTCCAGATGGGGGAGGGCGGCCATGACCTCCGGTGCCACACCATAGGACCCGCCCGTGGCAATGGCCCGGATTTCCGGTGCGATTTTTTTTAGCTCATCCATGGTGCTGAAATGATGGATGACGAAATGTTCCCCCAGTGTTGCCAGTGTGGGTTCCGGGAGCGGTTCCAGCAGGAGAAGATGCTGCTGTGTCTTTGGTGTTGCCGTCATGATGCGCACTTTCAAGAGGTGGGGAGCAGGCGGGGATCAGGTCCAACCTGACCGCTGCCTAGCAGGTGGAAGGTCTGTCCAGAAAGCGGGCAGCCAGAGCCTTGCAGCCCGCTTCAACATCCCGCCACGTAGTTTCAAAGCCTTCTTCAGGACCGTAGTAGGGGTCGACTACATCATCCCCCCGCCGGCCGGAAACATGGTCCAGCAGAAGGCTGACATGGGCCTTGCTACCAGCAGGCTGAAGCTTTTTCAGGGCAGCAAGGTGGGACCGGTCCAGTGCGATGATATGGTCGAAGCGGTCAAAATCCACGGTCCTGACCTGGCGGGCCCGGAGCTGGTTGCCATCCAGACCATGGCGCCGTGCCGTGGCACGGGCACGGGGGTCAGGCCGGTCGCCTTCATGCCAGTTTCCCGTGCCAGCGGAATCAATGTCGACCATCAGGCCGCGCTGTTCCGCCTCCCGGCGCATGGCCAGCTCTGCCAGAGGAGAACGGCAGATATTGCCAGTGCAGACAAAAAGAAATGAAGGAAAGGAGGATGAATCTGTCATGCGTTTGTCAGCCATATGAAGAATGCCAGAGTCAATATGGAGCTGATCGTACCGAAAAAAAGGACCGAGGCGATTTCACGCTCCATCATGTGATAGCGCATGGCGAGAATGACATTCATGGCAGCGCTGGGCATGGCCATGGCGAGGACACCTTCCTGCAAGGTCAGAGAGGGAAGGTGCCAGACAAAGGCCAGCATGCAGACACCAAGAGGGATAAGGACATTTCGGCCCAGCACCATGAGTCCTACAGGCAGGCTGAAGCGGACCTGCCGGGCGCAGAGGACAACCCCGGAGGCAAACAGCGCCGTGCCGCCCGTGGCGTGTCCCAGCAGCTGGAGTGAACTTTTGAGGGGGAGGGGCAGGTGAATATTGGCCAGAACCATCAGGAAGGCCAGCATCGGCGCCCAGACGACGGGTTCCCGGCAGGAATGGAGCAGATGGCCCCCCAGCTCTCGTAGCGTGGTCTGCCATGTGGGGTTTGTTTCGGCATCCTGTTGCTGCCGTTGTTGGCGCTGCTGGTCGTGATTCATCAGGATCAGTGTCAGCGGAATCTGACAGAGATTCATGATGAGCGAAGCGACGGAAATAGGAACGGCGCTGGTTGGGCCAAAGAGCTGCCCAAGAACAGGAATCCCGATGAAGGGAACAGAAGGGCCTGTCACGGTCATGGTGATCAGGGCTGCTTCTCCCTGTCGGCGTCCCAGCCCCCAGCGCAGGATGGCAAAGAGGACGATATACACGCCCAGCATGGCAACAAGGATCAGCCCAGCCAGCGGGCCCGCAGAGAGGACCCGCTCCCGTGGAGTGCTGAGAATGGAGGCCAAGAGGGCCAGCGGCAGGGCATAAAGCATGACAAGGCGGATGAGGACACCCGCCTGATGGGAATCAAAATCCCGCCGCCATGCTGCCAGATACCCCAGCCCGAGCGTGACCAGTATGGGCAGGATGGCTTCTATGATTGTCAGGAAAAGGCCTGTTGTCATGGGCTGCCATCAGTCCTGCGTTGGAAAGCGATGAAACAGCCTATGACGTTTTGGAGCCCGGGGAAACTATCCTGCTTCCCCGGGGGGTGGTCAGACCTGCCGGTAGGGGCCGCCAGCCTGTACTTCAATGCTGAGCATGTTCTGGCCAACACTGGCAGCGGGGGCATCATGCAGGAGAAGTTCTGCTTCACCCTGCGTCCAGCGATGGGGACCGGCTTCAATGACATCCCAGCCTTTCAGGTTCTTTTCTGTCAGATGGCGGGTGATGATGTGCTCCTTCTCGCCAACCCAGAGGGAGACCTGTCCGACCAGAATACCGAGCTCACGTCGGTCATCCACGTGTGGGCCGATACTTTCGGAGGGCCGGAATGTCCGGGAGCCCAGCGTGACCTGGCGGGCATGTGCCGGGAGGGCAAAGAGGTAGCGCCCGGCTTCATGCCGCTGAGGCCGGATGGTCCGCCCGTCTGGCAGACGGATATAGGGAGCAGGATCGGCTGTCATGCCGTCATGCGGCGCACCGTGCGACGTCCCGGCTTCGGCAATGCCGAGTTCAACGGTCCGTGCGGCAAATCTGTCATGCAGCGGCTTTACGAAAGTCTGGGAGACATCCAGCGGCGCAGCGGCGTGGTCGTCCCAGTTGAGCTGATGACGCTCTGCCAGCTTCAGGGTATCTTCCGAGGAATCGTCTTCCGGTTTGTACAGATCTTCTTCATCCGTATCCAGCCAGCTTTCCGTCAGGACACCATTGGCCCAGATGACAGAGTGCGGTTCCGTCTGCACGTGGTAATAATCGTATTCAACCTGACTGTGATCATACCGGATGGACGTGCCGTTGACGAGCATACGGGCAGGGACAAAGCGGCCCTCAAAGTAGAAGCAGTGCTCTGGCGTGACGGAAAGGTCCTTGTTGGGCAGCCCCTCACCAAAGGCATCCTTGGCGATGAGAACAGACCAGCCAGCCATGTCTTCAGGTCTGGATGTGTTGACACGGGCGCGACGCTGGATGACAGCCGTGATGTCACGGGTCTCTTCCCGGCCATCTACAAAGACATTGATCTGTTCGCCCTTGCGCAGGCGCTCCACGGCTTTTTCGCCTTTGGGGGTGCGGATCATGCTGCCTGCCAGGAAGCATTTCTGATAGGCGATGATGGTGTTGCCCTGTCCATCGTCATTCAGAACGAATCCGGTGGCGTCATAATTGCCCTGGAGACCGACCGCCCAGGTCTGCCCATTTTCTGTAACTGTCAGAGTACCATTCCTGATGGTCACCTTCCCGGAATTGCTGTATTTCAGCCCATCGACCTTGATGCGGGCGTTATAGCCCATGGACGTGTTGAGAAGCACCGCCCCGGAGGCCACAGTCAGCAGTCCCCCCAGATTGTTGCTGCTGATGGCCCCGGAAGCCCCGATAATGGAGGCCCCGGAGAGGGTCCCGCCGGATTGGACCATGGTGTAGGAGGCGCCAGAATGCTGCCCCGTACCGGCATCGAAGGTGACAAGTGTCTGAAGAGCTGTCCCGCCGGAGGAAACAGCCAGTTCACTGTTGTTGGCAATGCGGGCCCCGCTGACCCAGCCGCCATTGGCTACCTCGACATGCTGGACGGAAGCTCCCGAGTTCAGAACGCCAGAGGCGCCACTCATGATGGTCAGGCGGCTGATGAAGGCCCCGGAGGTGACAGTTGCATTACCGGATGAGAGGAAGACGCTGTCGATCCGGGCGCCGGAACTGATGATGCTCGTAGCCCCATTGAGGGCAGAAAGAAGCGTGATCCCTGCTCCGCCCTGAGGGACGGTGAGATTGGCGCCATTGAGCGTGACATTGGAGACGGACGCCCCACTGGCGAGGGCGAGGGATGCCCCCGGGCCAGCGCTGAGCGTGTTGACCAGCACGCCAGAACCAATGCTGTTGACACCGCCTGTGACGTTGAACGTATTGATGGAGGCCCCGGCGGCGAGATTGTTGGTCCCTTCTGTGGCCGTGAAACTGTCGACAGTTCCGCCGGAGATGGTGCTCAGCCCGCTTGTAGCCGCAAGAGACGTGACAGATGCCCCGCCTGTAATGGTGTCGGTCCCACCGCTGCCGATCGTGAAGGTACCGACAGTACCTCCGTTGATGGTGGCTGTGGCTTTGCTGCCAACGTCAATCTCCGTGAAATTGTAGCCGGAGTCGACATAAAGGGCGGCACCAAATGTTACTGTGTCGAGCGGTGCTCCAACCCATGTCCCCATGGGCACGGAAGTGCTGATGCCTGAAACCTGCAACGGCGTGGTGGTATCCATCTTGCCGCCGGAGAGGAACGAGCCCGTCCCCCCGAGGAGGCTGAGAGTACCACCAACTGTCCCGCCAGAGCCGAGAATGACAGCCCCACCCAGCTGGACCGTGGCAGCAGAGAGAACCCCTCCGTTGCTGACAGCGATGGTCCCGCGGCTGGCCAGGCTGCTGTTGGGGTTGAACCCGGCAAGGGCCGTCCCGATGGTGGCACCGGAGCCCGAAAGGAGGGTTGTACCACTACCGGTAGCGTACACGACCTCGTTGAGGATTGTGGCCCCGGGAGTGATGAGGGTCGTGCCATTGTTGGTCACGACATAGTCCGCTGTTGCCCCGGAAGGGACAACGACGCTGGTATCGGGGCTGGCATTGATGGTCGCCCCGTTGGAAATGACGGCACCAGAGGCAATGGTCAGGGTACCACCGCTATTTACGACAGGATGGCTGACTGAAGCGCCACCATCAATCTGGATGGTGCCGCCATTGCTGGCAGAGAATTCGGAGCCGATGCCCCCGGATGTGACCTCAACATAGCCTTGGCTGATGTCCACGTTGGAGGCATAGCCCCCTGAAGAAACAAAAATGGAACCGTTATTGCTGACAGTTCCTGTGCTGAGGATACCACCGGAACTGACAGTCTCCGTTCCCCCGGCGATGTTGGCAGAGAGGGAGGTCCCTCCACCGAGGATGGTCCCGACCGCCCCGGAGGAAAGGACGGAGCGGTACACGGTTCCGTCACTGCCGACCACCTCCGTGCCACCGGAGGTGATGGTGTCGTCATAGGAGGTCCCCAGCCCGTAACTGCCAGCTACACTCTGATAGCCTGCATTCAGCCAGGTGACGTAGGTTCCGCCCGTGATGCGTATCTGCCCGCCACTGCTGATCGTGGCACCGGATGTGGTTCCACCGGAATTGAGAAGCGTCCCGCCTATGATGGTTGCTTTGGAGGAAAGACCATTGCTGACAACTGTCTGTACGGCATTTTTACCGACAAAGATCTGGTTTTGTGAGAGCCCGTTGGAGAAAACGGACTGAGTGCCGAAGATGGTGCCTCCGGTTCCCGTTCCCCCATTACCAATTCCGTAGAGGCTGCCAGGATTGAATGTCCCGCCAACCATGAGGCCACCCGATCCGTTGACCTGGAAGCCTTTGACGATGAAGTCGGCGGCCCCACCGCCTACGAGCGCATATCCACCAGAGCCGACGCTGGGATTGATGGCCGTGCCGGGTCCGTTGACGTAAGGCGCATTCGGGTCGTTGGGGCGGAGACTGACGGCCCCTGCGAAGATGCCCCCTGACGAGCCGACAATGCCATTCAGAACGGTTCCCTGCCCCACAGCTTCGATGGACGCTCCGGAAAGGGCTGTGGCGCCCGAGAGGATACCGAATTTTCCGACGGCAGCCAGAGAGCCGCCATTTACGGCGATGCCGTTCGACATGGTCTTCTGATAGACATAGGCGAGGGAGTTTGAGGTGTCGTCTCCAAAACCACTGGTCCCGGCTGCGTAAATGTTGTGGAGGTCGCTCTGTGCCCGTGCGGTGCCGGTCGTGTTGCCGCCCAGGATAAAGGTCCAGTTCTTTTTCCCAGTAACCTGGTTGGTTCCGATGGCTTTCAGATTGTCGTAGCTGGAGTTATAGGAGTAGGTGGCCATGGCGGATAGTGCCCCTCAGCGTCTGTTGGCGGCGGGTAATTTTAACCAATTATAAATCATCATGTTACGAAATGCCAGAAGAATCAGGGTCCTTTTTCCGCGATCATGTGCAGTTGCCGGATAGTGCTGGCCATCTCTCCTTCTTTGTAAAAACTGAAGAGAAGGACAACGCCATCTCCCTCGGGTGATGAAAACACGACCCGGCTGGGCGCACCGTTGGTCAGGGCAATGGTGCGTATGTCTGTGGATAGTGACAGGCATGGGTGTACCTGTTCCATCTGCGGGGCGTGGGTATCAGGCCCTGTCTGCTCCAGAAACCTGTCTGGCAGGTAGGCCCGGCCAGCCGGGTCTGGGAAACCCGGTACGGTGGAGGGATCACAGTCAAACGATCCACCAAGAAAGGACAGGAGGGCATATTGCCCCTCAGGGAAGGAGATGGCGTATCGCCTGCCTTGTGGAATGTAGCCCAGTTCAGCCTGATAGCCATTGCGCCGGTACAGGGTAATGGCGACCATTCCGTCTCTCTGGCAGGTGGGCTGATGAAGGGGAACACGCATCAGGCCCGGGCCGGCAAGAGAGACAAACCATTCCTGGAAAGTCCGCAGGGCCTCGAGGTCTCTCTGGGTCATGGGGTTTTCCCTGCTGTCATTCCATCGGCAGTACGGTTGTTATCGGTGCTGCGTGGTGTCCGCGGGGGGATTCGAACCCTCGACCCCAGGATTCATGCCACTTCGGCTTTCGCCGCCGGAACCCGTACCAGGGCCGTTCGTGGTCTGGACTGTCTCTTCACCACAGGCTTATGCCTGCCATGGTGTCGCCCGTACAGTCTCTACACCTTCCTGCCCGTATGGGCAGGCTTGGCTCGGGATTGGCCTGGCCTGATGAGGGCGTTAGCGTTCCCCGAATTTGAGCGAATTCACCGGGCGGTTTGCCATCCCGGTGCCCAATTATCTTAGGAATCCTGTGCTCTATCCTGCTGAGCTACGCGGACACGCAACGCTTAGCTAGCGCTTTTTTTACGGTTTCGCAAGCCTGTCATCGTACCATGTCCCTTGGCCTGTGAGGGTGAACACGATATGAAGGACCTGTTCTGACAGTTGATGCTTCCACCCCTGCCATGCTGGAAGCCTTGTTCAAGACCGGCCCTGGCACGGCCTTTGCAGGTTTGCCCATGTTCCTTTCATCATCCCGCCCAGTATCCCGTTCTTCCATTCTCCGGTGCAGCCTGCGCCGCCCCATGGTACTGTCGCTGCTGGCGGTGATGGCTGTCGGGGGGCTGGCGGGCTGTGGTGGCAAGCCAAGGGATCCGTCCTCGCTGACGCTGCCCCGCAACCATCTGCTGGGTGTGGACCGTGGCGCACAGGGTGGTGATGACCAGCTCCGTGGTGGGGTGAATGCCTATCTCTGGCGGGGGGCGATCGATACGCTTTCTTTCATGCCCATGGCCTCTGCCGATGCCCAGGGGGGTGTCATCCTGACAGACTGGTACCAGCCCCCGGGAACGCAGGATGAGCGTTTCAAGATTGCGGCCTATGTGCTGGACCGTCGCCTGCGGTCGGATGCCATCCGGCTGAGTGTCTTCCGCCAGACACGCATCAATGGGGGAGAGTGGCAGGATACCCCGGCTGCTCCCAATACGGCGGCGGATATCACGGCCCGTATTCTGGAGAGGGCCCGGCAGCTGCGTGCCGAAAACGGCGGTGGGAAATAACATAATCCGATGAGTGACATGACAGCCAGCAACGTTTCTGACTCCTCCAGTTTCGACTTCCACGCCCGTGAGCCTCACTGGCAGGCCCGGTGGGCGGAGGCCGACATCTTCCATGTGCCGGACGTGCCCCCGGCCGACAGACCGAAATATTACGTGCTGGAGATGTTCCCCTATCCGTCTGGGCAGCTGCATGTCGGGCATGTGCGCAATTACACGCTGGGCGATGTGGTGGCCCGGTACAAGCGTGCCCGTGGCTATGCCGTGCTGCACCCGATGGGCTGGGATGCTTTCGGGCTGCCGGCAGAAAATGCCGCACGGGAGCGGGGCGTTCATCCGGGCAAATGGACCCTCCAGAACATCGCCACCATGCGGGGGACGCTCCAGCGGCTCGGTTTCTCGCTGGACTGGAAGCGTGAGATTGCGACCTGTCTGCCGGACTATTACGGCCAGCAGCAGAAGCTGTTCCTCGACATGCTGGCTGCCGGGCTGGTGGAACGACGTGATTCGTCTGTCAACTGGGACCCGGTGGACCAGACCGTGCTGGCCAACGAGCAGGTGGTTGATGGCCGTGGCTGGCGGTCCGGTGCGCTGGTGGAGAAGAAGACGCTCTCCCAGTGGTTCCTCAAGATCACTGATTTTGCCGAGCCCCTGCTGGAGGGGCTGAAGGAGCTGGACAAGTGGCCGGAGCGTGTCCGTACCATGCAGGAGCGCTGGATTGGCCGTTCCGAGGGGGCCCGGGTCCGTTTCAGCCTGCATAACCCGCCGCAGGGTTATGACGTGGATGAGGATTCCATCGAGGTCTTCACCACACGGCCTGACACGCTGTTCGGTCTGAGCTTCATCGGTATTGCGGCGGATCACCCGCTGGCCCGCAGGATTGCGGCGGACAACCCGGAAGCGCAGGGCTTCATTGAAGAATGTCAGCGTGTTGGCACGTCTGAAGAAGCCCTGAGCACGATGGAGAAGCGTGGTTTCGATACCGGGCTGCGTGTGGTGAATCCGCTGAACCCGGAACAGACGGCTCCGGTCTGGATCGCCAATTTCGTGCTGACGGAATATGGCACGGGTGCAGTGTTCGGTTGCCCCTGTGGCGACCAGCGTGATCTGGACTTTGCCCGCAAATATGGACTGGACGTTCCTTCCGTCCTGCTGCCTTCAGGGGAAGAGGAAGCCAGCTTCAGCGTCGGCAAGAAGGCCGTTACGGGTGAGGCCACGCTCTACAATTCCGGCTTCCTGAGCGGGAAGAGTACGAAAGAGGCCATCCGGGCTGCCATCGAGCGGGTGGAAGAGTTGGGCGTTGGCCGTGGCGTGACCAACTGGCGCCTGCGGGACTGGGGCATTTCCCGTCAGCGGTATTGGGGCTGCCCGATTCCCATCATTTATTGCGAGTCCTGCGGTGCTGTCCCTGTGCCGGAAGATCAGTTGCCGGTGACGCTGCCGGAGGATGTCACGTTTGACAGGCCGGGCAATCCGCTCGACCACCATCCGACATGGAAGCACGTCTCCTGCCCGAAATGCGGTGCAGCTGCACGGCGTGAGACCGATACCTGCGACACGTTCGTGGACAGCTCATGGTATTTCGCCCGTTTCACGGCACCAAAGGCCGCAACGCCAACTGATCGCAAGGCGGCTGATGGCTGGTTGGCCGTGGACCAGTATATCGGCGGTATCGAGCACGCCATTCTCCATCTGCTTTATGCCCGGTTCTTCACCCGGGCGATGAAGAAGACGGGACATCTGGATGTCAGCGAGCCATTTGCCGGGCTGTTCACGCAGGGCATGGTCACGCATGAGAGCTACCGGGATGGTACCCAGTGGCTGTACCCGGATGAGGTCGAGCAGCGTGGGGATCAGGTGGTCCGCAAGGACAACGGCAATCCCGTGACGGTCGGACGTTCGGAGAAGATGTCCAAGTCCAAGCGCAACACGGTGTCTCCGGTGGAGATCATTGAACGTTACGGTGCCGACACGGCCCGCTGGTTTGTCCTGTCCGACAGCCCGCCGGAGCGTGACATGGAATGGACAGCAGCTGGTGTGGCAGCGTCCGGGCGCTTCATGCAGCGTCTCTACCGGCAGGTTCAGACCGTTGCGGCAAGGGATGGAGCAGATGCCGCCCACGGGGCTGCCGGGGAGGAGCTGCGGCAGGTGACGCACCGCACCATTGCCGCCGTGACGGAGGCTCTGGAAGGGTTCACGCCGAATGTGGCCGTGGCCCGTTTGCATGAGCTGTCCTCTGCGCTGGGTGAGGCTGAGGGCCGGGATGGTGAGGGCCTGCCTGCCGCCCGCCGTGAGGCCGCCCATGTTCTGGCCATGCTGGTTTCTCCCATGATGCCGCATCTGGCCGAGGAGCTGATGTTGCTGCTGGAGCCGGAAGGCCCGATGGTGGTGGAGCGGAGCTGGCCGGAAGCGGATGAGAGCCTGCTGGCGGTGAAGAAGGTGACCATTGCCGTGCAGGTGCTGGGCAAGCTGCGTGGTACGATCACCTGCGCCCCTGATGAGGCGAAGGAGACTGTGCTGGCACAGGCCAGGGCCGAGCCGAATGTGGCGAAAGCGCTGGAAGGCAGACGGGTCGTCAAGGAGATCCATGTGCCGAACCGGATCGTCAATTTTGTGGTAGCGGGCTGAGCGGGAGAGGCTGGATGAACGGAAACTCCCGGATGAAGAAAGTGGCTCGCCGGGGCCTTGGCATCCTGCTGGCCGGGGTCGGGCTTGCCAGTCTGGGAGCGTGTGGTTTCCAGCCACTTTATGGCAGGCAGGCTGGGCAGAAGGATGCTGCCGTCAATGCCCAGCTGAAGGATGTTTATGTAGCGAACATTCCGACCCGTTTCGGGCAGGAGCTGCGCCTTGGCCTGCAAAAGGAAATGGCGGGGGATGGGCCGGAACGGCCGGAGGGGTACATCCTGCGTGTGAATGCCACGGCTTCTCTGGAGTCGATCGATATCCATCAGGACAATACCTCGGGTCGTACCCGTGGTGTTGGCTGGGCTGACTGGCGGCTTTATCGTGTCGGGGATACCAGCAAGGTGCTGGCACGGGGCTATGCCCGCACTCTGGACGGCTTCAACATGAATATTGAGCAGTATTTTGCCCAGACGCTCAATAACGAAACGCTTTACAAGCGGATCGGGGAAAGCCTGGCGCATGACATCACCATGCAGGTGGCTGTCTGGTTCCGGGCGCATCAGTCTCTGGGAGAGGAGAAGTCCATCCGTCCGGGGCGTGATCCCTATCTGGACCGTCTGCCCGGCACGCAGCGGACGGACATGCGCTATATTGGTGTTGATGGCTTCCCAGCCAATGCAACGGGGCGCAGCAGCAACAACGCCTCCACATGGACGGGTGAGGACAGCCGGAATCTGGAGGACGAAGAGGATAACGGTCTGTGAAGATCAAGACGCAGGCTGCCAGGCAGACTCTGAAGGAGGCTGGCAGCTGGCGTGTGATTCTTCTCCACGGAGATGATGGCGGGTTGATCCGTGAGCGGGCGAGGGAGGCTGTCCAGACCATACTGGATGATCTGGATGACCCGTTTCGTCTGGCCCGGCTGGAAGCGGAAGAGCAGGACAGGCTGGAGGAGGAGGCTCTGGCCCTGTCCCTGACAGGGGGGCGGCGTGCTGTCTGGTTGCGTGGTGTGCAGGATGGCGCTCTTGGCCAGCTGAAATCCCTTCTGGAGCATCAGAGCGATACATTGGTCGTTCTGGAAGGGCCAGGATTGGGAAGTCGCTCCAAGCTGCGGCAGTTTGCAGAAAAACACAGGCAGGTGGCGTCCATCGGGTGTTATCCGGAGGAAGGGCGCAACCTTGCCCGGACGGTGAGCGATATTCTGGCGGAAGATGATATCCGGCTGGATCGTGATGGCATGGCGTGGCTGCTCGGTCATCTGGGGCATGATCGGACGCTGGTCCGTAGTGAAGTGGAAAAACTGCGTCTTTACGGTGAGCCGGGTAGCACCCTGACCGTTGATGACGTCCAGGCCTGCGTGGGGGATTCGGGGCAGGCGTCCCTTGATGATGCGGTGTATGCGGCCTTGGCGGGGAACCGGCTGGAGGCTGACCGGGCGTTTGAGCGGGCCATGGGGGATGGGGCCAGCCCTGTTGCTTTTGCCCGTGTGACACTGTCCGTGCTGGAGCGCTTCCAGCGGGCGTTTTTTCTGGTGCAGGAGGGGCAGTCCCGGCAGGAGGCCATGGCTGCCCTGAAGCCACCTGTCTTTTTTCGTCACAAGGATGCTTTTCTGGCGGGCATGAGGCGCTGGTCTCAGGTTGCTCTCTCCCAGGCAGCGGAGGCAACGCAGGAGCTGGAGCTGGCCTGCAAGCAGAGCGGGGCCCCGGATGATCTGCTCTGTCGCCGTCACCTTGTCAGGCTGTGTCATCCCCGTTCTTTTGATCGGGAATAAAATACATTAATTCACATAATAGGTTATACCTTTCACTGTGTCCTTGTGACTGTTTTCATTGACTGTTCCCATCTGCTTTTTTTCAGAAAAAACATGAGTTTCCTGCCATTCTTCTGTTGTTGAGGGAGGGTGTGTGTCCGATCTTTAAATTAAACTTTATTATATAATGATAATTATTATCACCTAGAACGGCTGCTGAATAATGTTGTTTTTCTGGTGGTATATATGAGTCGTTTCATCCGTAGTGGTCTCAGGCCGTTATCTGCAGTTCTGACAATGGGGGGTGTTGTAGGGGGTGCCCATGCAGAGCCGGGAGCGGCAAACAGGGTTGCCCAGGATGTAACGTCTCCTGCAGATGGAACAGATGATTCCAGAGGAATTCAGGCCAAGGGGGTCGAGCAGATTCATGTCATCGGCCACCCGTTCAACACGATGCATGCCAGCAACGACATGGGCCGGATGCCGCAGGATGTCATGCACACGGCCCAGACGATCGATGTCGTTCCCCGGGAGCTCATCAAGCAGCAGAATGCAAAATCGCTCGAGGAAGCCCTGAAGAATGTTCCCGGCATCACCTCTTCCGTGGGGGAAGGGGCTGGAGGAATGAGTGGCGACCAGTTCCTCATCCGTGGCTTCCCGGCGCAAAATGACATTTATGAAGATGGTTTGCGGGATTTTGGGGTTTATACCCGTGACAGTTTCTTTCAGGATTCCGTCAATGTCATCAAGGGGCCGTCCTCCGAGGTGTTCGGTAACGGAACGACAGGCGGGGCCATCAACATCATCACCAAAACCCCGACACTGAAGGATCATTACGGAGCCGATTTCAGTGGTGGGTCGGGGAATTTCTACCGTGGCACGGTGGATGTGAACAAACGCATCGGGGATACTTCGGCCTTCCGTCTGGAGGGCATGGGAAATTCCAATGACGTGGTGGGACGTGATTACGCCTATTCCCACCGCTGGGGTATTGCACCGTCCATCGCTTTTGGTATCGGCACGAAAACGACGGTCGTGTTGCAGGTGATGCACCAGACCTCCCGCAACGTGCCGGATTATGGCGTGCCGGTCGTCAAGGGCCATCCCATCACGGAGCAGTCGTCTCTCGGTGTGCGCCGGGGCAACTGGTACGGCAAGACGCAGGACCATGACAACAGCGATGACACGATGGAGACATTGCGGCTGAAGCATGTCTTCAACCGTCATTTCACGTTCCACAATGACCTGCGCTTCGGTGAATACAGCCGGGACTTTGCGGCCTCCACGCCGCACTGTGCCAATGCGTCCTGCTCCGAGATGCAGATATACAATCCGGGGTACAAGAAGGTCGATCCGGCTGCCGGTGTGGGCCTCAATGGCGGGCCGATGCCGTACAAGCAGTCCAGCTGGTCCTTTCAGGACGTGGCCTCCCTGCAGGCGGACTTCAATACGGGATTCCTGCGCCATCAGGTCGTGACGGGATTCGACATGGAATATGTGCAGGATTCCCGCCGCCAGTATGCGTATGATGCCGTGGGTGCCCACCGGGCCATTCCGTGGCAGAACACCTACCATCCGCAGCGTGACGATTATGGTTATGCGACCTGCCGGGCGGATTCCGGAAACTGCTGGAAGAACACCAATTACAGTCTGGGGCGGCCGGATTCCCGTGGCTATGGATTCGATACGGGTCTTTTCCTGTATGACCAGATCTGGTTCACCAAGTGGCTGTCCGCCAAGGGTGGGCTGCGCTGGGACCGCTGGCAGACCATGTACAGGACATGGGGAGCGGACGGGCAGGAGAGTGCGGCGGCCCGTGGCCCGTTGGGCAAGGCGCCGTCTGCGGCGTTGGATTATCATGACACGAAGGGCGTCATCAATCCGACGGCCAGCCTGCTGATCACGCCCAACAGCTGGCAGACCTTCTACTTCACCTATGCGAGCTCCACGACGCCGATGGGCATGTATGTGACCAACGGTGCCCTGCCGATCCGCCCCGTGAACGGGCAGGTGGCCACCCAGCCTGAACGCTCCCAGCTCTATGAGGTGGGGTCCAAGATGAGCCTGCTGCATGACCGTCTCGGGGCCACGATATCGCTCTTCCGGCTGGACAAGAGCAATGCCCTGACGACGGACCCGGTCGCCGGGCAGGTACTGGCCACGGGTGTGAAGGAACGCAACCAGGGG
Organism: Bombella apis; assembly: GCF_018221685.1. Classification (GTDB taxonomy): domain Bacteria; phylum Pseudomonadota; class Alphaproteobacteria; order Acetobacterales; family Acetobacteraceae; genus Bombella; species Bombella apis. The sequence continues at coordinate 173,003 of NZ_JAGJTM010000005.1, read as the reverse complement.
CTGGAACTGTCCCTGGGAGGCATGATCCTGCCGGGCTGGAACGTGACGGCCACATATGCTCTGTATGACCCGCGGGTGATGTCCGGTCCCAATCATGGCCGGAACATCCAGTACGTGCCGCACAATCAGGCGACGCTGTGGTCCGCTTATGAAGCCTTTCCCGGCAAGCTCTGGAACTTTACCATCGGTGGGGGGCTGACATGGCGGCAGGGCGTGTATCTGGACCTTGCCAACACGGCGAAGGTGCCCGCCAACGTGGAGTTCGATTCCTATATCTCGCACCGCATCAACCGGCACTGGGTCGTGTCGTTGAATGCCTACAACCTGTCCAACCGTCTCAACTACAACTCACTCTTCACGAACCGGGTAACACCGGCTCCGGGGCGGGCCTTCCTTGGGCGGTTGAGCATGGATTACTGATCTACCCTTCAGACACGGATCATCTGCTGGATTCTGCGCCTTTCCTGTTTGGGAAGGCGCAGTTTTTTTATGGGAGATCGCAATGGTTAATATTTAATTGTTTAAATATTAACAAAAATCATGAGAGGGACTGTGTCTGTCTTACAGATAATAAACAAAAAATTAAAATAAATGTGTTTTTTACGACACATTCATCAAATTTCTGCAAAGGACAACAATTTCTTAAAGTTAAAATTAAGAATTAGTCGCATTTATGAGCGGCTATCCCGCTGGGGATGTGCGTGACCCTTTCAGGACAAAGGTTGTTTCCATGAGTCGTTTTATCCATCAATGTCTAAAACCGGTCTCAGCGGTGCTGACTTTAGGGAGCATGGCAGGGGGGGCTTTGGCTGCTTCTGCCTCCCATCAGGAAGAAAGCACGCCTACAGGGCAGGAAACGACGACACCAGCGCCTTCTGTCAATGATGCCCAGACGCAGGGCGTGCAGGCGACGCAGGTGGAGCGCATCCATGTCATCGGTCATCCGTTCAACACGATGCATGCAGGCAATGACATGGGGCGTCTGCCGCAGGATGTCATGCACACGCCGCAGACCATTGATGTCGTCCCCCGGGAACTGATCAAGCAGCAGAATGCGAAGTCTCTGGATGAGGCCCTGCGCAACGTCCCCGGCATCACGGCTTCCGTCGGGGAAGGGGCCGGTGGTCTCAACGGGGACCAGTTTCTCATCCGTGGGTTCCCGGCACAGAATGACATCTACGAAGATGGCCTGCGGGACTTCGGTGTCTACGCTCGTGACAGCTTCAATTATGATTCCGTCAATGTCATCAAGGGGCCGTCTTCACAGGTTTTCGGTAACGGAACGACTGGCGGCGCCATCAATGTCGTGACGAAGACGCCGATGGCCAATGACCATTACAACGTGGATTTCAGTGGCGGGTCAGCGGATTATTTCCGTGGCACGGTGGATGTGAACAAGACCATCAATAACAGGACGGCCTTCCGTCTGGAAGGCATGGGAGCGTCCAACAATGTGGTGGGTCGGGACCATGTCTGGGATCATCGTTGGGGCATTGCGCCATCCGTGGCCTTCGGGCTGGGGACGAAGACGACCGTTGTTCTTCAGGTGATGCACCAGACAGATAACAGCGTGCCAGATTTCGGGATGCCGGTCATCAAGACAAAGTGGTCGGCTTATGGGCGGCCTTTGTCTGAATATGGCGTGCCGCGGCACAATTTCTTTGGCAAGCAGCAGGACCATAATCACACCGACGACACGATGGAAACATTGCGGCTGAAGCATGTTTTCAATCGGCATTTCACCTTCCACAATGATCTGCGCTTCGGTGAATACAGCCGTAATTTTGAAGCTTCGAAGGTCGTGTGCCGGGCTGGCTGTATTGATGCGATCAATGGCGGTGATTTTGGCAAGGGGCTGGTCAATCGCACGACGCCGGGCAACAGTGTGCCGCTGCCCTACAAGCAGAACAGCTGGTCCTTCCAGGACGTTGCGTCCCTGCAGGCAGACTTCAAGACATGGTCTCTCCGGCATCAGGTCGTGACAGGGTTTGACATGGAATATGTCCATGATTCCCGTCATCAGGACGTCTATGCCGGGACCATTCCTGCGGCCAATCTGCTCTATCCCAATCCGCATGAGGTAACGGATGCACAGGCCCGTCGTGTGCCGGGAGGGGAGAATCCGAAGAGCATGCCGTACATTGCCGGGCTGGGCAGAAAGCCGGACAATCATGGTTATGGGTTTGATACGGGCATCTTCCTGTATGACCAGATCTGGCTGACAAACTGGGCATCCATCAAGGGCGGGTTCCGTTGGGACCGCTGGCAGAGTGGGTACACCGTAACAGGTGGGCCAGAAACGACCCTGAATGAGAAAAACCGCCCCGTCCCGAATGAGGACAAGCGTTTCCCGCAGACGAAGAATACCTTCAACCCGACGGCCAGCCTCGTGCTGACACCGACCAGCTGGCAGACGATCTATTTCACCTATGCCAGCTCCACCACACCAACGGGCATGTATGTGACCAGCGGGGCCGTGCCGGTCCGGCCGGGCAAGAATGGAGGAACGGTGGATAACCGGCCACAGCATGCCCGCCTGTATGAGGTCGGCAGCAAGTTCAGCCTGCTGCATGACCGCCTGGGGGCCACCATCTCGCTCTTCCGTCTGGACAAGGACAATGCCCTGACGACAGACCCGGTCTCCAACTCCACCATCAACACGGGGGCCCAGCAGCGCAACCAGGGCATGGAACTCTCCCTCGGGGGGATGATCCTGACGGGTTGGAACATCACAGCCACTTATGCGCTGTATGATCCGAAAACATCTTCCAACAATGGCGGGCCCATGCATAATCAGATCCAGTACGTGCCGCATAATCAGGCGACTCTCTGGTCCGCTTATGAGGCCTTCCCCAACCTGCCATGGAACTTCACGATCGGTGGGGGGCTGACATGGCGGCAGGGTGTGTATCTGGATAACAACAATACCTCCAAGGTGCCCGCCAACGTGGATTTTGACACCGTCATTTCCCATCATTTCGGGCGGCACTGGCAGGTTTCTCTCAACGGATACAATCTGGCCAACCGGCTGAACTACAACACGCTCTTCAGTGGCTATTCTACCCCTGCACCGGGGCGGACATTCCTTGGCCGTCTGACCATGGATTACTGAGCTGTTTTTTCAGGCCGGACATACTGTCCGGCCTGAAGGTATGGCTCCGCATTGGGGCTGGGGAACGGGCTCTTGTTTTTGTGTTCGGTTCATCCTGTCAGTTCTAAGAAATAATCGGGAATACCTGTTCACAGCATGAGAGTGGAGGTAGCAACATGCTGAAAAACAGCAGGAAACAGCCATTATGGTAATGGTGTGTCATATTGTGGCAATTAAGACACAATCTTATCTGTAAACGATTTGGTATGATTTTTATGGTTTGAAACTGAGAATAATTATCATCTATGGAAGGTGTCTCTCCTTGGTGGAGGTCGTATTACCCTGATGTGGAGCACCTTTGTATGAGTCGTTTTATCCATCAATGCCTCAAGCCGGCTTCGGCTGTCCTGACACTGGGTGGTGTCGCTGGGGGGGCCTATGCTGCTGACACAACAGCCCTGCATCAGGATGGCGTTGCCACATCAGATGGAACACATGCGGAACAGACAACAGCCGGAACATCTGCATCCCGGGCGGCACAGGATGGTGTGCAGGCAACGCAGGTGGAGCGTATCCATGTCATCGGTCATCCGTTCAACACGATGCATGCAGGCAACGACATGGGACGTATGCCGCAGGATGTCATGCACACGCCGCAGACCATTGATGTCGTTCCCCGGGAACTGATCAAGCAGCAGAATGCGAAGTCTCTGGATGAGGCCCTGCGCAACGTCCCCGGCATCACGGCTTCCGTCGGGGAAGGGGCCGGTGGTCTCAACGGGGACCAGTTTCTCATCCGTGGGTTCCCGGCACAGAATGACATCTACGAAGATGGCCTGCGGGACTTCGGCGTCTATTCCCGTGACAGCTTCAACTATGATTCCGTCAATGTCATCAAGGGGCCGTCCTCACAGGTTTTCGGTAACGGAACGACCGGTGGTGCCATCAATGTCGTGACGAAGACGCCGACGGTCAACGACCATTACAACGTGGATTTCAGTGGCGGGTCAGCGGATTATTTCCGTGGCACGGTGGATGTGAACAAGCGGATCAACGACACCACGGCCTTCCGTCTGGAAGGGCTGGGGGCGTCCAACAATGTGGTCGGGCGGGACCATGTCTGGGATCATCGCTGGGGCATTGCGCCTTCCGTGGCCTTCGGGCTGGGGACGAAGACGACCGTCGTGCTTCAGGTGATGCATGAGACGGACAACAGCATCCCGGATTACGGGATGCCGGTCGTCAAGGCCCGTGGGTCCGCTTATGGGCGGCCGATCTCGGAATATGGCGTGCCCCGGCAGAACTGGTACGGCAAGCAGCAGGACCATAATCATACCGATGACACGATGGAGACGCTGCGCCTGAAGCACATCTTCAACGATCATCTGACATTCCACAATGATCTGCGCTTCGGTGAGTACAGCCGTGACTTTGAGGCCTCCAAGGTGCAGTGCGGCACGAAGTGCGTCAATGCGCTGAACAGTGGCAATTATGGTGCCGGTGTGATCACCCGCAACACCAACGGGAGCGTGCCGCTGCCCTACAAGCAGAACAGCTGGTCCTTCCAGGACGTCGCCTCCTTGCAGGCCGACTTCAAGACAGGTTTTCTGAGGCATCAGGTCGTGACAGGGTTTGACATGGAATATGTCCATGATTCCCGTCATCAGGATACCTATGAGGGTGCTTCCCTCACCCAGGCGGTGCCGACCGCCAACATGCTGTATCCAGACCCGCACAATGTGCCGGATGCCATGGTGCGCCGTGTCTCCGCACAGGCCAATTCCATGCCCAATATTGCCGGTATTGGCAAGAAGCCGAACAGCCGCGGGTATGGGTTCGACACGGGCATTTTCCTGTATGACCAGATCTGGCTGACAAACTGGGCATCCATCAAGGGCGGGTTCCGCTGGGACCGCTGGCAGAGCAACTACTGGACGTCCGGCCTGTCCGAACTGCCGAACAACCCGGACAGGAGCTTCCCGCAGACGACAAATACCTTCAACCCGACGGCCAGCCTTGTGCTGACACCGACGAAGTGGCAGACGGTCTATTTCACCTATGCCAGCTCCACCACACCGACGGGCATGTATGTGACCAGCGGGGCCGTGCCGGTCCGGCCGGGATCAAAGGGAACCGTGGATACACGCCCGCAGCGTGCCCGCCTGTATGAGGTCGGCAGCAAGTTCAGTCTGCTGCATGACCGCCTGGGGGCCACCATCTCGCTTTTCCGTCTGGACAAGAGCAATGCCCTGACGACAGACCCGGTCTCCAACTCCACCATCAACACGGGTGCCCAGCAGCGCAACCAGGGCATGGAACTCTCCCTTGGTGGCATGATCCTGCCGGGCTGGAACATCACGGCCACTTACGCCCTGTATGACCCGAAGACGTCCTCCAATGGTGGCGGGCGGATGCATAACCAGATCCAGTACGTGCCGCACAATCAGGCGACCCTCTGGTCCGCCTATGAGGCCTTCCCCGGTACGCCGTGGAACTTCACCATCGGTGGTGGTCTGACATGGCGTCAGAAAGTGTATCTGGATAACAACAATACCTCCAAAGTGCCTGCCAATGTGGATTTTGACACCGTCATTTCCCATCATTTCGGGCGGCACTGGCAGGTCTCTCTCAACGGGTACAATCTGGCCAATCGGCTGAACTACAACAGTCTCTTCAGCGGCTATGCCACGCCCGCACCGGGGCGGACATTCCTTGGCCGTCTGACCATGGATTACTGAGTGTCGGGGCCGGCCATGCCTTCTGCATGTCCGGTCTTGAAACCGGTGGATGATGGTGTGAAGGTTTCACATGGAGCAGGCAGGTCTGTCTGCTCCTTTTCCTGTAGGTGGCGAGGCTGCTGGCCTGCCTGAAAGGCATGATCTCATGATGTTGCATATTCCGGGAGTTCTCTCGGCAGAAGAGCTGGCTGACCTGCGGTCCCGTCTGGCCGCGGGAGAATGGGTGGATGGCCGGGGAACAGCCGGGTCACAGTCTGGCAGTGTGAAGAACAATCTTCAGATCGCTCCAGACAGCCCGCTGGGGAAGGAGCTCTCCACGTTTGTCCTGCGCAAGCTGGGCACGAACCCGCTCTATAACAGTGCCGTGCTGCCCCTGCGTCTCGTGCCGCCGCTCTTCAACCGTTATGATGTGGGGATGAATTTCGGGGCGCATGTCGATAACGCCCTGCGGCCCATTCCCGGTACGGGGCACCGCATCCGTACGGACGTGTCCAGCACGCTTTTCATTTCCGATCTTGATGAATATGACGGGGGCGAGCTGGTCCTTCATGGGCCTTCAGAGGAAAAGCGGGTGCGCCTGCCTGCGGGGGACATGATTGTCTATCCCACCACGGCCCTGCATACGGTCACTCCGGTGACACGGGGCAGCCGCTGGGGGTCTTTTTTCTGGGCGCAGTCCGTCATCCGCTCGCAGGAGCACCGGTCCATCCTGTTCGACCTTGACCAGAGCATCATGGCCCTGACCCAGAGTCACGGCCCCAAGGATGCGGAGGTCCTGCGGCTGACCAACGTGTATCACAACCTGCTGCGGACATGGGCCGAGATGTGACCGTCTGGCCCACTTTTCAGAAGTGGGCTGACACGTCCAGATAATAGTAGCCGCCATTGATGCCGAGCTGGGATGTGCTCAGGTAGTATTTGGCGGCTCCCAGATAACGGTTGCCATGGGGCACCTTGCTGGGGAAGGCGGCGAAGATGTTGTTCCCGCCCAGTGTTGTACTCCAGATTTTGTTGATGTTGTACGTCACCGAAAGATTGGTCGTCCATTTCGGTCTGTTATGGAACTGGAGGTAGTTGGTGGTCGAGGCCGTTGAGGTATTGTTGTTCCGGTAATAGGTCAGGGCGGAGGTCGTCTGCCCGTACCGGATTTCATGCAGGGCAACGGCCCAGCGATGCGCCGGGGATACCCATGTGCCACCAAAGATGATCTTGCTGCGGGGATACGCAGTCGTGATGTAGGCCCGGCTGGGGGCGTTGAGGACCGGCGTGCCGTCGCTGCGGGTCGCCTGATGGCGCAGTCTGGTGCGGTTCAGGTTGATGGCGGCATCCCAGTTGATGCGCCCGGCGTGGCGCAGTTTCGTGGTGTAGGTGATGGTCATGTCCATGCCCTGCGTGCGGGTGTTCGCCACATTGGCAAACCACTGGGTGGACAGATTGTTGTTCGTGATGTTGGCGGGCAGGTCGGTGATGCCGTTGGCTGCCAGAATGTTGGCGGCTTCCACACCATAGAGGTTGTTCCCGGGCAGGATGCGGCCCCGCAGGTCGATCTGGTAGAAATCGGTCGTGACATGCAGCCCTTTGAAGGGTTCGGCAATGATGCCCCCTTCCACATTCGTGCTCTGCTCCGGTTTCAGACGCTGGGCCCCGCTGGCCAGGGCTCCGGGAGAGGTGGCGGCCACCAGCCCACGGGCCACGGTCGGGGAGAGGGTCAGGGCGGAATAATGTTCCTGCGCCAGTGTGGGAGCATGGAAGCCGTTGCTGAATGTCCCCCGGAAGGCAAGCCTCCTTGACACGTCATAACGGGTGGAAATCTTGCCGGTCTGCGTGTTGCCGACATCGGTGTAATGTTCGTACCGTCCGGCCATGTCCAGCTGCCAGTGCTTTGTCAGATGGGTGGAAATGTCGACATAACCGGAGACCACGTCACGGTTGGAGTTGCCCGCACTGCGGGGGCTTGTTCCGGCGAGGGCCAGGCTGGTGCCGCCGCCATAGGTACTGGCACTGGAGCCTTCAGCAATGGAGTAGGCTTCATAACGGTATCCGGCCCCTCCGGCGAGATTGATGCTGTGGGGCCAGAAGGACAGATTGAGCTTCCTGTTCAGGTTCAGCTCGTTGTTCCACTGCGTGTCATTGAAGCCCTGCACCCTGTTGTAGGTGGTTTGCAGGGCGGAGGCGGGAAGGGCCTTGTTGGCGTCATTCTTCAGGCCGATATTGTCGAAATCCCGCCCGTACGTGCTGGACAGGTCCCAGTGCCAGCCTGCCAGACGGCCTTTCAGCCCTGCCGTGATTTCAAAATCATTTTCTTCCAGCGTCTGGAGGGGGGAATAGCCGTCCGGGTAGATGGCGGCGTAACCGGGGGTGCTGGCAAGGGATGAGGGCAGACGGTAATTCTGGAAGGCCTCCGCATGGCGGTGGGCATAGGTGGCCGTGCTGTAGAGCTGGAGCGTGTTGGTGATGTCATAGCCTGCATTGATGGCTACGGACTCCCGGGTCTGTTCCGGCTGGCTCAGGATCTTGTTGATGGTTGTTCCGGTCCGGCTGTCCGGTCCGGAGCGGAAGCTGTGGTCCTGATGCACGAGGTCGCCACTGACATGGATGAAGCCACGGTCCTCCCCGAAGGAGGCCCCGCCATCAATGAAGATGCCCTGCTGGTAGCCGTCTCCCTTGCTGGTGATGCCGCTGTTGGACCGGATCGTCAGTCCGTGATCCTGCTTCTTGAGGATGATGTTCACCACCCCGGCAATGGCATCCGATCCGTACTGGGCCGAGGCACCATCTCGCAGCACTTCGATGTGATCGATGGCAGAGAGGGGGATCATGTCGATGTCGGTCGGGGTCGTGCCCTGCTGCGGCCCGGAATCGGCATAGATGTTGGCCGTGGTGTGCCGCCTGTGCCCATTGACGAGGATCAGCGTCTCATTGGAGCTCAGTCCCCTCAGGCTGATGGAATCCGTCAGGGCGCCTGCATCAAAGCCGCCTGTGGGGACGGTGAGGGATGGCAGCAGGAGCTGCATGGCATCCCGCAGGGTTGGCTGGCCGGTACTGGTGAGCTGCCGGCTGGAGACGACATCAATGGGTGCAATGGAATCACGGGCCTTTTTCCCGATCTCCCGTGTCCCTGTGACGATGAGTGTTTCCGTTCCGCCGGGCACCTGCTGGACGTGTTTCTGACGCAACGGGGTGGTGGCCTGCCGCCTGGTGATGGGTTTGGGCTTTCCTGTGGCAGATATTTTTTCCTGTGCCGGTGCCATGGTCTGGTCTCTGGTTGCCGCCTTGACCTGGGAGGATAGAGCCGTCATGCAGCCCAGCCCGATGCCAAGCAGGGAGGGGAGGGTAGTCAGGCGACGTGAAGGAGGCAGGGAACGCATCAGAGACCAACTTTCCAGCAGGTGAAGCAGGACCTTGCACACGGGGGATCATCCGGGCAAACCCCTATTCTTCATAGTGAAAAATAGAAACATCTATGCGCCTGTCTGATATAGAACAGTCGTCTTCAAGACCATGGGATAGAGGGTGTGACAGGGCACCTGTTGCATGAAAGGCGCCGAACTGTGCTGTCTTGGACACATAATTAACTATGATGAATCGTTAATTATGGGGCAAAAAAAGCTCCTCTGGGGAGCGGAGCAGCGAAGACTGCAGAAACCGGCCTGGCAGCATCCCTGTCAGGTATAGGGAGACAGTGGCGGGGCAGGCCCCGCACAAGGTCTGGTCAAGGGAAAGGGAGTACTACAGGTCCTCATTGGGAGTCATGGTGGAAACCTGCGCCCGCAGGCCACTCTGCGGAACCTGGATGTCGATCTCCAACTTGGAGCATTTCTGCCCCCGATCCATCTTGATCTGCACATTGTCTTCATCAATGGAGACATGACGTGCCAGAACTTCAAGGATTTCAGCATGGAGAGTCCGGAGGAGGGTTGAGTCCCCACCTTCCTGCGCCTGCCGCTCATGCGCCAGCAGGATCTGCAGCCGGTCCCGTGCTACATTGCTGCTTGCCTCGGGGCGTTTCCGGGAAAAGAAGCTGTCCAGAAAACTCATGATCCCCTCTTTTTGAAGATGCGGTCGAACAGACCACGTTTTTCGGTCGGGATGGTGACGGGGATGTCCTTGCCTTCCAGGCGGGCCACGGCTTCGAAATAGGCCAGGGCAGGGACGCTCTCCGGGGAGGCAAAAGTGACCGGAGCCCCGACGTTGGAGGCCTTGAGGACATCTTCGCTTTCGGGAATGACGCCAAGCAGGGGCAGGGAGAGGATGCCCACGACATCTTCAACACTCAGCATCTCACCACGGGAGGCCCGGCTCGGGTCGTAGCGTGTCAGAAGCAGGTGCTTCTCGACCGTCTCACCTTTCTGTGCCCGGGCTGTCTGGCTGTCGAGCATACCGATGATGCGGTCAGAGTCACGGACGGAGCTGACTTCCGGATTGGTGACGATCACGGCGTGGTCGGCATGATGCATGGCCAGCTGGGCCCCGCGCTCAATGCCGGCTGGGCTGTCACAGAGGATCCAGTCGAAGCGCTCCCGCAGCTCGTTCATCACCCGTTCTATGCCCTCGCTTGTCAGGGCGTCCTTGTCCCGGGTCTGGGAGGCCGGCAGGATGGACAGGGTATCACAGCGCTTGTCACGGATCAGGGCCTGATGGAGTGTGGCTTCCCCCTGGATGACGTTGATCAGGTCGAACACGACCCGCCGTTCGACCCCCATGATGAGGTCCAGGTTGCGGAGCCCGACGTCAAAGTCGACCACAGCCACATTCTGTCCGCTTCGCGCCAAGGCGGCCCCAAGGGCGGCTGTTGTCGTCGTTTTGCCAACGCCCCCTTTGCCGGATGTAACAACAACGATCTTTGCCATGAAATTTTTAGCTTTCCCGCAGTCGGCTTATGAGCCTTATTTGTGGACATTATTGCAGATGATTAAGGTTCAGTAAAAGGGAACCTTACCTTGTTGCTTCATACTCTACAGTGATGATTAAGCATTGATAAGACATTCTGTGTCACAAGTGGGCAGTTTTCTTTTTTCAAAAAGGAAAAAGTCATATTTTGACAGTCCCTGCCTGAAGGGGAGTCACATTCAGCCGTTCCTGTTCCAGATAGACCTGTGCGGCTTTCCCCACGGAGTCTTCCGGCATTTCTTCGGCCACCATGTAGAAACCGTCAATGGCGAGCAGTTCGGCCTCCATCTTGGCGGTGTAGATGCGGGCCTGGGGATGGCCGTCCACCCCGGCAATGGCCCGCCCGCGCAACGGCCCGTAAACATGGATGGACCCACCGGCAATGATCTCCGCACCAGAGGAGACGGCCCCCAGCACGATGACGTCCCCATCGGGATTCTGGATGGACTGGCCAGAGCGTACGACCCGGTTGATGATGAGCGGTTCGCTCAGGTTCGCAGTGGCGGGCTCGGCCGCCTGCGGCTCTTCGCCATCGGGCAGGTTCACGGGCCCGCTCGGGCGCCCGCCCTGGAGTTCGATGGGCCACTCCCATGACTGGAGGGCTGCCCAGTGGCGATCTCCCCCCTCAATGCCGATCAGATGGATATGGCGCTGGCGCAGTTCCTGCTGGAAACCGGCCAGTCCTTCCGTATTTTCATCCAGCAGGCTGAGGTCCAGAATGACGGGCTGGCGGTTGAAGAATCCGGCGGCGCGCCTCATATGCTCATCCAGTCCGGCCAGCCAGTCCTTCAGCGGGGCTTCTGGGGAGAGAATGAGTGCCAGGAAAGACCGGCCCCGGGCACGGATGGTCATTCTGCTGGTACCTGGGGCTTGCACTGCGAACGCATCTGACGGATGAAACGACGGAGATGCTGATGGGCTGGACATGAACTGTGGATCACCGTGGTTGTGTCTGGACTGATTGGAATGGTCTCTGTTCCCTGATGCAAAAATGCCGTAGGAAAAACATATGCGTATACTGCATCACTTACCCCTGTCTCCGCAATCGCGTTTTGTGCGGCTCATGCTGGCAGAGAAGAAGCTGCCGTTTGAGCTCGTCGTGGAAAAGACGTGGGAGCAGAACGAACGGTTTCACGAACTGAATCCGGCAGGCGAGGTGCCCGTTCTGGTGGAGGACAGTGGCATGGTCGTGCCTGGCGGGCGTGTGATTGCCGAATATCTGGAGGATGCCTACCCGGAGACCTCTCTTCTGGGGCGCAATCTGGCTGAACGGGTGGAAGTCCGCCGCCTCATGGACTGGTTTGAGCGGCTCTTCCAGCAGGAAGTCATGGTCAACCTTCTGGGGGAAAAGGTGGAGAAGCGTCTTTTCGGGCAGGGGCATCCTGATGGGAAGATTCTTCAGGCAGGGTACAAGAATCTCCGTTTCCATCTGGATTACATTGGCTATCTGGCCGAAACACGGACATGGCTGGGGGGTTCTGTTCTGACAGCGGCAGATTTTACGGCTGCGGCCCATATTTCCGCCCTGGATTTTCTGGGTGATATCGACTGGCGCCGGGCTCCGTGCGTGCGGGACTGGTACGCCCGCATAAAGTCCCGCCCCTGTTTCCGTGATCTTCTGGGTGACCGTGTCAGCGGCGTGAAACCACCTGCCCATTATGCCGATCTTGATTTCTGACGGGTCATGAAGGGCGTGGGGCAGACATGGTGATGTGGGATGTGGCCGTCATGGGGGCGGGGGCAGCTGGCATGATGGCGGCGGCCACGGCAGGGCAGAGGGGCGCGCGGACTGTCCTTCTGGACCATGCCGATCAGCCGGGGCGGAAAATTCTCATTTCTGGTGGTGGGCGGTGCAATTTCACCAACCTGAAGGCGGACTGGACATATTACCGCTCTGAAAATCCCCGTTTCTGCCGCTCCGCTCTGGCCCGGTACCGCCCGCAGGATTTTCTGTCCCTTGTCGAGAAATACCGCATTCGCTGGCATGAGAAGGAAGAGGGACAGCTTTTCTGCGATGAATCGGCCCGGCAGATTGTTTCCATGCTGGAAGATGAATGTCGGGTTGGCGGGGTTACGTTCCAGCTGGGCTGTTCCCTGAGTGATGTGAGCCATGATGGTCACAGTTTCACACTGGAGACATCACAGGGGCCGGTGCGGGCACGGTCCATCATTCTGGCAACGGGGGGGCTGGCCCTGCCCAAGCTGGGCGCCACCGACATTGCCCTGAAGCTGGCCCGGCAGTTCGGCCTGCGGATTGTGCCACCCGCTCCGGCCCTCGTGCCCTTTCGTCTTGAAGCGGCCCAGCCGAATCTTGCCGGTGTGTCCCTTCAGGTCACGGCTTCGCTGGCCGGTCGGAAGAAGCCGGTCTTCACGGGGGGGATGGTCTTCACCCATCGGGGTGTGTCCGGCCCGGCCATCCTTCAGATATCGTCATGGTGGGACGGGCATGAAGCCTTGCGCCTGAATCTGGCTCCGGGGCGTGATGTTCATGAGGATATGCGGGGTATCTGCCAGCAGCGCCCGAAGGCTCATGCGCCCGCCCTGCTGGAGGCCCTGCCCGCCCGGTTGGTGAAGGTGTTGGTTGCTGGAATGCTGGATGACCGCCCGCTGGCGGAACAGCCAGCGAAGGCGGTGCGTGCCCTGGCAGCGCAGGTGAGTGACTGGGTTCTCCACCCGGCGGGTACGGAGGGTTACGCCAAGGCAGAGGTCATGCGGGGCGGTGTGGATACGAGAGACCTGTCCTCCCAGACCATGGAGGCCCGCACGGTACCGGGGCTGTATGTTGTCGGAGAGGCCGTGGATGTGACAGGCTGGTTGGGAGGGTACAATTTCCAGTGGGCCTGGGCCAGTGGCGTGGCGGCCGGACAGGCTGCGGCAGGGCGGTCTGGTGTGTGATGGTGGCCAGAGGAGGGGCGATGCGATGGCGGCGGAAAAGAAGATGAAGAAGATGGAACGGCAGCCATGGCCCAGCGATGCTCCGCTGGAGGGTGAGGGACAGGCCCCGGTAAAGCTCCTTCTTGTCGAGGATGACGACAGTCTTGCGGAAGAGATCGTGGGGGATCTGTGCGGGCGTGGCTATGAGGTTTCACGTGCGGCAACAGGGACCGAGGGGCTGGAGATGGCCCGCCGGGATGATTATGCCCTGCTGGTGATGGACCGCATGCTGCCGGGCATGGACGGGCTGAGCGTGTTGGAGACCCTGAGGGAGCAGGGCATGACCATGCCGGTTCTGGTCCTGTCGGCCCTGTCAGCCGTGGATGACCGCATCAGTGGCCTGAAGGCGGGCGGGGACGATTACCTGACAAAACCATTCGTGATGGAAGAGCTGGCCGCCCGGCTGGAAGCCCTGCTGCGCCGTCCCATCTATGGCCGTACCTCCATGCTGAAGCTGGGGCCGCTGGAGATGGACCTTCTGGAACGGCGGGTGCGACGGGACGGGCGGGAAATCGACCTTCTGCCACGGGAGTTCCGGCTGCTGGAATACATGATCCGCCGCCCCAATACGGTGCTGACCCGGACCATGCTGCTGGAGGATGTCTGGAATTACCGGTTCGTCCCCCGCACCAATCTGGTGGACGTGCATATCGGCAAGCTGCGTCGCAAGGTGGACCGGGATGGCGAGGAGCCGTTGATCCACAGCATCCGTGGTGCCGGGTTCTGCCTGCGTGTCCCGGAGTGACCTGTTTCGCACGGCGGCGTTCCGGTTGACGCTGGGGCTTGTCTGTGTCGTCGTGCTGGGGATGCTGCTGGAGCTGATCCTGCTTTACGGGCAGATCAGTACTTATGAGCAGCTGCGCACCAACGACCTGCTGCGCCGTTCTGCTTCGGTCCTGATGCAGGAGGCCCCGGGTGATCTGGAGGTCCGGCTGAAAGAACGCAGCACGAGCGAGCTGCGCATCTTCCTGAATGCTGCCGCCCTGTTCGACAGGGACCATCACCCCATAGCCGGGGACATGACAACGTGGCCCGCAGGGCTTACGGCCAGTCCTTCTACCCAGAACCTCTCCTTTGTCCTGCCGGATCATTCCGTGACGGTCATGCGCTTTCTTGTGGTGGAAGTGCCGGGGATGCAGCCGGGGAAGACCCGCCTTCTGGTATTGGGGCGCTCCCGCCACATGGTGGATGAGCTGCGGCGTGTGGCCCGGCAATGCGCCCTGTTCTCCATGGTTCCGGTCGTACTGTTTGCTCTCATGGCGGGGATGATCCTCAGCCGCCGTGCGTTGGGGCGCATCACCAAGATGCATCATTCCATCGAGCAGATCGTCAAGGGGCAGCTTCGGGAGCGCCTGCCTGTCGGGCGCGGTCATGATGATCTTGACCGTCTTGCCGGGTCGGTCAACAGAATGCTGGACCGTCTGGAGCAGCTGATGGGTGAAATGCGGGATGTTGGCAACGACATTGCCCATGATCTCCGTACACCATTGGCCCGTGTCCAGGCCCGGCTGGATCGCCTGAACGGTTTTGTACAGGCGTTGACATCGACCCCGGAGGAGGAGCTCCGCTTCGAGCAGGCAATGGCTTTGTGCCAGAGGGATCTCGAGCAGTGTTTTTCTGTCATTACGGCCCTGCTGAGGATCGGGGAGATTGAAAATGGTCAGCGCAGGGCTGGTTTCAGGCGCATGGATATCATGCCTCTCATTGCCGACATGGCTGATCTGTACGAGCCCAATGCAGAAACGCAGGGGCTGACCCTGTCCGTGATACCTCATGAAGGCCCCGTGGAGCTTTGGGGGGATGCCGACCTGCTGAACGAGGTTCTGGCCAATCTTCTGGACAATGCTCTGAAATTCACGGGGGAGGGGGGAGCTGTCACTCTACGGGCAGGGCGGAACGAGCTGGGGGAACCGTGGTTCGAGGTGCGGGATACCGGGGTTGGTATTGCGGTGGAGGAGCGTGATGCCGTGATGGGCCGCTTCTACCGGGCAGACAAGAGCCGCCACGTGCCCGGCAGCGGGCTGGGGCTGAGCCTTGTGGCGGCCATCGTCCGGCTGCATGAGGCCCGTCTCGTGATTGATGAGAACCGTCAGGGGGATGTTGGCAGCGGAACCGTGTTCCGTCTTGTTTTTCCGGTTCCTGAACAGGCCCAGTGCGCAGGGTGAGGTGTGATGGGCCGTGGCAGATAAAAGGCTGGTAACGGAACCGTGTTCTTAAAAATCTTTTCAGATGAAAAGCATTTTTTCTTTGGGTTGCGTCGTTATAATCCCCCGGACGCAGGGTTGGGGCCTTCGGGCACCTGTGGCCCGTCCAGGTGGAGAGACAGATTGCCCAGCAGTATCGAGACAGAGAAGACAGCCTATCGAATGAAAGCAGGGATGGGTGAGGGGGCCTTCATGCTGGGACTGCCCCTGTCCGACATGGGGTCCTGCCCGTCATGAATGCCATTGTCCTGACCGCCCTGCGGCGGCCCTATACGTTTGTGGTCATGTCCATCATGATCCTCATTTTCGGGGTGAGGGCCATCCTGGGCACGCCGACGGACGTGTTCCCCAACATCAGGATTCCGACGGTGGCAGCTGTCTGGTCCTATACAGGGCTGATGCCAGAGGAAGTCTCCGGCCGTATCGTCTATTATTATGAGCGCGCCCTGACGGCGACCGTCAACAATATCGAGCACATTGAGAGCAACTCCTATTACGGGCGTGGGATTGTCAAAATCTTCTTCCAGCCCGGTACGGATACCAGCGTTGCCCAGACGCAGATCACTTCCGTGTCCCAGACGGTCATCAAGCAGCTGCCCACCGGGGCCACGCCGCCGCTCATTCTGGCACTGGATGCATCATCCGTCCCTGTCCTGACCCTGCAGGTCAACAATCCCAACATGTCCGCTTCGGAGGTCTATAACATGGCCTCCAACCTCATACGGCCGGAGCTGGTTTCCGTAGCGGGGACGGCCATCCCCAATCCCTATGGTGGTGTGGCAGCGGACATCATGGTGGATATCGACCCGGTGAAGCTTCTGGCGCACCGTCTCTCTGCCGTGGATGTGGCCAGCGCCCTGAACAGGCAGAATATCGTGCTTCCGGCCGGGGATCAGAAGGTCGGTGCCATGGATTTCATGGTGCGGACCAATTCTGCCCCCATGGATATTGCCGCTTTCAACCGGATGCCCATCAAGCAGGTGGGTAATTCCGTCATCTATCTGCGGGATGTGGCCTGGGTCCACAAGGGTGGGCCGCCGCAGACGAACGCCGTGCTGGTGCGAGGCAAGCAGGCGGTGATGATCGTCATCCTGAAGAGCGGGAACGCTTCCACGCTGGATGTGGTGAGCGGGGTGAAGAAACTTCTGCCGGATATCCAGAAGACGCTTCCCCCCGGCACAAGCATGGATATTCTCACCGATGCATCCAGCTTCGTGAAGGAATCCGTGGTCGATGTGGTGCGGGAAATGATCACCGCTGCCATCCTGACCAGCCTGACGGTTCTGCTCTTTTTGGGGTCGTGGCGTTCGACCGTGATCGTAGCGGTTTCCATTCCGCTGGCCATGCTTTCGGCTCTGATTGGCCTCAGCCTGTCCGGGCAATCCATCAATGTGATGACGCTGGGCGGTCTGGCTCTGGCTGTCGGTATTCTCGTGGATGATGCCACGGTGATGATCGAGAATATTGATGCCCACCTTCATATGGGCAAGGAGCTTGAGCCTGCCATTGTCGATGCTGCCAACCAGATCGTCATCCCGACATTCGTTTCGACCACCTGCATCTGCATTGTCTGGTTCCCGCTCTTTGAGCTGACAGGTGTGGCGGGATGGCTGTTCATGCCGATGGCCGAGGCCATCATTTTTGCGATGATCGCTTCTTTCGTTCTTTCCAGAACGCTCGTCCCGACGATGGCGAACTGGCTTCTGGCCGCACAGGTGGAGCAGCAGCGCCATCCTGACCATGCCAGCCGGAAAAAGGGTTTCTTTGGCAGGTTCCAGGAGAGATTTGAGGCATATTTCGAGCGGTTCCGCCAAAGTTATCATGATGTTCTTCTGGCCGTACTGGCGATACGGGCCCGGTTCATCATTCTTTTCCTCTCCGGTGCGCTGGCGTCTCTTCTTCTGCTTTTCTTTGTCGGGCAGGATTTTTTCTCGGAGATCAAATCCGGGACCATGCAGATGCATTTCCGGGCTCCGGTCGGAACCCGTATTGAGGAAAGTGCCAAACTCAGCGGGTTGATTGAAAAGAAAATCCGTGAGGCCCTGCCGGGTCAGGTGAAGCTGATCGTCAATAACTGCGGCCTGCCGATGAGCCAGATGAACCAGGCCATGGTGCCCTCTCCCACGACAGGAACACAGGACTGTGATGTCACCATTCAGCTGGAGGATGATGAAAGTCCGATCGCCGAATACCGCAAGCGCCTGCGTACGGCCCTCAGCACGGCTTTCCCGGGGATAGGCTTCACCTTCCAGCCGGGCGATCTGACAGCCAAGATTCTCAATTTTGGCCTGCCATCCCCCATTGATGTCCAGATTGTCGGGCGGGATCTCCAGCATAATTATGCCTTCGCCGTCCGTCTGGCCCAGCGTCTGCGCAGAATTCCCGGTGCGGTGGATGTCAGTGTCCAGCAACCCATGACCCAGCCGACCATGCTCATCAATGCCCATCGCAGTTTCGCCATGGGCACCGGCATCACGGAGCGTGATATCGCCTTCAATGTGCTGACAACCCTTTCGGGGAGTTCGCAGGTCGGGCAGACTTATTACCTCAACCCGCAGGGCACTTCACAGCTGATCGACGTGCAGGCCCCGGCCATGTACCTCCAGACCCTCAATGACCTGGAGAAGATGCCGCTCGACAAGGGGGATGGCAACCCGCAGAACGGGACCATGCAGATACTGGGTGGTGTCAGCCATATCGAACAGACAGGGACACCGGCGGAAGTCTCCCATTACAACATCATGCCGGTGTTTGACATCTACGTGGCGGCAGAGGGGATCGACCTCGGGGCTCTGTCCCGTGCTGTAAACCGGGAGGTGGAAAGCGTCCGGCCTGACCTGCCGCATGGGTCCAGCATGGTGGTGCGTGGGCAGGTCGTGACGATGAACAATGCTTATGTCCAGCTGATTGGCGGGCTGCTGCTTTCCATCGTGCTGGTCTATCTGATCATTGTCGTGAACTTTCAGTCGTGGCTGGATCCGTTCGTCATTGTCATGGCTCTGCCTGCCGCTCTGGGCGGGATTGCGTGGAGCCTGTTCCTGACCCATACGACCCTGTCCGTTCCGGCGCTGACAGGGGCCATCATGTGCATGGGGACAGCCACGGCCAATGCCGTGCTGGTTGTGGCTTTTGCCCGGGAGCGGCTGGAGGAACACGGCAATGCCGTTCTTGCCGCCTCGGAAGCCGGATTTGAACGCATCCGGCCCGTGCTGATGACAGCCCTTGCCATGATGATCGGCATGATCCCCATGTCCATCAGCAATTCCTCCAATGCGCCGCTGGGCAAGGCCGTGATCGGCGGGCTGATGATGGCCACGGTGGCTACGCTGCTGTTTGTCCCCTGCGTTTTTGCCCTGATCCATGGTGGTGCCCCGAAGAGTGACCGGGCCACTCCAGAAGGAGAACCTTCATGAATCCGTCCCCCCATCAGACTCCATCTTCGGCTCGTGGCAGGGGGCGTCTGCTGATTCTCATCCTTCTGGCGGTGCTTGCAGGGCTGGTTGTGTTGGGGCTTGTGCAGCGTGCCCTGCACAGGAGAGAGCTGGTGCGGGAGACGCAGGACAGTGCCATTGCCCGTGTCGTGCTGATAAAGGCGCAGCCGGGTCCTGCCACCCGGACCGTGGACCTGCCTGCCAATCTGGCAGCCTGGTATGAGGCGCCGATCTATGCGCAGGTCTCTGGTTATGTGAAGATGTGGTATAAGGATTACGGGGCCCATGTGAAGCGGGGCGACCTTCTGGCGGAGGTCAGCACACCGAGCATTGATGCCCAGTACGCGGCGGCCAAGGCGCATTATGAGGTCATCAATGCCCGTTACAAACTGGCGCTGATTACCACGCAGCGCTGGACAGCCCTGCGGGGGACACAGGCCGTCTCCCGGCAGGAGGTGGATGTGCAGGCTGCCAATGCCGCTGCCCAGAAGGCCGAGCTTGACGCTGCCGCCCATGAAGTTGAACGGGTGGAGGCGCTGGAGAATTTCAAACGTATCGTAGCCCCTTTTGATGGGATCGTGACGTCCCGTCTGGTCAATGTCGGGGATTATGTGAACGCGGCCGGGGGTAATCTCAATTCACGGGGGGCGATCGCCGAGCTGTTTTCCGTGGCGGATGTGCATCGGATCCGTGTGTTCGTATCGGTACCGCAGGATTTTGCCAGTGTCATTTCGCCCCGCATCAGTGCGGAGCTCAGCGTGCCACAATATCCGGGGCGTGTGTTCAAGGCCCGTTTTCTGGCCACGGCCAATGCCTTCAATGCCGCAACCCGGACCGTGACGACCGAGCTGGTGCTGGACAATCCTGATGGGCTGCTCTGGCCCAATTCTTATGCCACGGCGCATATCCAGGCTCCTGGCGACCCGAACGTGCTGATCGTGCCTACCAGTGCTCTCATCTTCCGTGCCCAGGGGATGCAGGTGGCCAAGGTTGTGAATCATCATGTCCGGCTGGAGACTGTGCAGGTCGGTACGAATTTTGGCATGACGACACAGGTTCTTTCCGGCATGTCCCTGGATGATGAGATTGTGGCCAATCCGACAGCCGACATGCTGGATGGTGATGAGGTCCGGGTTGTGACACCCACCCGTGGATATAATGATGTCAAACCCAAGGATACTGAGAAGCCAGTGCCGAATGTGACATCGAATGATCTGAGGCGTGTCGGTGCGATGCCACCACCGGAGGAAAACAGCCCTGATGATCAGGCAAAGCCGGGCGAAAGAGGGGCAACGGCATCCGATTCTGCGCCTGTCAGACAGGAACAGGGGCAGCACTGATGGCAACAGGGGTGTGGAAGACGGTCTCCCTTCTGGCAGGAGGGCTCTCTTTTTTTCTGACATCATGTGATCTGGCTCCGAACTATCACAGGCCACATTTCATTTACCCGGAGGGGTGGGCAGGCAAAGGCATCATGGGGGATGCCAAGCCGGCCGATGCAGTCGTGCGGGGAGAATGGTGGAAGCTGTTCCACGATCCCCAGCTTGATGAGCTGGAAGAGCGGCTGAACGTCTATAATCCGGACCTTCAGGCAGCGGCGGAGGTTTTCACGCAGGAGCGTGACATCGCCCGTGAGACGGAAAGTCGTCTGTATCCGCAGCTGGCCGGTGGGGCGCAGATGAGCCGGAACAAGCAGTCTGATGGGCGGCTCTTCCTGCGGCGGAGCAACAATACGCCCATTTATGAATCCAACGTCGCCTATAGCGGTGCCGCCACGTGGGAGCCGGATTTCTGGGATGCCATCCGCAACCAGACGCACATGCAGAAAAATCTGGCGCAGGCCGGGGCTGCTGAATATGCACTGACGAGGCTGAGTCTCCAGGCCGAGCTGGCATCAAACTACATGGCACTGCGTGGGATTGATGCCCAGCTGGCTGTTTATGATGATTCCATCCGGTATTTCCGTACGGCCGTGGAGATCACGAGGTTGCGGCAGGGGGGGGCCATTGGTGCGGGGCTGGATGTCTCCCGTGCGGAGAATGAGCTGTACTCCGCACAGGCGGCAAGGAGCTATCTGGAGGCGACCCGGCAGGTGCAGGAACATGCCATTGCTGTCATGGTGAACATGGTGCCTGCCAGTTTCCACATCCAGCCGGTCAAGGATTTCCGGCTGCATTTTGATACCATCCGGGTGAAGGAAGGTATCCCATCCACACTGCTGGAGAGACGGCCCGACGTGGCCATGAGCGAGCGGCAGATGGCTGCCGCTGCACGGGCCATTGGTGTGTCCCGGGCAGCTTTCTATCCCCATATCACCATCAGTGCGACGGGTGGCTTCGAGGATGCCGGGTTTGATCTGGCCAGCATCTCCAAGGCGTTCTGGCGGGTGGCCGTGCAGGCTGTGGAGCCGCTTTTCACGGGGGGGATGCGGCGTGCGGCCCTGCAACGGGCCTGGTCGCAATATCGGGAACGCGTGGACGCCTATCGGGCGACGGTTCTGGCGGCCTTTCAGGATGTTGAGGATGGGCTGAGCCAGACAGCCCTGTACCATCAGGAACGGCTCCAGCAGCATCAGGCAGTGGATGCTGCACTGCGGACACAGGCCATGACGATGGCTCTTTATACGGGGGGGCTGACGAACTATCTGGATGCACTGGTGGCCCAGCAGGATGCGCTGAAGGCCCGCCTGCTGGAGGTGCAGGCGCAGACACGGCAGCTCCAGTCCACGGTCAGGCTCATCCGTGCCCTTGGCGGCGGCTGGTCGGACAGGCTCCTGCCGGACATAAAGAGCATCGATCCGATTGGGCCGTTGCAGTATGAGGGGCTGCACCATGCCCGCCCCGCCGGTGAGGTGCCGGTGGGAACCCCGCAGAAGGGTTCTGAGATCGAACCACCCGCTGCGGAACGTGACCTGACGGGGGCGGCTGCCGTGCCAGCGCACCCCTGATTCCTGCTTGACGGTATGGGGGGAATGGTCTAGGCACCCTCTCAGTCGAACGTGGGAGGCGGGGATGATCCCCGCCGTCTCAACCACGGTTCGGGAACTGTAAATTAGGGAGTCCCGGATATGGCCAAAAAAGTAGTTGGCTACATCAAACTGCAGATTCCGGCTGGCAAGGCTAACCCGTCTCCGCCTGTCGGTCCGGCGCTGGGTCAGCGCGGTCTGAACATCATGCAGTTCTGTAAGGAATTCAACGCAAAGACGCAGGGCCTTGAGCCGGGGATGCCGATCCCGGTCGTGATCACCGCCTATGCGGACCGTACCTTCACCTTCATTACGAAGACGCCGCCGAACACCTACTTCCTGCTGAAGGCAGCGAAGATCACCAAGGGTTCCCAGACGGTTGGCCGTGCGTCTTCCGTTGGGTCCGTGACGACATCCCAGCTGCGTGAGATTGCTGAGAAGAAGTTCCAGGACATGAACGCAAACGACATCGATGGTGCCGTGCGTATGCTGGCAGGGTCTGCCCGTTCCATCGGTCTTGATGTGGTGGAGGGCTGAGAACATGGCCAAGAACAAACGTATTGCCGCCCTGCGCGCCAAGGTTGATGGTGACAAGCTGTACTCCCTGAACGACGCTGTCGCTCTGGTGAAGAGCAACGCAACGGCCAAGTTCGATGAGACGGTTGAATTCTCCATCGGTCTCGGTGTTGATCCCCGTCATGCTGACCAGATGGTCCGTGGTCTGATCTCCCTGCCGCACGGTACGGGCAAGACGCTGCGTGTCGGTGTGTTCGCCCGTGGCCCGAAGGCTGAGGAAGCTGCCGCCGCCGGTGCCGAGGTTGTCGGTGCGGAAGACCTGGCCGAGAAGGTGCAGGCTGGTGAGATCGAGTTCGATCGCTGCATTGCCACCCCGGACATGATGGCTCTGGTTGGACGTCTGGGTAAGATTCTTGGTCCGCGCGGCCTGATGCCGAACCCCCGTCTCGGTACCGTGACGATGGACGTCAAGGGTGCCATTGAGGCTGCCAAGTCCGGTCAGGTGGAATATCGTGCCGAGCGTGCCGGTATCGTTCATGCTGGCGTCGGCAAGGCTTCTTTCTCCGAGTCCCAGCTGGCTGAGAACGTGAAGGCTCTGGTGGATGCGCTCCAGAAGGCCCGTCCGTCCGGTGCGAAGGGGACTTATCTGAAAAAGGCTTCACTTTCCTCCACAATGGGGGTAGGTGTGCGTATCGATCTCTCCAGCTTTGAAGGCTGATTGAGGGGAGATTATGGAATCGCCACCCTCCAGGGTGGTGTTCTGGAGCAGCCCAGGCTGCTCCTTTCCTGTCCTAGAACGCATGTGGGTGTCATCCCTTAAAGCCCTTTTCGGGCGCAGGCGTGAGACGGGCAGAGCGTATCAGGCCCTCTGGGTGCGATGCGGTCTTCCTTATCATGGACAGGCGAGCGGGCTCTGTTGTGCCTTTGGGTAGGGCAGGGCCTATGGGTAACCTGGTCCGAGCAATCGGACTAACGAGGAGACAGGTTTTGGACCGTACGGAAAAACGGGCCTTTGTCGAGTCCCTCAGCAAGGTGTTTGGTAGCACGTCCATGGTTGTCGTCACCCAGAATCTGGGTCTGACGGTTGCCGATGCGACAGAACTGCGCCGCAACATCCGCGCTGTAGGTGCGACATACAGGGTTGCGAAGAACCGGCTGGTCAGCCGTGCTCTGGATGGGACCCAGTTCGACGGCATTGCGCCGCTGCTTAAAGGCCCGACGGCCATTTCTTGGTCGGATGAGCCGGTTGGCGTGGCGAAGGTGCTGGTCGAGTTCGCCAAGAAGAATGACAAGCTGGTGGTACTTGGTGGTGCCCTTGGCAATCAGACCCTTACGGCTGATAGCGTCAAGGCACTGGCCTCCCTGCCATCTCTGGACGAGCTGCGTGCACAGCTGGTTGGTATGATCAGTACCCCGGCAACCCGCATCGCAGGCGTCACCCAGGCTCCGGCTGGGCAGCTTGCTCGCGTTCTTGGTGCCTATGCCAGAACAGGCGACACGGAAGCCGCTTGATTAACGGGGTGGCCCGCATGAGCGACGCCGCCTGACATTTACGCATCTTAGAGGATATTATCATGGCCGATCTGGCAAAACTGGTTGACGAACTGTCCGCTCTCTCCGTTCTGGAAGCTGCCGAGCTGTCCAAGCTGCTCGAAGAGAAGTGGGGCGTTTCCGCTGCTGCTCCGGTTGCTGCTGTTGCTGCTGCTCCGGCTGCTGGTGGTGAAGCTGCTGCCGAGAAGACAGAGTTCGATGTTGTTCTGGCTAAGGCTGGTGACAAGAAGATCAACGTCATCAAGGAAATCCGTGGCATCACGGGTCTGGGCCTGAAGGAAGCCAAGGACCTGGTCGAGGGCGCTCCGAAGACCATCAAGGAAGGCGCCACGAAGGACGAGGCCGAGAAGATCAAGAAGGTTCTGGAAGAGAACGGCGCTACCGTCGAGATCAAGTAAGAGCTGTATCCATGCGGTCCCCTTTGGGGGAGCCGTTGGAGCGAGTGGGCGGGTGCTTTATGGTGCCCGCCCCATTTGCCGTTGACAGGGAAGTTGTCTATAGTAAGGCATTCCGTCACGCGTCATAGACAGGATTAAGCCAGCCGTTCAAGTCGTCTGATATTCCATGGGGTTAATGGGATGGTCACATAGCGGACGACTTGAAGGTCTGGTTCAGAGGCAGGATAAGATGGCGATCACAAAATCGTTCACAGGGCGTAAGAGGATCCGCAAGAGCTTCGGGCGCATTCCCGAAATTGCGCCGATGCCTAATTTGATTGACGTGCAGCGGGCTTCCTATGAAGCTTTCCTGCAGATGAATGTGCGCCCCGACAGCCGGGAGCCGGCTGGCCTTCAGGAGGTGTTCCGTTCAGTTTTTCCGATTCATGATTTTGCTGGCCGTGGGCGGCTGGATTTCCAGTATTATGAATTCGAAGAACCGAAATACGATGTGGAAGAGTGCATCCAGCGTGGCCTGACCTATGCGGCCCCGCTGAAGGTCATTCTGCGTCTGACAACGTGGGATATTGACGAGGATACGGGGACCCGCTCCATTCACGACCTGAAGGAGCAGCCGGTCTATATGGGCGACATGCCGCTCATGACGGACAACGGGACCTTCATCATCAACGGGACGGAACGTGTCATCGTTTCCCAGATGCATCGTAGTCCCGGCGTGTTCTTCGATCACGACAAGGGCAAGACACACTCTTCCGGGAAGTATCTTTTTGCTGCCCGTATCATCCCTTACCGTGGTTCCTGGCTCGATTTCGAGTTCGATGCCAAGGACATCATCCATGTCCGCATCGACCGCAAGCGCAAGCTGCCGGTTACCACGCTGCTCTATGCACTGGAAGGTGACAATTATCTCAAGGCTCGTGAAGCCAAGCTGGCCGAGGGTGGTGACGTCGATACACTCGAAGTTGCCGGTATGGATGAGGACGAGATTCTCTCCACTTTCTACGATGTCGTGCCCTTCACCCGCATGGGTGGCGAGTGGGCCCGCCCGTTTGAGCCGGATGCCTTCCGTGGCCTGAAGCTGCTCAGCCCGCTGGTGGATGCTGATACCGGCGAGGTTGTGGCAGATGCCGAGACCAAACTGACAGCCCGTGTCGTTCGCA
Source organism: Bombella apis (assembly GCF_018221685.1). Lineage (GTDB taxonomy): Bacteria > Pseudomonadota > Alphaproteobacteria > Acetobacterales > Acetobacteraceae > Bombella > Bombella apis. The sequence goes on along the minus strand of NZ_JAGJTM010000005.1, from coordinate 147,125 downwards.
AGATCGCCGAGAAGACCCGTGTTGTGCAGGTGGGGCGTCTGGATATTCTGGGTCGCTTCATTGCCCATGACCTTGTCAATGAAAAGACCGGTGAAATCTATGCCGAGGCTGGCGAGGAGCTGACGGAAGAGAAACTGGCCGAGCTGGAAGAGCTGGGCCTGAAGGAGCTTCCGCTTCTCGCAATTGACGGAACGCATGGCCCGTGGATCCGCAACACCCTGATGGCGGACAAGAACACCACGCGGGAAGAGGCGCTGATCGATATTTATCGCATCATGCGACCTGGTGAGCCACCGACCCGTGAGACGGCAGAAGCCATGCTGCATGGTCTGTTCTTCTCGCAGGACCGGTATGACCTGTCTGCTGTTGGCCGTGTAAAGATGAACATGCGGCTGGATGTGGATGCGCCCGATACGCTGCGGACGCTGCGCAAGGAAGACATCCTGCGGACGGTCAAGATTCTCTGCGATCTCAAGGATGGTCGTGGTCAGGTCGATGATATCGACAACCTCGGTAACCGTCGTGTCCGTTCCGTCGGCGAGCTGATGGAGAACCAGTACCGCATCGGCCTGCTGCGCATGGAGCGTGCCATCCGTGAGCGTATGGGCTCTGTCGATATTGACACGGTCATGCCGCATGACCTGATCAACGCCAAGCCTGCTGCTGCTGCCGTGCGTGAGTTCTTCGGCTCCTCCCAGCTCAGCCAGTTCATGGATCAGACCAATCCGCTCTCCGAGGTGACACATAAACGTCGCCTGTCGGCCCTTGGTCCGGGCGGTCTGACCCGTGAGCGTGCAGGCTTTGAAGTCCGTGACGTTCATCCGACCCATTATGGCCGTATCTGCCCGATCGAGACGCCGGAAGGGCCGAACATCGGTCTGATCAACTCCCTGGCCACTTATGCCAAGGTGAACAAGTACGGCTTCATCGAGACGCCGTATCGTCTGGTGAAGGATGGCGTTTTCCAGGACGGCTGGAAGTATCTCTCCGCCATGGAGGAAGAACGCCTTCTGGTGGCGCAGGCCGATGCCAAGCAGAGCGACAATCGTCTGACGGACGAGCTGGTGGCTGTCCGCCAGACCGGTGACTTCCGTCTTGTGCCGCCGGAACAGGTTACCGCCTGTGACGTGTCGCCGAAGCAGCTGGTTTCCGTGGCTGCTGCGCTTATTCCGTTCCTGGAAAACGACGACGCCAACCGTGCGCTGATGGGTTCCAACATGCAGCGTCAGGCCGTGCCGCTGGTGAAGGCTGATGCCCCGCTGGTCGGTACCGGCATGGAAGGCCCTGTGGCGCACGACTCTGGTGCGACCATCATTGCCAAGCGTGGCGGTGTGGTGGACCAGCTGGATGGTGCCCGTATCGTGATCCGTGCGACGGACGAGCAGGGGGCCACCCAGGGCGTGGACATCTACCGTCTGCGCAAATACATGCGTTCCAACCAGTCTACCTGCCTCAATCAGCGTCCGCTGGTGAAGGTTGGCGATCTGGTCGCTGCCGGTGACATCATCGCTGATGGTCCGTCCACCGAACTGGGTGAGCTGGCTCTGGGCCGTAATGTGCTCGTGGCCTTCGTGCCGTGGAATGGGTACAACTTCGAGGACTCCATCCTGATCTCCGAGCGTATCGCCCGGGATGACATCTTCACTTCAATTCACATTGAAGAGTTCGAGGTCATGGCCCGTGATACCAAGCTGGGTCAGGAAGAAATCACCCGTGACATCCCGAATGTCGGTGAGGAAGCCCTGCGCAACCTTGATGAGGCCGGCATTGTCTATGTCGGTGCCGAGGTCAATCCGGGTGACATCCTGATCGGCAAGGTGACGCCGAAGGGTGAAAGCCCGATGACACCGGAAGAAAAGCTTCTGCGTGCCATCTTCGGTGAAAAGGCCTCTGATGTACGTGACACCTCCCTCAAGCTGCCTCCGGGCACGAGCGGGACGGTGGTTGATGTCCGTGTCTTCTCCCGCCGTGGTGTGGACAAGGACGAGCGTGCCATGGCCATCGAGCGGGCCGAGATCGAGCGTCTGGCCAAGGACCGTGATGACGAGCGTGCCATCCAGGAGCGCAGTTTCTACAACCGCCTCAAGGAGCGTCTGGTCGGGCAGGAAGCTGCTGCAGGCTTCAAGGGCGTACGGGCTGGTACGCCGATCACGGCCGAGCTGCTGGGTGAGCATCCCCGTGTGACGTGGCGCAACATTCCTGTTGCCGACATGGCCGTCATGGCCGAGCTGGAAACGCTGTGCCGTGAGTTTGATGGTGCCATCAAGCGCATCAACAACCGCTTCGACAACAAGGTCGAGAAGCTCCAGCGTGGTGACGAGCTGCCGCCTGGTGTGATGAAGATGGTCAAGGTCTTCATTGCCGTGAAGCGCAAGCTTCAGCCGGGTGACAAGATGGCTGGCCGTCACGGTAACAAGGGTGTGGTGTCCCGTGTCGTTCCTGTCGAGGACATGCCGTTCCTCGAGAATGGTCAGCCGGTTGATCTGCTGCTGAATCCTCTGGGCGTGCCGTCCCGCATGAATGTGGGGCAGATTCTGGAGACGCATCTGGGCTGGGCCTGTGCCAATATCGGCCAGAGCATCGGTGCGATGGTTGATGAATATCAGCGCACGGGTGAGCGTCGGCAGGAGCTGCTGGACCGTCTGAAAGATGTCTATGGTGAGAAGATCTTCAATGAAGATATCGCCACGATGGACAACGATCAGCTGATCGAGCTGGCCAACAACCTGCGCAAGGGCGTGCCGATCGCAACTCCGGTGTTTGATGGTGCCTCCATCCCTGACATCGAGGAGATGCTGAAGAAGGCTGGTGTCAGCGAGAGTGGTCAGTCCCAGCTGATCGACGGGCGTACGGGCGAGAAGTTCGAGCGTCAGTCCACGGTGGGCTACATCTACATGCTGAAGCTGCATCACCTTGTTGATGACAAGATTCATGCCCGCTCGATCGGTCCTTACTCGCTGGTCACCCAGCAGCCGCTTGGTGGTAAGGCCCAGTTCGGTGGTCAGCGTTTCGGTGAGATGGAGGTCTGGGCACTGGAGGCTTACGGTGCTGCCTACACGCTGCAGGAAATGCTGACGGTGAAATCGGACGATGTGTCCGGCCGGACGAAGGTGTATGAGGCGATCGTTCGTGAACAGGACGACTTTGAAGCTGGTATTCCAGAGAGCTTCAACGTTCTGGTGAAGGAACTGAAGTCGCTTGGTCTGAATGTCGAACTTGAGCAGGGAGGGCTGTGAGGGCAGTGCTTTCCGCTTCTTCTTCATTGTTCATGTTTAACGTGCCGGCGGGACGCCGCCCGGCACAGTGGGGTTTCGGCAAATGAACGAACTCATGAAGATTCTGGGTCAGTCTGGTCAGTCAGGCACGTTTGACCAGATCCGCATCCAGCTCGCCTCCAGTGAGCAGATCCGCTCATGGTCCTATGGCGAGATCAAAAAACCGGAGACGATCAACTACCGTACCTTCAAGCCGGAGCGTGACGGGTTGTTCTGTGCCCGGATTTTTGGTCCGACCAAGGATTACGAGTGCCTCTGTGGCAAGTACAAGCGGATGAAGTTCCGTGGGATCGTTTGTGAGAAGTGCGGTGTCGAGGTGACGCTGGCCAAGGTCCGCCGTGAGCGGATGGGCCATATCGACCTTGCTTCACCTGTCGCTCATATCTGGTTCCTGAAGTCCCTGCCGAGCCGCATTGCCACGATGCTGGACCTGCCGCTCAAGGATGTTGAGCCGGTCCTGTATTTCGAGAAGTTCCTGGTGCTCGACAAGGGCGTCTGCGAGTCCGATCAGGTCGAGTCCTACAAGCACGGCAAGCGTCGTGACCAGTATCTGCTGGATGAAATCCGTTGCGAAGAGCTGATGGATGAATTCGCTGATGACGGTCTGGATGTCGGTATCGGTGCCGAGGCCATCAAGCGTGCGCTGTCCAGCTATGACTGGGGTCTGCCGAACGCTCAGGAGGCCGAGCTGAGCCGTGCTGCCCGGGAGCGTGGCGAGCCGGATCCGTTCGATTACGACGCCGAAGTGATGGACGGCGATTCGGAAAAAACGGTCATGCGCAAGAAGTTGCGCAAGGCGACATCCGAGGCGGCCCGCAAGAAGCTGGTCAAACGCCTCAAGATGGTCGAATCCTTCGTCGAGAGTGGTGCCCGTCCGGAATGGATGATCATGGACATCGTGCCTGTGATTCCGCCGGAGCTGCGTCCGCTCGTGCCGCTGGATGGTGGGCGTTTCGCCACCTCCGACCTGAATGACCTGTATCGCCGTGTCATCAACCGTAACAACCGTCTGAAGCGGCTGATCGAGCTGCGTGCGCCAGACATCATCGTCCGCAACGAAAAGCGCATGCTGCAGGAAGCCGTTGATGCGCTGTTCGACAATGGCCGTCGTGGCCGTGCCATCACCGGGGCCAACAAGCGTCCGCTGAAGTCCCTGTCCGACATGCTGAAAGGGAAGCAGGGTCGCTTCCGTCAGAACCTGCTCGGCAAGCGTGTGGACTATTCTGGCCGTTCCGTGATCGTGGTGGGGCCGGAGCTGAAGCTGCATCAGTGTGGTCTTCCCAAGAAGATGGCGCTGGAGCTGTTCAAGCCCTTTATTTATTCCAAGCTGGAGAAGTACGGGCACGCCACGACCATCAAGGCCGCAAAGCGGATGGTCGAGAAAGAGCGTCCGGAAGTCTGGGATATCCTCGAAGAGGTCATCCGTGAACATCCGGTGATGCTGAACCGTGCGCCGACCCTGCACCGTCTCGGCATTCAGGCATTTGAGCCGAGCCTCGTGGAAGGCAAGGCCATCCAGCTGCACCCGCTGGTCTGCACCGCCTTCAATGCGGACTTTGACGGTGATCAGATGGCCGTGCACGTACCGCTTTCGCTGGAAGCCCAGCTGGAAGCCCGTGTGCTGATGATGTCCACCAACAACATCCTCAGCCCGGCCAACGGCAAGCCGATCATTGTGCCTTCCCAGGACATCGTGCTTGGCCTGTACTATCTGAGCCTCGAGGTGCCCGAGTACCGTCTGACGCCGGATGAAGCCGAGATCAAGGATGGCAAGGTCATCAAGGCGGCTCCGCCTGCCTATGCGGCCGTGGCCGAGATTGAGGCGGCCCTGCTTTCCGGTGCACTGAAGCTTCATGACAAGATCCGTCTGCGTCTGGATGCTCAGGATGAGGAAGGCAAGCCGGTCCGTCAGATGATCCTGACGACACCGGGTCGCGCCCTGATTGCCCAGATCCTGCCGAAGCATCCGGCCATTCCGTTCAGCCTGATCAATCGTCAGCTGACGAAGAAGCTGGTGTCCGACGTGATTGATACCGTGTATCGTCACTGCGGGCAGAAAGAGGCTGTCATTTTCTGTGACCGTCTCATGGCTCTTGGTTTCCGCCACGCTGCCAAGGCTGGCATCTCCTTCGGCAAGGACGACATGATCGTTCCAGCCGAAAAGACCACTCTGGTTAACAAAACCACCGAAGAGGTGAAGGAGTTCGAGCAGCAGTATCAGGAAGGTCTGATCACCGCTGGTGAGCGCTATAACAAGGTGGTGGATGCCTGGTCCCGCTGTACGGATGAAGTGCAGGCGGCCATGCTCAAGGAGATTTCCAAGCAGGTACCGGGCAAGCCGACAAACTCTGTCTGGATGATGAGCCATTCCGGGGCCCGTGGGTCACCGGCCCAGATGAAGCAGCTTGCCGGTATGCGCGGCCTGATGGTGAAGCCGTCTGGTGAGATCATCGAGCAGCCGATTGTGGCCAACTTTAAAGAAGGTCTGTCAGTTCTCGATTACTTCACGTCCAGCCATGGTGCCCGTAAGGGGCTGGCTGATACGGCGCTGAAGACCGCCAACTCTGGTTACCTGACACGTCGTCTTGTCGACGTGGCGCAGGACTGCATCATTACCGAAACTGATTGCGGTAGCGAGCGTGGCCTCGTTGTCCGTGCGGTGACGGATAGCGGTGAGGTCGTGGCTTCTCTGGCAGAGCGTGCCCTCGGGCGGACCCTGTCCCAGGATGTGTTCCATCCGATGACGGGTGAGAAACTGCTGGAGCGCAACCGTCTGCTGGAAGAAGCTGATGTCGAGATGCTCGAAGGTGCCGGGATTGAAGCGGTGGAAATTCGCTCTGTCCTGACCTGTGACAGCAAGGCAGGCATCTGCGCTCATTGTTATGGCCGTGATCTGGCCCGTGGTACGCCGGTCAACATCGGTGAAGCCGTTGGCGTGATCGCTGCCCAGTCCATCGGTGAGCCGGGAACGCAGCTGACGATGCGTACCTTCCACATTGGTGGTGCGGCGACCCGTGGTGCCGAGCAGTCCATGGTCGAGGCTTTCCGTGACGGCAAGGTGACCATCCGTAACCGCAACGTCGTCCAGAATTCCCAGAACGTTCCTGTGGTCATGTCCCGGAACTGTGAGATTCTGCTGATTGACGAAACCGGGGCGGAGAAGGCCCGCTACCGTGTGCCTTACGGTGCCCGCCTGATGGTGTCCGAAGGGCAGGAGGTCAAGCGTGGTGACAAGATGGCAGAGTGGGATCCCTACACGCTGCCGATCATCACGGAGCAGGCTGGGACGGTCGAATATCAGGACCTGATCGACAGCATCACGCTGGTCGAGCGGGTTGACGAGGTGACCGGTCTGACCTCACGTGTTGTCGTGGACTATAAGCAGGCCGCCAAGGGTGTTGATCTGCGTCCCCGCCTCCAGCTCAAGGATGCGGATGGCAATGTGGTCCGTCTCGCCAACGGCAACGAGGCCCGCTACTTCCTGTCTCCTGACAGTATTCTGTCCGTGGAGAATGGGGCCGTGGTCCATGCCGGTGATGTGCTGGCCCGTATTCCGCGCGAGGGTTCCAAGACCCGTGACATTACCGGTGGTCTGCCACGTGTGGCCGAGCTGTTCGAAGCCCGCCGTCCGAAGGACCATGCGATCATTGCCGAAGGTGATGGCCGCATCGAGTTCGGCAAGGACTACAAGTCGAAGCGTTGTGTCATCGTACATAATGACGAGACGGGTGAGCGGACGGATTACCTGATACCCAAAGGCAAGCATATTTCCGTGCAGGAAGGTGACTTTGTCCAGAAGGGTGACCCGCTGGTCGATGGTCCCCGTGTGCCGCATGACATCCTCAAGGTCATGGGAATGGAAGCCCTGTCCGACTATCTGGTCAATGAGATTCAGGACGTTTATCGCCTGCAGGGCGTGAAGATCAACGACAAGCATATTGAAGTGATCGTCCGTCAGATGTTGCAGAAGGTTGAGGTTCTGGAGCCGGGTGATTCCACCTATCTCATTGGTGAGACTGTGGACCGGATCGAGTTCGAGCGGGACAACAGGATGCTTCTGGAGCAGGGGCGTGAGCCGGCAAAGGCCATGCCGATCCTTCAGGGTATTACCAAGGCGTCTCTACAGACGCAGTCCTTCATCTCTGCGGCCTCCTTCCAGGAGACCACGCGTGTGCTTACCGATGCCGCCACATCTGGCAGAATCGATACGCTTGGTGGCCTGAAGGAGAATGTAATCGTGGGCCGTCTCATCCCGGCAGGGACGGGCGGTGCCATGCGGCGTCTGCGTAATCTTGCAGCAGACCAGGCTCCGGCTCGCCTCGATAAGGGGAGAGCTGAGGTAGAAGACGCTGCTGAGTGAGGAATTCTGGGGTCAAGCCTCTCTGTTATGGCAGAGAGGCTTGACTCTCGGGCCAACCCAACTTAGGGTCCGCGCCTTAGACAGTTCCCGCCTGTTAAGGTGAAGGAATCGTCCCAGAATAAAAAATAGCATCTGGCACTACTTTTGTTTCTTGGAAAAAAAGGTTAAGTCCAGAGGCAAGTAGCTTTGGAGGAGGGAAGATTCTTTCCTTTCTTCTGTGCAATCGTGCGAAGACAGGCGGTTCAGCCGCATGTCGGTTAGAACGGAATGTCGTGGCGGGGGTTTCCCGTCAGCATATGGACAAGGATTGGGAAGGGCGCATGCCGACCATCAACCAGTTGATCGCAAAGGGCCGTGAGCCGGCCGCAAAGCGGAACAAGGTTCCTGCTCTGCAGGGATGTCCGCAGAAGCGTGGTGTTTGCACACGTGTTTATACTGTAACGCCGAAAAAACCGAACTCCGCCCTGCGTAAGGTCGCCAAGGTGCGTCTGACCAACGGGTATGAGGTGGTGAGCTATATTCCGGGTGAGGGGCACAACCTCCAGGAGCATAGCGTTGTTCTGATCCGCGGTGGTCGCGTGAAGGATCTTCCCGGTGTGCGTTACCACATTCTTCGTGGTGTGCTGGATACGCAGGGTATCGCAAAACGCCGTCAGCGCCGTTCGCTGTATGGCGCAAAGCGGCCGAAATAAGGGGTATTTGGAATGAGTCGCCGTCATCGCGCTGTCAAGCGTGAGATCCTTCCCGATCCAAAATTCGGAGATGCCGTCATTACGCGCTTCATGAATGCGCTGATGTATGATGGTAAGAAATCTACTGCTGAACGCATCGTTTATGGAGCGCTGGAAGTGCTGCGTAAGCGTGGCGGGTCTTCTGCGGACCCGGTGGCCATGTTCCACTCAGCACTGGATAATGTAAAGCCGGCCGTTGAGGTCCGTTCCCGCCGTGTTGGTGGTGCGACCTATCAGGTTCCGGTAGAGGTTCGTGCAGAACGCCGTCAGGCGCTGGCTATCCGCTGGCTGATTGAGGCGTCCCGCAAGCGTGGTGAGAACACCATGCAGGACCGTCTTTCCAATGAGTTGATGGACGCGGTGAACAACCGCGGTGCAGCCGTCAAGAAGCGGGAAGACACTCACCGTATGGCTGAAGCCAATAAGGCATTCAGTCATTATCGCTGGTAATTTTTACCGGTAATAAGGCTTCTGGCCATTTTCTGGTTTCCAGAGTGGCCAGCATGAAGTTTCAGTCATACCTCTGGCCCCTGTGGGTCAAGGTTTTGGAGAGAGACGATGGCAAAGGCTAAATTTGAGCGTACAAAGCCGCATGTTAACATCGGCACGATTGGTCACGTTGACCATGGTAAGACCACGCTGACGGCTGCAATCACAAAGACACTGGCTGAGACCGGTGGTGCAACCTTCAGTGCTTATGACCAGATCGACAAGGCTCCTGAAGAGCGCGCTCGTGGTATTACGATTTCCACGGCTCACGTTGAGTATGAGACGGAAAACCGTCACTACGCTCACGTGGACTGCCCCGGCCACGCTGACTATGTGAAGAACATGATCACCGGTGCGGCCCAGATGGATGGCGCCATTCTGGTTGTCTCCGCTGCTGACGGCCCTATGCCGCAGACACGTGAGCACATCCTGCTGGCCCGTCAGGTCGGTGTGCCGGCTCTGGTGGTCTTCCTGAACAAGGTTGACCAGGTTGACGATCCGGAGCTGTTGGAGCTGGTGGAGATGGAAGTTCGTGAGCTTCTGTCCTCCTACGACTTCCCTGGTGACGATATCCCCATCGTCAAGGGTTCTGCTCTGGCCGTTCTGGAAGATGGTAACCCGGCACAGGGCAAGGAAGCCATCCTGGAGCTGATGAAGGCTGTTGACAGCTACATCCCGCAGCCGGAGCGTCCGGTTGACCGTCCGTTCCTGATGCCGATCGAAGACGTGTTCTCCATCTCCGGGCGTGGTACGGTTGTGACTGGCCGTGTCGAGCGTGGTGAAGTCAACGTCGGTGACGAGGTCGAGATCGTTGGTCTGCGTCCTACCGTCAAGACGACAGTTACGGGCGTCGAGATGTTCCGCAAGCTGCTGGATCGCGGTGAAGCTGGTGACAACATCGGTGCTCTGCTGCGTGGCACGAAGCGCGAAGATGTTGAGCGTGGTCAGGTTCTGGCAAAGCCGGGCACCATCACCCCGCACAGCAAGTTCAAGGCTGAGGCCTACATCCTGACGAAGGAAGAGGGTGGCCGTCATACGCCGTTCTTTACCAACTATCGTCCGCAGTTCTACTTCCGTACGACGGACGTGACGGGTGTTGTGACCCTGCCGGAAGGCACCGAGATGGTGATGCCGGGTGATAATGCTACCATGGATGTCGAGCTGATTGCTCCGATCGCCATGGACGAAGGTCTCCGCTTCGCTATTCGTGAAGGTGGCCGTACAGTGGGTGCCGGCGTGGTGGCTTCCATCAGCGCCTAAGTCCCTGCTGACTTCGGAATCTGGTGCCCCGGTCGAATTTTTTTCGGCCGGGGTTCCATTTCTAGGAGAAATGCAGTAGGACGGCATCCGGTTTATTAAGGATGAAGTGAAATCATGGACGACCAGAACATCCGCATTCGCCTTAAAGCGTATGATCATCGCGTGCTGGATAACAGCACGAAAGAGATCGTCAATACGGCGAAGCGTACGGGTGCGCGGGTTCGGGGTCCCATCCCCCTGCCGACGCATATTGCCCGGTTTACTGTGAATCGTTCACCGCATGTGGATAAGAAGAGCCGCGAGCAGTTCGAAATGAGAACGCACCGCCGGCTGCTCGACATTGTCGAGCCGACCCCGCAGACCGTGGACGCCCTCATGAAGCTCGATCTCGCCGCTGGCGTAGATGTCGAGATTAAACTCTAAGGTCCAGACGATGCGTACCGGATTGATTGCAAAAAAGCTGGGGATGACCCGGCTCTTTAAAGAAGACGGCACACATGTGCCGGTGACGGTGCTGCACCTTGATGCTGTCGAGGTTGTGGATGCCCGTACACAGGAGCGTGATGGCTATACGGCTGTCCAGCTTGGTATGGGGGCTGCAAAGGCCAAGCACGTCACAAAAGCGAACCGTGGGCATTTTGCCCGTGTGAAGGTTGAGCCCAAGAAGAAGCTGGCCGAGTTCCGTGTGGCAGAGGATGCCCTGCTGGAACCGGGGACGAAGCTTTCTGCTGCCCATTTCATGGTTGGTCAGAAAGTGGATGTCACGGGCCGCAGCAAGGGTAAAGGTTTTGCTGGTGTCATGAAGCGCCACAACTTTGCCGGTCTTGAGGCGACACACGGCGTGTCCATCAGTCACCGTTCTCACGGCTCTACAGGTCAGCGCCAGGATCCTGGCAAGGTCTTCAAGGGCAAGAAGATGGCTGGTCACCTCGGTGACAAGCGCGTGACAACACAAAACCTCGAAATTGCTGCTGTGGATGAAGAGCGTAACCTGATCATGGTGCGCGGTGCTATCCCAGGTGCCAAGAACAGTGTTGTTCTGGTTCGCGATGCAATCAAGAAGGCCCGTAATGCGGACGCGCCATATCCGGCAGCGACCGTTGAGGCCGCCGGGTGAGGGATATGGAATACGATATCAAAACCCTCGAAAACGGAAGTGCCGGTAAAATCGCACTGCCGGAAGAGATTTTCGGGATTGTTCCCCGCAAGGACATCATGGCCCGCGTCGTGAACTGGCAGCTTGCCAAACGTCGTGCTGGCACACACGCAACAAAGGGCAGGGGTGTCGTTTCTGGCACAACCAAGAAGCCGTATCGACAGAAGGGGACAGGTTCTGCCCGTCAGGGCTCTCTGAGAGCTCCGCAGTTCCGTACCGGTGGTGTCGTGCATGGTCCGGTCGCCCGTGATCATGGTTTCGACCTCCCCAAGAAGGTGCGTCGTCTCGGGCTGCGCTCTGCCGTTTCCCAGAAGGCTTCTGAAGGCAAGCTGATCATCCTGAAGGATCTGGCTGGCGTTGAGAAGACCCGTGAGGCTGCTGCCCGTCTGAAGGCTCTTGGCTGCTCGTCTGCGCTGATCGTGGATCAGGTTGCTGACCAGCCGTTTGCCCGTGCGATTGCCAATCTGCCCAAGATCGATCTCCTGCCCACGATCGGGGCAAATGTTTATGATATTCTCAAGCATGATGTGCTGGTGATTACCCACGCTGCTCTTGAGGGTCTCAAGGAGCGTCTGGCATGACAACGAAAACAGTTCTGAATGCACGCAAGGCGGCTGCTGGCCTGTCTCAGGAAGCTCTGTTTGATGTGCTGCGTGCACCGCTGATCACTGAAAAGGCAACCATGGCTTCTGAGAAGAACCAGGTTGTGTTCAAGGTGGCTCTGGAAGCAACGAAGCCGCAGATCAAGGTCGCTGTCGAGAAGCTTTTCAACGTCAAGGTGGCTGGTGTCAGCACCCTGATCCAGAAAGGTAAGACAAAGCGCGTCAAAGGTCGTCCGGGTCGCCGTTCTGACATCAAGAAGGCGTATGTCCAGCTTGCTGAAGGTCAGTCAATTGACCTCACAGCGAAGCTTGGTTGAGGCGCGGGGTAAGATACCATGGCATTGAAGCACTTTAATCCCACGACACCAAGCACTCGTGGTACCGTGCTGATTGACCGGAGCGAGCTCTGGAAGGGCAAGCCCGTCAAGCAGCTTACGGAAGGCAAGAACAAGACTGGTGGCCGTAACAACTACGGGCGTACAACCGTGCGCTTCCGTGGCGGCGGGCACAAGCAGTCCTACCGTTATGTTGATTTCAAGCGTCGCAAGTTCGATGTTGTCGGCACGGTCGAGCGTCTGGAATATGACCCGAACCGTACGGCCTTCATCGCACTGGTCCGCTATGAGGATGGTGAGCTGGCCTATATCCTGGCTCCGCAGCGCGTGAAGGCTGGTGACCGTGTGGTTGCTGCCCATCATGCTGACGTCCGTCCGGGCAACGCCATGCCGCTGGCTTCCATGCCGGTTGGTACGATCATCCACAACATCGAGCTGAAGCCCGGTGCTGGTGGCAAGCTGGCCCGTTCGGCTGGCAACTATGCCCAGCTCGTTGGCAAGGATGCCGGTTACGCACAGATCAAGCTGCAGTCCGGTGAGCTGCGTATCGTGCGTGCCGAGTGCATGGCAACTGTTGGTGCGGTTTCCAACCCGGACAACATGAACCAGCACTTTGGTAAGGCAGGTCGTCGTCGCTGGATGGGGCGTCGTCCACACAACCGTGGTGTGGTCATGAACCCCGTCGACCATCCGCATGGTGGTGGTGAGGGTCGTACCTCTGGTGGCCGTCATCCTGTCACACCGTGGGGTGTGCCGACCAAGGGCTACAAGACCCGTACCAACAAGAAGACGGACAGCCTGATTATCCGTCGTCGTAAAACCGGCAAGTAAGAGAGGGGCATAGAAGATGGCACGTTCCGTCTGGAAAGGCCCGTTCGTCGACGGGTATCTGTTTGGCAAGGCTGAGAAGGCCCGTGCATCGGGCCGGAATGAGGTGATCAAGATTTGGTCCCGTCGTTCCACCATCCTGCCGCAGTTCGTCGGGCTGACGTTCGGCGTCTATAATGGTCAGAAGTTCCTGCCTGTGCAGGTGACGGAGCATATGGTCGGTCATAAGTTTGGTGAGTTCTCACCCACCCGTACTTATACCGGTCATGGTTCCGATAAGAAGTCGAAGCGAGGCTGAGCATGAGTAAGCCTAAGCATATCCGTACCCTGGCTGATACAGAGGCACAGGCTGTTGCCCGCAACATCCGTGTCAGCCCACGCAAGCTGAATCTGGTTGCTGCCACGATCCGCAACCAGCCGGCAGGCAAGGCAATCGCTGCGCTGACGTTCTCCCGTCGCCGTATCGCCCAGCAGGTCAAGAAGGCTCTTGAGAGTGCCGTGGCCAATGCAGAAAACAATCATCAGCTTGATGTTGACAAGCTGGTGGTGAAGACTGCTGAGGTTGGCAAGTCGATCGTGATGAAGCGCTTCCATGCACGGGGCCGTGGTCGTTCTGCTCGTGTTGAGAAGTTTTTCAGCCACCTGAAGATTGTTGTTGCTGAGCGCGCTGAAGCTGAGGAAGCTCCGAAGGCCGGCAAGAACTCAAAAGAGCAGAAGGCAGCCTGATCTATGGGACATAAGGTTAATCCGATCGGGCTTCGGCTCGGTGTCAATCGTACATGGGACAGCCGCTGGTATGCAGGCGGGGATTATGCCCGTCTGCTCCATGAGGATCTGAAGCTGCGCTCTTTCCTGCGCAAGAAGCTTTCGGGTGCTGGTGTTTCCCGTGTGGTCATCGAACGTCCTGCCAAGAAGCCTCGTGTGACGATCTACGCCGCACGTCCTGGCGTGATCATCGGCAAAAAGGGTCAGGACATTGATGCCCTGCGCAAGACCCTCAGCGCCATGGCCAAGGCTGATGTCGCTTTGAATATTGTCGAGATCCGCAAGCCGGAAATCGATGCGACTCTGGTGGCAGACAACATCGCCCAGCAGCTGGAGCGCCGTGTGGCCTTCCGCCGTGCGATGAAGCGCTCCATCCAGTCTGCAATGCGTCTGGGTGCCCAGGGTATCCGCGTGACATGCAGTGGACGTCTTGGTGGCGCCGAGATCGCTCGTGACGAGCAGTATCGTGAGGGTCGTGTACCGCTGCATACGCTGCGTGCCGACATCGACTATGGGACTTCTACAGCGCACACCACTTACGGTTCCTGCGGCGTGAAGGTCTGGATCTTCAAGGGTGAGATCCTGGCTCACGACCCGATGGCCCAGGACCGTCGTGCTGCGGAGCAGGCTCCTCAGCGTTAAGGGGCGGGGGGCTTCCCCCGTCTTTTATCCGAGGTGCTTGATGTGAGGATAGAAAATCATGCTTTCTCCAAAGCGGACAAAGTTTCGTAAGGCCCACAAGGGCCGCATTCATGGGATGGCCAAGGGCGGTACGCAGCTGAATTTCGGTGCGTATGGTCTGAAGGCTCTGGAGCCTGAGCGTATCACGGCTCGTCAGATCGAGGCATCCCGTCGTGCCATCACGCGTGCCATGAAGCGTGCCGGACGTGTCTGGATTCGTATTTTTCCTGACACTCCGGTCTCGACAAAGCCGGCAGAAGTGCGTATGGGTTCCGGTAAAGGTAACCCCGAGTACTGGGCAGCCCGTGTGAAGCCGGGTCGTATCCTCTTCGAAATTGAAGGGGTGCCGCCGGAGGTTGCTCGCTTGGCTCTTAGCTTGGCAGCTGCAAAACTGCCGATCAAGACCAAGTTCATTCAGCGTATCGGGGAGGCTTGAGAATGGCTGAGACGACCTATAAGGTTGCCGAGCTGCGCGCAAAGAGCGAGGATGAGCTCAAGGCTCTCCTGCTGGATCTGAAGCGTGAGCAGATCAACCAGCGTTTCTCTGCGGCTACAGGCCAGTCCGAGAACACCAGCCGTGTCAGGATCGTGCGTCGTGCTGTCGCCCGCATCAAGACACTGCTGAACCAGTCGAAGAACCGTGCGGGCGCAAAAACGTCCGCCGCCAAGTCCTGAGAGGAGACGGACGATGCCCAGGCGCGTCCTGACAGGGCGGGTGACAAGTGACAAGATGGACAAGACGGTGACCGTTCTTGTTGATCGTCGTGTCATGCATCCGCTCTATAAAAAGTTTATCCGCCGTTCCAAGAAGTATGCAGCGCATGATGGCGCCAATGCATGCAAGGTTGGTGATGTGGTCCGCATCGTTGAGTGCGCACCTCTCTCCAAGCGTAAGACGTGGACGGTCGTTTCCCGTAATGGAGTCGATGTTGCCGAGGCCGCTTCGACTTCTGTCGGCGCATAAGGGGGTAGACACATGATTCATCCCGAGACCAACCTTGACGTAGCTGACAACTCCGGTGCACGTCGGGTGCAGTGCATCAAAGTGCTGGGTGGCTCCAAGAGGAAGACCGCCTCGGTCGGCGACATCATTGTCGTATCCGTCAAGGAAGCAATTCCCCGCGGGAAGGTGAAGAAGGGTGACGTCCATCAGGCTGTTATCGTTCGCACATCTTACCCGGTGCGTCGTGCAGATGGCTCCGCCATCCGCTTTGACCGGAACGCTGCTGTCCTGCTGAACAAGCAGCAGGAGCCGATTGGTACGCGTATTTTTGGACCGGTTGTTCGTGAGCTGCGTGCCCGCAAGTTCATGAAGATCATCTCCCTGGCTCCGGAGGTGCTGTAATGGCTGCACGTATCAAAAAAGGTGATCAGGTTCTGGTCCTGACAGGCCGTTCCCGCGGTGTGCGTGGGGAAGTCCTTTCCGTTCTGCCGAAGGTGGAAAAGGCTGTGGTGCGTGGCGTGGCTGTTGCCAAGCGCCACTCCAAGCCGAACCGTATGGGCGAGGGTGGCGGCATCATCGAGCGTGAGATGCCTGTTCATCTGTCCAATCTGAAGCTGATCGACCCGAAGAGTGGTAAGCCGACCCGTGTTGGTTTCCGTGTTCTGGAAGATGGTCGCAAGGTCCGTGTTGCCAAGGTGACCGGCGAAGTGATCGAAGGCTGAGGAGCGAACGATGAGCGATAACAAGAGTGCCGTTCTGCCCCGTCTGCAGCAGGAATATCAGGACAGGCTCCGCGCTAAGCTGCGTGAGCAGTTCGGGTATAAGAGCGACATGCAGATCCCCAAACTGGAGAAAATTGTCCTGAACATGGGGGTCGGTGAGGCTGCTGCTGACCAGAAGAAGCTGGATGCCGCTGTTGAAGAGATGGCTCTGATCTCTGGTCAGAAGCCGGTCAAGACTGTGGCACGCAAGGCTGTTGCGGGCTTCCGTATTCGTGAAGGGCTGCCGATCGGTTGTAAGGTAACGCTGCGCAAGGCTCGCATGTACGAGTTCCTGGATCGTCTGGTGACGATCGCCATGCCGCGTATCCGTGACTTCCGCGGTCTTCCGGCGAACAAGGGCTTTGATGGCCGTGGCAATTTTGCCATGGGTCTGAAAGAGCAGATCGTGTTCCCGGAAATTGATTATGACAGGGTTGATGCCATCCGTGGTATGGACATCATCTTTGTGACAACGGCAAAAACCGATGAAGAAGCGAAAGCTCTTCTGAAGGCATTTGATCTGCCGTTCGTGTCCTGAGCGACAATTTTTCGTATCAATCACGGGAAAATGGACTTTCCCCCTTCACATGAGGGGGGAGTTTCCGTTACAAGTCCGGTGATTGGAAAACCGTCGGGATAGGCCTGACAGGTTCCGGGAGAAGATTCGAGATGGCGAAAGTCTCTGCGGTGAACCGTAATAATCGTCGTGCTGCCATGGCGCAGCGTGACCTTGAAAAGCGGACCGCTCTCAAAAATACTATCAAGAACCGCTCTCTCTCCATGGAGGAGCGCTTCGAAGCGACACTTAAACTGGCCAAGCTGCCGCGTAATGGGTCCCAGACCCGTGTGCGCCTGCGTTGCAAACTGACCGGTCGTCCCCGTGGGAACTACCGCAAGTTTGAACTGTGCCGTATTGCTCTGCGTGACCTTGCTTCTACGGGGCAGATCCCCGGCATGGTCAAGTCCAGCTGGTAAAAGGGTAGTCTGAATGTCTATGTCTGATCCTTTGGGTGATATGCTCACCCGGGTCCGTAACGCTCAGCGTGCCCGCCATGCTGCCTGCGTTGCTCCGGCGTCCAAGCTGCGTGCCAGTGTTCTTGAAGCACTGAAACGCGAAGGATATATCCGCGGTTACACGACCGAGGAAGTCCGCAAGGGCATTTCCCAGTTCCGTATCGAGCTGAAGTACACAGATGGTCAGCCGGTGATCCGCGAGATTCATCGCGTGTCCCGTCCGGGTCGCCGTGTGTACTCCAAAATCAAAGAGCTGCCGCGTGTTTATGCTGGTCTGGGTGTTTCCATCCTCTCCACGCCGCGCGGTGTTCTTTCAGACGTCGAGGCTCGGGCTGCCAATGTTGGTGGCGAGATCCTCTGCCGCGTCTTCTAAGGAGGGAATATGTCTCGCGTAGGTAAATATCCTATTGACCTCCCCGCAGGCGTGGAAGCAGCTGTCAAGGACGGTATGTTCTGCGTCAAGGGTAAACGTGGTGAGCTCAGCGTGCCGGTATCTTCTCATGTTGATGTGAAGATTGCCGACGGCAAGGTTACCGTGTCTCCGCTGGGTGGTCGTACCAACAAGAGCTGGACGATGTGGGGGACATCCCGCGCGGTGTTCGCCAACATGATCAAAGGTGTCTCTGAGGGCTTCCAGAAGGGGCTTGAGATCCAGGGTACGGGTTTCCGTGCTGCTGTTCAGGGTTCCAATCTGGTCATGAACCTCGGTTTCTCTCACGATGTGATCTATCCGATCCCGTCCGATGTGAAAATCACGACGCCCCGCCCGACAGCCATTCTGGTTGAAGGTAACGACAAGCAGCGCGTTGGTCAGGTAGCTCTGGATATCCGCAGCTTCCGCAAGCCCGAGCCTTACAAGGGCAAGGGTGTCCGGTATGAGACCGAAGTTCTGCGTCAGAAAGAAGGTAAGAAGAAGTAATGGCATCGCTGCAAGGATTGCAGGAACGCCGCCGCAAGCGGCTGCGTTTCCAGCTTCGTCGCAAGAGCGGCGGCCGGCCGCGTTTGTCGGTCTTCCGTTCCAGCAAGAATATCCACGTCCAGGTCATCGACGATGCCCGTGGAATTACGCTGGCCAGCGCCTCTACGCTTGAGAAGAGTGTTCGTGAAGCCGGTAAAACGGGTGCGAATATCGCAGCAGCTACCGTTATCGGTAAGCTCGTTGCCGAGCGCGCTGTCAAGGCTGGGGTCAAGGAAGTCGTGTTCGACCGTGGCTCCTATCTCTATCATGGCCGGGTGAAAGCCCTGGCAGAGGCTGCCCGTGAGGGCGGGCTGTCTTTCTAAGGAGGATCACACATGGCACGTGAGCCAAGAGAAGGCGGCCGTGGTGGTCGTGAGCGCGAGCAGGGTGATGAGCTGGTTGATAAGCTGGTAACCATCAACCGTGTCGCCAAGGTTGTTAAGGGTGGTCGGCGTTTCGCCTTCGCGGCTTTGGTCGTTGTTGGCGACCAGAAGGGTCGTGTCGGTTACGGTGCTGGCAAGGCCCGTGAGGTGCCGGAAGCCATTCGTAAGGCAACCGAGCGCGCCCGTCGCAACATGATCCGTGTACCGATGAAAGAAGGCCGGACTCTGCATCATGATGCAGTGGGCCATTTCGGTGCTGGTGAGGTTGTCGTTCGTGCAGCTGAGGCTGGTACGGGGATCATCGCTGGTGGTCCGATCCGTGCTGTCTTCGAGAGCCTGGGCATCAGCGACGTTGTTGCCAAGAGCCTCGGGACCCGGAACCCGCACAACATGATCAAAGCTGCTTTCAACGCTCTTGAGCGTGCAAGCAGCCCGCGTCAGGTTGCGGCCCGCCGTGGCAAGAAGACATTCGAGCTGTTCGGACGTCGTGAGCAGTCAGAGACGGAGGCTGCCAATGTCTGAGACAAAAGGCAAGACAATCCGGGTGACGCAGATCGCTTCTGTGATCGGTTCCAAACCGGGTCAGGCGGAAACGGTGAAGGGGCTGGGCCTGCGTGGCATCGGTTCCAGCCGTGAGCTGGAGGATACCCCTTCTGTCCGTGGCATGATCCGCAAGGTGTCCCACCTGGTGAAGGTGGAGGGTTGATATGAACCTGAATGAATTGCGCGACAACGCCGGGGCACGCTATCACAAGAAGCGTCTCGGGCGTGGTATCGGTTCCGGCAAGGGCAAGACCTCCGGAAAGGGTCACAAAGGTCAGAAGGCACGTTCCGGCGTGGCCATCAATGGCTTTGAGGGTGGTCAGCTGCCGATCTATCGCCGTATGCCGAAGCGTGGCTTCGTCAACATTTTCCGCAAGGAATATGCTGCGGTGAATATCGGTGCAGTGAGCAAGGCTCTGGAGGCTGGCAAGCTTTCCGCCTCTGCTCCTGTGACGGAAGAAGCACTGTACCAGGCTGGTCTGGTCGGTAGCCGCAAGGTTGCTGGTGTGCGTCTTCTGGCAAAAGGTGAACTGTCTCAAGGCGTGAACTTTGAAGTGTCCGGTGCCTCTGCTGCTGCTGTGGCTGCAGTGGAGAAGGCCGGTGGCTCTGTGAAGGTTCTGGCCGCAAAGAAGGATGCTCAGGCTGAAGCCTGAGCCTGTCCTGCCCAGCCTGCTGGGACGACGGTGAACTAGTGAACAGCGTCCCGTACGATGTGCGGTGGCGCTGTTTTCATGAAAGGACGGGGAGATGGCTTCTGCCGCAGAACAGCTGGCCGGTAACCTGAATATGGGTGCCTTCGCGAAGGCGACGGAGCTGAAAAAACGGATCTGGTTCACGCTGGGTGCGTTGATTGTTTATCGACTGGGAACATTCATCCCGGTTCCGGGGATTGATGCCTCTGTGCTGGGGCAGCTTGTTGGGGAGCAGCAGGGTGGCATCCTGGGCATGTTTGACATGTTCACGGGTGGCGCTTTGGGGCGCATGACCATTTTTGCTCTCAACATCATGCCCTACATCAGTGCATCCATCATCATCCAGCTTCTTTCCACGGCTTTGCCTTCCATGGAAGCGCTGAAGAAAGAAGGGGAGAGTGGGCGCAAAAAACTGAACCAGTATACCCGTTATCTGACGGTGCTGATCGCCATCGTGCAGGCCTATGGCTTTGCCATGGGGCTGAGCAGCATGCACACGCAGGCAGGGCTCAGTGCTGTCATCTCGCCGGGTCCGACTTTCCTCGTCTCTTATGTTGTGATGCTGGTAACGGGAACCCTGTTCCTGATGTGGCTGGGTGAGCAGATAACCTCCAGGGGTATCGGGAACGGTATTTCCCTGATCATTTTCTCGGGTATCGTGGCCAACCTGCCTCATGCACTGGGGAGCCTGCTGGAGCTGGGACGTACTGGCGCGCTGTCTCCGGTTTTTGTCGTGGTTTTCCTGCTGCTGGCGCTGGCTGTCATTGCCTTCATCGTGTTCATGGAGCAGGCACAACGGCGTGTCGTGATCCAGTATCCCAAGAGGCAGGTGGGTAACCGCATTTATGGTGGCGATTCCACGCACATGCCGCTGAAGGTCAATACAGCCGGGGTCATCCCGCCGATCTTTGCATCATCCGTTCTGCTGGTGCCAGCAACGCTGTCAGGCTTCATGCATAACAATGGTGGATTTCTGGGGCATGTCGGGCAGTGGCTTTCCCAGGGGCAGCCACTTTACATGGCATTCTATGCCTTCATGATCGTCTTTTTCTCCTATTTCTATGCTGCGGTAACCTTCAATCCAGAAGAGACAGCTGAGAATTTGAGAAAGCAGGGTGGTTTTGTACCGGGTATCCGGCCGGGTGCGAATACGGCCCGTTATTTTGACCGGATTCTCTCAAGGCTGACGACTATCGGTGCCGCCTACATGGTGCTGGTCTGTCTGCTGCCGCAGTTCCTGATCAACAAATATAATGTGCCGTTCTATTTTGGGGGAACCAGTCTGATCATCATTGTCTCCGTGACGATCGATACGGTCACACAGGTCCAGTCCCATCTGGTGGCCCATCAGTATCAGGGGCTCATCCGCAAGCAGCGTGGCCGGAAGGGAGCCCGTGGCCGGGCGGGCAAGGAAAGAAGGAACTTACGGTGAACATCATTCTTCTTGGCCCGCCGGGTGCGGGCAAAGGGACACAGGCAAAACGTCTTGAAGACAGCCGGGGCATGAAGCAGATCTCAACAGGGGACATGCTTCGTGCCGAGGTGAAGGCGCAGTCACCGATTGGTGTGGAGGTGAAGGCGTTGATGGAGAAGGGGCATTTTGTTCCTGACCCGATCATCGTTCAGATGATTGAAAACCGTATCGCTCAGCCTGACTGTGGAAAGGGTGTCATCCTTGATGGTTTCCCGAGGACTGAAAGCCAGGCAGAGATTCTGGACTCCATGCTGAAGGAGCAGGGGCTTAAGATTGATGCAGTCATTCTTCTGGAGGTCAGTGAGGAAGCGCTGGTGAAGCGTCTGTCTGAACGGCAGCATGAAGATGGCTCTCGCAGGGCTGATGATCATCCTGAGGTGATCCATGCCCGGCTGGAGATGTACCGGAAGCAGACGGCCCCCATCCTGCCCTATTATGAGCAGAACGGTCGTCTGAACCGCATTGATGGTATGCAGGATGTCGAAACAGTCGGGAGGGCGATTGATGCCATTCTCGATCGGGCAGACTCCTGAATGAATGAGCTGATCACGAAAAAGTGATCTTTATGGTTTGACTTGTCTGGCAGGGCAGTATATTCGCCCAGCATAAGGTGAGCGTACGGCCCTGATGGTGGGGCTGGAATCGTTCTGGGGACCGACGCCGGTGAGCGGCCATGGTCCGGTCAGACAAAGATTTTTGTAAACACGGCTTTGGGCCGTGTGGATGGGAGAATTGGCGTGGCACGTATTGCCGGCGTAAACATTCCGACCAACAAACGGGTGGTCATCGGTCTGCGCTATGTTTATGGCATTGGTCCTTCGAGCGCACAGGCTATCTGTGAGAAGCTCGGTATCGACAATGCCAAGCGCGTGAATGAGCTGTCTGATGATGAGGTGACGAAGATTCGTGACCTGATCGATAGCGATTATCGTGTGGAGGGTGATCTCCGTCGTGAGACGGCGATGAACATCAAGCGTCTGATGGACCTTGGCTGCTATCGTGGCCTGCGTCATCGTCGTGGTCTGCCGGTTCGTGGTCAGCGTACGCATACCAACGCCCGTACCCGCAAGGGTAAGGCTGTTGCCATTGCAGGTAAGAAGAAGGCAACGCGCTGATAGGCGCCGCTTCTTTCACCCTATCGCAGATTTAATAGGACAAGCATACTATGGCCAAGGCTGCCGCACCGCGTATCCGTAAGAAGGAACGTAAAAACATCATTTCCGGTGTTGCTCACGTTCTTTCCACCTTCAACAACACGATGATCACGATTGCTGATGCCCAGGGCAACGCCATCGCCTGGTCCTCCTCCGGCGCACAGGGTTTCAAGGGCTCCCGCAAGTCCACCCCGTATGCAGCTCAGGTTGCTGCCGAGGATGCAGGGCGCAAGGCCCGCGAGCATGGCATGGAAACGCTGGAGATTGAGGTTTCCGGTCCTGGTTCAGGGCGTGAGAGCGCTCTGCGTGCCCTTCAGGCTGTCGGGTTCACGATCACATCCATCCGCGACATGACGCCGGTGCCGCATAACGGTTGCCGTCCGCGCAAGCGTCGCCGCGTCTGATCTGGACGCAAAAATCTGGTAGGTCTGGCTGTCACGAATGGATGGTGCAGCCAGATTGACCTTGGTGAGTTCGTACCGCACGACAGTGCGGGCCTGGCACCGCCATCCTGTGGCGGGCTTCGTTGTTTGAAAGGCCATGATCTTGGTTCTCCAGAAAAATTGGCAGTCTCTCATCAAACCGGAGAAGCTTGAAGTCGAGCCTGGCCCGGTTCCTTCCCGTATGGCAACCATCGTTGCAGAGCCGCTTGAGCGTGGCTTTGGCCTGACGATGGGCAACGCCCTGCGTCGTATTCTTCTTTCCTCCCTTCAGGGTGCTGCTGTTACGGCCATCCAGATTGACGGGGTCCTTCACGAATTCTCATCCGTTGCGGGTGTGCGTGAGGATGTGACCGACATCGTGCTGAATGTGAAGCAGCTTGCTTTGCGCATGCATGGTGAGGGCCCGAAGCGTATGGTTCTCACGGCAACAGGGCCGGGAGAAGTGAAGGCTGGGCAGATTCAGACGGGCCATGACATTGAGATCATGAATCCGGAGCTGGTGATCTGCACGCTTGACGATGATGTCAAGCTTGGCATGGAATTCACGGTGAACATGGGCAAGGGTTATGTCCCTGCTTCTGCCAACCGTCCGGATGATGCACCGATCGGGCTGATCCCCATTGATGCGATCTATTCGCCGGTGCAGCGTGTGTCTTACAAGGTGGAGCCGACCCGTGTTGGACAGGTCACCGACTATGACAAGCTGCTGTTGAGTGTCGAGACAAACGGAGTCGTCACTCCGGAAGACGCACTGGCACTGGCTGCCCGCATCATGCAGGATCAGCTTCAGCTCTTCATCAATTTCGATGAGCCGCGTCCGGTTCAGAATGAAGAGCCGCAGGATGATCTGCCGTTCAGCCGTCACCTTCTGCGTAAGGTGGATGAGCTTGAGCTTTCCGTGCGTAGCGCAAACTGCCTGAAGAACGACAATATTGTGTATATTGGCGACCTCGTGCAGAAGAGCGAGCAGGAAATGCTGCGGACTCCGAATTTTGGTCGTAAGTCGCTGAATGAGATCAAGGAAGTGCTCACAGGCATGGGGCTTTCGCTGGGGATGAATGTCCCGGCCTGGCCGCCGGAGAGCATTGAGGATCTGGCCCGGCGTCTCGACGAGACATTCTAAGAACCCCGGCTGGGAAGTTCGGGTAGAAGGATTAGGGAAACAACATGCGTCATAATCTGAGCGGACGTAAACTTGGCGTCACCTCCACTCATCGCGCTGCGATGTTCCGCAACATGGCTGTTGCGCTCATCAAGCATGAGCAGATCTCCACGACTCTGCCGAAGGCCAAAGAGCTTCGCCCGGTTGTCGAGAAGCTGATCACGCTGGGCAAGCGTGGCACACTTCATGCACGCCGTCAGGCTTTTGCCCAGCTGCGTGATGATGCCATCGTTACCAAGCTCTTTTCTGAGCTGAGCAAGCGTTATGCAGGCCGTGCAGGTGGCTACAGCCGTGTGCTGAAGGCTGGCGTCCGCTATGGCGACAATGCCGACATGGCCGTGATTGAGCTGGTCGAGCGTGATGTCGAGGCCAAGGGCAAAGATAGCGGTCCTGTTCAGAAAGAAGATCAGGAAGCTGCTTGAGCTTTTTCTCCAATGGGAGAATAAAGGAAAGGTCGGTGCCATCAGGCATCGGCCTTTTTTCACGGGGTAAGAGTACCCGATAGAAAAGCAGGTAATGCCATGAGTTCTAATCTGAAAGACGTAAGCAGCCCGATTCTGGGGATGGTGCAGGACGTAATTGAGGATCTGGTAATGGACCATCCTTGGGGATGGACTGGATTTGCTTTTTTCGTAGGGATACTTTTGGGCCGAAAGAAGAAGCCTTGTCAGGAGCAGCAGCCTTCCTGAAGGCACGGGACAGAATCATGTCCTCGTGGAAAGGCGTCTCTCTCCCCAGAGGAGAGGGCGCCTTTTTTGATGCGGTCAATTTTTGTCTTTCTGGATGAAGCTGGGCAGGAAGGGATTGTCAGTCTGGAGGGAATCCTTGCTGGGTAGCTGGTCTGTGCTCCAGCCGCCACCAATATCGGTGATGAGGCGGATGACACTGTTGAGGCGCTGCTGTTGTATCTGAAGGCGGGATTCTTCATATTGCAGGGCTGTCTGCTGCGCCGTGATGACAGTGGTGTATATCTGTGTTCCGGCCAGATACTCGTTCATGGAGACTTCCACGGCCCGCTGTGCGCTCTCTACAGCCTGATTCTGGTAGGTCATCTGGTCGCCGAGATAATGCAGGTTGGAGAGCTGGTCCTCCGTATCCTGCAGGGCCTTCAGCACGACCTGTCTGTAATTGGCAACAGCGTTGTCGTAGTCGGCTTCGGCTTCCCGTACGGCAGCGGAACGGGCCCCACCATTGAAGAGGGTCTCGCTGGCGGCTGCACCGAGCGACCATGTGCGTGTTGCCAGCTGGATCAGATGCTGGATAGGATTTCCGCTGTAGCCATAGCTGGCTGACAGGGTGATCTGCGGATAGAAGGCCCCGATCTCGTACCCGATTTCAGCATTGTATCCTTCCATTTCCCGCTCGGCCTGGGCGATGTCTGGTCGCCTTTGCAAAAGGTCGGAGGGAAGGAACTGTGGAATGGGTGGCAGCGTGAAGGGCAGCGGTGCATGGGGAATGGTCAGGTCAGCCGGAGGACGGCCGATCAGCACGGCTATGGCATGCTCGTATTGGGCACGGGCCACATGGGCGTTGGCCAGACTGGCCTGGGTTGATTCCAGCTGGTATTTGGCCTGTAGCACACTGGTGGGGTCGGCGACACCGGCGGCCAGCTGGTTGCTGAGAATCTCCAGATTATGCTGGTACAGGCCGACATTGCGTGTGAAGAGGTCAATCAGGCTGTCCTGATAACGCAGGTTCATATAATCGGTGGCCAACTCCAGCTGGTAGGAGAGCTGCATGTTGGCCAGCAGGGCTGCGCTGGACTGTGTCGAGCTGACCTGCTGTTCTATCTGCCGCCGGATCATGCCCCAGACGTCAATCGTCCAGCTGGCACTGGGCCCCATGGTCCAGGTGTTGGTGGTGTTGACGAAGGTATGGGGTTCGGCATTCAGGCCGCTGATGGTCCTGCCCCCGCTGGAATTGCGGTTGAAGCCGAATTTGCCGTTGAGGGTAGGGAAAAGGCTGGCCCGCACGGAGTCGATCATGGCCCGTGCTTTGCGGTATTGCGCCTCATACTGCTTCAGGCTCTGGTTGGAACGGCTGACTTCCTCTTCCAGTCCGTTCAGCGTGGGATCATTGAAAACGGTCCACCAGTTTCCCTTGGGCATGTTGCTCATGGCCGGATTGGCTTTTGTCCAGCCCTCAGGTGGAGGGGCTTCTTTGAAGCGTGAGGAGATGATCGCTTTTGGCCGGTGATAATCCGGCCCGACCATGCAGCCCCCCAGTGTAGCAAGCAGGCCTGTTGTCAGAACGGCAGAGCGAAGGGCACGAAAGGGAAGCGACATGAAAATCCGGGCGTGATGATGGATAAGGTAATGTGTTGTGTGAGGAGGTGTTATATCAGATGGAGGCATGTTCATGAGCATTATTACGTTTTTGGAATAAAGAATATCAGCAAGCTGAGGGAAGCCCGGTAAGGTGCTAGCGGTATCTTGTGGGGAAAGAAAGGCAGGATGTGATGTTTTGCATGACTGAGCCAGGATGGCAAAAGATGTGCAGTAGAATTTTTAACAGGCTCAGCCTGTCTGAATGTGGTGTGATGACAGGTCTGTATGTGGATGCCTATTCCTTCCGTCACAGGTCTGTCGGTCCCCACGCATGGCTGAATTTATGATTTCTTCATCTGTTTGATCCAAAAAAAGAATATAATAAGATACGATGCATACAACCATCAGGTATTTCAGTCTTTCTGAAGCAATTTTCTCTCCTGAGAATGATTCAATCACATCTGTCATGGCGTATTGGAGGAGATTTTTGTTTTTCCAATACGGAGGGCAGATTACGTCATGTATGTTTCCTGAAGAGTGAACGCTGCACCCTGTGGCTCAGCCGGTCGAGTGACAGATAGACAAGTGGTGTCGTATAGAGTGTCAGAAGCTGGCTGAGGCAGAGCCCCCCCAGGATGGCGAGGCCAAGGGGCTGGCGCATTTCACTGCCATAATCACCACCGACAAGCAGTGGAACGGCTCCGAGGGCAGCGGCTGCCGTTGTCATGAGGATAGGGCGGAAACGCAGATGGCTGGCTGTGAGAATGGCTTCCTCTGCCGTCTTGCCCTGATGGCGGGCATGGGTGGCAAAGTCGATCAGCATGATGGCATTTTTCTTGACGATGCCGATGAGCAGAATGACGCCGATCAGGGTCAGAAGTGAAAAAGGCTGCCCGAACAGATCAACGGTCAACAGAGCCCCCACACCGGCAGAAGGCAGTGTGGAGAGAATCGTGAGTGGGTGGATCAGGCTTTCATACAGGATGCCCAGCACGACATAGACGGCTACCAGTGCTGTGAGGATCAGGAGTGGCTCCCGGCTGACGGATTTCTTCAGACTGGCGGCGTTGCCGGTGAATCCCCCCTGTATGGTGTGGGGAAGGTGAAGGCGGACCATGGTGCCTTCCACCGCCTGTATGGCGGGTCCCAGGCTGGCCCCCGGTGCCAGATTGAAGGAGATGGTCGTGGCGACAAATTGGCCTTGATGGTTGACAGCAAGCGGCGCATTGACTGCTTTCAGCGGTCCGAGCAATGGCAGGGGGACCATGGTTTCGCTGCTGGTGGTAACAGCCGAACCATTGGAGGCTGACCGGCCACCGGCCAGAGCATTGGCCACGGAATTCAGATAGGAAAGCTGGCTCTGCGACATGGTGGCAGGGCGGCTGCTGGCCCGGACACGGATGTTGTTGGACGCATAGGCCCCGTTGGCCGTTCCCCCTGTAACACTGACACGCATCTGTTCCAGAAAAGCGGGATCGGCCCAGAAAACGGGCGCAGCTTCCATGATGACACGGTACTGGTTGAGGGGCTCATAGATGATGGAGGCAGCCCGCTGGCCAAAGGCGTCGTACAGGGCGTTGCTGACAAGCTGTGGTGTGATGCTGTAGCGGGCCTCCATGTCCCGGTTGATGGCCAGCGTGATGCCACGGCCACCCTCCTCCACGTCGGAGGTCACGTCCGAGAGCAGGGGCAGGTGGGAGAGCGCCGTCACGACCCGGGGTGTCCATTGATACAGCTCCTCCGCAGAGTCGCCCTGAAGGCTGTATTGATAAGCGCCGTCTGTTGATCGTGCCCCCCCGCCGATCATGCTGGGCAGGCGCAACCTGATGGAAAAACCGGCCCTGTGTCGGAATATGTGATTCAGCCGGCTGACCGTGGCGGAAATATCATCGTTCCGTTCGGCTTTTGGCTTCAGCGTGACGAAGAGATTCACGGAGTTGGCGGAACGCTTGCCCGGCCCCCCAATGACACTGACGACATCCGGGTCCTTTGCCAGCCGCTTTTCCACCCGGATGGTCAGGGCCTGCAAGGCATGGAAGGAAATGTCCTGGTCAGCTACCAGCCGTCCCATGAGCATGCTTTCATCCTGCTGGGGAAACAGTTCCTTCGGCAGGATGACGAAGAGCCAGCCTGCCAGCAGCAGGCTGAGAGGCAGGGAGAGCAGTACGGGTACGGGATGGCGCATGATGGCATGGAGTGACCTCATGTAGCCTGCTGTCAGCATCCGGAAGCCATCATCCAGCCTGGCCCCACACCAGCGCAGGCCTCGCCGGACCAGACTGGGGCGGTATCTGTCCCCCGGGGCGAGCAGCAGGGCCCCGAGCATGGGGGTCAGGCTGAGGGAGAGCAGCATGGAGACGCAGAGTGCCAGAATGATCGTCATGGCAAATTCGTGGAAGAACAGGCCGGATACCCCTTCCATGAGCAGGATGGGCACAAACACGACGATCAGCGACAGTGTGATGGAAATGACGGTGAAAATGACTTCTCCGGTGCCTTCTATGGCAGCCTGCTGGGCTGTCTTGCCCATTTCCCGGTGGCGGGTGATGTTTTCCAGCACGACGATGGCATCATCCACCACAAAGCCGGTCACGATAGTCAGGGCCATGAGCGACATGATGTCGAGCTGATAACCAAGGAGATCCATCAGGGCGAATGTGGTGACGATAGAGGCGGGAACAGTAATGGCCGGGATGAGGACGGCAATACCGTCCCGCAGGAAGAGCAGCACCACGAACACGACCAGAATGACGGACAGGATGAGCGTGCGCTGCGTATCGGCCAGAGAGGCCCGGATGGTGATGGACCTGTCCAGCTGGAGGTCCAGTTTCGTATTGCCCGGCAGGGCCGTGCGCAGCTGGGGCAGGCGGGCTTTCAGTCCATCGGTTGTTCTGATGACATTGGCCCCGCTCTGGGGATAGACGGTACAGATGATGTCCGGCTCACCGTTGACATAACCGGCCTGTCGGAGGTCCTCTGCACTGTCCACGACATCAGCCACGTCGGAGAGACGCACAGGCTGGCCGTTGCGGTAGGCGATGATGAGAGACCGGTAGGCACTTGCTTTCGTGGCCTGGTCGTTGGTGGCAAGGATGAGGCGCTGCCCCTGAAGCTCTATGAAGCCCTTTGGTGTATGGGCGTTGGCAGAGGTCAGGGCGGCCCGGATGTCCTCAAAGCCGATGCCGTAACGGAAGAGGCGCAGGGGGTTGATTTCCACCCGGACAGCAGGCAGCGCACTGCCATGGATGTCCACATTGCCTACCCCTTCGACCTGGCTGAGGCCGGGCATGATGACATTGTTGGCAAAATCATAGAGCTGCTGCGGCGTGCGGGTGGGTGAAGTCAACGAAAGGACCATGATGGGCGGCCCGTTTGCGTTGGCCTTCATGTAGCTCGGGTCGCTGCGCAGGGTAGTGGGCAGGTCCTGCCGGGCGGCCCGCAGGGCGGACTGTACATCCCGGGCAGCCCCGTCAATGTCCCGGGAGAGATCGAACTGGAGAAGAATCCGGGTCTGGTTCACGGTGGACTGGGAGGTGATCTCCCGGATTCCAGCGATGGCGCCAAGGTGGCGCTCCAGTGGTTCGGCAATCGTGCTGGCGATTTCGGAGGGAGACCCGCCCGGCTGGTTGGCAATGACCATGACAACCGGAAAATCGACATCAGGCAGGTCGGAGACAGGCAGGTTCACATAGCCGATGCAGCCTGCAAGGAACATGGCCAGTGTCATGAGGATGGTGCCGACAGGCCGGGTGACGAAGAGGCGGATCAGACTCACGGTGTATCGGCAGGCAGGCCGCTGTCATCGGCTGAGGTCCGGAAGAAGCGCTTCACCCTCAGGCTGCACTGGTTCATGAAGAGATAGATGACAGGTGTGGTGAAAAGGGTGAGAAGCTGGGACAGCATCAGCCCGAAGACGATGGCCACGCCCAGTGGGCGGCGCAGCTCCGCCCCTGTCCCGACACTGAGAAGTAACGGCAGCGCCCCAAAGAGGGCAGCAAGGGTTGTCATGAGGATGGGGCGGAAGCGCAGCAGGGCGGCCTGGCGTATGGCTTCGGGAGGTGCCAGCCCGTCCTGACGTTCGGCCTGGAGGGCGAAGTCGATCATCATGATGGCGTTCTTCTTCACGATGCCGATGAGTAGCACGATGCCGATGATGCCCATGATGTCCAGCGGCATACCGAATGCGTACAGCCCGAGCAGGGCACCGATGGCCGCCGAGGGCAGGGTCGAAAGGATCGTCACGGGGTGGATGAAGCTCTCATACAGCACACCCAGCACGATATAAACGGCCACGATGGCAGCAACGACCAGCCCCAGCTCATTGGTCAGGGAATTCCGGAAGGCGGCTGCTGTTCCCTGGAAGGCTGTCTGGAATGTGGCGGGCAGGCCTATCTTCTGGCGGATATGGTCAATGGCTGTCGTGGCCTCCCCCAGCGCATGATGCGGTGCGACATTGAAGGAGATCGTCGTGGCGGGGAACTGCCCGTAATGGGTGATGAGCAGGGGAGACACGATGCGGGAAAGGCTCGTGACCTGGAGGAGCGGGACCAGTCCCGATGTGGGCTGGCGGCTGGGGCCGCTCGTGCTGCCTCCGGCCTCCGAAGAGATGCCGGGCAGATAGAGCTGGGAGAGGCTGCTTTCATGTTTCTGGAAGCGTGGGTCTGTCTCCAGAATCACGCGGTACTGGTTGGACTGCGTGTAGATTGTGGACACCTGCCGCTGGCCGAAACTGTCATAGAGCAGGTTGTCAACCGTCTGCGGGGTGATGGAGTAGCGGGCACCGTTGGTCCGGTCCAGCGTCAGCATGGCGGTCAGACCATCCGCCTGAAGGTCGGAGGTGACCCCTCCCAGAGAGGGTTCATGTTTCAGCGCATCAAGGAAGCGGGGCACCCAGAGGGAGAAGTCATCATAATCGGGTGTTTCCAGCAGGAACTGGTACTGCATGGCCGAAACGGATGATTCCAGTGAGAGGTCCTGTACGGGTTGGGTATAAAGGTGAACTCCCGGCAGGGCCGTGGCGGCTTTTTCCAGTCCGGCCTGTATCTCTGCCAGTGAGTGGGTCCGCATCTCTTTGGGCTTGAGATTGATGAGGAAACGGCCGGAATTGAGTGTCATGTTCTGGCCGTCAATCCCGATGAAGGAGGAGAGGCTGACAATATCCGGGTTCTGGAGGAGGAGCGCTCCCAGTTCGGCCTGCTTTTTCTTCATGCCTTCAAAAGAGATGTTGGCTGGCATGATGGAAATACCCTGGATCACTCCCGTATCCTGCGGGGGGAAAAAGCTTTTCGGGATGGACCAGGCCAGCAGGCCGGTAATGATGAGGCTGGCGAGCGTGGTGAGCAGTGTCAGGGGCTGGTGCCGCAGGACGATGCCGAGAGCATGGTCATAATGGCGGATGCACCAGTCCATCATCTGGCCGGTTTTTCGGGCGAACATGGCCAGACGACCTTCACGGCGGGTATGGCCATGTCTGGTGGGGCCATGCTCGCTCAGCATCCGGGCGCACATCATGGGCACGAGCGTGATGGAGACCAGGGCCGAGATGGTGATGGTGATGGCCAGCGTCATGGCGAATTCGTGGAAGAGACGGCCTACCACGTCACTCATGAAGAGCAGGGGAATGAGGACGGCGATCAGGGAGACGGTCAGGGAGATGATGGTGAAACCGATTTCCTTTGCGCCCTTCAGGGCCGCAGTGTAGCGGTCGTCCCCAGCCTCCACGAAGCGGGAAATGTTCTCGATGACCACGATGGCATCATCCACCACAAAACCGGAGGCGATGGTGAGGGACATGAGGGACAGATTGTCCAGCGAGAAGCCCAGCATGTACATCGCCGACAGGGTGCCGATCAGCGAGAGGGGGACGGAGAGACCCGGAATGATGGTGGCCGGAACATTGCAGAGAAAGACGAAGATGACCCCCACGACGAGCAGCATGGCCAGAACAAGCTCGAACCCCACATCCTTGACGGACGCCCGGATGGTGGTCGTGCGGTCGGTCAGGGGGATGATGTCGATGCCCGGTGGCAGTTCCTGTTTCAGGCGGGGGAGGATGGCCAGCACATTGTCCGCCACGGCAATGACATTGGCACCGGGCTGCCGCTGGATGTTGAGGATGAGAGCCGGTGTCCTGTTGGCCCAGGCGGCAAGCTGGCTGTTTTCTGCGCCCTCCACCACGCGCCCGACATCACGGAGGCGGATGGGCCCATTGTTCTGATAGGCGATGACCTGGTCCATCAGCTGTTCGACAGACTGTATCTGCCCGTCAATCCGCAGGGAGGTGGCGTGCTGGGGACCATCGAAGGTTCCTGTCGGAGAGTTGACGTTGACTGTGCCGATGATGGTCCGGACCGTATCCAGTGCAATGCCGTAGGAGGTCAGCTTTGGAACATTGATCTGCACCCGGTAGGCCTTGCGGTTGCCTCCAGAGAGCGTCACCAGCCCGACGCCGGAAATCTGGCTGATCTTCTGGACAAGCCGTGTGTTGACGTAATCCTCCACCTCCGGCAGTGGCATGATGCGGGAGGTGATGCCCAGCGTCATGACAGGCGTGTCCGCCGGGTTGACCTTGGCATAGATGGGGGGTGCAGGCAGGTCGCTGGGCAGCAGGGAGCCGACATTGTTGATGGCGGCCTGCACTTCCTGCTCGGCAATGTCCATCTTCATGTTCAGCCCGAAGCGCAACGTGATGACGGAGGCGCCGCCGGAGGACTGTGAGGTCATCTGGTCCAGCCCGGCCATCTGTCCCAGCTGTGTTTCCAGCGGGGCGGTGATGGAGGTGCTCATCACGTCCGGGCTGGCACCGGGATAGAAGGTGGAGACCGTGATGGTGGGATATTCCACTTCCGGCAGGGCCGAGATGGGCAGGAAGTGGTACCCCAGCACACCGGCCAGCATGATGGCCAGCATGAGCAGGCTGGTGGCAACGGGACGTTCGATGAAGATGCGTGAGGGATTCACGGGCTCGGGCTTCCGGTCGGCGGGCAGGAGAGGGGCGTGGGCATCCTTGCAGGCATCAGTGCGGTTGGGTGGTGGCAGGGTTCGGGGAGGAACCGGGCCCGGCAGCAATGGTGACCCTGCTGCCAGGGCGCAGATGGTTGACGCCATCTGTCACGACCTGGTCCCCTTCCTGGAGACCGGAAAGAATGACGGTGTGGTGGTCATCGCTATAGCCTGTTTTCACGAGGCGGATGGCCACGGTCATGTCCCGCTGTACGGCATAGACAAAGGCACCGTCAGGGCCTGTCTGTATGGCATTGCCGGGCACGACGAGGGCGTCTTTCAGTGTCTGGACGAGGAGATGGGCATTGACGAACTCATTGGGGAAAAGCCGCTCCGTTTCGTTGGGGAAGATGCCGCGCAGGCGTACGGTCCCCGTAGCCGTATCAATCTGGCTGTCCAGCGCATTGACCGTCCCGGTAGCGAGGCGGCGGGTGTTGTCGCTGCTCCAGGCTTCTACGGTCAGGCTGGGATGGCTGTTCAGCTGGTCCTGCACATCCGGCAGGCTGTTCTGCGGCAGGGTGAAGATGACGGAAATGGGCTGCATCTGGGTCAGGGTTGTCAGCCCGCCGGATTGCCCGACCGTGACATAGTTGCCGGCATCCAGGGCACGGATACCCACCCGGCCATCCACCGGGGCGACGATGTGACAGTACAGGACATTCAGTGCGGCATTGCGGACATTGGCCTCGTCAAAAGCGACCTGCCCTTCAAGCTGCTGGACGGTGAAGGCCTGGTCCTGTGCCAGCATGGCCGATGTGGAGTTCTGCTTTATCAGCTTCTGGTAGCGGGCATTGTCCACACGGGCCTTGGCCAGCTGCGCACGGTCGGCGGCCAGGGTGCCCATGTACTGGTGCAGCGTGGCCTCATAGGGGCGGGGGTCGATCAGTTCCAGCTCATCCCCACGGTGGACGTGCTGCCCTTCCTGATAATAGACCGCCAGTATGTGCCCGCTGACACGGGGTGTGATGGTGACGTTGGTGATGGGGACAACCGTACCGAGCAGCTGGAGAATGACCGGCACATCGGCCCGGTGGGCAGCCTCCACGGCTACGGCCTGGGCGACGTCGCCATGGGCCATGGTGGTCTGCCCACCACCGGCATGAGGACGCAGGACAAGGAAAAGCAGGATGGCGACCAGGGCAGCCCCGATGATCCACCATTTTTTCCCCCTGCCGGGCTGCCGGGTTTCTGAAGCTGGGGCGGCGCTCATGGTCGCAGGGCACTCCTGTAGGCTGGGGAAACGGTGCATGACATGCACGTCATCGACATTATGTCAGAAAGTCCGGCGCATATTAAAGATGCTTGGCCAGAATTGCACCTAAACATTCGGCAGTCACAAAAATACCTTCCTCCTGAGGGAGGAGGACGGCTGTCCCCCTCTTGAAGAAAATCCATGAGGGTTACATATCTGCGGGGTGGCCCCGTCATGCAGTGCACTGGGGCCCACAGGTGAAACGGTGCATGGAAATGCATGGCGCTGATTGGGAGCGATGGAATGGTTGATACAACGTCGATGAAGGCCGAGGGTTTCGTGCAGGAAGCTAAAGGTCGGCTGAAGGACACGGTCGGTGCGATCTCTGGTGATGCTGCCATGCAGGCCGGTGGGAAGATTGACCAGCTGGGTGGTCGTGCCAAACATGAATTTGCGGATCTCTACGATGCCAATGAAAGCCGCCTGGAGGCTGTAGCCGCTTTCATTCAGGAGCGTCCTTTCGTTGCCCTGGGGATCGTTTCCCTTGTTGGGCTGGTGATCGGACGCCTCTTCTTCAGGAAGCGTGGCTGAAACAGGGAACAGGAGGCCGGAGAGGGTTCATGCACTGGTATTACGAACGGGATGGTCGGGAGGTTGGGCCAGTATCGCAGAGCGAGATGGTGCGGCTGATCATTCATCGTCATATTCGGCCGCAAACCCTCGTCTGGCATCCGGGTTTCGGGAATGAGTGGCGTCCGGCCAGCAAGGCTGGGCTTGTGTCGCCTTCCGCCGGTGTGCGGCTGTTTGTCGCCGTGGGTGGGCGGTCATCCACACGGGACGAAGGAGTGGCGGGAGCGGTGTCGTCCGTCTGGGCCTGGTTGATGCTGGTTCCCGGGCTGGTTGACCTGCTTCTTCTCGTTGTCGGGCAGCGGACACATTGGGCGGTCACGCCGGACCGGCCGGTAACGGGTGTCTGTATTTACGTCATCCTGTTTCTGACGCTGATAAAGGACCGCCAGACCTTGGCCCGGGCTGGGGTGAAACCTCCTTCTTTCTGGTGGTGGCTGTTCTTGCCGGGTTATTTCTGGTGCCGCATGAAAGTGCTGCGCCGTGGGGTGGGGCTGTTTGCTGCCTGCCTTTTCCTGGGCTTCCTGGAAGCCGGAATTCTTCTCTCCAATCCTCCACCGGGTTTTGAACCGCTCCTGAAGCTGAAACAGGCAGAAAAACCGGTTGCTTCGTCCCCTCGTGAGCTTCCCCGGCAGGATGGTCAGGCGTCTCATGGTGATGGAGGGTTCGGGGCATCTTCTGATGGAAGTCCGGACCAGAACGGGCATGTGGAGCTCTGATGGCCAGACGGCTTCTGTCTGTCCGGCCAGCGGGGCATAATTTTTCCTATTGACTCATTTTATTTCAAAAAAAGTCTTTCCTTTCGACTCGGAGTGATTCAGAATCGGCCTCACGTTGATGATGTGCCGTGTGAGGCGAGTGGAAGAAGGACCCGATGCCGGATTACAGCCTGGAAGAACAGTATGACGGGCTTGTAGCCGGTGTGGACGAGGTCGGCCGTGGCCCTCTGGCTGGGCCGGTCGTGGCGGCTGCGGTTGTGTTCCGTGCGCCACCATCTCCTCTGCTGTCCGGACTGCTGGATGACTCAAAGAAGCTGACGGCCCGCCGCCGGGAGAAGGCTTATGCCGCTCTGCTGGAGGATGATACGGTCTGTGCGGCTCTTGGTGCGGCATCCGTCCCGGAGATTGATCGGCTGAATATTGGTCAGGCCTGCCATCTGGCCATGCGGCGGGCCATGGTCCGCCTCGCCGAGGCGTTGGGAGAATGGCCCGCCGTTGCCCTGATTGATGGCAACAGGGCACCATCCCTGCCTTGCCGTGTGGAGACGGTCGTCAAGGGTGACAGCCGGAGTTTGTCCATTGCGGCAGCTTCCATCCTGGCGAAGGTCGTGCGGGACAGGCTGATGACCCGTCTCGCCATGCGCCATGGTAATTATGGTTGGGACCGGAATGCTGGTTATGGCACGGTACATCATCTGACGGGACTGAAAGAAGAGGGGATAACCCTCCATCACAGGCGCAGTTTTGCCCCTGTGAGACAGATGATCGCAGCAAAGGTTCACGCAGCATGAAAGCGGATATGCCCCTGAACAGGATTTTACGCGGGGAATGTGTGGAGGTGATGAAGACACTTCCGGATGCCAGCGTGAACTGCGTGTTTGCTGACCCTCCCTACAACCTTCAGTTGCGGGGAGAGCTTCGTCGCCCGGATGAGAGCGTGGTGGATGGCGTGGATGATGACTGGGACAAATTCACGGGCTATGAGGCTTATGATGAATTTACCCGTGCCTGGCTGGGTGAGGCACGCCGTCTGCTGCACAAGGACGGAACCATCTGGGTGATCGGCTCCTATCACAATATTTTCCGTCTTGGTGCGATCATGCAGGACCTGGGGTTCTGGATTCTTAATGACATCATCTGGCGCAAGTCGAACCCCATGCCCAACTTCCGGGGGCGTCGCTTTACCAATGCCCATGAAACGCTGATCTGGGCTGCCCGGGGGCCGGAGAGCAAATACCGTTTCAACTATCAGGCGATGAAGGCACTCAATGAGGACCTCCAGATGCGGTCGGACTGGTACCTGCCTCTCTGCACGGGGAATGAACGGCTGAAGAATGATCACGGGCTGAAGCTGCACCCGACCCAGAAGCCGGAAAGTCTGTTGCACCGGACCCTGCTGGCCGCAACGGTAGAAGATGATGTGGTGCTGGACCCGTTCTGCGGGACAGGGACTACCCCAGCCGTGGCCAAAAAGCTGGGGCGCCGTTATCTCGCCATTGAGAGGCATCCGGATTACATCAAGGCAGCAGAAGCCCGGCTGGAGCGGGTGGAAGTTCTGCCAGCAGACCAGCTGGAGATCACTCCGGCCAAACGGGAGATGCCCCGCATTCCGTTCGGGTCTTTCGTGGAGAATGGCAGCCTGCCCGCCGGTACGGTGGTATATGATCGCCAGAAGCGGCTGAAGGCTCGTGTCTCACCGGATGGAACGCTGGTATCCGGCCAGCATCGGGGATCCATTCACAAGCTGGGGGCCCTGCTGACCAATGCGGCCTCCTGCAATGGCTGGACATTCTGGTATTTTGAACGGGACGGGCAGTTCCTGTCCATTGATACATTGCGGCAGGAGACACATCTGCTGCGCCGAACTGCCTGAAAAACGGCTTTTCAGAGATGTGAAGGGAAGGGACGACGCATGGATTTTCTGGAGACACATACCGGGCTGGTCATTGCCGTCATAGCTTTGGTTTTTGCCATTCTGTTTCATTTCATCATCATGCGCCCGCAGAAGAAGTCCGCTTTTGTCTGTTTCTGTTGGGACCTGCTGATTTTTCTCATCTGTCTGGCGGGCATTTCCATCATCTATTATAGCGCTCTGCCGCTAATGGCTTCATCGTGACCATCCGGCAGCTGCCATGAAAAAAGCCCTTTCCGTCAGACCACGGGAAGGGCTTTTTTCATGATCAGTCATGCTTTGTGAAAACAAAGGAAGAGGCTCAGGGCGCAGTCCGAGGGGCTGGAGCTTTCTGCGGATGGGATGTGCGATGCACGATAGCGTGGGGCCTGCGCTGTGGGGCATGGGCTGTTCCAGTCCGTGCCGGAGGGGCTGCCGGCCCCCCGAAGCCCAGAAAGCCGACCGAGGGGACGGGCTGGCCCGGATTTTCCACAACAGGCGCAGGAGCACGTGCGGCAAGGCTGGCCTGGCCATTGACGGTAATATGGCTGCTGCTCTCATCATGCGTGGCGCTGGTGATGAGCTTGCCATCGGGATTGTAGGTCCGCAGGGAAAGCAGCTGGAACATGATGTCATTGCGGCCAAGGTCTATGGCAAGGTCCAGAGGCGTCTGCTCCAGCACGTTGCGGGCATTGATGTCAGCACCACGGCTGAGGGCCTCTTTGGCGCCGATGAGTGACCCACGGTTGATGGCATCAAACAGGGCGGCTGTCGGGTTGATGTCCATCCGGGC
The DNA here is from genome assembly GCF_018221685.1 of Bombella apis. Taxonomy (GTDB): domain Bacteria; phylum Pseudomonadota; class Alphaproteobacteria; order Acetobacterales; family Acetobacteraceae; genus Bombella; species Bombella apis. Next base: position 108,625 of record NZ_JAGJTM010000005.1, on the reverse strand, counting down.
ATGGCTGTTGTCGCCGCTGTCTGTCTCTGCGCCGGGCAGGGCCGAAGGTGGCGCCGCACGTCGTGCATCCTTGCGGGCCTCGGCCTGTTTCTGGGCGTCCATGGCTTCCTGCTCGGCCTCGGCTTCATCGGCGGACTGGGCATGGGCCCGGTGTGGCAGAACCACAATGGAGGCAGCCGAAAGACCGATGGCGAAAGCGAGACGGGGCAGGAATGAACTCAATGGACGCATGATCGGGAACAGTGCTTTCTTTTCTACCAGCTACGGGGGACAGGCCGCAGGCATCATGTCAGGTAGTGGCAGGGCCTGTCAATTTCACAGGGTGACGGCACCACAGCATGGACTGCTGTCGTTTTACCGTCCTTCACGCCACCAGCCAAGGCCCATCATGGCAAGAATGAGGATGAGGGCCAGCCATCCTGGCAGAAAAGCCGTGCTGGATCCGCCCGCTGCAAGGGCCGACTGATGCAGGGGCAGCCCTGCCCAGCCTGTTCCATGCAGGGGATGGCCTTCGGCGACCTGTCTGATCTCCGGGATGGTCCCTGTTCCGAGCCAGAACAGGCCACCACCGGAGCGGCTCACGAGGGAGGCCATCCTGGTGGCGGTACTGCGCAGGTCCTGGTCTTCCAGCGGGTTGGTTTCAGGCAGGGCCACGGTCGTGCTCAGCCCGCCCTGCTGGACGGTCCATATCCGGCCATTCTGCTCAGGCCGTGATGGCAGGGGCAGGCTGCCTGTCCAGATACCGTCACGCCCCGGCACGGGGGAGAGGGGAAGGACAGCATGATGGCCATCCGGGTCGATGATGTCAGCCTGAACATTGGCCAGAGGAGCCAGACTGGTGCGGCTGACATGCAGCTGCCCCTGCTCGATATGGGCGTCCAGCTGGTTTTCTTCCAGTTCCGGCTCCTTCATCAGCCAGTGTGAGAGGCGGCGCAGCAGTTCGGCCTGTGGTCCTCCACCTTTTTCCCCACGGGACCAGAGCCAGATCTGGTCTGAGAGAAGCATGGCCACACGCCCCTGTCCCTTCTGGTCCAGCACCAGCAGCGGTGCCCCTGAAGGTGTGGCCAGAAGGGTACGGCCTTGCGTCTGGTCCGTACGGAGGGCCCTGTACCATGGGCCCCATTCTTTGCCCCAGGGGCCCTGTTCCGGCAGGGCCTGCGTGACGGGATGGGACAGCCCGAGGGCGGTCCGTCTGGGGGAGAAGGGCTGTGTCATGATACCCTGTTCAGAGGGGACATGGGCAGGGAGGATGGCGCCGACAGGTGTATCCTGCAACGTGCCCGGCTGTGTCATTTCCGGGCCACCAACCACAAGCAGCCCACCGCCCTTGCGGACATAGCGGGCAATATTTTCCAGATAACTCTCCGGCAGAATGTTCTGGTTGCGGAAGCCATCCAGAATGATGAGGTCGAAGCTGTTGATCTTTTGGGCAAAAAGTTCATGCGTGGGGAAAGGGATCAGGGCGAGGTCGGAGAGGGGGGTATCATCTTCCGTATCGGGGGATCGCAGAATGGTGAAGTGGACCAGATCAACAGATGGATCGGCCTTCAGCAGGGTGCGCCAGACACGGGCCCCCTGATTGGGTACACCGGAAACAAGCAGGACACGCAACCTGTCCCGCACGCCCTGAAGCTGGATGATGGTACTGTTGTTCCGCAGGGAAGCTTCACCCGGCAGGGGGGAGGCCGTGAGCTCCTTCAGGGTAAGCCCGGCATGGGTGACGGGGACATCCAGCTCCACGGGCTGGCCGCTCTTCGTATGGGCGAGGATGTTCGTCTGGCCGTCAGGGCCATGGTCCAGAATATCGACAGGCTGCCCGCCAGGCGTTCCCAGATCATCGACCTGAACACGGATATGGGCCGTCTGGCCGATGATGACATAAGGGGGGGCACTGAGAACCCGCAGCCGCCGGTCCGTTTCCTCCCCTCTGGCGGAAAGCAGGAGATGCAGGGGAATGATGCGGCCTGTCATGTCCTTGAGGGACGGGGGAAGCTGGTCGGGAATGTCGTGATCCATTCCGTCCGTGAGCAGGAAGGTGCCTGCCGGATTGTTCAGGGAGAGGGCGGCATGGTCCATGGCGTCGAAAAGGCGTGTGCCCTGGCCATGCCCGCCAGAAACTTCCAGCTCATGGATTGTCAGGTCATGCAGTGCCCGGCCCTGGTGCAGCAGTTGGGCACGAGCCTGCTGGACGAGGGCTTTCCGTTGCCCGATGTCCATGGAAGGGGAAACATCCACCACGAGGAGGGCATCCTGTGGCTGGGTCTGCATGTGGGGGTGTATCTGCCGGGGGTTGGCCAGCCAGAGCAGCCCCAGCAGGATGGCACCCACCCGCCAGAGGACATCCCGCCTTCCGCGCAGGGCACCATAGAGACCAGGGAGCAGGCATAGGCCCGCCAGTGCTGCAAGCAGCCAAGGGGGCAGGAATGGTGCCCAGATGATGGAAGACAGGGCGTCCGTCATGGAGCCTCACTTTCATCAGCGTCATCAGGGCTGTCATCATCCCCGTTCCTGAGACGTTTCAGCATCTCTGGATAATGGCGCTGGTCGTTCTTGTAGTTGCCGGTAAGGGCATAGATGATGGTGTTGAAACCAAAGCGGTAGGCCAGTGTCCGCTGATTTTCGCCATCAGGAATGACGGCGAAAGGGTGCTCTCCATTCTGGTCAATGGCCCAGGCATGGGCCCAGTCTGCATTGCCGATGATGACAGGGCTTACGGTTTCGCTGTCATCATTGTTCCCCTGCCGGGCGACATAGACGGGCTGTCCAGCAATGCGACCGGGAAAATCGTGCAGCAGATAGAAGGTATGGGAGAGGGTGTGCTGGTCGGTCAGTCTGGCAAGCGGTGGGGTGGGCAGTCCCTCCATGGCCTGTCTGAGGGCGGTGCGGGTAGCGTGGCCATCCGTACCGTCCATGGCGCTGCCTGCGCCCATCTCATCAATCAGGATCATGCCATTGTGCTGCAGGTAATGGGCAAGCGCTGTTTTCCCGGCTGGATACAGATGGGTGCCGGGTATGACAGGCCAGTAGAGGAGAGGATAGAAGGCCAGATCATCCTGTCCCGGCACGACCCCTACGGGACTGTCCAGATGTGTGGTGCTGCGCTGGTTGAGGAAGTGCGTCAGCCCTTCAAGCCCCTGTTGGACTGCCTCATCCGTGTCTGCGTTACCGGTCTGGATATGGGCCAGACGGATAGCCAGAGCCGCAGGAGGAACAGGAGCCTGCGGGGCCGAGGCTGGTTGCCCCGTCGTAGCGGCCTGCAACTGCGTCACGATGAGCAGCCCGGCTCCCAGGGAAAGAGTGGCGTTGCGGGCCATGCGGAACAGTCCGGCCCGACCGAGGGAGAGGTAGAGGTCCAGCAGGATCAGCCCGAGGGCTAGCAGCATGAGGGGTGGCCAGAGGGGCTGTTCTGGCGTGGCCTGCCCTGCTGCCCTGATCGGACCGAGAGCGGCTTCATCTGCCATAGGGGGCTGATGGTCTGCCAGATTGAGTGGGTGATGCTGGGCAGCCCCTCCGTAGAATCCGGCCTGATGGAGGGCATCGACAGGCTGTTCTGTCGTGCTGGGCAGCGGGCGGATGGCGGGGGATGGCGGTACGAGGGTCTTGTCGAGAGTCAGGACCCGCCATGGCGCCAGGGCGTCCGAAGTGGTGTGATTGGTGCCTGTCTTTGTCTGCATGATGGGAGTACGGGTGATGAGACGTTCCATCATCTGGGGGAAAAGGCCGGAGAGTGGCAGGCTGGACCAGTCTGCCGTCGGGGTGATGTGGAAGAAGACGATCAGGCCGCCGCCTTCCTGCCGGGCAGTTACGAGGGGGGTGCCATCGGTCAGCGTGGCCCAGACATGCCGGGACAGGTCATCCGTGGGCTGGGCCAGAAGTTGACGGGATACGGTGGCGTCTTCGGGGATGGTCAGCCCGGCGAAAGGGGTGTCTGCCGGGAAGGGAGCCAGTTTCTGCGGGCTGCCCCACGACATGGGGCCCCCCAGTTGCCTCATGCCGGAGAGGAGGGGCACGGGCAGAAGAGCAGCGTCATCGTCTTTCATGGTCTGCTGGCTCTGGCGGGCCAGTTCCGGCCCTGCGAAGCGGATCAGGATGCCCCCTTTGCGGACCCAGCCGAGTATGTCGCTCAGCCCCGCATCGGAGAGTGTGCCATCCGTGGCGATGATGATGTCCGGGTGGCGGGGCAGGAGACTGTCCACAGTGCCCTCCTGATAGGGGATGACAGCCTGCAGGGCACGGGTCAGGTAGAAGCCGCTACCTGTCAGCGGTGTATCATCACCATTGATGTGCAGAAGGCCAACCCGGTGCTGGTCCATCCTGCCGGGTAGAAGCACCATGCCTGCCGGACCGGAAACGGATGGCAGGCTGAAGGCATCGAAATGGTCCGGGTCAGGCAGGGTACGCCAGGTTCCGGTGGGAAGTGGCGTATCGGCCAGGACGGCGAAATGTCCGTCTTTTTCCAGCGTCATGCCCAGCAGGCGGCGTGTCTGCTCCGGGCAGTCGGGGAGTGTTTCCGCCTGTGCCGTCAGCTGGCTTTCCTGCCGGATGGAAAGACGGATGAGGTCGCAGCGGGGCCAGCGTACATCTTCGGTCCGGTGGGCAGGCTGAAGGGCGGCACGCAGGGCCTCATCCCCCGGCTGTGCCAGGCCATTGGAAAGTGCGATGACCGTTGCTCCATGCAGGTCCGGGGCGAGCGCCTGAAGCTGGCGGGCGAGGGTCTGCCGGTCCCCAGGCCATGTGTGGGGAGACAGACCGGCAAGAAACTGTTGCAGGGCAGTGCGGTCACCGGGCTGGAAGGGGCGAGGCATGTGGCCGTCCGCCTCTGGCGTGTTCAGCAGCAGGGTCACCCGCCCGCCGGAGCGGAGTGTGGCTTCTCCCAGAGCGAGGGCATTTTTCCTGCGGTCATCCCAGTGTGGGGTGGCTGCCCAGTCATCATCCAGAATGAGAACCAGTTTCTGCGGGGTCTGCTGGTCCTGTCCGGGGAGATGGAGTGGCCGGGCAAAGGCCAGAACAAGCAGAGCTAGGGCAACCATGCGCAGGAGCAGGAGCCAGAGCGGCGTGCGTGCGGCATCCTGTCGGACAGGCGAGAGCCTGCGGAGCAGGATGAGAGAGGGGAAACGCTGTTGCCGGGGGTGGGGAGGAATGGCCCGGACCAGCCACCACAGGGCAGGCAGGAGGAGCAGGAACAGCAGCAGGTAAGGGGAGAGAAGGATCATGCCCGCCCCCGCAGGAAGGTGTGGCAGTCCGCCAAGACAGGCAGGGCAGGATGGTCGGTGACATGGAGGCGGAAGAAGGGCGCCTGTCCCTTTCCGATCTTTTCAAGCTGGCTGAAATGTTCGGTCAATCGGGCCTGATAGGCCTCATGCAGGTTCTCCGTGGCCGGGAGTGTCAGGTCCGGTTCAGCCTCGCAGCTGGTAAACTGGACAGACCCGCTGAAGGGCAGGCGATGCTCCTGTGGGTCCAGCACGGCCAGCAGGGCGATGCGGCCGGGATGGGTGGCCAGCGGCGCCAGGCAATGCTGCATGGTGGCCTCTTTCCAAAGGAAGTCACTGACGAGCAGCAGAGCTGCATGAGGGGGAACAGCTGTCAGGCTGGGCAGGACCGCATCCCTGCCAGTATCGTCACGGGGAGGAAGCTGCATGAGAGCATGGGCGAGACGGGGCAAGGCCTGATGACCGGAAAAACGGGACCGGAAGCCAGGAATGCCCACATCCTCACCGCCCAGCAGGGCTGCCTGGCCAAGGGCCAGGGCATCAGCCAGAGCGGTGTCATGTTTGCTGGGCAGGCTGTTGGCAGATCGCCAGCGCATGGAGGCAGAGGGGTCAACCCAGATGAAAAGTGGCCGGGGGGCATGCTGCTCCCGCTCCCGAACCCAGAGCAGGTTTGGTTCCGGCGAGCGGGCAGACTGTTTCCAGTCGATCAGGGAGGCTGGTTCTGTTGGCTGATGGGGACGGAACTGCCAGAATTCATGTCCGTCCCCGGCTCTGCGGTTGCCGTGAGGGCCATTGCGCAGCTGCTTTGCCAGCCCTCGGGCTGAGAGAACCAGCTCCGGCAGGGAGACAGGCTGCGGGGCGGCATCACGCCCTTTGCGAGTGCCAAAAAACCGCTGGAAGAAGGAGGGTGAGCTGGCCATGTCCGTACTCTGGGAACCGCCCTGGGAGCCCGGCCTAGCCGAGGCGCTTCAGCTGGGCGGCAATGAGCTGCCGGGCATCCACACCCTGCGTCTGGGCGGCGAAGCTGATGCCCAGGCGGTGAGCCAGAACAGGCTCGGCCAGCACACGGACATCTTCCATCGAGGGGGAGAGACGGCCATGCAGCATGGCCCGTGCCCGGCTGGCAATCATCAGGGCCTGGGCAGCACGGGGGCCGGGGCCGTAATCCAGTGACTGACGGACCTCGGCACTGGCTGTTTCATCCTGTGGCCGCAGGCCCCGGACAATGGTCAGGATGGCTTCCACGACCGTTTCCCCGACCGGCAGCGTGCGGACGAGTTTCTGGGTGGCCAGAAGCTCTGCGGTGGAAAAGATGCGTTCAGCCTTCCGTTTCGTGGCCCCTGTGGTCTGGAGCAGCATCCGGCGCTCGGCCTCCCGTGCCGGAAAATCCAGCGGAATACGCATCATGAAACGGTCAAGCTGGGCTTCTGGCAGGGGGTAGGTTCCTTCCTGCTCGATGGGGTTCTGGGTGGCCAGAACATGAAATGGCTTGGGCAGGGGCCATGTTTTGCCACCCTGCGTGACGTGCCCCTCCGCCATGGCCTGAAGCAGGGCGGACTGGGTGCGGGGGCTGGCGCGGTTGATCTCGTCCGCCAGCACCAGCTGCCCGAAGAGGGGGCCGGGCAGGAAGCGGAAATGGCGCCTGCCCTGCTCATCCTGCTCCAGGATTTCTGCCCCGGTGATGTCGGAGGGCATGAGGTCTGGCGTGAACTGGATGCGGCTGTCTTCCAACCCCAGAACATGGGCGCAGGTATTGACCAGCAGCGTCTTCCCCAGCCCCGGCGCCCCGAGCAGCAGCGCATGCCCCCCCCCCAGCAGGGTTGTGAGGACATGTTCGATGACCGTTTCCTGCCCGAGGACGATTCGGCCAATTTCCTGTACGAGCGTTTTCAGCCTGGGGGCCAGCCCATCAAAGGCACGGACCGTGTCATCATGGTGGAACGCCCTGTCCTGGGGGGAGGATGTCGGGCCGGAGGCAGAAGGATGCTGGGTCATTACAGATTCGGAAACAGAGGGTAGGGGGGTTTTAACAGGCCGGGATCATTCCCAACTCTGGGGCAGGCGGTAAGCTACCATGTAAGAGGCCCTTTTAAAAAGAGAGGGTCGCAGGAAAGTGGCACACCATCATGCAGGTCCATCGTGATGGAAGGACGGAAAGGGAGGAGATCATGAGCATCAAGCCTTATGAGAGACCGGTGCCCCCGCTGGAGGGGCCGGATGAGGCCGTGATGTCCGAGGACGAGATGGTCCTGCACCTGCCTTTCCATATCCGGCGGGACGGGACATGGCTGTACCGGGGGACGCCCATCCGGCGCAAGGCCATGCTCTGCCTGTTCGCCTCCTGCCTCGACCGGGACCGCCAGGGACGTTACTGGCTGCGGACGCCGACCGAGGCTGGCGTCATACAGGTGGATGACGTTCCCTTTCTGGCGGTGGAGCTGGATTTCAGAGGCTGTTCGGAAAAGACGCAGACATTGTGCCTGCGGACCAATCTGGATGAGGTCTTCTGTGTGGATGCGGAGCATCCCCTTCTGTGTGACTGGGACCGCCCGGCTGATGGAGCGACCGTGCCCTACATCCACATGAGGACCGGAGCAGGAGGGAAGCCCATTCTGGCCCGCATCAGCCGGGCGGTCCTTTTCGAGCTGGCGGCTCTGGCCGTTCCGGGCTGCGTGGGGGGTGAACCCTGCATGGGAGTCTGGAGCCACGGGATGTTCTTCCCGCTGTCCCGCCTGCCGGATGAGACCGTGGACGACCTTGAGGAGCTGTGCGTGTGACCATCAGGACACCATCTCCGGCCGCCCTTCTGGCAGCCCTGTCCGATGTGCCCGGTCACGCCGGGCTGGCCCGTATCTGGCAGGCCCTGCCGGAGGCCCGGCTGGTGGGAGGCTGCGTGCGGGACCTGCTCTGTAGTCGCGACGTGCATGATCTTGACCTGGCCAGCCCGGTTCCACCGGAAGAAGCCCAGCGGCGGCTGGAAGAGGTCGGTGCCAGGGTGATACCGACCGGCCTTGAGCATGGAACCATCACGGCGGTGATTGACCATCACCCTTATGAAATCACCACCCTGCGGCGTGATGTCAGTACCGATGGCCGCCATGCTGTCGTCGCCTGGACGGATGACTGGGAGGAAGATGCGCAGCGGCGGGACTTCACGATCAACGCCATGTCGCTGGATCAGGATGGGCAGCTGCATGATTATTTCGGCGGACTGGATGATCTCCGGGCCGGGAAGGTACGGTTTGTCGGGCAGGCGGCACGGCGCATCGAGGAGGATGCCCTGCGGTGCCTGCGGTTTTTCCGCTTTTTTGCCCGTTATGGCCGTGGCGAACCGGATGGCGAGGCCTGTCAGGCCATCATCCGCCTGCGGGAGACGATGACCCGTCTTTCAGTCGAGCGTGTGGCGATGGAGCTGCTGAAAATCCTGTCAGGCCCGCAGCTTCTGCGAACGCTGGAACTGATGGAGGAAACGGGCACCCTTGCCGTGCTGCTGCCGCATCATGCGCCCCTGTCTGGTCTGGGGCGTCTTCTGGCCTGTGGTGATCCTGCCGAGCCGCTGCATCGTCTTGCCGTTCTGTATCCACCCGGCGGAGGGGACGGGCAGGGCATGGCGGATGTCGGTGCCCATCTGAAACTCTCCAATGAGAGCCGGGACATGCTGGCCGCTTTTGCCAGATTCGGGCCGGAACTGGCGGTCACGCTGGATGATGACGGTATCCGGCGGGTTCTTTTCCAGCAGGACAGGTCCATCCTGCTGCTGCGAAGCTGGCTGGTGCAGGCGCAGGAGCTGGGACGGCCTGATGGGAGCTGGAATGAGTTGCGGCACCGGCTGGAAACCGTGGAGCAGCCCGTTTTCCATCTGGCGGGGCGGGACCTGATTGCTCTGGGTGTGAAACCGGGGCCGGAAATGGGGCGGTGGCTGAAACAGACGCAGCACTGGTGGCTCACACAGGGTTGCCGTCCCGATGCCGGGGCATGTCGGGACTGGGTGAGCCACCAGCTTTCCCCTTCCTGAGGGGGCTGCTAGAAGGTCTGCATGACAAAGCAGACAGGCAGGCACCCTGCGGACAGGGCAGCGTATGAGGCAACCTTCCCCCTGATGCGGAGGCTCTGGCGGGAGGACATTGCCCGGCACCGGCTCATGCTGCTGGCCGTGTTCGTGCTGACGGTCGTCATGGCCCTGCTGACGGCGGCCTATCCGCTTGTCATCAAGCGGGCGATCGACATGTTCACGGCACATGATCCCCGCATCCTGTATCAGATTCCCCTGCTGGTTGTGGTCGTGACGGGGGCCAAGGCTCTGGCCCAGTATGGGCAGAATGTCTGCGTGCAGGCACTGGTCCTTCAGGTCGTGCGGCGTCTTCAGGAACGCATGTTCACCCATGCCCTGAAGGCGGATGTGGCCCGGATTGAAAGAGAGGCTCCCGCCCGCTGGGCGGCACGCTTCACCACGGATGCCCTCGCCATGAGGGAAGCCCTGACACGTTCGGTCAATGCGCTGGGGGACGTCATCACCATCATCGGGCTTGTCGCCTCCATGATCTGGACGGACTGGGAACTGAGCCTGATTGCGGTCGTGCTGTATCCCCTGGCCATCATTCCCGTGCAGAAGCTCGGGCGGCGGGTGCGCCGGGCCTCCGGCGGGATGCAGGAGCAGGTCGGGGAAGCCTCGGCCCTGCTGACGGAAAGCTTCTTCCTGTCCCGGCAGATACGCATCTACCGGATGGAGGAGCATGAGCATCACCGCATCGGTTCGGCTCTCGACAGGCTGCATGACATGTTCTTCCGTATTGCCAGCAACCGTGCCCGTCTGGACCCGATGCTGGAGGTCATCGGTGGTGTGGCGATCGCTTTCGTGCTGGGGTTTGCGGGCTGGCGTGCCGCCACGGGCGGGGCCACGCTGGGGGACTTCACGGCCTTCATTGCCGCCCTGTTTGCGGCCTCACGTCCTCTGCGTGCCCTGGGGTCGCTCAACACCTCCATGCAGGAAGGACTGGCCGGGCTGGGACGCATTTTTGCCGTGATTGATGAACCGGCCAGCGTGCAGGAACAGCCGGAGGCCCGGCCCCTGCCGGAAGGGCCGGGGCACCTTGTGTTCAGGGATGTATCCTATCGTTTTCAGGATGGGCATCATGCCCTGAAAAATATATCTCTGGATGTGAGGCCGGGGCAGAGCGTGGCTCTGGTCGGGCCGAGCGGGGCAGGGAAATCTACCATGCTGGCCCTGATCCCCCGTCTTTTTGACGTGACGGAAGGGACGATCACGCTGGAGGGGGTGGACATACGGTCCCTCACGCTGGCCAGCCTGCGGGATCATCTGGCCTATGTCAGTCAGGAAACGGCCCTGTTCGACATGAGCGTGCGGGAGAACATCCATCTTGGCCGTCCTTCTGCGACACGGGAGGAGGTGGAGGCACTCTGCCGGATGGCGGCACTGGATTTCGTGCATGATCTGCCGGAAGGGCTGGAAACCATCATCGGTCCCGGTGGGCAGAGGCTCTCGGGTGGACAGAGGCAGCGCATCATGCTGGCCCGTGCCCTGCTGCGTAACCCCCGCCTGCTGCTGCTGGATGAGGCCACGAGTGCGCTGGATTCAGAAAACGAGGCCCGTGTGCAGGAGGCTCTGGCCCAGCTCCGGCAGGGACGGACGACGCTCATCGTGGCGCATCGGCTTTCCACCGTACAGAGTGCCGATCACATCGTGGTTCTGGATCAGGGCCAGATTGTCGAGACGGGCACCCATGCCCAGCTCATGGCCAGGGCCGGACTTTACGCCCGGCTGGTGAAGGCTCAGGCTCTGGACGCCGCCCGGTAGATGGCAAGAATGTCGGGCAGGAGCCGTTCGTAGACGTCCTTCTTGAAGCCCAGATTGTACCTGCCGCTCAGGACATCCTCCGGCGGCACCCAACGCCATGTGGTGAACTCGATTTCCTCAAACGTGTCCAACCTGATGTCGCTGTCCTGGCCGGTGAAGCGGAAGAGGAACCACTGCTGTTTCTGCCCCCGATACTTCCCGTGCAGGGCCTTGCCGATAAGGTGGTCCGGCAGGTCGTAGAGAAACCAGCCATCCCGCTTACCGATCATGGTGGCGTTGTTTGTGCCAATCTCTTCTTTCATTTCCCGCCAGACGGCCTGTTCCGGCTCTTCGCCCTCATCAATGCCGCCCTGCGGAAACTGCCAGATGTCCCCCGGCAGGTCCGCACGGCGGGCCATGAAGATTTCGCCTTTCCCATTGAAGAGGACGATGCCGACATTGGGGCGGTAGGCCAGTGTTTCACGCAGGGACATGGGCTTATTTCTTCGTCTTTGCTGCACTGTCGTCCTTGGCCTCATCAGGGGCCGTGTCGTGGGACTGTGGCGGCAGTTGTGGATGGGCGAGCAGGGCGGCCTCATGGGCTGCATCAGCCCCGCCAGTCTGGGCATTGATGAAATGCAGGGCCTGTTGGAGCTGGAAGTCCGTTTCCGGCTTCGTGGGGTCGAAGGCAGGCCATTTGGCAGGGGGCAGACGTTCCACGGTCTTGGCGAAAGCGGGCAGGTCCGTCCGTGGGGCCTCCTTGGGCAGTTTGCCATCCGTGTTGGTGATGGTGTGGGCGAGGTCGGCCTCATGGTATGTAAAGAGGCTGTCATCATCCCGGCTGGCCAGAACAGGCACATCTGGCGTGATGCCCAGCCCCTGGATGGACCGGCCCGACGGCGTGTAATAACGGGCGGTTGTCAGCCGGATGGCCCCCTGGTCGGCAATGGGGATGATCGTCTGGACGGACCCCTTGCCGAAGGTCCGGTCTCCCATGATGATGGCCCGGCGATGGTCCTTCAGCGCACCGGCCACGATCTCGCTGGCAGAGGCCGAGCCGGCGTTGGTCAGGACGATGATGGGCAGGCCGTGGGTGATGTCCTTGCCGACACCATCCCAATGCTGGTTGCCCTCGGGGTGGCGGCCACGGATGGAGACGATCTCTCCATCCTTGATGAAGTCACGGGCCACGGCGATGGCCTGGTCCAGCTTCCCGCCGGGGTCGGAGCGGAGGTCCAGCACGAGGCCGTTCAGTGTCTTGCCGGGCGTCTTGGCGACGGACTGGACCAGCTTGCCGTAAGCCTTGCGCATCTCCTTTTCCAGCGAATCATCAAATTCACTCAGGCGGATATAGCCCGTCTGCCCATAGAGGGCGGAACGGACGATCTGCACATGGATGATCTCCCGTATCAGGGTCAGGTTCTGCTGCTTGCCAGTTTTTGGGCGCAGGATGGTCAGGGTGATCTGCGTTCCCGGCTTGCCCCGCATCTTGCGGACGGCCTGATCCAGCGTGAGGTTGGCGATGCTCTTGTTGTCCACCATGGTGATGACATCGCCGGACTGGATGCCCGCTTTGGCGGCCGGTGTGCCATCAATGGGGGAGACGACCCGTACATGCCCGGCATCGCCCTGCACCTGTAGCCCAAGCCCACCAAACTGGCCGGACATCTCATCCTGCATGTCCTTGAGCTGCTGGGCATCCATGAAGGAAGAGTGAGGGTCCAGATTGCTGATCATTCCGTCAATGGCATTGCGGATGAGCTTCTTGTTGGGAAGGGGAGAGACATATTCCGAATGGGCAATGTCCATCACCGTGCCCAGCAGTGTCAGCATACGGACGGTTTCAGCATTGTTGCTGTCGCTGCTGTTGGCCGGCGTGTTGCTGTCCTTGTGTGTGATCTCCTGCGCCCAGGCGGGGGGGACGAGTGACGGGCGACTGGCAAAAAAGGCACCAGAGGCAACACCCATGGCTGAACAGGCAAGACCCAGCATAAGGCCAGTGCGGAAGTTCATGGTCGGTCTATTCCTTAACATTTAGAAGACAGGCGGTTCGCTGCGATCAATATGAGAGGGCCCTGGCCCGGAGACATGATGGAGGCAGCTTACAGTGTTTTCGGCACGGGTGAAACTCCCGGCAGGACTCAGCATGGCCTCAGAAGAAATGGGCCGGATCCATGAGCTTTGTTCCCTGCCGCAGCTGTACGAAGAGGAGAGGGTCCCGGGTGGGCATCTGGCCGATCACGCCCCCTTGCTGGACGGACTGGCCGCTCTGTAGCTGGAGCGTGCCAAGACCGGCCAGAACAAGTCGCTGTTTCTGCCCGCAGTCCAGAATCACCATGGGGCCGAAGGAGCGGAAGGCCCCGCTGAAGAGCAGGCGGCCCGTGCAGGGGGCGGTCACAGGGGCGGAAGGAGCCGTCTGGTAGGTCAGCCCCGTGGCGGGGCCAGCCTCGGTAGGCTGTGCCCAGCGTGTGACGATGCGCCCCTGCACAGGGGCCCGTGCAGAGCCCCGCATCAGCCCTTTGCCGGGGTTGAAGCTGCGGTCCTGCTGCTCCACTTCCTGTTCCTTGTGGCGCTGGTGCAGCTTGTGGAACCGGGCCTTCTGGGCCCGCAGGCGGCGGCGTGTTTCAGCTTCCTGCCGGGCCAGGACGGTGATGATGGCTGTTAGGGCCTCCGTGCTCTGGCGGGCCTGTGTCAGTAGAGCCTGCTGCTTCAGCAGGGTCTGCTGGGCCTGTTCCGATTTTATGGCCGCCTGCTCGGCCCGGCTTTCTGCCTCGTTCTGGCTGGTCTGGAGGCGGGTTTCCTGTGCTGTGATGGTACGGCTCTGGTCTGTCAGCCGCATCTGCTCTCTCTGGAGATGGGTCTGCCGCTGGATGTTGTCTGCCATGGCGTCCCGGTTCTGCTGGTGGCGCAGGGCGAGAAGGGCAAAAGGAACTGCAGGGCTGATGGCTGGATTGTCTGGTGGCATAAGAAGGGCGAGTTCTGGCGTGGTGTTCATCTGCTGGAGGGCAGGAAGACGTGTGGCTTCATCCAGAAGAATGGTGTTTTCTTCGGCTTTCAGCTGGTCATTGCCCGTACTGAGCTGGTCCAGCTGAGCTGAAACCTTTGTGAGGTGACGTTCCACGAGCATGTGCTGCCGGGCCAGTCTGGCCTGCTTCTGGCGCAGGCGGGCCAGCTGACGGGCACTGAGATGCGCCTGGGCTTCAGCCTTGCGGGTTTCTTCTTCCTTCTGCTGGAGCAGCTGGGCTTTCTGGGCCAGAAGCTGCTGAAGATTCCGCCGTGCAGCCCGTGCCTTGCGGATGCCAGCCTCCGTGGTGGGAATGGGCGTGTTTGATCCCCACAGAGTACCGGCCTGGTCTGGGGCGGCATGGGCCTGATGCTGGTCGGCAAGGCAGGTCAGCAACAGGCAAGGCAGCAGCCAGCAGAGGGCGAGGGATGTGCTGGTGCGTTTCGGGAGCATGAGCCTGCCTGGGAATCCCTTTCCGGGTGGGATGGTATGGGGCTTGAAAAACACATCTGACAGCATGAGATCAGTCAGGCAGGAATGAGTGACAGGGACATGCGGGACAGATGCGATGATCGGTTTTCGTGTGTCTTTTGTGGCGGAGAATTGGCTGTCTGTCCAGCCGGAGGGGCGGGATGGTGCCCCGGAGAGGAGTGGAGATGAAAGACCAGACATCTGAAAAAGCACCCGTCTGTGGCTGTGGGCCGCTCAGTGAAGCGCAGAAGCATGTCCTGCATGGTCATGGGACCGAGCCGCCGGGTTCCAGCCCGCTGAATGGTGAGAAACGGCCCGGTCATTACGACTGTGCCGCCTGCGGGAAGAGGCTGTTCAGCTCGACGGCGAAATATGAGAGCGGATCAGGCTGGCCGTCTTTCTTCCGGGCTGTGCCCGGGGCGGTGGGCGAGCGTGAGGACCGCAGTCTCGGCATGGTGCGGGTGGAGATACATTGCGCAGGCTGTCATGGTCATCTGGGGCATGTCTTCCCTGATGGCCCCCCGCCCACGGGGCTGCGTTACTGCACCAATGGTCTGGCCCTTCATTTCGTCCCGGACGAAGAGGGAGCCTGAACGGAAAAAGGGGGTGGCCCCGTTTCACACGGGCAGGACCACTCCCTTCTGCTTCAGAGGACGTTCCGGGGGTCAGTCCCGTTCGACGTGGTAATGGCGGGAGAGTTCCCGCTCGATTTCCAAGGCATGTTCCGTGTCACGGGCTTCGATCATCACCACCAGCTCTGCCGTCTGCACGGAAGGGGCGGCGAAGAGGCGGTGATGGGAGACCTCGATGATGTTGCCACCATAGCTGCCAATCTTCTCGGAGATGGCGGCCAGCAGGCCGGGGCGGTCGGGAATCTGGAAGATCAGCCGCAGGATGCGTCCTTCTCTCAGCAGGGAGCGGAGGATGACATGGGCAAGGATGCGGGCATTGATGTTGCCGCCGGAGATGGGAAAGCCCACCTTCTTGCCCCTGAAGAGGTCATGATTGGCCAGAATGGCGGCCAGTGGCGTGGCTCCGGCCCCTTCGCCCACCTGACGGGCCTTCTCGGCCAGCGTCGTGATGGCACTTTCGACCTGGAGTTCGTTGACGACGAACACGCCATCAAGGTTCCTGCCAATGACATCCAAGCAGTGATGGCCCGGCTGGACGACGGCGATGCCCTCGGCAATGGTTGACCCGCCGGGAACGGAGCGGAGCGGTTCAGGATAGGCTCCCAGTGGGGAATAGCCCTCCACCTGCACGCCATAGAGCTTCGTCTTCGGGCTGAGTTCTTTCAGTACCGTGACGAAACCGGCCATGAGGCCACCTCCACCGATCGGCACCACGATGGCATCCAGATCGGGCGCATCCTCGATCATTTCCAGAGCGCAGGTGCCCTGTCCGGCGATGACGGCAGGATCATTGAAGGGGTGGATGAGGGTCTGGCCTTCTTCCTGACGGATTTTTTCGGCCGTTTTCACGGCCTCGTCGAAATTCTCGCCCGCCAGAACGACCCGGGCCCCCCAGCTCTGGGTGGCGGCCACCTTGGTGGCGGGGGTGAAACGGGGCATGACGATGGTAGCTTCCACGCCCAGAAGGCTGGCCTGCCGCCCCACGCCCTGGGCATGGTTGCCTGCCGAGACGGTGATGACACCCCGTTTGCGTTCCTCGGGCGTGAGCAGGGCCATGCGGTTGGCCGCTCCACGCTCCTTGAAGGAGCCAATGGCCTGAAGATTTTCCAGCTTGATGATAATCTCTGCTTCCGTCAGCCGGGAAAGGGCCACATTGCTGATCGTGGGTGTGCGGGCAATGGTGGCGGCAATGCGCTTCTGGGCGTCTTTGACGTCGTTGAAGGTCAGGCTGGTCTTGGAAGCAGAGTCCGGCATTATCTGTAGATCACTTTCAGAACTTCATAGGTACGGTCTCCGCCCGGTGCCGGGACGGAAACGCTGTCCCCAGCTTCCTTCCCGATGAGGGCTTTGGCAAGGGGGGAGGAGATGGAAATGCGGTGCTGCTTGATGTCAGCTTCGTGAGCGCCGACGATCTGGTAGGTGCTTTCCTTGTCGGTTTCCTCATCCACCAGCTCGACCGTGGCACCGAACTGGATGCGGCTGCCGGAGAGGGTCGTGGGGTCGATCACCTCGGCCGTGGAGATCAGGCTCTCCAGCTCCAGCACCCGCCCCTCGATGAAGGACTGACGCTCCCGGGCGGCGTGGTATTCCGCATTCTCGGAGAGGTCCCCGTGGGAGCGGGCTTCTGCAATGGCCCGGATGACGGCGGGGCGTTCCTCTGATTTGAGCTGGCGCAGCTCATCCTCAAGGCGTTTCAGTCCTTGGGCGGTCATGGGGCTTTTCTGCATGGAGGGAATCCTCGCACTGGTACAAAGAGATGAATGGCACACCGCCCCGCCCCCTTCCACATGGAGCGGAAAAGGGCGGGGCGGCATACGCTGTGGCGGACAGGATAACCAGCACGCCATGCGTGCTGCAAGCCTTCTCTTAGAAGGCGCCGTGGAAATAGGATTGCAGCGGCGCCACATCCGGCTCCTTCTGCTTCAGGACAGAGATGGCATAGGTTGCTGCCCGGGCGCCGGCGATGGTCGTGTAATGGGGCACGTTCATTGTCAGGGCGGAGCGGCGGATGTCAAAGCTGTCCCGGGCGGACTGGCCACCCTGGGCGGTGTTGATGACCATTTGCACCTCGTTGGAGTGGATGGCATCCACACAGTGTGGGCGACCTTCCAGCACCTTGTTGACACGGGTGACCGGAATACCGGCTTCCTTGAGCCGGTCCGCCGTGCCACGGGTGGCAAGAATGGTGAAGCCCATCTCCACCAGCTTGCGGGCCAGTGGCTGCACATGGGCCTTGTCGCTCTCCCGGACGGAGAGGAAGACGGTGCCTGTCCGGGGGAGTTTCACGCCTGCGGCCAGCTGGGATTTGGCAAAGGCCATCTCGAAGTTGGCATCCAGCCCCATTACCTCACCAGTGGAGCGCATTTCCGGCCCGAGGATCGTATCAACGCCGGAGAAGCGGTTGAAGGGGAAGACCGCTTCCTTGACGGCCACATGCGGGGCGACGGACCGGCCTTCCAGCGGGAACTCGGACAGTCTGGCTCCGGCCATGATCCGGGCCCCGATCTTGGCGACCGGCACACCTGTGGCCTTGGCCACGAAAGGCACCGTGCGGGAGGCACGGGGATTGACCTCCAGAACGAACACCTCGTCATCCTTGATGGCGAACTGCACGTTCATCAGTCCACGGATGCCCAGCTCACGGGCCATGGCTTCGGTCTGGGCCTTCAGCTCCGTCACCAGAGCCGGGGAGAGCGTGTAGGGCGGCAGGGAGCAGGCAGAGTCGCCAGAGTGGATTCCGGCTTCCTCGATATGCTCCATCACCCCGGCGACATAGACATCATGACCATCGGCAATGCAGTCCACGTCGGCCTCGATGGCCTCATTCAGGTAGTGATCCAGCAGGACCGGCCCGGTGGAGACATCCTCACCGGCGGCACGCAGGACGGTGTTGAGGTAATGGGAAAGACCGGCCCTGTCATAGACGATCTCCATTGCACGGCCACCCAGCACGTAGGAGGGACGGGCCACGACCGGATAGCCGACTTCCTCGGCGATCTTCAGGGCCTCGTCGGGGGTGCGGGCGATGCCGTTGCGGGGCTGGCGCAGGCCCAGCTTGCGCAGCATGGCCTGGAAGCGTTCCCGGTCCTCGGCACGGTCGATGGCATCGGCCGGGGTGCCCAGCAGGGTGATGCCCGCTTCCTCCAGCGCACGGGAGAGCTTCAGCGGGGTCTGCCCACCATACTGCACGATGCAGCCCAGAACGGTGCCGTTCGTCATCTCCTTCTTCACGAGGCTGATGACGTCCTCGGCCGTCAGCGGCTCGAAATAGAGACGGTCGGACGTGTCATAGTCCGTGGAGACGGTTTCCGGGTTGCAGTTGACCATGATCGTCTCGAAACCGGCCTCACGCAGGGCGTAGGCGGCATGGACGCAGCAGTAGTCGAACTCGATGCCCTGACCGATCCGGTTGGGGCCACCGCCGAGGATGACGATTTTCTGTTTGTCCGTCGGGCGGCTCTCACAGTCCGGGATGCCGAAGCCCCCTTCATAGGTGGAATACAGATACGGCGTGTCAGAAGAGAACTCGGCTGCACAGGTGTCGATCCGGCGATAGACGGGCAGCACGTCCAGCTTCGTGCGCAGGGCGACGACGTCCTTCACGCTTTTGCCGCTCAGGCGGGCAAGCTGCTGGTCGGAGAAGCCCTGGGCCTTGATCTGGCGCAGGCTGATGGCGTCATCCGGCAGGCCGTTCGCTTCGATCTCACGTTCCGTCGCAATGATGCCTTCCAGCTGGCGGAGGAACCACGGCTCGAAATGGCAGGCTTCCTGAATGTCCTCCAGTGAGAGACCGGCCCGGAAGGCCTGGGCGGCCATGAGGATGCGCTCCGGCCGTGGCTCGGAGAGGGCGGCACGGTAGGCATCCGGGGAGCCATCGCCGGGGGCCTCCACAGGGTCCAGACCTGTCAGGCCCGTCTCCATGGAGCGCAGGCCCTTCTGAAGGGATTCGGCGAAGCTGCGGCCCACGGCCATCGCCTCACCGACGGATTTCATGGAGGTGGAGAGCAGGGCCGGCGTGCTGGGGAATTTCTCGAAGGTGAAGCGGGGAATCTTCGTGACGACATAGTCGATTGTCGGCTCGAAGCTGGCCGGGATGGTGCCGGTGATGTCGTTCGTCAGCTCATCCAGAGTGTAGCCCAC
The DNA here is from genome assembly GCF_018221685.1 of Bombella apis. GTDB lineage: Bacteria > Pseudomonadota > Alphaproteobacteria > Acetobacterales > Acetobacteraceae > Bombella > Bombella apis. Next base: position 89,374 of record NZ_JAGJTM010000005.1, on the reverse strand, counting down.
GGCCAGCTTGGCGGCGATCTTGGCGATCGGGAAGCCGGTAGCCTTGGAGGCCAGGGCGGAGGAGCGGGACACGCGGGGGTTCATCTCGATGACGACCATGCGGCCATCCTTCGGATTCACGCCGAACTGCACGTTGGAACCACCCGTCTCCACGCCGATGGCCCGCAGGCAGGCGATGGAGACATCACGCATCCGCTGGTATTCCTTGTCCGTCAGCGTCATGGCCGGGGCCACGGTGATGGAATCCCCGGTATGGACGCCCATCGGGTCGATGTTCTCGATGGAGCAGACGATGATGCAGTTGTCCGCCACGTCACGGACCACTTCCATCTCGTACTCTTTCCAGCCGATGACGGATTCTTCGATCAGCACCTCGGTGGTGGGGGAGGCATCCAGCCCGCTGGCCACGATCTGGGAGAATTCCTCCCGGTTATAGGCGATACCACCGCCGGAGCCGCCCATGGTGAAGGACGGACGGATGATGGCGGGCAGGCCGATATGCTCCAGGGCCGTGCGGGCCTCGTCCAGCGTGTGGGCGATGGCACTGCGGGGGCTTTCCACGCCGATGGCATCCATGGCCTCACGGAACTTCAGGCGGTCCTCGGCACGGTCGATCACGTCAGCCCGTGCGCCGATCAGCTCCACGCCGTGCCTGGTGAGGAAGCCGGACTTGTCCAGCGCCATGGCGGCATTCAGGGCTGTCTGGCCACCCATGGTCGGCAGGACGGCGTCGGGCTTCTCCTTGAGGATGATGCGCTCGACAAATTCCGGCGTGATGGGCTCGATGTAGGTGGCATCAGCCAGACCGGGGTCGGTCATGATGGTGGCCGGGTTGGAGTTCAGGAGGATGACACGGTAGCCTTCCTCTTTCAGGGCCTTGCAGGCCTGTGCGCCGGAATAGTCGAACTCGCAGGCCTGCCCGATGACGATGGGGCCAGCACCGATGATGAGGATGGAGCGGATATCTGTGCGTTTGGGCATGGGTCAGGCTCCTGCCTTGCTGGTTGTGCGGGCTGCGGCGCGGCGGTCCATCACGGCGACAAACCGCTCGAAGAGGTAGAAACTGTCGGTCGGGCCGGGGCTGGCTTCCGGATGGTACTGGACGGAGAAGGCTTCCTTCACGGTGGAGGCCAGTCCTTCGTTCGAGCCGTCAAACAGGCTGACATGCGTCACCCTGACGGTATCGGGCAGGGACTTCTCATCCACGGCGAAGCCGTGATTCTGGCTGGTGATTTCCACCCGGCCCGTCGTGAGGTCCTTCACCGGCTGGTTGGCCCCACGGTGGCCACGGTCCAGCTTGTAGGTTGTGCCGCCCAGTGCCCGGGCCAGAAGCTGGTGGCCGAGGCAGATGCCGAAGACCGGAATGTCCGCCTCCATGACGGCCTGGATGGCCGGGACAGCATAGACGGCCGTGGCGGCGGGGTCGGCCGGACCGTTGGAGAGGAAGACGCCTTCCGGCTTCAGGGCGAGGATCTCTTCACCCGTGGCGGTGCCGGGGAGGACATGCACCTCACAGCCAGCGGCAACGAGACTGCGGAGGATGTTGTCTTTTGCTCCGTAATCCAGAGCCACGACACGGCGTTTCACGGCCCGCTCGGGGCGGGTGTTGTGCCATGTGGTTTTCGTCCAGCTGCGGGCGGGCTGGGCAACCTCCTTCACGAGGTCCATCCCTTCCAGACCGGGCCATTCTGCGGCCTTCTGGCGCAGGGCGGCGAGGTCGAAGCGGCCATCTTTCGGGTAGAAAAGCAGGGCGTTCTGCGGCCCCTTGTCCCGCAGCAGGCGGGTGATGCCCCGTGTATCCACACCGCTGATGCCGGCCCGCCCGTGGGCTTTCAGCCAGTCCTGCAGTGGCTGGATGGACCGCCAGCTGGCCGGGGCGGTGACATCTTCTTTCACCACGAGGCCGAGGGCCGCCATGGTGGGGGCCTCGTCATCATCCCCGTTGGTGCCGACATTGCCGATATGGGGGAAGGTGAAGGTGATGATCTGTCCGGCGAAGGAAGGGTCTGTCAGTGTTTCCTGATAGCCCGTCATGCCGGTGGAGAAGCAGAGCTCGCCTGCGGCACCGTCATTGAAGGCCCCGAAACCACGGCCCCAGAAATGGGAGCCATCCGCCAGCACGAGGACGGCCGTTGCGCCTTTGGGGGGCATGTCATCGGTAGGGTGGGTCATGGCGGATGTCTCCTCTGACGTCTCGTTCAGGTCGGCCAGGGTGATCCCCGGCACATGAAGCAGGGCAGGCCAGTGTTTTGTGGGTATCATACCAGCCTGCCGCCACTTGCGCACGGCCTCGGTGCTGACACCGGTAAGCTGGGCGATTTCAGCCGCACCGCCTGCTTTCTTGATGAGTGAATCGACGTTCATCTGTCTGCTGCTCTGCCTCGTGCCCTGTCTGTTCTGAACCCGGATGGGCCTGTCCCTTCATAGGGCAGCCAGAGCGTGATGGGAAGTTTTTTCCCATATGGAGGGAGGGTGCCGGAATACAAGCAATGGTGGGAAGTTTTTTCCCGCATCTGTGACTGCTCCCTGTGGACTCCTGCAATATCGACAGGATAGTGCAGGGCTGGTACCTCTTACGCTCCTTTATGGAACTTATAAACTCATCATTAAGAGAGAGAACCATCATGTCACTCCGTACCCGTATCATGGATGATCTCAAGGCAGCCATGAAGGCCGGTCAGTCTGACCGTGTGGCGCAGATCCGTGCCATTTCCGCAAAGATCAAGGACCTTGATGTCGCTGCCCGGGCCAAGAGTGGGGAGGTGAGTGAGGATGATATCCTTTTGGCCCTGCGTTCCATGATCAAGACACGCACGGAGTCTGCGGCCATGTACCATCAGGGCAACCGGCCCGAACTGGCCGCTAAGGAAGAGGCGGAAATCGAGACCATCCGCAACTATCTCCCGGCGGAACTGTCCGAAGATGCCCTGAAAGAAGCCATTGCCGAGGCCGTGAAGGAAACAGGTGCCGAGGGCATGAAGGACATGGGCAAGGTGATGGGTGTGCTGAAAGGTCGCTTCGGTGCGGCACTGGATGCCGGACGGGCCAGCGGTCTCGTCAAGGCCCATCTTGGCTGACGGTTTTTCCGCTTTGCGGACCGGAGTGTGAAAACCCCGCCTGATGAAACAGGAGGGGTTTTCGTGTCAGTGGTAGGAGTGGGAGGCTTCGTTGTTCTTGTGGGCCCGGACACAGGCCAGAACGCCGCTGACGGAGAGCAGGAAGGCAGCAGCTTCCCATATGGTGGGCAGGCGCTGCTCCCAGAGGAAGCCGTAGATCAGCGAGAAGAGCGTTTCGAACAGGATCATCTGCCCGACCATCGTCAGGGGCAGAAGATGGGTCATGCGGTTCCAGAACGCATTGGCGATGGTGGAGGAGAACAGCCCCACACCGCAGGAAATGAGGATGAAGCGTGTCCAGCCGGTCGTGGGCAGGTGCGCCGGCCAGAAGAAGGCGGCTGGCAGGAGAATGACCAGCGACAGGATACCGGCCATGACGCCCGTCAGCAGGTTCCATTCATCGCTCGTGATGTGATCCAGCTTTTTCAGCCAGTCAGAGTTGATGACATTGAACAGTGTCCAGCCCAGCAGGGACCCGATGGCCATCAGCAGGCCGACGGCCTGTAACAGCGGGCCGGTATGATGCAGGGCGGAGCCGACAAAGAAATTCTGCCAGGAGATGCAGAGGATGCCCGCCGTGCTGAGCAGGATGGACGGGATGAGCTGGCGGAATGTGACAACGGCATTATGGCGACAGATGCCAGCCAGTGTCACCGTGACGGGGATGAAGCCGATGATGAGGGATGGCATGGCTACGCCGCTCAGCTGGATGGCCACGCCCATCATGCTATAATAGCCCACGCTGCCCAGTATGGCGAGAAGTACGAGCGCCCGGAATGCCTTGAAGGTAAGGTGTGGCAGCAGCGTTTTCAGGCGTGGGAGAAGGATGAGAAGGGAGACGATCCCGAAGGTCAGATAGCGCAGCGTTGCCAGCTGAAAAGGCGTGAACGGGGCGACAAGCTCCGGGGCGAGAAATGTTATCCCCCAGAATGCTCCCGCCATGGCACCATAAGCGGTGCCCATGAGGATGGAACGTGTCATGCAGGCTCATTCTTGAATTGTTAATTATGCGATATGGGCCTGTGTTGTAGGTAATGGTGCCTGCGTCAAGAGGGAAGAGTGTTCAGTCGTGCTTCGCCGGACCATGGGCACGGACGCAGGAGATGACCCCACTGATGGCCAGAACGATGGCGCAGGCCTCCAGAGGCCGGGGAAAACGCTGCTCCCAGAGGAAGCCGTAGAACAGGGAGAAGAGCGTCTCGAACAGGATCATCTGCCCGACCATCGTCAGGGGCAGCAGGCGTGTCATGCTGTTCCAGAACGCATTGGCCACGACCGAGGCCAGCAGGCCCATCCCGCAGGCAACCATGAGGAAATGCGCCCAGCCCGTGGCGGGCAGATGCTGCGGCAGCAGGAAGGCCAGAGGCAGCATGAGCAGGGCGAGAGCCCCGGTGACGAGGCCTGTCAGCAGGTTCCAGTCATTGTGGGTGATGTGGTCAAGCCGCCGTAGCCAGTTGGCGTTCTTGACGACAAAGCCTGTCCAGCTGAGCAGGGCACAGGCCGCCATGAGCAGCCCGGCCAGCTGGACCCAGAGGCCGCCCTGATGCTGGGGAGAGGCATTGTGAAAATTCTGCCAGGCGATGCAGACAATGCCGCCTGCACTGAGCAGCATGGAAGGGACAAGCTGGCGGACATGCAGGGTGGAATCATGCCGCAGTGCTCCCACGAGGGTCACCGTGACAGGGATGAAACCGACGATCAGCGAGGGCATGGCTACGCCACAGAGCTGCACGGCCGTGCTGAGCAGGCTGTAATAGATGATGTTGCCCATCAGGCTGAGCCCCAGCAGGCCCCACCATTCGGCAGCACCCAGATGGGGAAGGAGTGTCTTCAGCTTCGGGGCGAGCAGCAGCAGGGCGATGACCCCATAGGTGACGAACCGGACAGACGCGAGCTGCAATGGTGCGAAGGGGCCGATCAGCTCCGGAGCGAGGAGGGACAGTCCCCACAATGCTCCTGCTGCGGCGCCGCAGGCAATGCCGGTGAAGGTGGAACGTGTCATGAAAAGGCCCGCTCTCTGCTCTGGAATGGAGGGTGTGACCTGTCGTGTGTTGAAGTTTGGGGCTCTTTCGTCAAGGGGGAATCGGGAGCATCTTCCTTTTTGGGGGGGAGAGTGTCACAGTGTGTGCATGGCCATAGACACTGCGTTTCTTGATGAACTGCGCCAGCGGACATCCCTTACATCCCTGTTCGGCCGGCGGAACAAGCTGGTCCGGTCCGGCCGGAACTGGAAAGTCTGCTGCCCCTTTCATGGGGAAAAGACGCCTTCGCTTTACATCTATGATGATCACTATCACTGCTTTGGCTGTGGCGCACATGGTGATGCGATCAGCTACATCATGCAGAGTGAGGGGGCCGGGTTCCGTGAGGCTGTCGAGCGGCTTGCGTCGGAAGCCGGGATGGAGGTTCCGGCTGATGACCCGCGGCAGGTCGAGAAGGCCCGTGTCCGGCAGACCCTGCATGATGTCATGGATGAGGTCCAGGCCATCTATCGCAGCAGGCTCTACCAGCCGGAAGGTCGTGCCGGGCTGGATTACCTGCAGAAGCGTGGCCTGAGTGAAGAGACGCTGGAGCGTTTCGGGCTCGGCTGGTCTGGTGACGGGCGCTCCCTGCTGAAGGCGCTGGAAGGGAAAAACATTACAGCGGCGACGCTGGTTCAGGTCGGGCTGATGCGGACCGATGAAAATGGGCATCCCAAGGGCGAGCTGTTCTTCAACCGGGTCATGTTTCCGATCCGGGACAGGAAGGGGCGGATCATCTCTTTCGGCGGGCGTGTTCTGGGGGATGGCCAGCCCAAATATCTGAATGGGCCAGAGACAGAAATCTTTTCCAAAAGACGGACACTCTTCAATATCGATCTGGCACGGCAGGCCATCCACAAGGGCGCAAAGGCCGTGGTGGTGGAAGGGTACATGGATGTCATTGCCATGGCTCAGGCAGGTTTTGCCGGGGCTGTGGCGCCATTGGGTACGGCTCTGGGCGATGAGCAGCTGGAACTGCTCTGGCGGATGACGGACACGCCCATCATCTGTTTTGATGGTGATGGCGCCGGGCAGCGTGCGGCCCTGCGGTCCTGTGAGGTTGCCCTGCCATTGCTGAAGGTCGGGCGCAGCCTGCGGTTCTGTCGTCTGGATGGTGGAGATGACCCTGATTCCCTTCTCCGGCGGGAGGGCGTACAGGGCATGGAGCGCCGTCTTGCGGCTGCCCGCCCGATGGAAGAAGAGCTGTTCGGCCTGCTGACAGCGCAGGAGCGTGACCCGACGCCCGAGCGGCGGGCGGCCTTGCGGGAGAAACTCAATGCCCTGGCCCGGATGATTCCGGACAAGGTGCTGGCTGGTGAATATCGCAGCACGTTGAACGATATGTTCTTCGCCCGCTATCGCCGTCAGAAGCCGGGATGGGGGAGGCGTGGGCAGCAGGACAGCATGACCGCCTCTGTCATTCCGGTCTCAGCGGAGCGCACCGTAGAGGAGGGCAGTGGTGAACGGCTGAACATTCTCACGGCCATCCTGCTCCAGCATCCGGACATATTGCCGGGTATTGACCGGGAATATAATGCGCTGGCCCTGTCGGGCTCTCTCGCCGACATCCGTACGGCCCTGTTGAGCTGGGCTGATGAATGTACCGGTGCCCTGACGGCGGAAAGCTGCCGGGAGTGGATGGCCGGGCAGGGGCTGGCAGATGCGGTGGCAGCACTGTGCAGCAGTTCCATGCCCCGGCAGGTGCGGGTGGAGGATGGTGAGGACCGCATGCAGGCGGTCATGAAGCTCTGGTGGCATTTCTATGCGCTGGAAAATCTCAGGACACTTCAGGAAACAGTGGAAGAAGAGGTGCGCCAGACAGTGGAGCAGCTTCTGAATTCTTCCTCCGAATCGGATGAGGCAACGAAGCGGACATTACTGGCGGCGATGCAGGCCAAGCAGAACGTGCTGTTTGCCCTCCGCCGGGGAGAAAGCCCGCAGCTGGAGCCGGAAGACGGCTGAAGTGGCGGATGGACGTTGAGCCCGATGCCCGGGATAAAGCACGCAATCGCAACTTTCTGGTGCCCCGGTCCTTGACTTGGAGGGCTGGATTAACCAATTCCAAGCTGCCCCATTACTGGCTTTCGAGTAAAGTTGACGGAGAGACGCATGGCCACAAAATCAGCCTCTGGATCAGACAGGAATGCACCAGAGCAGGACAGTTCTCCGCTTGATGTGCAGTCCTCGGCCGTCAAGAAGCTGATTGCCAAGGGGCGGTCTGCCGGTCACATCACGTTTGATGAACTGAATGCCATCCTCCCGCAGGACAAGATGTCTTCCGAGCAGATCGAGGACGTCATGGCTGCCCTCTCCGAAATGGGGATACAGGTGGTCGAAAGCGTGGACAAGGAGGAAGAAGAGGGCAGTAGCGAAGACCGTTCTGGCAATGACGACGCCTCGGATGACGAGGCGAATGGTGGTAATGTCGATGCTGTTGCGGCCAGCCGGACGGATGACCCTGTCCGAATGTATCTCCGTGAGATGGGAGCGGTGGAGCTCCTTTCCCGTGAGGGTGAGATTGCCATTGCCAAGCGTATTGAGGCCGGGCGTGGAGAGATGATCGGAGGGCTGTGCCGCAGCCCGCTGACCTTCCAGTCCATCCTGGGCTGGTATGAGCAGCTCAAGAACGAGACGCTGCTCCTGCGTGAGGTGATCGATCTTGAGGCCAGCCAGAGCGACCCTGAATCGCCAGAGGATATGGAAGACCTGACATCCGAGGAAGAGAACGAACCGGATGACGAGTCTGAGGACAGTGATGGAGATGGCAGTGGCAGCGAGGGGAGTGGCCTGTCACTCTCTGCGCTGGAGGAAAAACTCCGCCCGGACATCATGCTGCTGTTTGAAGCCTTCGAGCCGCTTTATCAGAAGCTGATAAAGATGCAGAGCCAGCGTCTCAAGGTCCTGCTGGAAGGGCGGTCCCCGTCCGATACGGACGAGAAGAAATATAACAAGCTGCGGACGGAGCTTGTCGCTCTTGTGGAGCGGATGCGCCTGCACAACAATCGTATTGAGGAGCTGGTCCAGTCCCTGAAGGCTCATGTGCAGAAGCTGAATGCCGTGGAGGGGCGGATGCTGCGTCTGGCAGAAACATGCAAGATTCCCCGTGAAGATTTCATGGACCGGTATCGTCATCAGGAGCTGGCGCCGGACTGGATCGAAGGCATCTGTCAGCTTCCCGGCAAAGGCTGGAAGACCCTGACAAGCAAGCACCTCCCCGCCCTTGAGAAAATGCGGGACGAAGTGGCTGCCCTGGCCAAGGAAACTGGCCTGCCGGTGGATGAGTTCCGTCTGGTCTATCAGACCATTTCCCGTGGGGAACGTGATTCCACCCGGGCAAAGAAGGAAATGATTGAGGCCAATCTGCGACTGGTGATCTCCATTGCCAAGAAATACACCAATCGTGGCCTTCAGTTCCTTGACCTGATCCAGGAAGGGAACATCGGCCTGATGAAGGCGGTAGACAAGTTTGAATATCGCCGTGGCTACAAGTTCTCCACCTATGCGACATGGTGGATCCGTCAGGCGATTACCCGCTCCATTGCCGATCAGGCCAAGACAATCCGTATCCCCGTGCACATGATCGAGACGATCAACAAGCTGGTGCGGACATCCCGGCAGATGCTGCATGAAATTGGCCGTGAGCCCGCCCCGGAAGAACTTGCTGAAAAGCTGGGTATGCCGCTGGAGAAAGTCCGCAAGGTCCTCAAGATCGCCAAGGAACCGATTTCCCTTGAGACACCGATCGGTGATGAGGAAGACAGTCATCTTGGTGACTTCATTGAGGACAAGACCGCCGTCATTCCGCTGGATGCCGCCATCCAGACGAACCTGCGTGAGGCAACGACCCGTGTTCTGGCCTCTCTGACGCCTCGTGAGGAGCGTGTGCTGCGCATGCGCTTTGGTATCGGCATGAACACCGATCACACGCTGGAGGAAGTGGGCCAGCAGTTCAATGTGACCCGTGAGCGTATCCGTCAGATTGAGGCCAAGGCGCTCCGCAAGCTCAAGCATCCGAGCCGCAGCCGCAAGCTGCGCTCCTTCCTTGATGATTGATCCGCTTTGCCGGTAAGGGCCTCGGGCCCTGCCGGTTTTCCTTGCCTTTGGGTCGTTTTTGTGCTTAAAGGCCGCTTTCCCTGCCGTGCGCTATGGCGGCGCAACGGCTATACCCGGCACTCCTTCATTGGGGGAGTGCGGTCAGGCCAGCACTGGGCTGGTCCGGGTTGACCTTATCCGAAGGGAGTTTTCATGCCACTTTATGAGACCGTGCTGATTGCACGTAACGATGTCTCTCAGGCTCAGGTTGAAACCCTGGTCGAGAACATCTCCGGTATTCTTGGCGAGCACGGCGGGACCATCCGCAAGCGTGAGTTCTGGGGTCTGCGTACCCTTGCTTACCGCATCAAGAAGAACCGCAAGGGCCATTATGTCCTGCTGGGGATTGAAGCCCCGGTCGAGGCCATGAACGAGATGAGCCGTCAGATGGGCCTGCATGACGATGTCCTGCGTCTGCTGACACTCCGTGTTGATGAGATCGATGAGACACCGTCCCCGATCCTGTCCCGCAAGGATGATCGTGGTGACCGTGGGTCCCGTGGTGGGGCTCGCAGCGGTGGGCGTTATGAGAGCGGTCGTGGCGGCCGTCGTCATAACGATTCCTCAGAGACGCGCGATCACAACGCGGCTGCAGCGGAGTAAGAAACCATGTCAGACACAAACACGACACCGGCAGTCAACCCTGCCTCCCGCCGTCTGGCTGTTGGGGCACGTCGTCCCTTCTACCGCCGTCGGAAATCCTGCCCGTTCTCCGGTGCGAACGCTCCGAAGATCGACTACAAGGACGTGCGTCTTCTGAGCCGTTTCCTGTCCGAGCGTGGCAAGATCGTCCCCAGCCGCATCACGGCAGTGTCGGCCAAAAAGCAGCGTGAACTGGCGCAGGCGATCAAGCGCGCCCGCTTCCTCGCCCTGCTCCCTTACGTTGTAAACTGAGGAGCACGACATGTCCCAGACATCACTGATTCTGCTTCAGCGTGTGGAAAATCTCGGCCAGATGGGCGACGTCGTCCGTGTGAAGCCGGGTTATGCCCGCAACTTCCTCCTGCCCAAGGGCAAGGCCCTGCGTGCCACGGCTGCAAACCGTGCCCGTTTTGATAACGAGCGCGCCCAGCTGGAAGCCCAGAACATCCGCAAGCGTGAAGAGGCTGAGCGTCTTTCCGAGCGTATGCATGGCCTGAGCGTGACGTTGATCCGTCAGGCTGGTGACAGCGGCAGCCTCTATGGCTCCGTGACACCGCGTGACATCGCTGCCGCTGCTACGGCTGCTGGCCTGACAGTGGCCCGCCAGCAGGTTGTGCTGGATGAGCCGATCAAGGTTCTTGGCCTTGTGGAAGCCCGCATCATCCTGCACCCGGAAGTCTCCATCCAGATCACGGTCAATGTGGCCCGTTCTGAGGAAGAGGCCGAGCGTCAGGCCCGTGGTGAGGCCGTCGGTCATGAAGAGGAAGAGGACAATATCCTCGGTGAGCTTCATGCCGAGCAGGCTGCTGAAGAGGCTGCGGCTGAGTCCGCTGCTCTGGCAGCTGAAGGCGAAGTTGCTGAAGGCGCTGGTCACGAGGGCTGATCTTCGATCATTCCTTTCGGACATCGTCCAGAAGAACCCGGCAGGCAAGGCGCCTGCCGGGTTTTTTCTTTTTGGGGGCGGGAAGAAAGTGACGCCTTTCAGCTGATGACGTTTTTCCAGTACGCTGGGGGGCTTGCCATATTGCTGGACTATGCCAAAGTCTGAAAAAGCAGTTGAAGCAGGGGGTTGGTAGCAACAGACCTGTTTCGTTCCGAATCAGGATGGAATAACGCATGAAATCGGTTCTTGATGCTCTGCTGAAGCGCTTCATTTATTTTGGTAGCCTGTCCGTGACCTATAGCGACGGCACGGTGCGACAGTATCAGGGAGAAAGGCCGGGGCGCAGGGCTGCTGTCCGGATCCTTACAGCCGCAGCGGAGAGGGCACTGGCTCTCAAACCAGCGCTTGCCTTCGGTGAAGAATATATGAACGGCACGGTCGTGCCTGATGGCTGTTCGCTGGAGGACGTCCTGTGGGTCATCATACCCAATGTGGAGCGTGGAGGGCTGTTGAGTGAGGATATCAGCGGCAGGCTGCGTTATGTCAGCCGTGTGCTGCGCCCTCTGAACTCGCTCAAGCGTTCCCGCAGCAATGTCGCTCATCATTATGACCTCAATGGCAGCCTGTATGAGCTGTTTCTCGATAAGGACAGACAGTATTCCTGCGCCTATTTCGAGCATGATGGCATGTCGCTTGATGATGCTCAGCGTGCCAAGAAGCGGCACATTGCTGCCAAGCTGAACCTGAATCAGCCGGGGCTGGAGGTTCTGGATATTGGCTGTGGCTGGGGTGGCATGGCCCTGACGCTTGCCCGGGATTACGGTGCAAAGGTGACGGGTATTACCCTGTCCGTTGAACAGCTTCAGGTGGCCCGTAAGAGGGCACAGGATGAGAAGCTGGATCATCTTGTGTCATTTGAGCTGCTGGATTACCGGACGCTGAAAAAGCAGTTCGACCGTATCGTGTCTGTCGGCATGTTCGAGCATGTCGGGGTGCGGCAGTATGAGACCTTCTTCAACCACATCAAGCGGCTTCTGAAACCGGATGGCGTGGCGGTCATTCATTCCATCGGGCGGATGGATGGGCCGGGCATGACCAATCCGTGGATTTCGAAATATATTTTCCCCGGCGGTTATTCTCCGGCCCTGAGCGAGACACTGGCTGCACTGGAGCAGACAGGTCTGTGGTTGACGGATTGCGAGGTCTGGCGCCTGCATTACGCCAAGACACTGGCACACTGGCGGAAGCGTTTTGATGGGAACAGGGAAAAGATACGGGCCCTGTATGATGACCGTTTCGTGCGGATGTTCGAGCTTTATCTGCTGGCCAGTGAGCTGGCCTTCCGTATTCAGGGGCATATGAACTTCCAGCTTCAGATCACCCGGGGCATTGAAGCAGTACCGTTGACTCGTGATTACATGTTTGAGGCTGAAAATGCCCAGCGGGAAAAAGACAGAGCGAAGACGGGAGGTTGAGCCTGTCGATAGGTCCGTGAAGAAGAAAGCCCCCCAGATAAATGATGGGGGGCTTTCTGTTTATGTATCGTTCTGCTTTTGCTGGAGATGACAGCGGGCGAGGCTGTCAAATTCGGCAATGGAGAGCGTCTCTGCCCGTCTGGTCGGGTCGATGCCGGTTTCTTCCAGCAGTATGGCCCCCTTGATGGGTTTTAGCGCAGCCCGCAGCATCTTGCGGCGCTGCCCGAAGGCGGCTGCCGTGACCTGTTCCATGGCCTTGAACAAGGCCGGAGAAGGCTGCTCAGCATGAGGGATGATGAGCGCCACAGCTGAGTGGACCTTGGGTGGTGGTGAGAAGGCCCCCGGTGGCAGGGTCAAGGCGATGGAGCAGTCAGCGCACCATTGTGAAAGAACGGCCAGCCGCCCGTAAGCGGAGGTGCCGGGGGCGGCGCAGACCCGTTCAGCCACCTCTTTCTGGAACATCAGAGCCATGCGGGACCATTGGTCGGCCTGTCGTAGCCAGCCTACAAGAAGAGGGGTGGCGACATTATAGGGCAGATTGGCGATGATCTGTCGGGGGGCGGGGGCGAGCTGGGCCGCATCCAGCTTCAGCGCATCCTGGCGGACGATGTGCAGCTGGTCTGGATAATGGGTCTGAAGCTCTTCAAGGAGAGGCCAGGCCCGTCGGTCAATTTCAACAGCATGAACGCTTCTGGCATTGGATTGCAGCAGGGCCCGGGTCAGCCCCCCCGGCCCGGGACCGATCTCCACGACGTGACTGTCGGTCAGATTGCCGCCCAGAGCGGCAATGCGCATGCAGAGCGTGGGGTCCAGCAGGAAGTGCTGGCCGAGTGTCTTGAGGGCGTCCAGCCCATGCGCCCGGATGCTCTCCCGCAGGGAAGGAAGGGGGGGCAGGGCAGTCTCGGGTGTCATCCGTGGGACAATACGGTTTTGGCGGCCGGACGGAGCTTGATGATGGCGTGGCGGCGCAGGGAACGCTGGAGCTGCTGGGAGGCCTGCTCAACACGTTCATTCATCAGCTGGTCGGCAATCTGGCCGGGTGTCTGCTGTGCCAGATTGCGTTCTTCGCGGGAGCAGACCATGATGAGCGCAATGCCATCCGGTGCCACAAGCGGGCGGGAGACATGCCCCGTGGGGATTTTCTCCACGACCTGCCGCATCTGCGGCGCAAGACGCTCCATGACCTGAAGGCCAGGATTGCTGGGGCGGGTATTGCCCAGGGAGGTGTTCAGGCTCTCCATCTCATTGCAGCTTTTGATGGTCTGGGACGCATGAAGAGCTTTCTGGAGGGAGAGCTTCTGCTGGTCTGTCGGTTCAGCTGGATTCAGGGCAGAGCTGAAGGGGAAGAAAGCCTGTCTCATGCTGAGGAGTGTCCCCATCTGCTTGCCGATGGTCCGGCGGGCATGGACAGTGACAATGGCATAACCGCCGGGAACCTTGATGGGGTTGGAGATGGCATTTTCCGGCATTTTTCTGATGACGGAAAGCACTTCCGGCTCGATGTTGTCTTCCTGCATCCATCCGCGGGAGCCCCCCTGAAGGGCGGACTGGTCCTGTGAGAACTGGGCTGCCACGATGGGAAAGGGAGCTCCGTTGCGCAGCTGTGTGATGATGGTCTTCACAAAGGAGAGTTCCGTCTCATCATGACGGGGATCAATGACAGGGATGAAGATTTCACTGATGAAATATTGCGGGCGGCCCGCTTCATTTTGAAGGGCCTGCTCACGCTGGGTGATCTGGAGGGGGGTCACACGGCTGCGAACGCCGAGGTCTTCCCGGAGAACCTGCATCCAGCCGATCTGGACACGCAGCTGGTCGATCAGGGTCGTCAGGGAGATGCCATCCGCTTTCAGGCGGTTCCGCAAGGCATTTTCCGGCATGCCATTGCGGGCCTCAATGGTGTGGATGGCCTCGGCAATCTGCTCAGGCTCGACATTGATGTGCCGGCCAAGGATTTCCTGCATTTTCAGCCGTTCATCAATCAGCTGGTTGATGAGCTGGCTGCGCATTCGTGCCATGATTTCGGGGGTGAGGGGCAGCCCGGTGGAAACGGCAAACAGCCGGGCCCGGTCTTCCACATCACGCTGTGTGAGGATCTGCCCGTTCACGATCGCAATGATCTGGTCTTCTGTCAGGGCAGAGGGAGAACCTGCCTGGTCTGATGGGGTCGCAGCTGCCTGCTTCTGGGCTGGGGCCTGCCCATGGCGGGCGGCCACGGCGCCACCGCCGACCATCAGGGCGGCGCAGGCTGTCAGGGGCAGAAGGGTGGAGCGGGAGAGACGGGAGCAGAAGGACGTGGTCAAGATCATTTTCCGAACGTACCGAGAGATCTGAGTGAAATGCTGAAGCCGACAGACAGTCTGGGGCGCCGTCCCCCAATGCGGGTGTTCTGACGGGAGACATAGAAATTTGTTGTGAGACAGTCGTTAGAGTAGCCGATTACCCCACCATTCGCCACAAATTCCTTACGGGAAATACTGCGCCGTGTGTAGTAGGCGAAATGGACATGTTTCCACCGGCCCGTGACGCCCCCGCTGATCTCGCTTGTCTTGCTGAGATAGGGATTGTTCAGGATTGTGGGGTCCAGATGTCTGAAATGCGGGGTGTAGTAATAGTAATATGATGTTATCGGCTCATAGACATACCCGGCCGATACACGCAGGAAAGGCAGCCCGGCAGAAACGAGGCCCTCCCCGTAATCGAAGCTCCGGCTGTAGGGATTGAAGCGCCCGCGGGCTGTCAGGTCGAAAAAGCGCGACGGTGTCATCTGGATCCGTCCGACAGGGTCGGAGAAGGTGTGCTGGACACCAGAATAGGCAAGATAGGCCGGACCACCACGGGTGGGGTGTTCGATGAAGCTCTCCCCGATCAGCATGTCGATGGAGCGGCCATTCCAGCTCCAGTTCTGATGCAGGCCGACATTGGCCCGCAGGCCACCATCAAGCCGGTCGGTGCCCATGTACCGGTTCAGCGCGAACAGCGTCGTATCGTTGAACTCGTAGGCGAAGCTGTCTTCATTGGGGAGCTGTCTGTGCAGGGCATTACCGGTATTGGGGGCGGCGATCAGCTGCACGATGGGCTCAAGAACCTGCGTGCCATGCCCTTTGGCAAAGGAGCGGAGAAAGGGCCAGCTGACCTTGACAGCCACCGTCGGCTGGGCCTGCCCCCGGACATGGGAGCCTGCATTTTCATAGAGCGGCTGCTCATGCATGCGGGTGGCGTGGTAGAGCATGGAGTCAACACGGGCGGTCAGCACCCATTGCTGTCCCCAACGGTTGGTCCATGGGCGGTCCCACTGGAGGGCAAGCTCGCCACGCTGGTCGTTGGCACCACGCTCGCGCAGGACCACGAAATCGGTCGTGTGGATGCTCAGCCGCCCGCCGAGCCGGTCCGGCTCTCCCTGGAACTCATAGGTGAAGCGGGGCAGGGAATAGGGCAGGTCCCTGTTGTTGATGAGCCCCTGGTTCAGCCCCTGATAGACCTGCGTATCCAGCCGGAGATAGGAGCCGACCCCGAAGCCTTCCAGATAGGCGTTGGAATTGAGCGTGTCGTTGCCATAGCCTGGCAGGCTGTAGTCGCGCATGTAGTTGGCTGAGGTGGCACGATTGGCATTGAAGCCAACCCGCCAGTGCGGAGAGAGATTGAACTCGCCACGGCTGGCGATATAGGCCTGTGCGCCGTGTTCTTTCCCGCCGTTGCTGAGCTCGCCAAAGGCGTTGTAGAAGGGCCGTCCCCGCAGGGTGTCATCAGCCACCCCGCCCTCAAAACGGATATAACCGTTGTTCAGGCGGTTGCGGTAGATGGTGGAAAGCTGCGGGCCGGATTTGGTGGAGACCAGCGGTGTGAAGGTGGCGTCCTGATGTCCGTCAATGACCCAGTAATAGGGCAGGCTGAAGACCGTACCCAGATAATGGTCATGGGGTTTGACATTGAAATTCAGCAGGCCACTGTGGCGTTGTGAGCTGGGATCCGTGACAGGCAGATAAGGAAAATAGAAGACCGGCACACCAAGGACATGCAGCCAGGCCCGGTCGAACTCTATGTTCTGGTTGTCCTTGTCCTGCGTCATGCCATGGGCCTTGATGTCCCAGACGGGTGAGCGCTCGGGGTGAGCCGCACAGACGGGACAGGCCGTATAGACGGGGTTGGCAAAATCCGTCACGCGGCTGTTGCTCCGGCGCATGCCGCTGCTGGAGAGTTTGGCCTCATCTGGCATGCGGACATACATGGAGGAGCCGACAGCATCTTTCATGCCGTGGGCCAGCTCGACATGATCAGCGTAGGCGATGGTCCCGTCAGGCTGTGTCAGGGCTACATGATGGATGGCCCTGATGATGCCTGCTGCCCGGTCGTAGGTGACCGTATCAGCCCGGAGGGTCTGCTCGCCCTGCCAGAGGCGGACATTCCCCTCCAGAATGAGCAGCCCGGTTTTATCGTAGCTTTCATGGTCGGCCAGATACGTCACCGGGTCTGAGCTGGAAACACGCCCATCTGCTGAACTGTCCGTCGTCGGGCTGGAGGGCAGAGTGCGGGCATTCTTCGGGGCTTTTGCCCGGGGAGCTGTGCCCGCCATGGCTGCCGTGCTGTCGGGAGTGGTCTGCGGGGCGGGCTGGGCAGAGGCAGGAATGACCTGAAGCAGGGCCCCCAGGGCTGTCCCTGCAAGGGCCTGGCTAAGCAGTGACCGGGGCTTTCCAGCGCGGAATGGAAAGTCATCAGACAGTGGCATCAGCCATCCTCCAAGTGCAGCAGCAGGGCTGCGGCAAGACACAAACCGGCACCCGCCGGACCCCATGCAGCAGGGAACGGGGGTAGAGCTCCAGACTTTCCCAGCTGCTCGGCTATTTTGGAGACAGCAAAAAGGGCAAAGCCAGCGGTGACACCAACGCCCAGCATGCGCATGATCCCGCCCCGCCCGGCTGGGCGCATGGAAAAACCGGCGGAAACAAGCGTCATGGTGACGGCCAGCATAGGAAGGGCCAGTAGCCCTTGAAAGTGGAGACGATAAGGTATCGTGGAAAAACCGGAATGACGCAACAGTTTAATCACTCCGGGCAATGCCCAGAGGGACAGGGCATCAGCTGGAAGGGTGCGCTGTTTTAAGGTTTCCGCAGTGATTCCGGAGGGGAACAGGCTGTCATTTTTCCATTGTGGGGGATGGCCATCCGAAAGGACAAGAACGCCATGGAGTCTCCACAAGCCATCCGCAAGCAGACCTTCGGAGACTTCCATCCGCTGCTGGAGTGTCATGTCATGACCCAGCCGGAAGATGGTGATGGCCTGCCCGCGCAGGGTCCGGCCCTGCTGCTGGAGTGTGCCGATATGAAAAATGACATCACCATGGGCAGCCGGATTGCCGGGGTCCCGTATCCATAGATCGGAAAAACGGGTTCCGTCATGGTCGTGCTGGCCCCGCAGCCATGTCTTGTCCAGCTGGGCCGCCAGCCCGTAGCTGAAGGAGGAAAGGGGCGACAGCCCGGCACTGACGGCAAGTCCCATCAGCGCGGCACAGAACGCAGGGCTGGTGAGAACCTGCCAGGCGGATATTCCCGCTGCCCGGGTTACGACAAGTTCGGAAGACCGGGCCAGACGGGAGAAGCAGATCACACCCCCCAGCAATATGGCAAAGGGCAGGATATAGATCACATAATACGGCACATGCAGGGCGGTGATTTCCAGCACGCGCATGAGGCCAGCCTCTGGATGGGAGGCAGCCCGACGGAGGAGGTCGATGAAGTCAAACAGGGAGATCAGTCCGGTCAGGGCCAATAGGGTCAGGCACGTTGTCATGACGAACCGGCGGCCGACATAACGGGCAAGAGTGAAAGAGAAACCGGAATGGACCATGGGGGCGCAGCGCTCTCTGTCGTGTCGGGCTAGCGGGAGGCCGGGGAGGGAACAGGGGCGGCGGACAGCCTGTAACGGCGGGTGGCATCCCACAGCAGAAGCCCTCCCCCGAGGGTAATGGGCAGCAGAACCTCCGTCCATAGCAGGGGCACGAGTGATGGGTCTCTTTCCGCCAGATTCTTGAGCATCAGGGACAGGATCATCAGCCCCACGACGCTCAGGATGGCCACTGTTGGCCGGATGATGTTGCCATGGCGGCTGAAACGCCCCCGCAGCACGCAGAGCAGCCCGATCATGCCGTAGGACAGGCAGGCCAGCGGGCCGGTCAGGCGTGTCCAGCCTTCGATGAGCAGCTTGTTGCGTGCATGGGGGGACAGATCGCCCTGTGGGTGGAAAAGCTGGGACATGGTCAGTTCCGCCACGTCCGGGTTGAGGGCCTGGTCATGTGGGGAGCCGAAATCCAGCGTTTCAAGCTGGAAGAGCAGGGTACTCAGTTCCCCGGTCCGGCGGTTGAGTGTCTGGCGGGAGCCGTTATGCAGGATCAGGCGCAGCGTATTGCCGTGCGGCTCTGCCAGCCCATCCTCGGCAAGGATGGTCACGGGATTGGCCGGAACCCGGTTGTCCTCAATCATGATACCACCAAAACTGTCATCGCTGCGGCGTTCACGGACATAAACGGTCATGGCTTTCGAGATGGGGGTGAAGACCCCTTCTTCCAGCAGGAAGGCGGCCGCCCGGTTGCGGATTTCCAGCTCATACCGGTGGAAGTGATGATAGGCGAGAGGTGCCCCCCACAGGCTCAATCCATAAGCTGTCAGAGTGGCAAAACCGGCGCAGAGCAGGCCGGGGCAGGCCAGTCGTAGAGGGGACAGACCGGTAGCCTGGAGGATGGTCAGTTCCCGGTCACTGTCCAGCCGCTGATAGACCCAGAGAATGACGAGGAAGCAGGTCACCGGCAGAATGACGGTGATGAAGGAGGGGAGCATCAGCAGGGTCAGATGCAGGAAGGCTGGCAGGGAGAGACCGTGCTGGACGATCATGCCGATGAAATGCAGCGACTGGGTCAGCCATATCAGGGCAGTGGCTCCGCCCGTCAGGGCGGCCAGTCCCAGAAGCAGGTGCTGGAGGATGTAACGTTCCCGCAGGGGGAGGAGCCTTTCGGGTTTTATGAGGCGCCCGCCCCTGCCTGCATGGAGCCGGGCCATGTCAGGTTGGGGGAGCGGCAGAATCCGTCGGGCGGGGAGCGGCCGCCCGTTTCAGCCTGTCTTTCAGGGCACGGCCCAGCCCGGCATCCGGCAGGGGAGCCACGGCTATGCCGGCCAGTCCCTGCCGGCTGGCAGATTGGTCCAGCTGGCGCAGGCTGGCAAACAGGCGGCGGGCAGCTTCTTCCACATTGCCATCGGGGCTGAGATTGAGGGTGAGGCTGGAGGAAACTGTCTCAGCCTGTGTGTCCCCAAAGGTCAGGAAGGCCTCATCGGGTTGGGCGTGGGTAGCATCCAGCCTGACAGGCAGGGACGGTGCATAATGGGATGAGAGCTGCCCCGGGGCGTTGGGGTGGCTGGTGCCATCAGCTGCGCCAGCATGGTCGGCCACAATGATGGGACCGCAGATTTCCTGCAACTCTTCCAGCGTCACGCCTCCGGGGCGGCGGAGTATGGGGTGGGACCCGGAGAGGTCCAGCACGGTGCTTTCCAGCCCGACGGCACAGGGCCCCGTGTCCAGCACGGCATCAATCCGGCCTTCCAGCTCGTCCAGAACGTGACGTGCGGTGGAAGGGCTGACCCTGCCGGAACGATTGGCGGAAGGAGCCGCAATGGGAGCCCCGGCCAGGCGGAGCAGGTCTTCCACCGCACGGCCTTTGGGAACACGGACCGCCAGCGTTTCCAACCCTGCGGTGACCGCCTGTGCAATACGGCTCTTCGCATGGCGGGGCAGGATGAGTGTCAGCGGCCCGGGCCAGAAACGCTGGGCCAGACGTCGGGCCATGTCATGCAGGGGAATGGCCATGTCGGCCTCGGCAAAGGCGGCATCAGCTGAAGCGAAATGACTGATGAGGGGATTGAAGGATGGGCGTCCTTTTGCCTTGAAGATACGCTCCACTGTCCGCTGTGAGGTGGCCAGCCCTCCCAGCCCGTAGACTGTTTCCGTCCCGAAGGCGACCAGAGCCCCCTGCCGGAGCAGCCGGGCTGCACGCCGGATACCATCATGGTCCTGGTCGAGCCGTTCTGTGCGGTGATGGGAGGAGGCAGTATGGGGCATGGTGATGATACCGGGTGATGAAGCGGGGAGGGGGAGAGAGTTGGGAGGGGGAGGTCAGTCCTGCGAATATCCGGTGCAGAAGAAGGGGGAGTTGAGCCAGCCCTTTTTGCCGTAGCGCAGTGTCTGGCCTGCATCGTCCAGCAGGTGCCCGCCTGCGGCTTCCAGGATGGCCTGCGGGGCAGCGGTGTCCCATTCCATGGTTGGACCGAAGCGGGGGTAGAAATCAGCCTTGCCCTCGGCAATGAGGATGATCTTGGCGGCAGACCCCATGTGCGTGACGGACTGGACATGCCGCCCGGCCAGCCATTTTTTCAGCAGGGCCTCGGATGTGTGGTGAGATGATGTCAGAACCCGCAGCCCATCCGGTCCCGGCTCTGTCGTCCTGATGGGGTGGCGCTGCGTGCCGATCAGCTGGAAGGCTCCCTGCCCGATACCCCCGCCATACACGCCCTGTCTGGCGGGCAGGGCCACGGCACCCAGCACGGGCCTGTTGTTGCGGATCAGCCCGATATTGATGGTGAAATCTTCCCCTCCGGCGGCGAACCCCCGTGTGCCATCAAGGGGATCAATCAGCCAGTAGCTGTTGCCCGCCGGGACATGGATGCCCGCGGCATGTTCCTCTTCCGCAATGGCGGGGATGGCCGGGCAGGCGTCCCGCAGGCGGGCGAGGATGTGGCGCTCCGATGCCTTGTCTGCTTCCGTGACAGGCGAGGAATCGGCCTTGATCTCGGTCTGGAACCCACGGTCACGGATCTCTCTTACGATCCCGGCGGCTTCGATGGCAATTTCCAGAGCCAGCGTCAGCAGCTCATGGTCGTGTGGGAGGGTCTCGGGGGAAACAGTCATGGCAACAGGTTACCGTATTATGGATCATTCGTCACTTCTCCTCTTCTCTGCTATGATGGGCGGACTGAAAAGAGGAAGTCCCATCCCGTCACGCTCATGTGAGGCTGGTCCGCCAGTCCTGGCCGGGGCTGTGGCTTTCTTTGCAGATGAGGGCAGGGTCCATGCTGTTCCTGCAGAAGGTGGGGCCTGCCAGAAGAATGAAACAGGATGATCATGATCGATATTTCTTTTACAGCAGCAGCCCGCCCGGAAGATGGTAATGGCCTTTCCGCTGTTCTGCTCTGTCATGGAGCGGAGTTTGCACAGGGTGCCGTGTTCCGCCAGCATGATGAGGCCCTGGGCGGTGCCCTGTCCCGTGCTGTTTCCTTGCGGGACTTCTCTGGCAAGGCCGGACAGACTCTCAGCCTGACAGCTCCATCAGCGGCTGTGGCGCAGTTCCACCTTCTGGGCTGCGCCCCGGCGGATGATGAGCCGCAGAGTGTTGGGACGGCGGCCCGGAGTGCCGGGGGTGAGGCTGTGAAACTGCTGAAGGCCAGCGGTGTCGAGGCGCAGGACGCTGCCTTGCTGCTGGAAGCCGGGCAGGCGCCGCTGGCGGCGGAAATCGCCCTGGGTGCCCAGCTGGGCAGCTATCGGTTTGACCGCTACAGAACGGTAAGCAGCAGGACACCGGCCCTTCAGGCACTGCATGTGGTCCTGCCTGATGCTGGACAGCTGGCAGAGGCCCGGGCAGGCTGGAAGGAGCTGGAAGGGCTTGGCAGAAGTGTTTTCCTGACGCGGGACCTCGTCAACGAGCCCGCCAATGTCCTTTTCCCGGAGGAATTTGCACAGCGCATCAAAGAGCTGGAATCTCTGGGGCTGGAGGTCGAGGTGCTGGACCGTGCCCGGATGGAAGAGCTTGGCTTTGGGGCCCTGCTGGGCGTGGCGCAGGGCAGCGAGAAGCCGCCTTTCACCGTCATCATGCGGCATAGGGGGGCTGCCGGGACTGACAGTGCGCCGCTGGCCTTCATCGGCAAGGGTGTGACCTTTGATTCCGGTGGCATTTCCATCAAGCCCGCTGCTGGCATGGATGAAATGAAGATGGACATGGGCGGTGCTGCCGCTGTTGTGGGCGTGATGAGCGCTCTGGCCCGCCGGAAGGCACCGGTCAATGCCGTGGGGGTTGTCGGCCTTGTGGAAAACATGGTTTCCGGGGCGGCCCAACGTCCGGGTGATATCGTGAAAAGCCATAGCGGGCAGACCATCGAGGTGCTGAATACTGATGCGGAAGGGCGTCTCGTTCTGGCGGATCTCCTGTCCTACACACGGCAGACTTTTGAACCGGCCCTGATGGTCAATCTGGCCACGCTGACAGGGGCCATTGTCGTGGCTTTGGGCAGCGATCATGCTGGGCTGTTCAGCAATGATGACCAGCTTGCCAGTGCGTTGGCCCAGGCTGGTGAGGAAAGCGGTGAGACCCTGTGGCGCATGCCGATGGGGGCCTCTTACAATCGCCGGATTGATTCCGACATTGCCGACATGAAGAACATCGGGGGACGGCCGGGCAGTTCCATTCTGGCAGCCGAATTCCTGAAGCGTTTTGTCGGGGATACACCCTGGGCTCATCTGGATATCGCCGGCACAGCGTGGGCAGAGCAGGCTTCTGCCATTACCCCTAAAGGTGCCAGTGGGTTTGGTGTACGGCTGCTGGACCGGTTTGTCCGGTTGCATCAGGAGAGAACGTCCCGGTACTGAGGGATGGAGAGACGGGCAGTCCCCGCAGGGGGGCATGTCCGGGCTGGCCCTTGCTGGTTTCCCCCCTGTGGGAAAGGAAACCGGCAAGGGCTTTTCATGAAAGAGGCATGACATGCAGGAGCCGTCTGATGGGCTGGTCACGCGCAGGGTGTATCCGCCGCAGGACGTGCAGGTGGGGTTCTATCATCTGACACGGACGTCTTTTGAAGCCGCCCTGCCTGCCCTGCTGAACCGGACGCTTGAGGCTGGCGAGCGTGCCGTGATCCGCTGTCAGGATGCCGGGCAGGTCAAGATGCTGGACGAGGCCCTGTGGGCCACGCCTGCCGGTGTCTGGCTGCCACATGGCAGCCGTGCGATGGGCCATGCGGACCGCCAGCCTGTCTGGCTGACAGCGTGTGATGAATTACCCAATGGCGGCGCCTTCCTGTTCCGCATGAATGGGGCCTGGGATGGGGCGCTGACGGGGTTCAGGAGGATTTTCGACCTGTTCAACGGGCATGACGGGGACGCCGTCCAGCAGGCCCGTCTGCGCTGGAAAGAGATGAAACAGGCCGGATACCGCCTGACATACTGGCAGCAGGACGCCAGAGGTTGGAGAAGGGCAGGGTAAAGCCGGACATGTCGTTTCATGACCCTTTCATGGTCTGTCTGCTGGTTTTTATGGCCGTGCTGCTCTGTGGGGAGAGGCATGTCCGCATTTTTGTCAGCGGGCTCTGGCGTTCCGTGCCACTGGCTCTCTGGCGGCGGGGTGGCTGCCACATGGCAGGCATGGTCGTGGCCATGCTGGCGCTGGCAGTCTCGCACCATGTGGGGGCGGCGGCCTGTCTGGTGGCCGTGTCGCTCACCCTCATGGGAGGAGGGACCGTTTTTCAGCCCGTCTGGGGGATTCCGGCGCTGGTTGGGTATGGTCTGCTGCCTGATGGGGCAGGGGGCGTGGGGTTGATGGCCGTCTGTCTCTGGGGTGCGGGCCGGGCCGGCAGCGATGGGGCGGCCCGTCTGGTCGCCCTGTTCCTGCTGCTGGGGCTGGGGCATGGGTTGGCTGCTCTGCATCCTCTGGGGTGGGTTCTGGCCGCTGTCGGTCTGGCGGGGGTATGTCTTCTGGCCGGGGCGTGGCCGGACCGGCTCTCCCTGTATCGGCACTGTCGGTTGGTGCGGCCAGTGCTTCTGTTGGGCATTGTGGAAATTTCACGCCAACAGGGCATGGACCTTGGGGTGGAGGGTGCCCTTTTTGCGCTTCTGCTGGACCTTGTCTGTCAGTCTCTGGCTGTGATCTGGCACCGGGCGGCCCTGCTGCTGTTGCCAGCTCCGCCGTTGCCGGGATTTGTCGTAGGGTGGGTTGGTCTTCATGCGGCTTTGGGGTTGAGCAGCAGTACGGAAGGATGGACCGTGGTGGGCTGTTTGCTGGGGGTGGCCATCATGGGGCTTGCCTGTGGGGATGGCATGGTGCTGCTGGGTGAAGGTGCGGCCGTCCTGCCAGAGGAGCGCCGCCGGTCCTGGATATGGGGTCTCTTTCTGGCCATGGGGCTGCCTTCGGCCTGTGGCATGGTGGCAGGCTGGATGACGGGCCATGGTGCGGGTTGGGCGGCCTGGTTGTATGGCCTGTCCGGTGGTGATGGCAGTCTGATGGCTCTGCCGCTGTTCTGGGCGGGCCTGCTGCCTCTCTGGTTCTGCCTGTCCCGTGGGCGCTGGCGTGATGGGCCGG
The DNA here is from genome assembly GCF_018221685.1 of Bombella apis. GTDB lineage: Bacteria > Pseudomonadota > Alphaproteobacteria > Acetobacterales > Acetobacteraceae > Bombella > Bombella apis. The sequence goes on along the minus strand of NZ_JAGJTM010000005.1, from coordinate 64,763 downwards.
ATGCTGGCCTGCAACGGGATGGAGGGAGCAGCCCCATGCTGGGTAGTCTCCAGCCTTACATGCAGGCACAGCCTGTCCGTCCCCGGGGCCTGCGGCGGTGGTTGATGCGGGGGCAGCGGCAGGTTCGCAGTGTTCGTCTTTCCGCAAGGGAGATTCTGTCCCTTCTCCCTGTGCAGGAGCCGGAAGCAGTTTTCTGGCTTGTCTTTCTGGGGGGGGTGCTGGTTGTCATGGGGCTGGCGCAATGATGGGCATGGTTCTGCTTTCTGGCCTTCGTGTTCTGCTGGAGCTGAGCCTTCAGCTGGCCGTGATCCTGCTTCTTCTGCCGGCAATGTTCTGGCTGGGGGAGGATGTTCCGGCCCTGCTGGTTGGCAGGGCTGTGGCACCATTGCGGGAGAGATATGGCCGGATGGCTGCATTCTGGCGGCTGACCCTGCGGCATGGCCTGCCGCTGGAGGATGGGCTGATGCTGGCTCTGGGGCTGCTGGTGCTGCTCTGTCTGGCGGGTTTGTCCATCGTCATGCCGGATGTCGGTGCCGTGATGGGTGCATGGCTGGCGGACCCGTTGCTGATGGGGAGTGTTCTGCTGGCTGGCGCTTTCTGGGCTGTCCCGGGGCCGCTCTGGTGGATGCATGGACGCTGCTGCCTGGTCCTCTGTCTGACAGAAGCTTTCATCGTGCTGGCGGCTCCGGGTGTGACCGGCCTGCGGGGTGTGCAGCAGCTTTTGCTGGCGGCACCGGGGTCCAGTCTGGCTGGGACAGCCCTCTGCTGTGCCGTGGCGTTGGCCCTGACGACCTCCCTGCCGGATCGCCAGACACTGGCTGATGACATGGTGGCGAGGGGCCAGCCGGTTGGCCGGTTGGCACGGGATCAGCGACAGGTGATCGTGGGCGTGTATCATGCTGGCTGGTCGCTGCTTCTGGGGGATCTTCTGCTGCCTGTCCTGTTTGGTCTGGAGGGGCCGGGGGGAGTTCTCGGGCTGTCTGTCAGGTTCGTGGGGGGGAGTGTTCTGGTAGCTCTGGGGCAGATGACAGGCATGAGACGGCATGGACGGTTTGTGGCCCTTCTGTTGGGGCTGGCCGGGTTGATGGCGCTTGCCGGGAGGTTTGCCGTATGATGGCCGGGTTTGCCTGCGCACTGGTATTCGTTCTGCTGAGGCTGGGGCGGGATGGTCGCTGGCTGCCGCTTTATGGCGGGTTCTGCGCCATCATTGCGGGGACATCCGGTACGGGAGGGCTGGCAGGTCTCTGTGCCCTGCTGCTGCCGGTCTTCAATCTGATCCTGTGGGGGCTCGTGCGGCATTTTGCTGTTGGCCAGCAAGGGCGTCTCCTTGCCAGTGGGCGGGGTTTGCTGCCTGTCGTGATGACATTGCTCCTTCAGGTTGTTCTGGCTTTCTTTGGGGCAGGTCTCGGACTGGTGCCGACTTTTGGCATCGGTCTGGTGCTGGCCGGTTTGTGTGCAGCAGCCTGTGGTGTGGCTCTGGCCCAGTTCTGCGGGCTGATCATGGCTGTGGATGGCCTCATGGTGATGGCGGCCATCCTGCCTTCATGGGGGCTGTTCGTGACGGCTGTGGCACTCTGGGCGGTCATGGTGTTCCTGGCACTTGTGCTTCTGCCCCGGCTGGCCTGGTTGCGGGTGGAGGAAGGGTGATGATGCTGGCTGCCGCGTCTTTCTCTTCCGGACTGTTTGCGTCTCCTGTGCTGTTCGGGCTGATGTGCTGGCCGTTTCTGGTGGTCTGGGTCCTGTGGGCTTCACGCCGGCCCGATCAGGCCAGCTTCATGGCACGGCTGGGATTGGGTCTCAGTGGCCTGGCCCTGTTGGGCTGTTCGTCCGGCATGACGTGGGGACAGGAGGTCTGTCTGGCCATGGAGGCCTGTGTACCGGCGCTGCTTTTTGTTCTGCGGGGCAGAACTGAACCGATCACGGGGACGGCGTCCTTCAGGGAAGGGATGAGCGTCTATCTGCCCTTTCTGGTAACAGGTTGCGTGTTTATGGGGCTTCTGCTGCGCCCCCCTCTGGCAGCCCTGTTTTTTGATGGTGCCGGGACTGTCCTGCTGGCCTGGTGGGATGGCCGGGCAACCCGGCGGGCCATGCCTGCCTGGGAGGTGGTCCGTCTGCGGCTGAGTGGCCTGATACTGGCGGGGCTTGGCTTTGCAGTGATGCAGGGAGGGGGTGTGTTTTCCAGCAGCGAGAGTGCAGCCCAGGTTGGGCAGGTTCTGGCGCTGACAGGGTTGTGCATGATGGCGGGGCTGGGGAGTGCCGTATCCAGCCGGGCAGAGCTGGTCCTGCTGGATGCGGGGCTGCGTTTTGTTCCGCTGTTTCTTATGGCGTTGCTGGCCGTGACCCCTTTCATGCGGCACCTCATGGTGGTGGCTGGACTGCTGGCTCTGGCAGGCACGTTTCTGGGGCGACAGGGCAGTTTTCCACTTCTTTCATGGATGACGGGTTTGGGCGTGCTGGCTGCGGGAACAGGGCAGATGCCATGCCTTCTCCTGCTTTATGGGGGCGCCCTGCTCGCCACGGCCCTGCGGCTGGGATGTGATGGCCTGCTTCTGGGAGGTGTGGCTGCCCTGCCGGTGCAGATGGTCCTGCCCGTCATCATGATCGTACTGGCTGTCATGGCGCCGCTGCTGGGCTGGCCGGCCCTGCTTGGGCTGCTGGCCTGTGTGATGCTGGGATTCCGGCATCCGGAGCTGGAAACCATGCCGCAGGGTGTTCTGGCCGTTTGGCAGCGTGGTGGCTGGGTGATGCGGGGGCTCCTTCTGCTGCTGGTTCTTCTGGCCCTGCTGGCCGTTGCGCTGCTGGTCTGGGGAGGCATGCTGGTTCCTCCCTTGCCTGACCTGAAAGGACATTGAACATGACGGAAGGATCAGTCGTCCTGCCCGAAGGGGAGCGTGTCGGGCTGTTTCATTACCGTGTGACGGCGGAGGGCTGGCTGCATCTGTTGCAGCAGAATGTCCGGCTGATGTCCCTGCTGGGTTTCTGGGCGGATGAGGAATGGGCCACGGCCCTGTTCCTGTTACAGGGTGAGCAGCCTTTGCTGCTCAGTACAGCGGTGGTGCAGGGGCGTTATCAGGCAGCCTCGCAGTATTTCCCGGCGGCCCAGTGGGGGGAGCGTATGGCCAGGGACCTCTGGGGTGTGGAGGCCTGGTCTGCGTTGGATGACAGTCCGGCTTTGGATGATGGCAGCTGGTCCCTTGCGGCGCCATTGTCTGCCCGTCCCCTGCCTGTCAGCGAGGGGACGGGGCAGCCTTTGCCACGGTGCAGGATTGCGCCCTTCCGTACGGCCATACCGGGCCTGCTGGGTGTGGATTATGTGCTGGCCGACGGTGTGATGCAGCAGGTGGAGGTGCAGATTGCGGCTGGCCATCGTGGTGTCCTGTCCCGTCTGGTCGGGTTGACACCGCAGGAGGCCATGCCGCTGGTGGCCCGGATTTCAGCAGGTGGGTTTGTGGCCCATCCTCTGGCGTTCGTCCGGGCGCTGGAGCAGGCAGAAAATCGCCAGATAGACCTACGGGAGCGGGACAGACGGCTCATTTTGCTGGAGGTGGAGCGGCTGGGGCTGCATCTGTTTGATCTGGCGCAGACGGCCCATCAGGCTGGTGCTGGCCTGATGGCGAGCCTGTGCGACCATGCCCGGGAGCATCTTGCGGGCCTCTGTACGGCGCATGGTCTGTCCCGCCGTCTGACAGACAGCATCAGGCTGGAGGGAAGCAGTGGCGTTGATGCGATGATTCCGTTTGTTCAGGCCGTGGTGCAGGGGGTGGCCCCACGGCTGGAGCAGATCAGACAGCTGGCCCGTTTGTCGGATGGACGGTTGAAGACCATAGCCACCGTGCCGACAGAACTGGCGTGGGATTATGCGCTGGGTGGGGTGATTGGCCGGGCCAGTGGGCGGTATCTGGACATGCGTTACATGGATGAGGGTGTCCGCACGCGGGCGATGGGTGGGGCTGGGCGTCATGAAGGGGATGCCTGGGCACGCAGTCGGCAGCGTCTGGCAGAAAGTCAGGAAGCCCTGAAAATCATGGAGTGTATTGTCGCCGATTATGGTGCGGAGAGTGAGCGCCAGGCCATGCCCCGCACTGATGAAGGGCTGGGCGTGGCCGAGGGAGCCCGAGGAGATGTCTGGTACCATGTCGTGCTGAAGGAGGGACGGTTGGCCAGTGTTCAGATACGGGATCCGCTTGTGCCTCTTCTGGCCGTGCTGGGTTCCGTGCTGGAAGGGCATGAGCCGGAACAGCTGGGGCTTGCGCTGGTATCTCTGGGCCTGTCGCCCGCCGGAGTTGCCTTGTGAGATGGCCTGCCTGAAAAGCTCTGGCATCCGTCATGATGTTATATTATAACATATAAAATATGATTTAAGATTCATCATGCGTTGTGTGAGGGGCTGTGCGGTTTATCAGACAGGGCGTTGCCCTCATGCTGGGTGGAGGGCTGGTCTGCCCGGTCCTGACGGTGCTGCCCGCGCAGGCCCAACCGCCAGTGGCGGAGCCTGAGACGGCCGGGACGGTGAAAACCCCCTCAGCACCAGAACATTCTCGAAACAGGGGCAACGGACCAGCACATCAGGCAGCACAGGCCCGTTTCCAGTCTGTCGAGCAGTTGACGGTCACAGGGTCTTACCTTCAGGGTGGGCGGAAGACATCCCCCAATCCCGTGCAGACCATCACGGGGAAGGAGATACAGCGCAGTGCCGTGACGTCTCTGGGGGACTATCTGCAAAGGATGCCTTCCATCGGCTCATCCGGTTCGCCGAACAGCCTGACCAACGGGGGCAAGGGGGCATCCTGCACGGACCTTCGGAATCTGGGGCAGGGGCGGGTGCTTGTGCTGATTGACGGGCACAGGGCGACCCTCAATGCCGGGTCCGAATGTGTGGATCTCAACACCATTCCGTTGCAGCAGATCGAGAAGGTGGAAATTCTCAAGGATGGCGGGTCCGGCCTGTATGGGGCGGATGCCGTGGCGGGGGTCATCAACATCCATCTGCGGCACGACCTCACGGGCAGCAACATCACCATGCGGGGGAGCATTGCGCAGGCCGGGGATGCCCGGGGTGGCGAGGTCTCCGCCTATCACGGCATGAATTTTGATGAGGGGCGGGGCAACGTCACGCTGGCGGGCAGCTACAGCACGACCGGCCCCATCTATAACCGGGACCGCAGCTGGTCAGCCCTGCCACAGAATGACAATCCGGCCACGGGCAGCCCCAGTTACGGGTCGTCCATCATTCCTTCCGGCGTGCTCATCAATCCGCAGACGGGGCAGAAGATGGTGCCGGACGGGCAGGGCGGCTTCCGCCGCTTCACCAGGGACGATCTGTACAATTTTGCCCGCTATTCCACGATCATGAACCGCCATGATGACGGCACGGCCTCTCTTGATGCCCATGAGCGGTTTTCCCGGTTCGTGACGCTCTATGGCACCATGCGATACAGCCATACGCTCGTGGAACGGACCCAGTCGCCAGCGCCGGTGCAGGGGAGTGTCCCGCCATCCACACTGCCGTCTTCATGGCTGCTGCCGACGGCCAGTCCGTACAATCCGTGGGGGCGGGATGCGTCCATCATCAAGCGGATGGAAGATGTCGGGCCACGGCGCAATCACATCAACACTGATACATGGACCTTCCTGCCCGGCCTGAAAGGACAGCTGGGAGCCGGGTGGGATTATGACCTCTCCTATACCTACGGGCGCAGCCATCTGTCCTCCCACACGCAGGACATGATCAATTACCGCAACCTGCTGGAAACGACAGGGACGAGACAGCTGGATGTGATGGATTCCCGCAGTCCCGTGGTCTATGACCCGGGCATATGCCAGGCGGCGCAGGGCTGCGTGCTGCAGAATCCTTTTGCGCCTTACAGCCAGCAGGCGAAGGATCATGTCCGGTTCACCCAGAAGGACCGGGCCACCTATCAGCTGCGGGACACGATGCTGCGCCTGCGGAACCCGCATCTCTTTGCCCTGCCGTGGATGTATGGCGGGCCGGTCGGGGTGGCGGCAGGCATGGAACATAGGGGGGAGCAGCTGAGCTATCACCCTGATGCCCTCGTGGCGCAGGGGGCGTCCACAGGGGCGGCGGGGGCCTATACGGGCGGTGGGTTCACCGTTTCGGAGGGTTATGGAGAAATCCAGCTTCCCCTGCTGCGGCGTGCGCCACTGGCCCGGGACCTGACGGTTGACCTTCAGGGCCGTGTCTCTTCATACAGTCATTACGGAACACCGCTGAACTGGAAGACCGGCCTGCACTGGGCACCGGTTCAGGACGTGGCCTTCCGGGGGACGCTGGGCACCTCGTTCCGGCAGCCGGGGCTGTATGATGTCTATGGCGGCCAGACGTTGAGTTATGCTTCTGCATCCGATCCCTGCGCCCATGTGGGAAGCTATGGCAGCCGTGCGGGAGCGGTGCAGGCACGGTGCCAGAAGGAAGGAATCAACCCGGCCAGCTTCACTTCTTCACTGGTCGGGCAGCTGCCGACCCTCTCCGGTGGCAATCCTCGGCTGGGGCCGGAATATGGACGTACGGCAACGGTCGGCATGGACATCACGCCCCGCTCTCTCAGGGCGTTGCGGCTCTCTGTCGATTACTGGCATTACAGCCTGCGGGACATGATCTCGACCCTCAGCACGCAGACGCTTCTGGATGGATGTTACACGGGCAGCGAGCCGGATTTCTGTGGTGCCATCCTGCCCCGTTCCAGCAGCGGGCAGATCACGGCCATCAAGGCCCTGCCGCAGAATGTCGGTGCCCTGAAGACGGATGGTCTGGATTTCAGCCTGCATTACAGCCTGCCCCTGGGCGACAGGGACCAGTTGAGCCTTCATGAAAACACCCAGTATCTTCTGAATTACAGGCAGAAGCTGACCCGCAACGGGAGCTGGCAGGACTATACAGGTCGTCTGCTCTATCTGAATGGCAGTGGCCGACCACGGGAGCAGCATTACATCAGCACGACATGGCGGCATGACCATGTCAGCCTCATCTGGATGACACGCCTCATCAGCGGGATGAGGATGAATGACGGGCACCGTGATCTTGACCCGGCCACATCCGGGCGGACCCACGTGGGAGGAACGATCCTGCATGACGTGACGGTGTCAGGGACGTGGCACCAGTTCCAGCTGATGGGAGGCATCAGCAACCTGTTCAACCGTCGGCCGCCCTTCGTGCCGGATGGGGCCTTCAATACCGCCTTTTCCCAATATTCAGGCTACATTGCCGGAAGAAGTTTCTTTCTCCAGATGGGGGCTGATTTCTAGCCGGGCAGATGACCGTCAGGGGAGCTGGTGCGCTGGTGATGTGGAGCGGCGTTGTTCCTCTGAAGTCCCCATCACTCTGGGCAGGAACGGGCTGGCTGCCGGGGCAGGTGACGGTCCGTCCCCGGATGAAGGAAAAGGTCGGGGTGGTGCAGTCGTTCCGGCAGAGGAAAGCCCATGCCTGCTTCAGTAGGCAGAGCGGGTGCAGCCGGTGCAGCATGAAGACGGAGAAGGCGGCCTCTTCATGGTGGTTGTGGTGGAACAGCCGGAACGGACCGCCATAAAGCCGCCCTTTGGAGATGATGGTGAGGCGGGACTGGTAGCATCGGCCATCCACGTCTGTCTCGAATGCGGGGAAGGGATAGGTGGACAGCAGGCGCAGGGCGGTGACGGCATAGGCGGCCCGGCCGATCCGTTTCTTGAGGGCCGTGGAGAGTTGCTGCACCACCCAGCCATCGGGGCCGACCCCGACCATCTGGAGGAACAGGGTTGGGTTGGCCTGTCCTTCTGTGGTGAGCCAGCCCGGCCAGAGCGTGCGGGTCTGCCCGCTGGCGATGAGGGCGGCATTGCTGGCGTCATGGAAGGGGATGCCCAGCTCCAGTGCCAGCACATTGGCAGAGCCGACAGGCCAGAGGGCAAGAGGACAGGAACCGCCCGTCATGGCCTGGGCAATTTCGGCAATCGTGCCATCACCGCCTCCGGCAATGATGAGGTCCGCTTCTGGCAGGTAGGTTTTCACGATCTCCGCAGCGTGGCCCCGGTAACGGGTTTTCATGACACGCACGTCCAGCCCGGTTCCTTCCAGATGCTTCACGAAGGCAGCCTGCCGCCGGGGAGAGTGATGCCCCGCTGTCGGGTTGATGATGAGCAGTGCTCTGCGGGGATGGGGGTGCAGTGAGGAGGGTGGTAGGTGCAGGTGCATGGCGGGGGAGGGTACTTCACTCTGGGCCGGGACACTATATAGTGCCCGGCATGAACCTTCTGTTACAGGTTCTGCTGTTTTGTTCCCATTGTGAGGATCACATCTGCCATGCAGTCAGCTCCCCTGACCATGATGCTTGCTTTTCTGGATGTACAGAAATGGCGCCCCCGCCCCGTGAGGCGGCAGGGGCGGCGCATCAGGCTGTTCACGCTTGAGGCGGGAAGCTGCGAAGGCTGTGCGATGGAACTGGTGTCTCTGGGAAGCAGCGCCTACCCGTTGGAAGGGAGCGGGTTTCAGAGGGTCCAGCATCCGGAGGATGCGGACTGGCTCCTTGTCACCGGCTCTGTGACACGCTCCTGCGCAGGCGATCTGGCCAGTGCGTGGGAGGCCATGCCCGCAGGACGCAGCCTCGTGGCTGTGGGAGACTGCGCCCATGATGGTGGATTGTGGAAGAACACATACGCCACGCTGGGTGGCCTCCATGCGCTCAGCCGGGTCTATGGGTCCATTCCTGGCTGCCCGCCGTCGCCCGCATCCATTCTTCAGGCGTTGGTGGAGCTGGCAGAGGGTGGTTCATCTCCCACGGGCTCCCACGCATCTTCTGCCTCACGCCGCAGCCGCCAGTAAGACCGGCGGGAGAGCGGGATCATGACGAGATAGAGGACACCAGCTGCGGCCAGAGCGCCCCATGGTTCTGTTACCAGAATGGCGGCATAGGCACCGACGCCGACCAGCATGGGCAGAATATAGCGTGATGGCACCTTGAAGTTCTTGAAGGACCAGATCGGCAGGGTGGAGACCAGCAGCAGGGCGGTGACGATCAGGCAGCCAGCGGCCAGCCATGGGGAGTGGGCGAAATGCTCGATGCCTGTCAGGTTGTTGCGCTTGGCTTCCAGCCCCAGAAAGACCGGGAACAGTGCAAGCCCTGCCCCTGCCGGTGCGGGCACGCCGGAGAAGAAATTGGCGGCATATTCCGGTGCCGTATCGTCGTCCAGTGCGGAGTTGAAGCGGGCCAGCCGCAGGGCCATGCAGACCGTGAAAAGAATGAACGGGATGAAGGCCAGCCGCTGCGTGGCAGGCAGAGCCCAGAGCATGAGGATGAAGGGCGGCACGACGCCGAAGCAGACAAAGTCCGACAGGCTGTCAAATTCAGCTCCGAAACGGGATGTCCCCTTCAGCAGGCGGGCGATGCGTCCGTCCAGCCCATCCATGCAGGCAGCGATGAGCAGGGCCCCGGCTGCATGGGTAAAATGGCCTGTCATGGAAAATTTGATGGCGCTCAGCCCCGCACAGAGGCCCAGCATCGTCAGGATGTTGGGGACAAGCCGGTTGAAGGAAAGCCCACGGACCCGGCGCCGCTTGCGCCGGTATCTATGCACCATGGCCGTGTCGGAAGATGGCTTCTGCATATGTCTGGCCCTCAGAGCTTCGCTATGACCGTCTCGCCTCCGATCATCGTCTGTCCCTCCAGGACATCGGGAGTGATACCCGGTGGCAGGTAGATGTCCGTGCGGGAGCCAAAGCGGATGAGGCCAAACAGCTCCCCGGCCTGCACCTGTTCGCCTTCTTTCACATCACAGAGAATACGGCGGGCGACCAGCCCGGCGATCTGCACGACGGCCACCTGGCGGCCATCCCGGAGAGTTACGCGCAGTTCGTTGCGTTCATTATGTTCGGAGGCCTTGTCCAGGCTGGCATTGAGGAATTTGCCTGCATGATAGGCAATTTTCGTGACTGTCCCACTGACGGGCATACGGTTTACATGCACATCCAGTACGGAGAGGAAGGTCGAAACACGCCAGACCGGCTCACTGCCCATCTCCAGGGCAGCCGGCGGCGGGACCATGGAAACACCTGTCACACGTCCATCCGCACTGGCGAGGACGAGCCCTTCACCCTGTGGAGACGTCCGCCGTGGGTTGCGGAAGAAATAGAGGCAGAAGCCTGTGAACGCAAAGCCTGCTGTCCCCAGGGCCCGTGTCAGCCGCCATGGCGTGGCCCGCCCGAACACACCAGCCAGAAGGCCGATGCCCAGAAAGGGTGTTGCCGCACGGTGCGGCGGAGCAAGGACGAGTTTGAGAGATTTGATCAGTGACATGAGATTACTCATACGTCACCTGCTGGATGGGTCAAGTATTTCGTGACGGGGATGGGGAGGGCGTGGTCAGGGCTGGGTGTGTGCTTGCAGGGAAAGGTGGCAGGGGCCATCTTGGAGGCATGGCTTCCGTTATCCCGCTGTTTCCTGCGGGATAACCTCGTCTGGAGAGAGGTTTCATGAGTGTGGAGATAAGGCCGGTTCCCGCCTTTCAGGATAATTACATCTGGTTCGTCCGTAAGGAGGGGCGCCCCTGGGTGGTGATTGACCCCGGTGAAGCCGGGCCAGCAGAGGCGATGCTGGGGGAAGAGGCTCCGGCTGCCATCCTGCTGACCCATCATCATGGCGATCATGTCGGTGGGGCGGCAGAACTGGCACGGCGCCACGACGTGCCGGTTTATGGTCCAGCGGATGTGGCAGGTGTCGATCACCCGCTGAAGGATGGTGATGAGGTGAAGGTGGCCGGGCTGACATTCCGTGTCATGGCCACACCGGGTCACACGCTGGATCACCTCTGCTATGCGCTGGAGGGTGGAACCCCGGCCCTCTTCAGTGGGGATACGCTGTTCAGTGGTGGGAGTGGCCGCCTGTTCGAGGGGACTGCGGAACAGCTTTTTGCCAGCTTCCGCCAGTTTGATGATCTGCCGGACGGGACACTTCTCTGCCCCGGCCATGAATACACGCAGGGGAACCTGAAATTCATTGCCTCACTGGGCAGAAGCACCCCTGCGCTGGAGGCCCGCAGGGCAGAGGTGGCGCAGCTCCGGGCGGAAGGGCGGCCCTCGGTGCCTGTTCCGCTGGGCGTGGAGCGGCAGACCAACCCGTTCCTCATGGCCCGGACGCCGGAAGAACTGGCCCGCCTGCGGAAGCAGAAAGACCAGTTCTGAGTTGTCATGCCGTGCGGATGTCCAGCCCGATATCCAGTGCTTTCACGCTGTGGGTCAGCCAGCCGAGGGAGAGGATGTCCACGCCACTTTCGGCAATGCTGCGGGCCGTGTCGGGCGTGATGCCGCCGGAGGCTTCGGCAATGGCCCGGCCTTCGATCATGTTCACGGCCTCACGCAGCATGGCGGGGGTCATGTTGTCCAGCAGGTAGGCATCCGGCCCGTCGGGGCAGTCCAGCGCCTCGGCAAGTTGGGCGAGGGAGTCCACTTCCAGCTCGATCTTCATGAGGTGTCCGGCCCGCTGGCGGGCAGCGGCCAGTGCGGCGGGGATGTTGCTGCCGAAAAGAGCCAGATGATTGTCCTTGAGCATGATGGCATCATCCAGCCTGTGGCGGTGATTGCTGCCACCACCAGCCCGGACGGCATATTTCTGTAGGGCACGCAGGCCGGGGAGCGTCTTGCGGGTGCAGCAGATGCTGACCCCCGTACCTTCCACGGCATCCACGATCTGGCCCGTGGTGGTGGCGATTCCGCTGAGATGGGACAGCAGGTTGAGGGCCACACGTTCCCCGCCCAGCACGGCGCTGGCCGGGCCTTCCACCTCGGCAAGAACGTCGCCACGGGTGATGCGGTCGCCCTCCTGCCTGAAGGGTGTGAAACGGGTCCGGCCATCCAGAAGCGTGAAGGCCAGACGGGCACCGGGCAGTCCGGCCAGCCGTCCATCCTGCCGGGCGACGAAGGAGGCCCGAAGTGTGGGCTGGCCCTGCATGAGAGCCTGCGTGGTGACGTCGCCACCTGTGCCGAAATCTTCCCGCAGGGCGTTGCTGATGACCGGTTCCCAGAGCAGGTCGGGCAGGAAAAGCGTCTCAAGGGCCATGATGATAGGTCTCCTGGTGCTGGATGGAAGGAGGTTACAGGGGCAGGTCGGTCAGCTGCATGTCGATGTGACGGGGCGGCTGAAGACCGGGCGTGTCTTCCCGCCAGTGTGCCCCTCTCTGTTCCGGGCGGTTCAGGGCGGCCCAGCCGATGAAGGAGGCGGTCAGGGCGCAGAGATTCTGGCGGGCCAGTGGCAGGGTATGTTCCAGAAAATTTTCCAGTCCTGTGCGGGTGCGGAGAATGCCGAGATGCTGCTGCATTTCAGCCCGGAAAGGCCAGTCCGTCGTGAAGGTGGGGCGTGCCGGTACCGTGGCGGGAGGGGGAGCTGTTCCGTCGTTCCGGCTGGTGTTGACGTCCCGCCCTGCCCATTGCCCGCAGACCAGAGCCTCCAGCAGGGAGTTGCTGGCCAGCCTGTTGGCACCATGAAGGCCGGTACAGGCGACCTCTCCGCAGGCCCACAATCCCTCCAGGGTCGTGCGGCCTGTCTGGTCCACCTTCAGGCCGCCCATGTGGTAGTGCATGGCGGGCTGGACGGGGAGAAGCTGGGTGTCCGGATCAAGACCGGCTTTTCGGCAGGCCTGTGTGATGCCGGGGAAACGTGCGCTGAAGGGGGCACCTGGCAGGGAGCGTCCATCCAGAAAGACGGTGCGTCCTTCCCGCAGCTGGGCAGCGATGGCCCGGCTGACGACATCACGGGGGGCGAGTTCTTCCGTGAAGCGATGGCCGTCATCCAGACGCAGTACGGCTCCGGCTCCCCGCACGGCCTCACTGATGAGGGAGAGGCGGCCCGTCTGGCCCGGTGCGACGAGGGCCGTGGGATGAAACTGCGTGAATTCCATGTCCCGCAGGGTAGCTCCTGCCCATGCGGCCAGAGCCAGTGTCGTACCCCGGTTGGAGAGTGGGCTGGTCGTGTGCTGATACAGCCCGCCGCAGCCGCCGCTGGCCAGAATGCAGTGCCGTGTGGGGATGAACCCGGCGGATGTCCATACACCCTGCACTGTCCCATCAGGGGCGTGGAACCCTTTCAGCGTGGCCTGTAGCCAGTGGATGGTGTCCTTTTTCCGGGCCTGCTGGAGAACATGCTGAAGGATGACCTGTCCGCTCCGGTCGCCACCGGCAAAGACAATCCGCTCATGGCTGTGGGCGGCCTCCAGATGGAGGGCAAGCTGACCTTTTCCATCATGGGCCAGGGGCACGCCAAGCCGCAGGAGCGTTTCCACGGCACCCGGTCCTGCCTCGGTGATGCGCTGCACGATGGCCGGATCACACAGACCGGCACCGGCCCTGAGCGTATCCTCGGCGTGGCTGGCCGGACTGTCCCCGGGACCGACCGCCGCTGCCATGCCGCCCTGGGCCAGGGTGCTGGATGTTCCTTCCCCTGTGAAGGAGGGAGCAAGCAGCACGCAGGGGCCGTCCATCTCCAGAGCCGCCATGAGGCCAGCCAGCCCGGCCCCGATGATGATTGGCCAGCCTGCGTGGCGGGAAAGGGCATGTCCCTGCATGGGACGGTCCTTCACTTGATGGCCAGCATCCGCTCGACGGAGCGGCGGGCCGGTTCCTGAAGGTCAGCCGGGATGGTGACTTCGGTGCTCATGGTTTCCAGAGCCTGACGGATGTTCTTCAGGGTGATGCGCTTCATGTGCGGGCAGAGATTGCAGGGACGGATGAAGTCGGTCTGCGGGTGCATGGCGGCGAGGTTGTCGCTCATGGAACATTCGGTGATGAGCATGACCTTTTCAGGTTTATGCTGGGCGATGTAGTCCATCATGCTGGCCGTGGACCCGGCATGGTCGGCTTCTGCCACGACATCGGGTGAACATTCCGGATGCGCAATGATATGGAGCGGGCCATGCATCCGCCGGTACTGGCGGATTTCCTGCGGGGTGAACCGTTCATGGACTTCGCAGCGGGCTGACCATGTGTGCATCTTGATGCCGGTTTCCCGCTCGATGTTCCGGGCAAGGAATTCATCGGGGATCATGATGACTTCCGGTACGCCAAGGCTTTCCACGACACGGCGTGCATTGCCGGACGTGCAGCAGACGTCTGTCTCGGCCTTTACGGCAGCGGAACTGTTCACATAGGTAACGACCGGCACGCCGGGGTGGCGTTCCCGCAGGGTGCGGACATTTTCCGCCGTGATGCCTTCGGCCAGGGAGCAGCCTGCCAGTTCGTCCGGGATGAGGACGGTCTTTGTGGGGTTCAGCAGCTTGACCGTTTCGGCCATGAAATGGACGCCCGCCATGATGATGACATCCTGTTCCAGATTCTGGGCCTCACGGGCCAGAGCCAGACTGTCCCCCCGGATGTCGGACACGCAGTGGAAGATTTCTGGCGTCTGATAATTATGGGCGAGGATGACGGCATTATGTTTGCGCTTCAGCTCGAGAATGGCCTCGATGTCATCTGCAAAAAGCCGGTCCCAGTCCTGCCGGGCCATGAGGGAGGCCACGGGGCTGTACAGCGCAGCGCGGGACGGAGAAGGGGCAATGCCCTGCATCATGGAGAGGTCCTTACCAAGGTTATACTCACTATGAGCATAATATAGGCCCTGCTGGAGACCATGCCAAGGGGTTTCTGCTCCGGGTGTGTCAGGAGGAAAGATCGTACCGTTCTTTCGGGAGCGTATTCTGGATGGGAGTGACTGGGCAGAAGCTCTCCACAATCAGGGGAATGTGGCGTTTTCTGGTTGGGGGGTACGGTTACCGGAGATACCCGGAATGGAGCCAGATATGTGGGCGGAAAGGTCAGCCCTTCTCCGGGAACCGGATGGGTAATGGTGGCGGGGGCATCATCGTAGGCTCAGCCTTTGTCTCTTTCTGGCTTTGGAATACGGTAGTGGCTTCGTCTCATTCATGGCAGCCTGTCTGCTTTTGGGCAGATGCAACGGGCGAACATATCGGATTATCGTAGCACGGCCATGCAGGCGGCGGCTTGGTTACCGGATCGATGTCGCAGAAGCTCGTCGGCCTTGCCAAGGGGATGGCGGCGAACTCTGCGGGTCTTCTTGGTGGAGGGCGTTTGCATGATGAGAGCAGTGAAAGCCAGTCTGCGCCCCCTGAGTGAATATGCCTTGGGGAAGTGTCGGTGGGTGTACCAGCACTTCACGAACTTATGGAAGAAGCAGGACAGGGAAATTGGGACAGTTTTGTGATGTCTTTCCCTAAAGATGGGCCTGTTTCAATGAAGTTCCATCATACGTGATAAAAATCGCTTAAAGAGTCGGCACATCAAGCGGTAAAAATGCCGCTCCCAGATAGCAGGAAGCCATAGCGGCTGGCCGGAAACGGTACAGCCGTGCGGGGCGTCCTACGGTTGGGCGGTCGTAGGTGCCGGTTTCTTCCACAAGCTGCTGATGCAGGACAAGGCGGCGGAAGTTGGGCTTGTGCATGAGGCGGCCAGATACCGTTTCCATCGCCTGTTGCAGCTGTAGAAGAGTGAAAGACGAAGGAAGCAGCTCAAAAACGGCTGGACTGTAGCGGGTGCGGGCACGTAGCCGGGACAGGGCCGTGGCCAGAAGGCGACGGTCATCCCGGTCCGTGTTTTTCTGTTTGGGCGGGCTGCGTGGCACCAGCCCGGATTCCCACAGCAGTTCGTAACGCTCCAGAACACGGGTATCGTCCCACGGCAGGCCATCCAGCCCAAAGGCTGGAGCGATGCGGCTCTGGCGTTCCTCATTGTTGTCGGCCCATTGCCTGATGGCCGTGATGAACTCGGCCAGCTGCTTGTTGCCGCTTTCGTCCCGGCGGTCTTCCCAGGGGAAACGCTGGTAAAGCGAACCGTGACAGCCCCGTGGGTGGCTGTGGCTCAGGGCCAGATAGGTGATGTGAATATGGGGCGTCTGTTCCCGTATGGGAAAGGAGCTGAATGTATAGAGCTGCTCCATGTAACCGATGGGGCAGTGTGTCAGGGTTTCCGCCCAATGGCAGAGGCGTTTCTGCAGGGAATGATGGCTTTCCTCCAGGGGGGGAGTGTCCCGGTCATGGCGCAGCAGGGCGACGTGGGGTGCATCATCGCCCAATGTCATGAGAACGGTAATCAGGTCTGTCGGGCAAAGGCTCTGGAAGGTCATTGAGGATGAGGAGCAAGCTGGCGGAAATGGCTGTACAGGGTCTGCAAATGATCGGATGAAAGCCCCGGGGGAACGCCGTGGTCAAGAGGGATGCTGACCGTCAGGGGATGGGAGGAGAGGGACAGCATCCGGGGGCTGGTCATCATGTCGTTCAGGAGCCCCTGCATGGCGATGGGTACGTTGCGCTGGATCCATGAACTCTGAAGCAGATCATGCAGGGGCTCCTGCCAGTTGGTCAGACTGACGGACAGAATGCCAGAAAAGGCCGGGACATAAAGTTTGCCACCAAGGGAGAGATGCGGCGGTGGCGTGTCCTGTTTTCCCGGAGCCACCGGATGGATGGTGGCACTGAGCTCATGAAGCCTGAGCTGTAACGGAATGTCAGGCCAGGAGGATGTGGCATGATCGGTTTCCGGCGGCAATCTGAGGGGTGTCGTGCTGGTGCCGGGTAGCAGGGCAAAAGCAGCATGAACCTGTTCCACCCGAAAATTCTGTAGAAATGAGGAGGGATAGGTCAGCTCTCTGGCCGTGATGGCAGCGGAAAGCAGAGGCCTGTTCTGCAGGGCAGGGTCAGGTTGCGACAGGGACTGCGGTGCAAAACGGATGGTCCCGGCAGTGTGATTCAGCATGAGGCTGTGTGACAGGCGGGAGGAGGCCAGTTCCAGTTCAGCAATGCGGAAATGTGCCCAGTACAGGGGCAGCGTGCCGTGGTCATGGCATCTGGCATCTGGTGGACAGGGAAGACTTTCCTTGCTGATGCGCAGTTTTGCTTTGCGCAGGCGCAGGGTCAGGCTTTCGCCGTTGCGGACCATGCGGAGGATGGTGCTGTCCGGCAGCTGTAGTGGAAGTTCGGTCCGTGTGGTCAGGGAATGTGCCCAGTCCAGCCAGTTCCCACCCAGGCGGAGCATGGGGGTGGCCCCGACAATATCGGCCCCGTTGAGATGGGTGTGAAAGGACACGCCGTAAAGCCGACGCCAGGCCCCGAAAGGCCATCCTCTGGCAGAGGTTTTCTGTATGGTCAGGGTTGGGGTGGGACCGTCCGAAGGCAGGGACTGGACGGCCAGATGGGCCAGCTGGTTGGAAAGCAGGGCCTGCGTCCGAAGGTACAACCCCCAGCTGCCTGCCAGAAGAGCGAGGAACAGACAGGAGGTGATCAGGATGAAATGGCGGCGGAACAGGCTCAAGATTTGTCCTCCGCTGTGGAAGAAGGATAGAACGACGGGCCTGTTACTTTGTCCCCAGAAGGTTCTTCACCTTTTGTAGAGTAATCACACCAGAATGTTGATACGGGGCAAAAAGGGAGGCCTTCTGCAGGCCTCATGAAATGTATTGTATTACAGATGGTTAGGCAGATACCCACAGGGCAGCACTTTCATGGTCTATACCTGCGTCCATTCCGTGCGGGACAGGAATTACTGGTTATCCTTCTTCACATCCACAGAGTTTTCCACAGCTTCATGGGGCAGGTCATGTTCCTTGCAGAGTGCCTCCCAGGCGCCGCTGATGGCCGGTATGAGGTCACGCCCCTTCAGGCTGGCGGAGAGAGGCTTCCCGATGGCAACCCGGAGCGTGCCGGGGTATTTCCGCCACGGGGAATGTGGCCAGAACAGGCCGGAATTCGTCACTACGGGAAGGATGGGGCAGGTGGCCTGTCGGGCCAGAGCGATGACGCCATTCTGTAGCGGAACAGCCTGACCGGGTTTCGTGCGTGTGCCCTGCGGGAAGATGATGATCTGTCGTCCGGCTCCCTGTGCCTTTGCCACGGCATCCATCATGCCCCGCAGGGCCTGAGATCCGCCGGAACGATCGACAGGAATCATGCCGCTGAGAATGAGCATGGGGCCGACCAGCGGAATGGATGTCAGTTCCTTCTTGATGACATAGGCCGGCAGCGGCACGGTATTCATCCAGACAAAACCATCAAAGAAAGACTGATGCTGTGAGGCAATGAGCGCAGGGCCATCAGGCAGGTTCTCCTGCCCGCTGATGACGATGCGGATGCCGCAGAGGCGTTCCAGCCCCCAGAGCACGGCCCTGGACCAGAGCTTGGCATAGCCCAAGGCGGCATCCCGCCGGTTGAGCAGGCGGATGGGAAAGGCGAAGACCCCCATGACGAGGGTCAGAATCAGGAGATACAGGTTGAACAGGCTGCCACGGACGAGACTCATCATAATGCTCCCTGCATGGCGCAGAATCTATCCGAAGAGCAAGGGAAAAAGATGGGCGAGCCAGAAATCAGGCGGGAGGTGTTCCTGAAGCTGGAGGAACAGGGCGGAATCCTTCCTGGGCATGGTCCGGCTGGTGGAGGACCATGAGACGGATGAAGGCCCCGATCAGCTTTCCGTACTGGCTGAACATCAGCAGCATGGTGTGTGGATGAAAGGGGGTGCTCATGGCGGGAGGCTGCACCCAGTAGGGGGTGAACTGAAGCTGCGGGGCAATATCGTGGAACTCCAGCAGGGAGCGGCGCATGTGATACCCCGCCGTGACCAGAACAAGATGATGCAGGTTTTTCTGCTTTGCCCATTGGGCGGTTTCCCATGCATTGCCGATGGTAGTGGCGGCCCGATATCCAAGGCTGATGCGCTGCGTCAGATCCGGCGGCAGCGGGCCGATTCCCGTGGCGGCCAGAATATGGTTCAGCCCCGTATGGGGGGAAACGCCGGAGATCAGGAGCAGTCGCTCCGGTTTCTGCTGGAGCAGGGCAATTCCGGCTTCTATGCGGTTTTTGCCGCCCGTCAGCGCAACGATGCCGTCGCAGTCAGCCGGGATGCTGTGCAGGTCCGGTGAGGGGCGCAGGGCATCGGCACAGAAATAAATGAAACTGGCCAGCATGAGCCATCCTGCGATGGTCACCCCACCAGAGAAGAGAGACCAGACAGGGGGGCCCGGCCGTTTCATGATGCCTGTTGCCCCTGTCTGGCACAGACCAGATGCACCATGGCCCAGCCCGCCAGTGCCATCAGGACCGGCATCAGGGAAAAGGCCAGCCAGAGCCGGACTGGCAGCAGTGATGGAGAGATGAAGGACGACATGCTTCCCTCTGCGGGTGGCAGGCGCAGCAGAGGGTGCAGAGCAGCGGTGATGAAGCCCAGTGAAGGCAGGAGCAGGACGATGCCTGCAAGGCTGCCCAGAAAGGCCATCAGGGCGACCCGCCGGGCAAAAATACGGTGAAGGACGGACAGCTTTCCGCCCAGTCTCCACAGGACGGCCTGCTGCTGCCGGTTGGCCAGAGCGACGGTTCTGGCTGCCAGATAGAGCAGGGCGGGAACGATCAGAGCTGCTGCCAGCCCAGCCATCAGGGCGACATGGCGTGCAGTCTGCTGGAGGACTGTCATGAGTGGGGTAAGCTTTGTCAGCTGGGGGGGCGGCGGAACGATGATGGCCTCTGGGGCGGTGCTGTGAACAAAGGCGGCCAGTCTGGTTATGTCCCCATGATACGAGAGGGTGAGAATCCTGGGGAGAGGCCCCTCCCACGGGGCGGACCATGCGGCCAGAAGTCGGGAAACCTCCTGCTCTGGCAGGAGGGTGGCGTGGGTTTCGGGGAATGTGGCGGTCAGGGCTTTGGGCAGGCTGTCCGCCAGGGCGGGAGCCTCCTTGCCGATCACAGGCAGGGCGATGACGATCTGGCTGTTCACCTGTCCTTCCCAGCGTTGGACAGCTCCATCCACACCATAGGGCAGGGCCAGAGCCAGCCCGGCCAGCCATGTGACGAGACAGAGGCCAAGCAGCAGGGGCCATAGGGCAGGCCGGTCTGTAGCACGGGACAGGCATGTCATGGGAGCAGCCTTTCATCTCTGGGGGACAGGATCAGCGGGGCTGCCAGATCATTCCCGGAGGCAGAAGAAATGGAGACTTCCGGTGATGGGGGGAGCCGGGGCAGGGTCAGGAGCTGGTCATCAGGGTCTGTCCCTTCTGGCTGGTGCTGCATGGCCAGAAGGGTTGTGGTGCCATTTCTGGCCAGGCCCCGCAGGGTGGAAAGAAGATGATCCCGCAGGACAGGGCAGAGGGTCAGGGCTGGTTCATCTACCAAGACGATGGAAGGCTGGGTGATCAGGGCCCGGGCACAGGCGGCCCGCATTCTCATGGTCTGACTGAGTGAGTGAGGAAGAAGCTGTGCATGGCTCTCCAGCCCGAACCAGCGGATGATGGAGTCGGTTTCCCGTTTCACATCTGCTCTGCGCAGGTGGTTCAGCTCCAGCGGCAGGGCAATATTGTCCGCCAGCGTCAGGCGGTCCATGAAAAGGGGGGCTGCCTCGATGTACCCGATGCGCTGCTGGAGCTGCCTGCGACCCCGTGCGGAAAGGCCGGGCCCTGCGGCATGGTTGAGGAGGGTCATCATCCCGCCCGTGGCAGGGCGGCGCAGGGCGATGGTATCCAGCAGGGCTGTCTTGCCCGCTTCGGCAGGGCCTGTCACCCAGAGGGTGCCACCCCGTTCCAGCCGCAGGGACAGGTGCTGCACGCCACCCGGCACGAGAGACGTGCCGACAGGCAGCGGAAGCGTCTCCAGGGCGATCATGCAGGGCTCCGCATGGCTGTGCCTCAGAGCCTCCGGGCCAGCCAGGCCGCCGCCGTGGAGGAGGCTGCTGCCAGAGCCATGAGGAGCAGACCATCCTTTATCAGCCCGTGCGGTGTAAGGGTGTGACCGGCTACCATGAGCTGTTCGGGGATGGTATGGGCGATGTGATTGACGATCTCATGCGTCTGCTGGTCTTCCGTGAGGGACCCGAGATTGGCTGTGGCAACGGTGACAAGGTGCGGCAGCAGGGACCAGCCGACGCCAAGGATGAGCAGGATGGGAGCAAACAGTTCTGTCAGCTGAATGAGAAAGCTGAAAACGAAATGCGCCACGGCCCATATGAGGTTGAGCAGGACCCGCCCCATGATGGCTCCGCCCTGCTGCTGGCGTGATGGCGTGGCCGAGAGCAGGCGTTCGCCCCGTGCCGGGGAGGAATGGGAGGAAGAGGGCGATGTATCCATGAATGTTTCAGACCTTCCTGCAAGACAGCCGGGCTGGCAATGGCATAGTAATGGCGAGGGAGACGGAAAGCAGGGCGGAGGGGCCGCTGTTCTGTCCTCCTGCTTCTGCACCTAGCTTCAAGAGAGGCGTAATGCAAATCTTACCCACGCTGGATGAAAAAGATGTCCATGTTCTTCTTCTGGATCCAGCCGGTCCTGCTCACAGTCGGGTCCATGAGCTTCTGCGCAGGGAGGGGATGGATGTTGTCTGCCGGCAGAGTGCTGAAATGATGCTGGAAGTGCTGGAGGCCCGCTGTCGTATCAATCAGGTAGACATGGTCATCTGCTGCACTCTCCAGAAAGGCATGAGCGCCGGGCAGTTCGTTCGCCGTGCCAAGGCGACTCCTGCCATGCAGGGCGTACCGGTGCTGATGCTGACGGAGGATGTATCCTCACGGGTTGAGCTGGACTGCTTTGAAAGCGGGGCCGATGCCTACCTTTCCAGCTCTGCCCATTCTGACCTGCTGTTGCTGCGGATACGCACGCTCCTGCATCTGGCGGAAGAAAAGCGCCAGCTTCATCCCCAATGGCACATGCGGCGGGCCAGGGTTGTCATCGTCCGTGCCCCTGATGATGAGACCCTGCTGGATTTCTGGAATGACCCCAGCATCATGGATCATGAAAACAGCCGGGACGGCACGGAGGAGGCTGGGCTGGGGGAGCTTCTCTGGCGGGATGGACACACGGTGACCTCTGTCACCCGCTCCAGTGATCTGCTGAATGGCGGCTGGCTGACAGGCCCGGACGGGCCGGACTGCATCGTGCTGGAGGACATACAGGATAACGAGACAGACCTCGCTTTCTGCCGTCTGCTGGACCAGCGCCGCCAGGCCCTGCGGGAGCAGGGGGGTACACCGTTCCGCATTCTCTGCATCATACAGGCAGCCCGCTTCCGGGGTGAATCCTGCGTGGCTTTTCTGGAAGCTGGCCTGGAGGACCTTGTTCCGAGTGACATGACGCCCATGGTGCTGGCTCTGCGCATCCGGGCCATGGTCCGGCGGCGGCGGGAGAATGAGGCGTTTCATCAGCGGGAGATGGAACGCCAGCAGTCGGCTCTGGCGCTGGAGGCTGCACAGGCGCAGGCCTCGCTGGCGGAGGCTCTGGCCAGAGCCAACAAGGAGCTGGCCAAGGCGAATGAGGAGCTGGTGCAGACACAGGCCCGGCTGGTCCAGACGGCCAAGATGGCTTCATTGGGAGAGCTGGTGGCCGGCATTGCCCATGAGATCAATAATCCTCTGGCGTTCACTCTGGGTCATGCCGATACGGTCGAGCGATGCCTGCACTGGATGGATACTGTCGTGCAGGATGAGGATGGTCAGACCCGCATTCGGCGGGCCAGGGACCGTCTGGCTGCGATGAAGACAGGGCTGGGGCGTATCCGGGACCTGGTCGTGCGTCTGCGTCGTTTCTCCCGTCTGGAAGAAGGAGAGTGGCGCATGGTGGATGTGGGCGAGGCGATAGAGACAGGGCTGGCCCTGGTCCGCCATCGGCTTGGCAGGTCCATTGCCGTGGACTGCCAGCTTGAGGCACCCCGGCAGCTGGTCTGCCAGGAAACATTGTTCCATCAGGCTGTCATGAATCTCATTGCCAATGCTGCCGATGCGCTGAATGATATGCGGCGGGAAGGGCAGAAGCATCATGATGGGCTGATACGGATTGCGACCCGTCTTTACGATGATGTTTATGAAATTACGGTAAGTGACAATGGTCCAGGCATAAAAGAGTCGATCCGCCCCTGGATTTTTGACCCGTTCTTCACCACGAAGGCGCAGGGGGAAGGGACAGGGTTGGGCCTTTCCATCGTTCATGGCATCGTGCAGGCCCATGGTGGGACCATCGACGTGACAGATGCCCGTGAGGCCGGAGATGGCTGCCAGAAAGATGGGCAGACCAATGGCGGGCGTGGTGCACATTTCGTGATTCGCCTTCCTGTCCACGAGACGGCAGAAGGCTGGGCTGTGCGGGAGCCTGAACGGCACAGGGCACAGGAGGAAGTAAAAACGGCATGAACGAGCCTTACAGTATCGAGGCCCAACCTTGTGTTCTTCTGGTGGATGATGAGGAAGAGATTCTCGTGGCACTCGGGGATCTGCTGGGGGAAAGCTGCACGGTTCTGACAGCGGCCGAGCCTGGCAGGGCCCTTGCCCTGCTGGCCGCCCATCCGGAGATTTCGGTCATCATTTCAGACCAGAGGATGCCGGGCATGACAGGGGACCAGTTTCTCAGCCGTGCCAGTGCCTGCTCCGACGCCCGGGCTATTCTGCTGACAGGATATGCGGATCTGGATGCCGTTGTGGCAGCCCTGAATCACGGCAGGATCGTTGCCTATGTGCACAAGCCGTGGGAGGCGGACCATGTGCTGTCCCTCGTCCATGAGGCACACAGGACATGGCAGGCCCAGAGGGCCCTGAAGGTGGAGCAGGCCCTGTTGCATGGCCTCATGGAGAGCCTGCCGTTCGGTCTGGTTTTTTCCGATGCGCAAGGCCGTTGTATCCGCAGCAACCGGCATCATCAGGGGACGTGCGAGAGTGACCATTACACGGCCATTCTTCAGCCTGTGATTGCCCGTCTGCGGGAAAAGGTCTGGGAGGACGGGCAGGCAGAGGAGCTTCTGGAGGTCGTGGCGGAAGATGGGCAGAGACGCTGGCACGAGATTGTCCGTCTGGCGCTGAAATGGCCGGAGGATGTCCCGCTGAAAGAGGCCTGGCAGGTCAGCATGGATCGGGACGTGACCCAGCGTGTGATGGTGGAAGACCGGCTGAACCGGGGTGAGCGGCTGGAAGCCCTGGGTCGTCTGGCCGGTGGTGTCGCGCATGATTTCAACAACCTGCTCACCATTCTGGGTAATTGTCTGGAGGCTCTTTCCGGGCAGTTGCAGGGAGATGAAGCGGCCCGTGCCACCCAGAAGAAGTGGTTGGCCCGGGCGTTGGAGACCGTGGAACGGGGGGAAGGGCTGACCCGCCGTCTGCTTCAGTTTGGCCGGGCGGGGCGGAATGGTGGGACGGTGCGTCCGTTTGACATCGTGGCTTTTCTGGAGGAGCGGGCCAGCCTGTTCCGGCATGGTTTTTATGGAGCCGTCCCGGCCATCCGTTTTGTGCTGGACCTCCCGGAAGGGACTGTTCCCCCTGTATTGACCTGCCCGGAACAGCTGGAAATGGCCCTGCTCAACCTGTGTGTGAATGCCCGGGATGCGATGCCTGATGGCGGGACCGTGACTCTTTCTGCCAGCCGGATACGCCACGTCCTGCCTGCTGCCCCATCCAGTTGCGAGCAGGATCATGCGCTGGCCCTTGATGTCCGGGACGAAGGGGAAGGCATGAGTGAAGAGGTCCAGCGCCATATTTTTGAGCCTTTTTTCACCACCAAGCAGGCGGGGAAAGGCACAGGGCTGGGGCTGGCTGGCATTTACAGTTTCGTTCTGGCCCATCATGGGGATGTTGTTGTGCAGAGCCGACCCGGAGAGGGAACGGTGATGCGTCTTCTGTTACCCTTGCTGAAACAGTGAGCCGAAGACATTTCGGAGGGGAGCGGTTCCCATTTTGGTGCCTCCAGTTATGATGGATCGCACGAACATAAATTGATGAAGGAAGGGGGATGGCATGGCCGATAGGGAAGCCTGTTTTGTTCAGCCGCAGGAAGATGATGCAGCACAGGCCATCACGGCCATCGGGGATGAACTGGCGCTGTTCGATGACTGGATGGAGCGTTATCAGTACATCATCGAGATGGGGAGGAAACTGCCGGACTTTCCGCAGGATTGGCAGGATGACGCGCACCGGGTGCCGGGTTGCCAGAGCCAGGTCTGGCTTGAAGCTGAGGAAAAAAACGGATGTCTGTTTTTTGCTGGTGCGTCTGACGCCGCTATCGTTCAGGGGCTGGTGGCGTTGCTGCTGCGTGTCTATTCCGGTCGTACACGGGATGAGATTCTGGCGACTGACCCGGTTTTTCTGCATGAGCTGGGATTGGTGAAGGCGCTTTCAGCCAATCGGGGCAATGGCGTGGAGGCCATGGCAAAAGCCATCCGGCAAAGAGCCGCCGCAGTCTGAGCCCGTTGGCCGGAACAGGAAAGGCCCTCTGGCGGTAAAACCAGAGGGCATTTTCATGCAGGGGCTGTCCCCGTGTCTCAGTGCGTGGCCGGAGCCGCAGCATCGGTGGCAGGCATGTCGGACTTCATCGGGTTGGAGCTGTCCTTCACGCTGTCAGCTGTAGCTTCGGCCTTTTCGGCCGGCTTGGCGCTGGCGGCATCCTGAGTGTTGCACTTGCTGAATTTGCCGTTCTTGTCGCGGCAGGGCTTGGCCTTCGGCTTTTCACACTTTGTGAACTGACCTTTCTCATTGCGGCAGTGGTGAGCCTTGCCATGAGAGGCGGCAAAGGCAACCTGGCTGGTCAGGGCACTGGCAATGAGGGCGAATGTGGCCATGCGACGGAACATCATGGGGGTTTTCCTTCTGTCAGAACAGGGAACGAATAGGCTGGCATTATCCTATACAGGAAATTCAGGCTGGTGATAGTGAAGTCTATGTTATTTTTAAAGAATAACGGCCAGTCATTACCAAATATTATCAATTGAGGTTGGGTGGGGGACAGGGCTCTGGAATTGTCTCCATCGTCCCGGGTTACTGATAGTGCTGTACGGGAAGGATATTGGCTGCTGGCCTGTATGGTCCGGGATCAGTTGCATGATGAAAAAAGGGGAGGCCCGGCTGGACCTCCCCTTTTCTGTTTTGTGACAACCTGTTTGTCAGGGTCTCACTTCTTCTCGGCCTGTTCCGGCAGAGCATAGGCGATCAGATAATCACCCATCCGGCTCAGGAAGGAGCCATGCCCACCAGCGTAGGTCACGATGTACTGGCGACCGTTGATGCTGTAGGTCATCGGTGCAGACTGTGCCCCGGCAGGGAGACGGTCTTTCCAGATGACATGGCCGGTCGTCAGGTCATAGGCCCGGATGTAGTAGTCCTGCGATGATGTCAGGAAGGCTACATTGCCAGCCGTTGCCAGCGGGCCACCAAGGCTCGGGACACCGATCTTGATGGGTGGCAGCTGGATCGGGAGGGACGAGCCATGCAGGGAGTCACGCAGCGTACCATTGCGGTGCTGCCAGACAACCTTGTTGGTGCGCAGGTCGATCCCGGCGACAGCCCCCCACGGTGGCGTGCGGCACGGCACGAAAAGGCCGAACTTGGCAAATAGCGGGTCCAGGAAGGGATGCAGGTTGACGGCGTACGGGATGCCGTAATTCGGCTGGAGACCCGTCTCACCGCCGCTGCCACCCTTGTCACCATTCGGGTCGGGCCAGCGCGGGTTGCCCGGGCCACGGGGAACCAGAGTGGAGACGAACGGAATGGAGATGGGGTTGGAGAAGGCTACCTGGCGGCGAGGATCAACCGCAAGGCCGCCCCACTCGAACATGCCCAGATCGCCAGGGAAAACCAGCGTCCCCTGCGTGGAAGGCGGCGTATAGGGCCCCTCGTAACGCAGGCTGTGGAAGTAGATGCTGCACACCATCTGGTCAAGGATCGTGGCCCCCCAGATGTCACGGTCGGACAGCGGATCTTTCGGGCGCAGGCTCAGCTCGGAATGGGGCTGGGTCGGGCTTGTATGGTCACCCGTGGCAGCGCCACCCGGGGCAGGAACCTCCGGTGCCGGAACGATCGGCTTGCCGGTGCGGCGGTCCAGAACAAAAATGTCACCACTCTTGGTCGGGATGTAGATGGCCGGAACCAGGCTGCCATCCTTCTGGGTGATGTCCACAAGGTTGGGCTGTGCGGAGGCATCCATGTCCCAGAGGTCATGATGGACGGTCTGGTAGAACCAGACGAGCTTGCCCGTGTCCGCATTCAGTGCAATGACACCCGGCGGATAGCGTTCGGCATCCTTGTCACGGTAGCCACCCCACTGGTCAGGCGTGCCAACCCCCATGGGGATGTACACCATGTTCAGGTTCTTGTCGTAAGACGAGACGGACCAGGAGTTGGGGGAGTTCGGATGGAAATGCGGATGCTCTTCGCTCGGCATTTCATTCGGGTCAGGATTGGCGGCGTCGAATACCCAGACAAGCTTGCCCGTGTAGACGTCATAGGCCCGTGTTGCCCCGGAAGGCTGGTGGACGGAGCCGTTGTCCTTCACTGCACTGTTGACGATGATCAGCTTGTCGGTAACGACGGGCGGTGATGTCGGGGCATACTCCCCAGCCGTCGTGTAAGGCTGGTGGGAGAAGCGCAGATCGACCTGGCCGTTGTCCCCAAAGCCCTGGCAGACCTTGCCTGTCTGTGCGTCGATCTCGACCATGCGGCCGTCATTGACCATGGTAATGATGCGCTTGGTGCAGTCTGTCGTGGTGACAGGCTGGCCGCTGCTGTCGACAGCATTTTCAGGCTTCGTGTGGGCACTGACGCCACGGCATGTCAGATGCTGGAAGCCAGGATTGACGTTCAGCTTGGGGTCGAACACCCATTTCGTCTTCCCGGTCACGGCATCGACGGCAAAGACCTTCTGATGCAGGGAGCAGAAATAGAGTGTGTTGTCGAACTCCAGCGGCGTGGCCTCGTTGGTGGCCTCACCCGGGTCGCGGGACTTGTCCGGCAGGTCACCGGTCCGCATGACCCAGGCAACTTTCAGCTGGTTGACGTTCTGGCTGTTGACCTGTGTCAGAGGGGACCAGTGATTGCCATCCTGCGTGCGTGCGTAGGAGGTCCAGTCACCATCCGGCACGTTGTCCGGGTTTGCCGGGCTGGCATTGACCTGCTCTGTAGGCAGGGAACCACCGATGTCATACGGGTCCATGAAGGCGGAAACCACCAGTGCCAGGGCACTGAGGACCACGCCGATGCCCAGAGGAATGGTGGCCAGCCGGTTGGCAGCCAGCGGACGGCGGATGAAAGGAAGCAGAAGGACGATGCCGATGACGATGACCACATCCAGCCGGGGCACGAGGCTCCAGAGGTTGAGGCCTACGAGGCAGAGAGCCCAGATGAGCGTGCCAAGCAGGACGACCGCATAGACAGCAAGGCCGATCGGCTTCCGTTTATGGACGAAGAACGCGCTGAGCAGCGTGCCCAGCCCGCTGATGAGATAATAGAAGGGACCGCCTTCGCTGATGGCATAGATACCACCGGCAACCAGCAGCAGGCCGACGATCGCCATGAGGATGGCAACCAGCGAGACCCAGATTCCCCCCGTACGGGAAGTGGAGGACATGGATAAGCCTCAGTGTTGTTAAACTCGATCACTCAACCTGGATAAGCGTTGCCCTGACAGGAATGTCCCGTCATGGATGATGATCTCCTGCCTTTAAGCACAGGGAAGGGGCCATGGGTCAAGCATCAGGGGATAATAATTCGGACTGGATGAGTGCCTCTATCATCATATTCACAACCATGTGATATTTACTTCACAATAGTTAATGCTCACTGCTCAAAAAACATGCCGTTCTGATGCGGTTTTTGCTTGAGGCCGTTCCCCGTTGTCCCTATAAGCGCCAACAGGTCGTGCACGCGCCCGGGCCATATGATGTGGCATGCCCGGCCGTGCGGTTTCCGTTGTCCGCCAGGGGAATGGGAACTTCAGAACTGTAAGGAGATGAAAATGCCCAAATTGAAGACGAAGTCTTCGGTCAAGAAGCGGTTCAAGATCACCGCGACTGGCAAGGTGACCTGTGGTCCCGGCAACAAACGCCATGGCCTGATTAACCGTCCGCAGAAGATGAAGCGCAGCAACCGTGGTCCGCAGACAATGACGGACATGGATGCCCGTACCGTCAAACAGTGGGCACCCTACGGGCTGTCATAAGGAGTTAAGAAACCATGGCACGTGTTAAACGGGGTACGACCACCCACGCCCGTCACAAGAAGGTCCTTGATCTGGCCAAAGGCTATCGCGGGCGTTCTTCCACAAACTATCGCATCGCTCTGGAGCGCGTCGAGAAGGCACTGCGTTATGCCTATCGCGACCGCCGCAACAAGAAGCGTGATTTCCGCTCCCTGTGGATCCAGCGCATCAGCGCTGCCGTGCGTGAGCATGGCCTGACCTACAGCCGTTTCATCAACGGTCTGAACAAGGCCGGGATCGAGATCGACCGTAAGGTTCTGGCTGCCATCGCCTATGACGATGCAGCGGCCTTTGCCGAGATCGTACGCAAGGCTCAGGCAGCCCTGTAAGGGGATTCCTCATGCTTCATGGTCTGTTCCTGATGGACCGTGAGGAATGGGACTGATGATTGGCGGGCTGTTCTGGCAACGGAGCAGCCCGTTTTTCTTTGAGGCTGCTTCAGAAACGTTTCAACATCCGGACCTTCAGGGGCCGGGGCAGGAAGCGTTCCTGAAACAGGCTCATGAGATGATGGAAGACAGGCTATGGCCAATGACCTCGACACTCTGAAGGATGAGACACTGGCGGCCCTGAAACAGGCCAGCACCCATGGGGAATGGGATGCTGTCCGTGTGGGGACGCTGGGACGCTCAGGCAAACTGACCGGCCTGCTCCGGCAGCTCGGTTCGTTCCCGCACGAGGAGCGGAAAGAGCGGGGGCAGGCCCTCAACCGCCTGCGTGACGAGCTGACGGCCCTGATCGAGCAGCGTGGCAGGGAGATCGAGGAGCTGGCCCTCCAGCAGCGTCTGGCGGAGGAGACGGTGGACATCACCCAGCCTCCCGCCCCGGCACCGGCCGGTCTCATCCATCCCGTCAGCCGGACGATCGAGGAAATCACGACCATCTTCGGGGCGATGGATTTCCATGTGGCGGAAGGGCCGGACATTGAAAGCCAGTGGCACAATTTTTCCGCCCTGAACACGCCGGAACATCATCCGGCCCGGACAGAGCAGGACACGTTCTACCTTCCGGCAGCCGGAGAAGGCGAGGACCTGCGGGTGTTGCGGACGCAGACATCCGGCGTGCAGGTCCGCACCATGCTGGGTGAGAAGCCCCCCATCCGCATCATCGCACCGGGCCGGACCTACCGGGCCGATCATGACGCCACCCATTCCCCCATGTTCCACCAGTGCGAGGGGCTGGTCATCGAGAAAGGCATCACGCTGGGCCATCTGAAGGGCTGCCTGACCGAATTCCTGCGGGCCTTCTTTGGTCAGCCGGACCTGCCTGTCCGGTTCCGTGCCTCCTACTTCCCCTTTACCGAACCATCCATGGAAATTGACATCGGCTGGTCCCGGGAGACAGGCGTGATCGGTGCCGGGGCGGACTGGCTGGAAGTGCTGGGTGCCGGCATGGTCCATGCCCGGGTGCTGAGCAACTGCGGGCTGGACCCGGCAGAGTGGCAGGGCTTTGCCTTCGGCATGGGGATCGAACGTCTGGCCATGCTGAAGAATGGCATCACGGACCTGCGGTCCTTCTATGAAAGTGACCTGCGCTGGCTGCGTCATTACGGTTTTTCATCACTGTCCCCGGCAACGCTGACGGAGGGTTTCTGACATGAAATTTTCACTCTCATGGTTGCGGGATCACCTCGATTTTACCGCCTCTCTGGACGAGATATGCACGACGCTGAACCGCATCGGCCTTGAGGTCGAAAGCGTGGATGACCCGACGGAACGTCTGGCCGGGTTCCGTACGGCAAAGATTCTGGAGGCTTCCCCCCATCCGGATGCAGACCGCCTTCAGCTCTGCCGTGTCTCAGCCGGTCAGGGCTTCGAGGACGTTCAGGTCGTCTGTGGTGCGCCGAATGCCCGCACGGGGCTACATGTCATTTTCGCTCCGCCGGGGACCTACATTCCCGGCAGTGACATGACGATCAAGCCCGGCAAGATTCGGGGACAGGCCAGCAACGGGATGCTCTGCTCCCTGCGGGAGCTCGGGATCGGTGAGGAGTCCAATGGCATTGCTGAACTGCCTGATGGTTCTCCGCTGGGTGAGGATTATGTCCGCCATGCCCGGCTGGATGACCCCGTCATCGAGATTGCCATCACGCCCAACCGTGGCGATGCGCTGAGCGTCCGGGGCATTGCCCGTGACCTCGCCGCTGC
This sequence comes from Bombella apis, assembly GCF_018221685.1. Taxonomy (GTDB): domain Bacteria; phylum Pseudomonadota; class Alphaproteobacteria; order Acetobacterales; family Acetobacteraceae; genus Bombella; species Bombella apis. Next base: position 33,658 of record NZ_JAGJTM010000005.1, on the reverse strand, counting down.
GGGGCTGGGCACCCTGAAGCCGTGGCTGACGGAGACGGTGGAAGGGCAGGGTGAAAGCCCGATCCAGTGGGAGATCAGCCACCCGGCCTGCCGTTATGTTACGGGGCGGCTGATCCGTGGCGTGAAGAATGGCCCCAGCCCGGCCTGGCTGAAGCGTCGTCTGGAGAGCGTGGGGCTGCGGCCGCAATCCGCCCTAGTGGATGTGACCAACTATCTGATGATGCATGTCGGGCGGCCGCTGCATGTTTTTGATGCCGCCCGCCTGACCGGTGACAGGCTTTCCCTGACATCCGGCACGGGGGAGCATTTCCGTGCGCTGGATGGGCAGGAGCTGGTTTTGGGCACGGATGATCTCGTCATTGCGGATGAGGCCGGGGTGCAGTCGCTGGCGGGCATCATTGGCGGTGAGGCCAGTGCGGTGACCGATGAGACGGTCGATGTCTTCGTGGAATCCGCCCTGTTTGACCCGGTGCGTATTGCCCTGACAGGCCGCCGCCTTGGGGTGCAGACGGATGCCCGTTACCGTTTCGAGCGTGGTGTGGATCAGGCTCTCGTACGTTCCGGTCTGGAAGCCGCCACGGCCCTGATCGTGGAGCTGTGTGGCGGCACGCCAAGTGAGGTGACCGAGGCGGGGGCGGAACCGGCATGGCAGAGAACCGCCAGCCTGCGTTTCGAGCGTCTGGCCTCGCTGGGCGGTCTGGAGATCGAGGCGGACAGGGCCGTGGACATCCTCGAGGCCCTGGGGTTTGAGGTGCAGGAGCGCACGGCAGAGAAGGCCGTGTTCTCCGTGCCGTCATGGCGGAATGACGTGGCGGCAGGGCATGGCCTGGCACAGGCTGTCACGCTCGATGCCGCTGTGGCCGAACGGGCTGCCGCCAGTGTGGAGGTCATGGAAGCCGAGGCCGATCTGGTCGAGGAGGTTCTGCGCATCCGTGGTCTGGATGAAGTTCCGGCCCTGTCCCTGCCCCGTGCCCATATGGTGCCTGCTCCAGCGGTGACACCACAGCAGGCCCGGGTAGCCCTTCTGCGCCGCCTGTGTGCGGGGCGTGGCCTGATGGAGACCGTTGGTTTTTCCTTCGTGTCCGATCAGGATGCTGCCCTGTTTGAAGAAGGACGGGAGCAGGATCGGTTGCTGAACCCGATTGCAACGGACCTGAACCAGCTGCGGCCGACACCAATCATCAACCTGCTGCGTGCCCTTGGGCGGAATCTGGCTCACGGGCAGGGCTTCAGCGGGGATGCCTCCTTCTTCGAGCTTGGCCCCTGCTTCGGGCAGCAGGGCACCCGTATGGTGCTGGCTGGTGTGCGGGGTGGCGTGAGTGGCCGAGCTCCGGGTCAGTCTGCCGAGGAACCATCATGGATGGATGCCAAGGCCGATCTCATGGCGGCTCTTGCAGCTCTCGGTGTGGCCGAGGCTTCCCTGAGCAGCACGGCGGATGCGCCGGGCTATTACCATCCGGGGCGTTCCGGTGTCGTGCGGCAGGGGCCCAAGCTGGTGCTGGGCAGCTTCGGTGAGCTGCACCCCCGTGTGGCCCGTCACTTCGGCCTGAGCGGCACGGTGGCGCTCTTTGAGATGACGCTGGACAGGGTTCCGCTGCCCAAGGTGAAGCGGAAGGCTGCCCCGACGCTGTCGGTCCTTCAGCCTGTCCGTCGTGACTTTGCCTTCCTGGCTGATGAAAAGGTGCAGATACAGGATGTGCTGAAGGCTGTCCGTATGGCAGACCGCAAGTTGATCACGGATGTGCGTCTTTTCGACATTTTTGAAGGTGGCTCCGTTCCGGCAGGGCATCGCTCTCTGGGAGTGGAGGTGACCCTCCAGCCGCAGAAAGACAGCCTGACGGATACTCAGCTTGATGCGCTGATGACGGCTGTAGAAAGTGCCGTCCAGAAGGCGACGGGGGCAACGCTGCGGCGTTGAGCCCTGCAACGGCGGGAAAGAAGGAGAGGCTGCCATGGTGGATGAGAGTGCCCCTGTAGAGGGTGAGGTTCCCCTTCATCACCATGGCCGGGTGATCTGGATTCTGGCCGGTGAGCCCAGTGGGGACAGTATCGGGGCCCGTCTGATGCAGGCCCTGCACCGCATTGACCCGATGCTGGTCTTTGCTGGTGTTGGCGGAGGGCGGATGGAGGCCCGGGGCCTGCGGAGCCTCTTCCCGATGGAAGACCTGACGGTCATGGGGTTCATGGAAGTCCTGCCCCGGTTGCGCCTTCTGTCACAGAGGCTGCTGGAAGCTGAGCAGGATATTGAGCTGCGCCGTCCTGATATTGTCATCACCATTGATAGCCCGGGTTTTTCGTTCCGGCTTCTGCGGCGCATCCGCAAGCTGAATGTCCGGCGCCTGCATTATGTAGCGCCGCAGACATGGGCCTGGCGGGAGAGTCGGGTCAAAGGGTATCGGGGATTGTGGGACAGGCTGCTCTGCCTTTTCCCGTTTGAGGAAGCATGGTTTGCTGAACGGGGCCTGCCCGAGGCCCGGTTTGTCGGCCATCCCATCCTGCAATCGGGCGTGGCGCATGGTCAGGCACAGCGTTTCCATAAACGGCATGATATTCGGTCGGACAGCCCTATTCTGATCCTCATGCCGGGCAGCCGGTCCTCCGAGGTCCCAAAGCTGCTGCCTGTTTTTGAGAAGACTCTCGGAATTCTTCATGAACGTTTCCCCGATCTTCAGCCCGTCATTCCGGCCACGTCGGGCATGGCCCCACTCGTGAAAAAGATGGTGCGGCACTGGGCGGTTCACCCCTCCATCCTGACGGATACGGAGGACAAGCACGATGCTATCCGGGCTGCTGACTGTGCCCTGACCAAATCGGGTACATCCATTCTGGAGCTGGCCATAGGGCAGGTACCCATGGTGGTCACCTACAGGGTCAATCCGCTTTCAGCCCTGCTGGGGCGGCTTTTCCTGCGGCTTCCCTTCATTTCCATGATCAATATTCTGGCAGGGCGTGAAGTCGTGCCAGAACTGGTCCAGCATGACTGTACTCCCCAGAAACTGGCGGATGAAATTACTTCTCTCCTGACAGATGGGGCAAAGCGGCAGGCCCAGCAGGAGGCTTTTGCCGATATTCTGGCCATGCTGGAAGCTCCGGGCGGGGAGCTGCCTGCCATGTCAGCGGCCAGAGAGGTATTGGCACTGATGGAAACGCCATTGTCCGAATTGCGGCGCTCATGAAAAAAGCCTGTCCTTGTCAGGGGACAGGCTTTTTTCATGCCGAAGGATGGCAACCTGGGAGTGCTTTCAGCGCAGGAAGCCAACCAGCTTTTCTGCCTCGCTCACAATCGGTTCCGAGACGGCACGGGCCCGTTCGGCTCCCTGGCGCAGGACCTGCATGAGGTGAGCCTTGTCATCCATTAGGCGGCGGGTTTCATCGGCCACGGGGGCCAGTGTTTCGACCAGCAGGTCAGCCAGAGCCTGCTTGAAGGTGCCGAAGCCTTGGCCGGCAAACTGGCCCAGCACGTCAGCCAACGTCCTGTTGGACATGGCAGCGTAGATGGTCAGCAGATTGCGGGCCTCCGGGCGGCCTTCCAACCCGGCTTCCTCGGAGGGCAGAGGTTCGGCATCCGTGCGGGCCTTGCGGATCTTCTGGGCGATATCGTCTGCCGTATCATTCAGGATGATGCGACTCTGGGCAGACGGGTCGGACTTGGACATCTTCTTGCTGCCGTCCCGCAGGCTCATCACACGGGCAGCATGAGGCGGAATGAGCGGTTCAATCAGCGGGAAGAACTCGACACCCATATCGTGGTTGAACTTCTGTGCGATGTCATTGGCCAGCTCAAGATGCTGCCGCTGGTCGTCACCCACGGGCACCCGTGTGGCGTGGAAGGCCAGAATGTCCGCCGCCATGAGGTTGGGATAGACATACAGGCCAGCGGAATGGTTTTCCCGGTTCTTGCCTGCCTTGTCCTTGAACTGTGTCATGCGGTTCAGCCAGCCCAGACGGGACACGCAGTTGAAAATCCAGCCGAGGCGGGCATGGGCACTGACGGCGGACTGGTTGTACAGGCGGGTCGGGTCGATGCCGGAGGCCAGAAGGCAGGCAGTGGAGGCCAGTGTCTGTTCACGCAGGGCCTCCGGGGACCATGGCATGGTCAGGGAGTGCATGTCCACAAGGCAGAACAGGCAGTCATGGTCCTTCTGCAAGGTGACCCAGTTGCGGATGGCTCCGAGATAATTGCCCAGATGGGGAATGCCTGTTGGCTGGATTCCTGAAAAAACACGCTGCATGAACATGGTCCTGACAGAAGGAAAAGACAAAAGCCGCCCCGCTCAGAGGTGAGGGGACGGCGGAAAACCCTGCTGGCTGGGCAGATGGCAGAAGGCTATGCCCTTATTGAAGGGAATTGTCATCCTCGACACCCAGAAGCTGGATCTTGAAGATCAGCGGGCTGTTGGGCGGGATGATCCCCATGGACCGTTTGCCATACCCCAGCTGGGGCGGGACATAGAGCTCCCACGTATCGCCAACACGCATCAGGGGCAGCCCTTCCATCCAGCCGTCGATGACACCATCAAGAGGCATCTCCATGTAGGCGGCGCCGGTGTGCATTTCCGAGGCATCAAAAATGCCCCCGTCTGGCAGGCGGCCCTCATAGATGACCATCATGGTGGCTCCCTTCTGTGGGTGGGGCGCATCCTTGGGGCCAGATTTCAGGACCTTGTAGGCCAGACCATCAGGCAGTTTCTGCACTCCGGGCTGTTTGTAGACCTGATCCATGAACTGCTGGGGTGTCAGGTCCGGTTTCTGGTCGCCAGAGCAGCCTGTCAGGCCGAGCAGACCAGCCAGAGCGCAGACCGGCAGATAACGGAAGAAAGAACGCAGACAACGGGACATGGAAATGCCTCTTTGCAAGCTGGGAGGAAAAGGCGGGCACCACCGGGCCGTCAGACCCGGTGGAGACGGCAGGCTCAGGGTGTGCCGCCGCGGCGTCCCTTGTTGGCACCCAGCCGCAGCCGCAGGGCGTTCAGACGGATGAAGCCCTGTGCATCTACCTGATTGTAGGCACCTTCGTCATCCTCGAAGGTCACGACACGGGCATCATACAGGCTGTCGGGGCTTTCGCGGCCCACGCAGATGACATTGCCCTTGTAGAGCTTCAGGCGCACACGGCCATTGACGGATTTCTGGCTGCTGTCGATCAGGGCCTGAAGCATGTGACGCTCCGGGGAGAACCACAGGCCGTTATAGATCAGCTCGGCATAGCGGGGCATGATGCTGTCCTTGAGGTGGGCAGCTTCACGGTCCAGCGTGATGGACTCCATGGAGCGGTGCGCCTGGAGCAGGATGGTACCGCCGGGCGTCTCGTAAATGCCGCGGGACTTCATGCCGACGAAGCGGTTCTCCACGATGTCGAGACGGCCGATGCCGTTGGCTTTGCCCAGCTCGTTCAGGCGGGCCAGCAGATTGGCCGGGGAGAGGGCCTCACCATTGATGGCCACCGGGTCACCATGCTTGAAGTCGATGGTGATCTCGGTTGCCTTGTCCGGGGCAGCTTCCGGGGAGATGGTGCGCTGGAAGACGATCTCATCCGGCGGCAGGGAGGGATCCTCCAGAATCTTCCCTTCGGAGGAAGAGTGCAGCAGGTTGGCATCGACGGAGAACGGAGCCTCGCCCCGCTTGTCCTTGGTGACAGGAATCTGGTTCTTCTCGGCAAAGTCCAGCAGCTTGGTGCGGGAGGTCAGGTCCCATTCACGCCATGGGGCGATAACCTTCACGTCCGGTTTCAGGGCGTAATAGGCCAGCTCGAAGCGGACCTGGTCGTTCCCCTTGCCTGTCGCACCATGCGCCACGGCGTCCGCACCGACGGCCTCGGCAATCTCGATCTGGCGTTTGGAGATCAGCGGGCGGGCGATGGAGGTGCCCAGCAGGTACTGGCCTTCATAAACCGTGTTGGCACGGAACATCGGGAAGACGTAGTCCTTGACGAAGGTTTCCCGCAGGTCTTCGACAAAGATTTCCTTCACGCCAAGGGATTCAGCCTTGCGGCGTGCGGGTTCCAGCTCTTCCCCCTGACCGAGATCAGCCGTGAAGGTGACAACCTCGCAGCCATAATGCTCCTGAAGCCAGCGGAGAATGACGGACGTATCCAGCCCACCGGAATAGGCCAGAACGACTTTCTTGATGCCTGAGGCTTTGCTCATGATCGTTATATACCTCTGCTGAAAGACAGAACCAGATATCGTTAAGTTATTATGGTCTTGTAACAGCTGTCAGGCCATTGGGCCAGAGGCCCATATCCGCAAGAGAAGGCTCAGGCCTCGTTTTTGCGGGATTCGGCCTGCCGCTTCCGCTCGCTCTGTGTCTTGAGCTGCCCGCAGGCGGCGAGGATATCCTTGCCACGGGGCATGCGGATGGGGGCGGCATAACCGGCATCCATGACGATCTGGGCAAAACTGGCCAGCCGCTCCCGTGTGGAGGGGCGGAAGTCCGATCCCGGCCATGGATTGAAGGGGATGAGATTGACCTTGGCGGGCAGGCCACGGATCAGCCGCACCAGCTCCCGGGCTTCGGCATCACTGTCATTCATGTCCCGGATCATGATGTATTCAAAGGTGATGCGGCGGGAGTTGGAGGCGGCCGGATAGCGGTGGCAGGCGGCCATCAGCTCCTCGATCGGGTATTTCCGGTTCAGCGGTACGAGCTGGTCCCGCAGGTCGTTGTGGACGGCATGGAGGGAAATGGCCAGATTGATGCCCAGCTCATCACCGCAGCGGTCCATCATGGGCACGACGCCGGAGGTGGAGAGCGTGATCCGGCGGCGGGAGAGGGCGATGCCTTCGCCATCCATGATGATCTTCATGGCCTTGGCGACGTTCTCATAATTGTAGAGCGGCTCTCCCATGCCCATCAGCACGATGGTGGAGAGCAGGCGGGGCGTGTCCCCCTTGGGGCTGGGCCATTCGCCATAGCTGTCCCGTGCTGCCATGAACTGCCCGACAATTTCGGCTGCTCCCAGATTGCGGACGAGCTTCTGCGTTCCCGTATGGCAGAAGGTGCAGGACAGGGTGCAGCCCACCTGGGAGGAGATGCAGACGGCTCCACGGTCTTCCCGCCTGTCTGGAATATAGACAGTCTCTGCCTCCTGCCCGTCCCGGAAGCGGAAGAGGAACTTGCGCGTGTCGTCCTTGGATGTCTGCTGCGTCGTCAGGCTGGGGCGGCCGACGATGAAGTGCTTTTCCAGCTTGGCCTGCAAGGGCTTGGCGATGGTGGACATGCGGGAGAAGTCCGTCACGCCCTGATGATAGATCCAGTGCCAGAGCTGCTTGGCCCGGAAGGGCTTCTCGCCAATCTCGGTCAGGACCCCGGCCAGCTCTTCCCGGGAGAGGCCGACCAGCTCACGGCGTCCATCCTCCGTGACCGGTGTTGGCGGTGCGAACAGGGCTGACTTGGCCTCGATGCGTTTGCGCTCGCTCTCGTTGAGGGCATTCACGGCATCGGAGGAAATGGGAGCTGAAGAAGGCATCGGATGTGTCATGTGGTGGCTATAGCATGGGAACCCGTTTCCGGGTCAGAAAAGTGAGGGGCGAGGGTGGGCTTACCCGATGGCGTCCTTGCGGGCGGCGATGAGGAACTCCCTGTTGCCTTCGGGCCCGGTGATCGGGCTGGGAACCAGGCCAAGGATGGTCCAGCCGGGGAGGCTGGCAAACCAGTCCCGGATTTCCTCGCAGACACGTTCATGCACGGCGGGGTCCCGTACGACCCCCTTGGGGCCGATGTCGGTCCGGCCTGCCTCGAACTGCGGCTTGATGAGGGCCACGGCCCAGGCCCCATTTTTTGCCATGCCAAGGGCCGGAGCCAGAACGGTTTTCAGGCTGATGAAGCTGGCATCGCAGACGACGATGTCCGGGGCCTCGGGTATGTGTTCGGCATTCAGGTGGCGGGCGTTGGTTTTCTCCAGCACCACCACACGGTCATCGGAGCGTATCTTCCAGGCCAGCTGGCCGTGTCCGACATCCACGGCATAGACTTTTGCCGCTCCATTCTGGAGCAGTACGTCGGTAAAGCCGCCCGTTGAGGCTCCGACATCCACGGCGATCTTTCCCTCCGCAGAGAGGGGGAAATGTTCCAGTGCATGGGCCAGTTTCAGCCCACCACGGGAGACCCAGGGATGGTCCTGCCCTTTCAGGGTCAGGGGCATGTCTTCAGCGAGCTGATCCCCTGCTTTTTTGACGGGCCTGTCACCATGCGGGCCGGCATAGACCAGCCCGGCCATGATGAGGGCCTGTGCCCGGCTGCGTGTCTCCACCAGCCCCCTGTCCACAAGGAGCTGGTCCGCACGGCGTTTGGCCATCAGGCCCCAGCCTTGCCATCAAAGGCCTTGCGGGCCAGATCGGCAATGTGACGGGCTGTCAGGCCCGCTTCTTCGTACTGGGCTGCAGGGGTGTTGTGGTCGATCCACGTATCCGGCAGGGCCATGGGGCGGAAACGGACCTGATCGAGCAGGCCGGTTTCGGCCAGATGCTGCACTACCTGCGTGCTGAACCCACCCGGTGCGCCATCCTCAATGGTGATGAAGACCCTGTGCTGGCGGGCGAGGGATTCGATCAGCGCACCGTCAACGGGCTTGGCGAAGCGGGCATCGGCCACGGTGACGGCAATACCGTCCCTGGCCAGCGTTTCGGCGGCCTTCAGGGCCTCGTGCAGGCGGGGGCCGAGAGCCAGGATGGCTACGCCTTCTCCTTCGGAGGAGCGGATGATGCGGCCTTTGCCGATTTCCAGAATTTCCCCTTCATCGGGGAGTTTCTGGCCCAGACCAGCCCCACGGGGATAGCGCAGGGCGATTGGTCCGCTGTCATGCGCCCATGCCGTGGCCGTCATGTGAAGTAGCTCCACCTCATCAGAGGGAGCCATGACCGTCATGTTGGGCAGACAGCAGAGATAGTTCAGGTCAAAGGAGCCTGCATGGGTTGCGCCGTCCGCACCGACAAGCCCGGCCCGGTCCACGGCAAAGCGGACGGGCAGGTTCTGGAGGGCCACGTCATGCATGACCTGATCATAGGCCCGCTGGAGGAACGTGGAGTAGATGGCGCAGAAGGGGCGCATCCCTTCGCTGGCGATCCCGGCGGCAAAGGTCACGGCATGCTGCTCGGCAATGCCGACATCAAAATAGCGGTCAGGATGCTGCTGGGCCATTTTGTCCAGCCCGGTGCCGGACGGCATGGCTGCCGTGATGGCAACCACCCTGTCATCCTGGTTGGCCCGGTGGAGCAGCTCGCGGGAGAAGACATCCGTGTAGGTGGGGGGACCAGCAGGCCCTTTTTTCTGCTTGCCGGTTTCCACGTCGAAGCGGGCGACGGCATGATATTTGTCCCCGGCGGCCTCGGCCGGTTTGTAGCCACGGCCCTTTTCCGTGATGACGTGCAGCAGGACGGGTCCCTTGTCCTCGGCATCCCGCAGGTTGCGGAGGATGGGGACAAGCTGATGCATGTCGTGTCCATCTACCGGGCCGATGTAATAGAAGCCCAGCTCCTCGAACAGCGTGCCGCCGATGATCATGCCACGGGCATATTCCTCGGCCCGCTTGGCTGTGCGCTCAATGCGGGAGGGCAGCCGTTTGGCCAGCTTGCCCGCCATGTCCCGCAGGGTGAGGAAGCGGCGGGAGGACATCAGGCGGCTGAGATAGTTGGACATGGCCCCGACAGGCGGCGCAATGGACATCTCATTGTCATTCAGGATGACGATGAGCCGTTCCGCTCCCTTGCCACCCATGGCCCCGGCATTGTTCATGGCCTCATAGGCCATGCCGGCGGAGATGGACCCGTCCCCGATGACGGAGATGACATTCCGTTCCCGGTAGGAAGGATGGTCCTCCGCATAGAGGTGATGGGCAACAGCCATGCCTAGTCCAGCAGAGATGGACGTGGAGGAATGGGCCGCACCGAAGGGGTCGTAGGGGCTTTCCGACCGGCGGGTGAAGCCGGAGAGACCGCCCGGCTGGCGCAGCGTGCGGATCTGCTCACGGCGGCCGGTCAGGATCTTGTGCGGATAGGCCTGGTGGCCGACATCCCAGATCACCCGGTCATCCGGTGTGTTGAACACTGCATGGAGGGCGACCGTCAGCTCGACCACGCCGAGGGAGGCACCCAGATGCCCACCCGTGGTGGAAACCGCATTGATGGTCTCCGAGCGGAGTTCTTCGGCCAGGGTGGTGAGCTGCTCGATGGACAGGTTTTTCATGTCCGCCGGTACGCTTACCCGATCCAGAAGAGGATAACGGCCCAGAGTAGGGATGGAGGAAGACGTGCTCATGAACAATCAGTTCCTGCGTTCAACGAAATAATCAGCGAGGGCACGGAGCGTATCCGCACGGGGGCCGAAAGAGGAAAGGGACTGGCGGGCCTGCTCGCTCAGGCGCAGGGCCTCCCTGCGGGCCCCTTCGATGCCAAGCAGCGAGACGTAGTTGGACTTGCAGGCATCTTCATCTTTCCCTGCCGTTTTACCCAGTTCTTCGGTGCTGGCGGTAGTGTCCAAGATGTCATCAGCCACCTGGAAGGCCGTGCCGAGGTCGGTCCCATAGCGGACGATGGCTTGGCGGTGTGGGTCATCGGCCTTGAGCCCTGCCAGAATGGCCCCGGCTTCTGCTGCATAGCGGATGAGGGCACCTGTCTTCATGGCATGAAGGCGTTTGACCTTCTCGAGAGGAAGAGCCTTGCCTTCCCCGCGGATGTCGATGACCTGACCGCCCACCATGCCTGCACTGCCGGAGGCACGGGCCAGTGCCAGCGCCAGCTCGGCCCGGATGGCGGGGTCTGCACTTGTGGCGTCTTCCAGCAGGACTTCGAAGGCACTGGTCTGGAGGGCATCACCAGCGAGGATGGCGAAGGCTTCATTGAATTTCTTGTGGGTGGAAGGCTGGCCCCGGCGGAGGTCATCATCATCCATGGCAGGCAGGTCATCATGGACGAGAGAATAGGCGTGCAGGAACTCGACGGAGGCAGCCACACGCAGGGCGGCTTCACGGGATGCCCCGAAAAGGGCTGCGATCTCCAGCACGAGGAATCCTCGCAGCCGTTTGCCGCCATTCAGGGCGGCATAGCGCATGGCGTCGATCAGCAGGGATTCATCACCCGGCACTGGCGGCAGGAGAGCATCAATGCTGGCCTCGATCTCACGACAGGCCTGGCGGAGGGCATCCTTGAGGGGAAGGGCGTGGCTGTCGGTCATCGGGAAGTCTCCTTGCGGAAGGTGGCTGTCGTAAGTGTGTGCAGGCAATGATTTATCAGAATGGAATCTCATCATCCAGATGAGGCGGCGGGGAAGACCAGCCTTCCTTTGGGGCGGGTGATGGCCTCCTGGGGCTGGCGTTGGCCCTTCTGCGTGGGGCAGGCTGTTCTGCCTTCTCCAGAGGTTCTTCCGACAGGGAGCCATCAGCCTTCTGGACGATGGCCTTCACACGCATTTCTGCCTCTCCCAGCTTTTCCTCACAATGGCGGCGCAGGGCAGCACCGCGCTCATAAGCGGAGATTGCGTCTTCCAGCTTCATCTGGCCGCTTTCCAGCCCGCGGACGATCTGCTCAAGTTCGGCCAGGGCGTTTTCAAAAGAAAGCTGGTGCAGCGGTGTTGTCTGTGTCGTCGTAGGGTCGGGCATGAACTATCCAGCCGGGGTTCAGATCATGAAACTTACAGGGCATTACAGGGATGGAGAGATTTTTTCCAGCCCTCATCCTGCCCGTCGGGGAACATCACGGAGCGCCGTGATGTTTTTCCGGGAGAGTGGCAACCCTGTTTTAACGTTTTTTATCGAGGAACATCAGGGCTTTTGTCTTACAGTTTCATTAAAACCGCCCCTGCAGAATCATGTAACAGAGAAAAGTTATATCAAGACAAATTATGACAGGTGTAACTTTGTGAAATGCCCGTCTGATGAGTAGCATGGCCGTGTAGAGCAGCATTCCGCAGGCAAGGGCCAGCATGAAACTGCCCGTAACGACCGTCAGCAGAACCATGCAGAGGGGTGGGAAGGACTCTTCCAGATTGTCGGGCAGTTCGGTCAGGTTGCTGAGCATGATGATTCCGACAAAGACCAGTACAGGGGCCGTTGCCAGAGCGGGGATGGCTGTTATCAGGGGCCAGAAGAAACAGGAGAGGGCAAACAGCAGGGCGACCACAAGGGCGCTGAGGCCTGTACGGCCACCGGCTTCGGCGCCTGTCAGGCTTTCCAGATAGGCGGAAACGGTACAGGTTCCAAGCAGGGCCCCGATGATGCTGGCTGCTCCGTCCGCTGCAAAGGCGCGGGGAGGCAGGTCGGGTTGTTCTCTGGTGCCGCAGAGCCCAGCCTGTCGTGTCACTGTCAGCATCGTTCCTGTGGCATCGAAGAAATCGCTGAGCAGGATATAGAGCGTGATGGGCAGCAGCAGCCCGAGATGCTGAAAGAATTCATGGAAGTCGAAGGGCGCAAGCATGTTGACCGGATAATGGGGCCAGTCAATCAGGTGGCCGGGAAGCTGGGTCAGGGGCTGCCCATCAGGGCCGGGGACGACAAGGCCGGCAAGGGTCAGGACCATGATGGTGACAAGCAGCCCTGCGGGAATACGGAGAAGCTGGAGCAGCAGGCAGAACATCACCCCAGCCAGGGCAAGGATCACGGCCGGGTGCGAGAGGGAGGCAAAACCAAGCCCGCCTGCGGATGGGACGGCGATTCCGGCGGAGATGAGACCGATCCGGGCGATGAAAGCGCCAATGGCTGTCTGGATGCCCAGTATGATGCAGGGTGGAAAGCTCTGTATGATTTTCAGGCGAAGCCGTGTGAGCGAGAGGAGCGTGAAACACATCCCGCTGAAGAGGACGACCGTGAAGGCCGTGGAGGGGGAGACATGGGCCTGCTGAACGACCACCTGGGCAAACAGGACATTGCTGCTCATGGCGGGGGCCAGGGCTATGGGCAGCCGTGCCCATAGGGCCATGAGCAGTGTTCCGGCTACGGCACCGGCGATGGTGGTCATGATCATGTCATGGCGGGCCAGTCCGGCACCTGCCAGAACAGCCGGATTGACGGCCATGATATAGGCCATGGAGCCAAAAATGGTCAGTCCGGCACTGATTTCACGGGGGATTGTTGAGTGACGCCGGGTGATCTGGAAGAAATGGTCAAGGGAAGAGCGGATCACGGCGTCATGTTTCATGAAAGAGGGGATGTCTAGCGGGGCCAGTCGTGGAAGAGCCGGTAGAGCAGGGGGGTAAAGAGTGTACGGGCCTCCTGCTCTGGCAGCTGGGCATAGAGAGCCCCGATGACGGATGGTGAGAGCCACCGGCCCTGCCGTATGGCTTCATGGAGTCCAGCGGCTGAAAAACCATGGAGTGTAAAGTGCTGGAGAGCGTTTTCCACGGGGGCCAGCCTAGAGAATGAGGAGGTCTCTGCGGGGATGAGGGTTATGGGGGCGTCATCGGGAAAAGCCAGCGCCGTCGGGCGGAGCGAGAGCCTGACAGCTCCGTCATCCTGTTGGAGATGGAGGGGCAGGCAGTCCAGCAGGGTCGGGAAACAGGTGGAGGCAGGGGCTGCTGCGGGCAGGTATGGGAGGCCAGACGGACGGTCTGCATACAGCCATGCCCGATTTTCCATTCCCGGTACGGGGTTTTCCGGCTTGATGAGGCAGAGCGGTATCAGTGTGGGACTGTCCCGGAGTTCCTCAAGGGGGTGGAAGCCTGTCATGCGGCTGTCCCTGTTCAGGGCAAGCCGCTGTCCGTCGCGGTGCAGATGGAACCGGTTGAAGCGGCAGGCGGTCTCGGGGGGAGGTGCCCCGGTGGAGGAGGTAGGGGCCTGTCCATTCTGTATGGCGTAACAGGCACCGAGGATCAGGCCCTGAAGGAGATGGGCGCTGATATCCAGCGTCTGGGGCAGGAGAGCCTGCCCTTTGTCGTAGAACTGTTCGCTGCGGTCGAAGTGGCGGCGCATCTGCGGTGTGTGGCTGCTGGTGGCAGCATCATGCAGGATGCGGGCAGCGGACCAGTCCGGCGCTGCATGGATATGGGCAAACGGGTCTGGCAGGCCCTGTCTGCTGGAAGGACGGAAAAAAGACCGTGTGACCCGGCTGTCCGGGAAATTGCTGTCGGCGTGGGTCTGAAAGAGGGCCCGTGGATGGGGCATCTGCCCATCAAGGGTTTTGTGGGCCCATTGGCCAAGGCCGGTCAGGCACCAGTTGACAGGGAGATGACTGGTTTTCTGGAAGGTCTCTGCCCCCAGTTCTGCCTCCATCCCGGTCAGGAACGCCTTCACGGAGCCGCTATCAGGCGTGAAATATTCATCCACGGCCAGCTGGATGATCCAGTCGAAATGGTCGCCCTCCTGCTGGAGCATGGTCAGCAGGGCATCCTGATGGCGGTGCAGGCTGTCTGTTTCCTGGCGGTCCGTTGTCAGCAGGCGGATGTCGTAGTTGCGGGCTGCCTGGGTCAGGATGTCCTGCGTACCATCGGTGGAATGGTCGTCACAGATGAGCAGGGCCGAAAAACCCGCCGCCATATGGTGGGCGATCCACCAGCCAAGCCTGTTGGCTTCATTGTGGACGCAGAGAAGGGCGGCGGTCCGGGGCATGGGTCAGTCCATCTTCAAGGCGGCGAGGAAGGCGCTCTGCGGAATTTCGACCTTGCCGAACTGCCGCATGCGTTTTTTGCCCTCTTTCTGCTTTTCCAGCAGCTTGCGTTTACGGGAGATGTCACCACCATAACATTTGGCCGTGACATCCTTGGAGAGAGCCCCCAGCGTCTCACGGGCGATCACCTTGGAGCCGATGGAGGCCTGGATGGCGATCTTGAAGAGCTGGCGGGGGATGAGGTCTTTCAGCTTGGCGCAGATGGCCCGGCCCCGTGTCTCGGCCACGGTACGGTGGGCGATGAAAGCCAGGGCATCCACTGGCTCGTGATTGACGAGGATGGAGATGCGGACCAGATCGCTCTCCTCGTAACCATCCATCTGATACTCGAAGGAGGCATAACCCCGCGTGAGGGATTTCAGACGGTCATAGAAGTCGAACACCACCTCGTTGAGGGGCAGGCGGTACACGACCATGGCCCGGTCTCCAACATAGGTCAGGTCGATCTGAACGCCACGACGTTCCGTGCAGAGGGTGAGGACGGACCCCAGATACTCGTCCCGCACGAGGATGGAGGCCTTGATCCACGGCTCTTCGATATAGTCGATCTTGCTGATCTCCGGCATGTCGGCCGGGTTGTGCAGCTCTTCGACCTCGCCGTTGTTCATGTGCATCTTGTACACGACGGAGGGAGCGGTGGCGATGAGGTCCAGATTGAACTCACGGGAGAGACGTTCTTGGATGATCTCCAGATGCAGCAGCCCGAGGAACCCGCAGCGGAACCCGAAGCCGAGGGCAGCCGATGTTTCCGCTTCGAAGTGGAAGGAGGCGTCATTGAGCCGCAGCTTGCCGAGGCTGGTGCGCAGCTTGTCGAAATCGTCGGCATCGACAGGGAAGAGACCACACCAGACGACCGGTATGGAGGGCTTGAAGCCGGGCAGGGCCTTTTCCGCCGGGCGGTTGTCCAGCGTGATGGTGTCACCGACATTGCAGTCCGCCACGGTCTTGATGGCGGCATTGATGTAGCCCATTTCCCCCGGGCCAAGGGAATCGACCGGCTGCATCTTGGGCAGGAACACGCCGACCTGATCGACATGATAGGTTGCCCCGGTCTGCATCATGCGGATCTTGTCGCCCCGCTTCAGGCGGCCTTCCTTGATGCGGACAAGGATGATGACGCCGAGATAGCTGTCGTACCAGCTGTCCACCAGCAGCCCCTGAAGGGGAGCCTCGGCATCACCCTTGGGGGCAGGCAGGCGCTGGACGAGGGCTTCCAGCACGCCTTCGATGTTCAGGCCCGTCTTGGCACTGATCTCCACGGCATCATCTGCCGGGATGCCGACCACTTCCTCGATCTGGGCACGGACACGTTCCGGCTCAGCGGCCGGGAGGTCAATCTTGTTGAGAACGGGGACGATCTCATGGTTGGCATCAATTGCCTGATAGACGTTGGCCAGAGTCTGCGCCTCGACGCCCTGTGAGGCATCCACGACCAGCAGGGACCCTTCGCAGGCGGCGAGGGAACGGCTGACCTCGTAGGCGAAGTCCACATGGCCGGGCGTGTCCATGAGGTTGAGCGTATAGACGTTGCCATCCTTGGCGGGATAGGTCAGCCGGACAGTCTGGGCCTTGATGGTGATGCCCCGCTCCTGCTCCAGCTCCATGGAATCGAGAACCTGCCCCTTCATTTCACGGGCAGTCAGGGCGCCGCAGGCTTCGATCAGCCGGTCGGCCAGGGTGGATTTGCCATGGTCGATATGGGCGATGATGGAAAAATTGCGGATGAGGTGAAGCGGTGTGTCGGTCATGACGCCCTAATTAGGTGATTCTGAAAGTTCTGTCAGCATGTGTGGTGGCGGGGAGGCCCCCGCCACGGGTGAAGGGGGCTAGCGGTCTGTCAGGCGGAACTCGATCCGTCGGTTGCGGGCCAGAGCTTCCGGGCTTGAGCCATTGTCCAGTGGCTGATAGCCGGAGAATGCCGTGGCAGCAATGTGATGCGGGTCCACCCCATTGGTGATCAGTGTTTTGACGACCGTAATGGCACGGGCGGATGACAGCTCCCAGTTGCTTGGGAAAGTGGAGCGGATCGGCTTGCGGTCCGCATGGCCATCAACACGGAGAATCCATGGGACATCAGACGGAATGGTGGCCGCTACCTCACGGAACGTACGGGCCAGGGTGAGGAGCTGTTTCTGGCCTGTCGGGGTGAGAGTTGCGCTGCCGCTGGGGAAGAGAATCTCGGACTGGAAGACAAAGCGGTCGCCCACAATGGAGATTCCTGGCTGATTTTTGAGAATGTCCCTCAGTCTGCCAAAGAACTCGGAACGGTAACGCTGAAGCTGGTTGACCTTGTCAGCGAGGGCGATGTTGAGCTTCTGCCCCAGCTCGGCGATGCGGGCATCCTTGTCCACCTCGTTCTTTTTTTCAATCTCCAGGGCTCTGGAGACGGCCTGGAGCTGGCGGGTCAGCTCGGTGATCTGCGATGAGAGATCGGCAATGCTGCCAAGCTGGGCGCTTTCGACCTCTTTTGAGTGGGTCTGCATGTCGTCCAGCTGATGCTGTCGCTCATCAAGCTGGCTCTTCAGCGTGGCGACCATGGCACGCTGTTCCTGCTCGGCACTGCTCAGCGTTTTGACCTTTGCCTCACTGAGGGAGAGCATGTCACTGAGATGGGTGAGCTCCTGCTTCAGGTTTTCCAGAGCGTGTTCTCTCTGGGTGATGGTCGCAGAGAGGAATTCCTGCCCGAGGACGAAGACGAGCAGGACGAACGTGACCACCATCAGCAGGGAGGAGAGGGCGTCCACATAGCCCGGCCAGGCATTGATGGAGCCGGAGCGGTGACGGCGGCGGGCCATGGTCAGCCCTCCCCACGCCGGGAGATGAAGGGGCTTTTCTCACTTCTGGCAAGGGAAACGATATCGGTACGCAGGCCGAGCAGCTGCCTTTCCATGTCCTGAAGAAGCTGGGTGACGGCCGGATCCTCGAAGTGACGCTGGCTGACGCTGCTGCTCAGGGCCTTCATGGTCCGCAGTGTGGCCTGGTTCCCTTCTTCGATCTGCTGAAGGATCTGCTGGAGCTGCGAGAGGTCCTGCGCAGGGGCGGCAGGGGGTGCCTGATGGCTGCGGAGGGTCTCGTTGATTTCTGTCAGCTTCTCAATGATGTGCGTCTGTCCAGCCCGGATGGCCTCATCATGCTGATGGGATGTGGTTTCACGTTCATGAGGCAGGGCTTCACGGATCTCCGCCAGCTTCTCGATGATGGCGGCCTGCCCTTCACGGAGGACTTTATCATGAGGCTGAGCGGCTGCTTCACGATGATGCAGGAGATTCTCGCTGATGCGCGTCAGTCTCTCAATGAGAGACCCCTGATTATCACGGGATGGGGAGGATGTGTCATGTTGCGTCGCTGGAGCTCCCTTGCGGAAGGTCTCATTCATGCTGGTCAGCTGGCCGAGAATGGCGGACTGGTCCTTGTGGAAGGCACCATCGGCATAGAGCTTGTGCATGGTTTCGTTCAGGGCGCGCAGGCCAAGAATGATCTTGGCGTTGTCCTCTCCGTCAACCTCCAGGATGCGGCGCAGGATGGTGATGTTCTGCTGGAGCAGGGCCACATTTTCCGTCGTGAGCCGCATGAAGTCCTGCACACGTGGCAGCCAGGCTTCCATGGTGGCCAGCCTGTCTTCTGCGGGGCTCTCAGGTCCTGTTTCCGGGTTTTCGAGAAAGGTCTGGTCAGCCAGCCATTCCTCGATCTCATTGGCAAAACGGTTCTGCGCCTGTCCTGATGTCAGGTCGAGGAAGCCGAGAATGAGCGACCCCGCCAGACCGAACATGGAGGCAGAGAAGGCCGTGGACATGCCACCGAGCGGTTTGACCAGTCCTGTTTTGACGTGCTCGAACATGGTGGATATGTCCGCCCCGCCGGAAGGCATGGCGCTGATGACATCTGCCACGGAACGTACGGTGAGAATCAGCCCATAGAACGTGCCCAGCAGCCCGAGAAAGACCAGAAGCTGCGTGATGTAGCGGGAAATCTCCCGGCCTTCATCCATGCGGGCTTCCAGGCTTTCCAGCATGGCCCGTGTGGTCTGGGTGGAGAGGGAGAGACCAGGATTCTCATCCCGCCGTGCCCGCAGGACACGGGCCATGGGGGAGAGAAGCCGGGGCGGCTCCGGCACTTTCAGCCCGGCTCGTGGCTGGCGCAGGATGTTGACCCAGCGGACTTCAGGAAAGAGCCGGATGGTCAGATGGAGGTTCCAGAGAATGCCCAGCAGCAGGATGGCGATGATGACACCGTCCAGTCCCGGATTGACCATGAAAGCATGGACCAGCACATCCCGCAGGGCAAAGGCCAGCCCCATGATGATTAGCAGAAAAACAACGATACGGACGAGATAACGGGTCGGGCGCGTCATGGTGCCGTGTTTCCTTTTTCAGGACTGTCTGAAGGAGAGGGGTTGGCTTCGGGGAGGATGTCCAGCCTGTCCGCAGGGGCGGTGTCGGTACTGTCTGGCCGCCCTTGGGCGATGGGATAGATGCGTGTCGTGGCAATGCCGCTCCGTACCAGCAGGCCACGCACGGCCAGGGCACGGGAGAGGGCCAGACGGCGGGGTGCAGAGATGTCGCTGCCGGGCACCGTGGCATAACTGCGGAGTACGAAGCGTGTGTCTGCTTTCGGGGCCATGGTCTCCGCATAATGGCGGATGGACTCGATGGTTGTGGCGTTCAGGCCGGTGCTGCCGGTGTCGAACAGGATGCGCAGGGCGTCTGCCTCCTGCGGCTCGGTATGGCTGTGGCTGCTTCCGTCGGGCTGGACGTCCGCTGCGGGAACGGCAGGGTGCAGGATGACAGGGAATTCTGGTGGGGTGATGACTGTCGGTTTGGGAGCCTCAGCAGCAATGCTGGGAACCCGGGTATATCCCGGCGGTACGGGCGGGGCCTGCGGTACGGGGGCAGGATGGGTCACCGTGCGATTTTCATGCCGGGCGGATTGCCGGGGTGTCTGGGTTGCTGGTGCAGCCTCGGGGAGGGCATCCAGATTCGTGGAAATCTGGGCCCGCACCGCCGGGGCGCACAGAAGCCCCGCCATGAGAGGCGTGCAAAGCAGAGGGAAGAGGGAAGCCAGCCGATTTTTCATGCCTGCATCCTATGCGGAGGAGCCGCATCCTGCAATCTTTATGGCGGTGCCATAGCAGAGAACACGGCTCCATCCCCGGTCATGGTGGAATGATGTTTCAGTCCTGCGTGAGGGCGTTGTGCACCAGTTCACGCAGGGGGGCATGGAAGTGCTGGTTGCCAGCGACGACATGGACATCATCATCAAGGGTACCGAGGTCGTTGCCCTCAACATCCGTGGCATGGCCACCGGCCTCCCGGACAATCAGCAGCCCTGCGGCACAGTCCCACGGCTTCAGGCCCAGCTCCCAGTAACCTTCATAGCGGCCGGCAGCCAGCCAGGCGAGGTCCAGGGCGGCAGCGCCGCAGCGGCGGATGCCAGCGACCTTGGGCATCAGGCTGCTCAGCACGCGGCCAAAAGGCATGCGGTACTGGGCCGGTACCTTGGCGAAAGGAATCCCCGTGGCAAACATGGCTTCCGAAAGCTTGCGCCGGGCAGAGACACGGATGCGCCGGTCATTGAGGAAGGCACCAATGCCTTTCTCGGCCCAGAACATCTCATGAGAGGCCGGGTTGTAAACGACGGCGGCCACCAGCTCGACGTCCCCATTCGGATGACGACGCTGGAGGGCGATGGAAATGGCCCAGTGCGGAATGCCGTGGAGGAAGTTGGAGGTGCCGTCCAGCGGGTCGACAATCCAGCGCCATGTCCAGTTGTCACCGCCAGAGGCCCCGCTCTCTTCCATAAGGAAGGCATAGCCGGGACGGGCACGGGCCAGTTCTTCACGGATGGTCTTCTCGGCCCGCATGTCGGCCTGGGAGACAAAGTCTCCCGGACCCTTGATGCTGACCTGGAGCTGCTCGACCTCGGCAAAGTCACGCAGGAGAGACCGCGCCGCTTTCTGCGCGGTGTTCTGCATGACAGCCATATGGGGAGAAAGACGCATGATCAGTCCTTGGCACGCTCGACGTAGGTGGCGTCTTCCGTGCGGACGACAATGCGCTCACCGGCCTCGATGAAAGGAGGCACCATCACCTTCACGCCGTTGGAGAGCACGGCAGGCTTGTAGGAGGAGCTGGCCGTCTGGCCCTTGACGACCGGGTCGGCCTCGGCAATCTCCAGCGTGACCTGCGGCGGCAGGGTGACGGCCACCGGGTCGCCCTCGACCAGCTTGACGCTGATGGTCATGTTGTCCTGAAGGAAGGGGAGCTGATCGCCAAGGATGTCCTTCGGCAGCATGGTCTGCTCGAACGTCTCGGGGTCCATGAGGACGATGTTGTCGCCATCCATGTAGGAATAGATGTAGTCGTTGTCCTCTGTGACGAGACGCTCGACGGTGTCGGCCGTACGCCACCGCTCGTTGCTCTTGTTGCCGCTGGCGAGGTCGCGCATCTCCACCTGGATGAAGGCACCGCCCTTGCCGGGGGTCAGAATCTGCTGCTTGAGGACGGTCCAGCGGCGGCCGTTATGTTCGATGACCTGCCCGGCCCGGATGAGGTTGGCTTGCTGTTTCATGTCAGCTCCTGATGTACATGCAAAAGATCGGGTATTGCTCAAGGCTTCTGGCCATGCAGGCAGGGCAGAAGCGGAAACTCTCTGATGAACTTCAGGGAGACTTCTAGCCGCGTCGGTGGGGCGGGCGCAAGCTCCCTCTGTACACTCTAGGTAAAAGGGTAAGGCTTTCCGTCCGGTCCCCGTGCCTGCGAGGAGCCGGAGCTTTCATCGGCCGGGGTGGAGACGAGATAATCCGGCCCGAGTGGAACCTTGCCTTTCCCGCCCGGTATGTCCACGACATAGGTCGGCCAGACCAGCCCGGAGACCCGGCCCCGCAGGCTTTCCAGCAGGGCACGGCCTTCCTCCACCGGCACATGGAAATGCGCCGTGCCGGGGGCGGAATCGAGGTGATGCAGGTAGTAGGGCTTGATGCGGGCGGCGATCAGGGCACGGAGGAGGGCCTCCAGCGATTCCGTCGTGTCATTCACGCCCCGCAGCAGGACGGACTGGGACAGGACGGGGATGCCCCGGCCCAGCATCTGCCGGACAGCCACACGGGCCTCGTCCGTCAGCTCCCGGGCATGGTTGATGTGGGTAACCATCCAGAGGGCACGGTCAGTCTCCATGGCATCGAGAAGCGCCGTGGTCAGGCGTTCCGGGGCGGCGACGGGAACACGGCTGTGGATGCGGATGATGTCGATGTGACTGATGGAGGACAGGCGCTGGATGATGTGTTGCATCCGGCGGGGGGAGAGCATCAGCGGGTCGCCCCCGGTCAGGATGATTTCCCGTATCTGCGGATGTGCCTCTATCCAGTGGAAGGCGGTTTCCAGAGCCTCTTCCCCCAGCAGGCCGCCATCGGGCCCTACATGCTCCCGCCGGAAGCAGAAGCGGCAGTAGAGCGGGCAGACCAGCAGGGGCTTGAGCAGGGCCCTGTCTTCATAGCGATGCACGATGCCGGGAACGGGGGAGAGGGCCTCATCACCGATCGGGTCTTCGCTTTCATGGGGCATGGTCCGCAGCTCCCGGGCATCGGGAATGACCTGCCGGGCGATCGGGTCATCCGGGCTGGTGATGAGCCGCTGGAAGGCGGGGGGAATGGCCGTGGCATAATGCCTGGCCACCTCCTCCAGTGCCGGGGCCTGTTCCGGCGTGATGAGCTTCGCCTCGAGAAGCGATTGTGTGCTGCGGAGGGTTCTGCCTGACGGGGAGGATGAGGCGGTATCGTGCATGAGGTTGCTCTAGCGAAAGGCCGCGTCGTCCTGCAAGAAAACTCTGCCTATGGTGCCGTGCGGGGCCTCTGGCCTATAGGGAGGGGACGGCATCGCCGGATGAGGGTGGAAGGAAACGGTCATGGAGAGTTCCAGCGCAACACAGACGACAGCCCGGATACAGGAGCGCCTGCCCCTGCTGCGCCGGCGTGCCCGGATGGTGCAGGCCGTGCGGGCCTTCTTTGAGGGCAGGGGGTATCTGGAGGTCGAGACACCCTATGCCGTTCCTGCCCCGGGGGAAGAGGTGCATCTGCGCTGTTTCCGCACGGTTCTGGAACGTCCTGATGGCACGGACGAGGTCCGTTACCTCCATACCAGTCCTGAATTTGCCATGAAGCGTCTGGTAGCGGCCACGGGGCAGCCCCTGTTCCAGCTGGCCCGTGTCTGGCGCAACGGGGAGCGGAGTGCGACCCACATGCCGGAATTCACCATGCTGGAATGGTATCGTCCCGGTGCCGGGCTGTCGTCCCTCATGGATGAGACGGAGGACCTGCTGCGTCGTGTCCTGCCGCCCCGTCTCTCTCATGGGGATGTCATGCTGGAGCTGGACCGGCCTTTTGAACGCCTGACGATGCAGGAGGCTTTTGCCCGCCATGTCGGGGTGGACCTGCTGGCCAGTGCCGGGGATGCCGACCGTCTGGCCCGTGAGGCCGGGGTGGTGCTGCGGGAGGGAGAAAGCTGGGAGGACCTGTTCTTCCGCCTGCTTCTGGAAAGGATCGAGCCGCATATAGGGCGGGAGCGACCGACCTTTCTGACGCACTGGCCTGCCGAACAGGCGGCTCTGGCAAAGCGTGATCCGGCTGATCCTCGGGTGGCCCTGCGTTTCGAGCTGTATGCTGCCGGGCTGGAGCTGGCCAATGCCTTCGAGGAGCTGACGGACCCGCAGGAGCAGCGCCAGCGTTTTGAAACGGACCGGGCACGGCGGATGCAGATCACACCAGAGCAGGACTGGCCGCTGGATGAAGCTTTTCTTGAGGCATTGGCCGACATGCCGCCGACTTCTGGCATTGCACTGGGCTTCGACAGGCTCGTGATGCTGGCAACGGGTGCCCCTCGTCTTGAGGAGATTCTTTGGTTAAGCTGAGGCGGAGCGGAATTTTCTGTTTTCAGGGTGCAGGCGTGCGGAACAGGGGGAGGGATATGGAACGAGATGTGAATGGTGCGGGAAAGCGCCGGGCATGGCTGGTCCTTGGGGCCGTCATGCTGCTGGGCGGGTGTACGGTCCCGGCCCTTCAGCGGCCAAAGGTTCTGGATTCCATGGTTGGTCAGTCAACCGTTGAACTGCTGCGGCGGTTTGGGGTTCCGGCCCGTACCTACGATGTACAGGGGCACAATTTCCTCTCTTATATCGAGACACAGACGCAGGTTTCGCCGGGCTATTCCAGCTGGGATTGGGGCTGGGGCGGTGGATACGGGTACGGCTATGGTGGCGGCTGGGGGGGCATCAACATTCCCCCGAGCTATTACAGCGCTACCTGTCAGACGACATTTGAGGTTGTGGGAGACAAGGTTGTGGGATGGAAGCTGTATGGGGGAGGATGTTGAGCCTGATGCGTAGCTCTTTTGGAGGACAGGCTCTGTCCGTGAGGCTGGGTCTGTCCTGTATGGTTCTTGCCGTTCTGGCGGGTTGTTCTGGCCATCGGGTGGTCCGGCAGGATCCTGTTGACGTACATGGCTCAACCCATGCGGAGGCCTTGCCCGAGGCGAAAAGCATTCAGGCGACATACCGGCCTGCCGCACCGGATGCGCCTCCCAATCCGCAGGTCCGGTACCACATGCCGCCTGCTTTCTCTTTTGAGGACAGGCCGTTGAGCGACAATCTGGCCAGTGCCATTGAGCTGGCCGATTTTGAGGCTGCCGTCATAAGGGCGGGATACTGGTCCATTCTTGAGGGAGAGAAGGATCATACCGTGCTGGCTGTTCCCAATGGGCCGTTTGAAGCCTTCAAGCATGAGGTCAGGCCGGACCTCATGAGGGCAACGGGGCATGGTTATCTGACGGGCTTCATTGGCCAGATGATTCTTGTAGGGCACTGGGACATGCCGACAATCCGGCGCAAGGCGGCGAAGAGGGGCGGGAGCATACAGGTGCGGACATTGGCCGGCCCCGGCTATGACGTGATCCTGAAGCCCACGGCCTTCGGGAATGTGGAGGTCATCGGCAAAGATGGCACCGTGACATTGGCCGGTGATGGCTATCCGCAGTCCAACGGGGTTCTGTATATGGTGGATTCAATCCTTCCCTACCAGTAACAGGGTTTCGTCAGGGGATGGCTGCACTTATGGCCGTGAAATGGTCTAGGCCATTCTCTGCCGGGTCCAGCGTGATGGCCAGAAAGTCAGCTCCGGCCTGGGTGGCCGCCAAGGCTTCTTCCGTGGTGCAGACATGCTCGGCCACGACAGGCAGTTCCGCAAACAGGCTCCACTGCTTCAGGGCTGTCAGCCCGATGGCGGGCAGGCTGACATAATCGGCTCCCTGTTCCCCGGCTAGCATGGCGTCATCCAGTGTCAGGCAATGGCAGCCGATCTGGAACGCTTCCGGTCTGTCTCTGCGTCCGGCAAAGGTTTTGACATCTTTCGGGCTGGAAAGATGGACGCCATCGCTCTCCTTGAGGGAGAGACCATGGAGCAGATCAAGGTTGGCGGGAGCCAGAATCAGGGCGACATCTCTTTCCCAGGCCATCTGACGAACGGCATCCAGCTGTTTCCGCTCTGGTGGCCTGTCGAAGCAGAGCCGCAGAGCCGTGACGGCCTCTTGCGCCAGCAGGGGAGGAAGCTGCGCCTGAAGCTGTGTCAGGGCGGGAAGTGAGGGGATGACAGGGTAGAGGTCACAGTGATTCATGAGGGTCAGATGTGACAGATTGTTGGCTGGTTGACCAGCATTTCGTCTCCTGGAAGAGAGGCAGGTCCAGCATGACGTCACCTTCTGGGCGGCTGGAGAAAAGGCGATGTTTCATGTCGTCGGGGAGTCCAGCACGGAAATCGCGGCAAACGACTCCGTCAATCCCTTCATGCAGGGCGCTGATGGCCAGTGAGGCGCTGGCACCGCAATCAAGAATGGAAGGGGCTTCAGATCCTCTGGTGAGGTGGAGCCACCAGTCTACGCCTAGGCTTGCCCCGGCATGGAGGGGCGAGAGGATAGTAAAGGGCCGTGTGGCGAAATGTTGATGAGCCTTCAGGAGGGCAGGGCGGGAGGAAATGGTGATGAAGGGGCGTGGAAAGGGTGGAAAGGTGCTTGACGCACTGTAAAGATCGGTCATTCTGGCTTCATCTGGGAAATCAGCTGGATGGTCATGTTGGGAGTGCAGGGGAATCCTGCCATGGCAGACGTGCATCATAGGCCATGAAGGTGGGGGTGTCAGTGCAGGAGAACAGGCAGTTGAGTGTCATGCAGAAAAATCCGGATCTTGAACGGTTGGAAATTGCCCTTGTCCAGCTTGGTTTTGCTCTGGAGCAGCAGGAAATCCAGGCCGAAGCCGAGCGTACGGAACAGAAGGAAATGAGGCAGGCCCTGCTGGACAGGATCGATGCTCTTGAGGCCCGCCTGCGGACAATTCTCGAGATGGATGCCGGGGCGCTCGGGGCTGCTGCGTCTCCTGAAACAGAAGAAGAGGAAAGATAAGGGTCATGGCGCAGGTAACGCTTTCGGTCGGTGGCCTCAGCTACACGGTTGGCTGTCAGGATGGTGAGGAAGACCATCTGAAGGCGCTTGCCGCCTCCATTTCGCAGCGTCTTGAGGAAGTACGCAGAA
>NZ_JAGJTM010000005.1:0-2500 GCF_018221685.1 Bombella apis | reverse complement strand
CTGAGTTACTGGTAGAAGACCCGAAACCGAGTGATCTAGCCATGGCCAGGCTGAAGGTGCGGTAACACGCACTGGAGGGCCGAACCCACGCCTGTTGAAAAAGTCGGGGATGAGCTGTGGCTAGGGGTGAAAGGCCAATCAAACTCGGAGATAGCTGGTTCTCCGCGAAATCTATTGAGGTAGATCGTCGTGTATTGCCCTCGGGGGTAGAGCACTGGATGGGCTAGGGGGGCCCAAAGCCTTACCACACCTAACCAAACTCCGAATACCGAGGAGTATGAGCACGGCAGACAGACAGTGGGTGCTAAGGTCCATTGTCGAGAGGGAAACAGCCCAGACCACCAGCTAAGGCCCCTAAATCGTGGCTAAGTGGGAAAGGATGTGGGGATTCCAAAACAACCAGGAGGTTGGCTTAGAAGCAGCCATCCTTTAAAGAAAGCGTAATAGCTCACTGGTCTAATAGAAACCCTGCGCCGAAAATGTAACGGGGCTCAAGCCACGTGCCGAAGCTGTGGGTGCATAGTTTACTATGCGCGGTAGCGGAGCGTTCTGTAAGCCTGCGAAGGAGACGGGGTGACCCTCTCTGGAGGTATCAGAAGTGCGAATGCTGACATGAGTAGCGACAAACAGTGCGAGAAACACTGTCGCCGAAAGTCCAAGGGTTCCTGCGCAAGGTTAATCCACGCAGGGTGAGCCGGCCCCTAAGGCGAGGGCGAAAGCCGTAGTCGATGGGAATCAGGTTAATAGTCCTGAGCCTGCCAGAAGTGACGAACGAGATATGTTGTCAGCTCTTATCGGATTGAGCTGGCTTTTGGACCGTTCCAGGAAATAGCTCTGGCATATAGACCGTACCCGAAACCGACACAGGTGGACTGGTAGAGTATACCAAGGCGCTTGAGAGAACGATGCTGAAGGAACTAGGCAAATTGCTCGTGTAACTTCGGAAGAAACGAGACCCGTTGGTGGGCAACCATCGGCGGGTGGCACAGACCAGGGGGTAGCGACTGTTTAGTAAAAACACAGGACTCTGCGAAATCGAAAGATGACGTATAGGGTCTGACGCCTGCCCGGTGCCGGAAGGTTAAGAGGAGATGTGCAAGCGTCGAATCGAAGCCCCGGTAAACGGCGGCCGTAACTATAACGGTCCTAAGGTAGCGAAATTCCTTGTCGGGTAAGTTCCGACCTGCACGAATGGCGTAACGACTTCCCCGCTGTCTCCAGCATCGGCTCAGCGAAATTGAACTCCCCGTGAAGATGCGGGGTACCCGCGGTCAGACGGAAAGACCCTATGAACCTTTACTGCAGCTTTACAGTGGTATCAGGAAAGTTTTGTGTAGGATAGGTGGGAGGCTTTGAAACCAGGGCGCCAGCTCAGGTGGAGCCATCCTTGAAATACCACCCTGAACTTTTCTGATATCTAACCGAGACCAGTCAGCCTGGTCCGGGACCCTGTATGGTGGGCAGTTTGACTGGGGCGGTCGCCTCCCAAAGAATAACGGAGGCGCGCGATGGTGGGCTCAGGCCGGTCGGAAACCGGCTGTCGAGTGCAATGGCATAAGCCCGCCTGACTGCGAGAGTGACAGCTCGAGCAGAGACGAAAGTCGGCCATAGTGATCCGGTGGTCCCGCGTGGATGGGCCATCGCTCAACGGATAAAAGGTACTCTAGGGATAACAGGCTGATCTCCCCCAAGAGTCCACATCGACGGGGAGGTTTGGCACCTCGATGTCGGCTCATCACATCCTGGGGCTGGAGCAGGTCCCAAGGGTTCGGCTGTTCGCCGATTAAAGTGGTACGTGAGCTGGGTTTAGAACGTCGTGAGACAGTTCGGTCCCTATCTGCCGTGGGTGTAAGAGACTTGAGAGGATTTGTCCCTAGTACGAGAGGACCGGGATGAACGAACCTCTGGTGCACCGGTTGTCGCGCCAGCGGCACAGCCGGGTAGCTAAGTTCGGAATGGATAACCGCTGAAAGCATCTAAGCGGGAAACCAGCCTCAAAACTAGGTCTCACAGGGCCGTCCAAGACCAGGACGTCGATAGGTCAGGTGTGAAAGCATGGCAACATGTGTAGCTGACTGATCCTAATCGCCCATATCTCTCACACACCAGAACACATGCACAGTAGTCAGTCACACTCCAGAAAACACCAACCAAAACACCCCCAAACACCCACATGGGTGAGCGGGAAGACCTGGTGGCCATGGCGGAGGATCCATACCCGATCCCATCCCGAACTCGGCCGTTAAAGCCTCCAGCGCCTATGATACTGCTCCTTAAGGAGCGGAAAAGTCGGTCGCCGCCAGGTCCCCTCGCTCACCCACCCCC
Organism: Bombella apis; assembly: GCF_018221685.1. Classification (GTDB taxonomy): domain Bacteria; phylum Pseudomonadota; class Alphaproteobacteria; order Acetobacterales; family Acetobacteraceae; genus Bombella; species Bombella apis. Next base: position 175 of record NZ_JAGJTM010000005.1, on the reverse strand, counting down.
ATAAAAACCACCCACCAACGCGGGGTGGAGCAGCCCGGTAGCTCGTCAGGCTCATAACCTGAAGGTCGTAGGTTCAAATCCTACCCCCGCATCCATACCCACAAAATCAGAAATAAGTTGATACGGAACCATCGGCATACTGCTTGTCAATAGCAGAGCTATATTGTGGGGAGGC
>NZ_JAGJTM010000004.1:438286-860621 GCF_018221685.1 Bombella apis | reverse complement strand
GTCTACACGGCCACGTTCACCATTCCGTCCCTCAAGACCAGTGGCATTGCGTGGGTCGAGGGCAACACCCTGAAAAACCGGACGGACTGGACGCTGGACGGCACCGCCAGTGACCTCATCCGGGGCGGTACCCCCTCATGGTCACCCAACGGCATGGGAGGGCGTGTGGCCGCAACCGTGCATGGCTGCTGTGGCAGGGGCATCTACTGGGATGGCATCGACTTCGGACAGGGCGTCTCATCCCTGGCCGCCGTCACATACAGCCAGCATGGCGGGGTGATGGAGTTCCGTCTCGACAGTCAGGACGGACCCGTGCTGGCCAGGCTGACCGTGCCACAGTCAAAGGGCGGGAATGTCGACAGCAGCCAGACACAGATCATCCAGTCTCCGACAGGTGTGCACCGGGTCTGGGTCGTCTTTCCCGGGCAGGATGTCAGCCTCTACGGATGGAGACCCTGATGGGCAGACCGCCTGATTCGGCTTTTCTGCAGGGCTTCTCTTGGGATGTGAGGCGTCTCACAGCAATGTCAGTCAGCATTTACCCGCTATAGCTAAGAGTTACCCACAAAAATACCCGCACTTTCGTGTCGTTAAATGTCGCTACATGGCACGATGTGGCGCTAATTTTTAACGGTTTTCTACGTTTTTTATCGGGGAGTGTCGCCGTATGACGGGAAACCGTGGCGGAGGGGATGGGATTCGAACCCACGATACGGGAGTTACCCGTATAACGGTTTAGCAAACCGCCGCCTTCAGCCTCTCGGCCACCCCTCCGCTGTAAACGGTTTTTACACGGCGTTTGCAGGAGTGTTTGTAGGGGGAAATGACGCTGACGTAAACCCCCCTACAGCACTCTTTTTCATAATTTTCAGGAGGCAAGCAGCTTCTTCAGCAGCTCGTTCACCATGGCAGGATTTGCCTTCCCTTTCATCGCCTTCATCGTCTGTCCGACGAAGAAGCCGAAGAGCTTATCCTTGCCGCTCCTGTACTCCTCCACCTTGTCCGCATTGGCTGCCAGAATATCACTGATGGCTGCCTCAATGGCTCCCGTGTCGGTCACCTGCCGCAGGCCCTTGCGATCCACGATGACAGAGGGCTTCTCCCCCGTCTCCACCATGTCCTCGAAGACTTCCTTGGCAATCTTCCCGTTGATGGTGGAATCACTGATCAGGGACAGAAGCTCACGCAGGGCCTCGGCAGAAACAGGACTATCCTCGATGCTGCGCCCCGTACGGTTCAATGCGGCGAAGAAGTCACCCAGAATCCAGTTCGTGGCCAGACGGGCATCAGCCCCACGGGCAACCGTCTCATAAAAATCCGCAACGGACTGCTCCGCCGTCAGCACGCCAGACTCATAGCGGGACACGCCATATTCTTTTTCCAGACGGGCACGCTTGTCCTCTGGAAGTTCCGGCAAGGCAGCCTTCAGCTCATCAACCCAGGACTGCTCGATGACCAGCGGAAGAAGATCCGGCTCCGGGAAGTAGCGGTAATCATGCGCATCCTCCTTCGTCCGCAGAGACCGTGTCTCGCTCTTCACATGGTCGAAAAGACGGGTCTCCTGATCGATCTCTCCACCAGACTCCCAGATGTCCACCTGGCGCTGCGCCTCGACCTCGATCGCCTGCATGACAAAACGTACGGAATTGACGTTCTTGATCTCGCAGCGCGTGCGATACCCTTCTTCCCCCTCACGGCGGACGGAAACGTTCACATCCGCACGCATGGAGCCTTCCTCCATGTTGCCGTCACACGTCCCCAGATAACGGAGAATCTGACGCAGCTTGCGGAGGTAAGCCCCAGCCTCTTCCGGAGAGCGGATATCCGGCTCACTCACGATCTCCATGAGAGCAACACCAGCACGGTTCAGATCGATGAAAGAGCGTGTCGGGTCCTGATCGTGAATGGACTTGCCTGCATCCTGTTCCATGTGCATGCGGGTCACGCCAATATGGCGGATCTCACCATCAGAAAGTTCGATCTCGACCGTGCCCTTACCAACGATCGGATGCTCAAACTGGCTGATCTGATAGCCCGTCGGAAGATCAGCGTAGAAATAGTTCTTCCGGTCAAAGCGGCTGAAAAGATTGATCTGTGCCCGCAACCCAAGGCCCGTCCGTACGGCCTGTGCCACACACTCACGGTTCAGGACAGGCAACATGCCGGGAAAACCGGCATCAACCAAGCTGACGTGCGTGTTGGGCTCCCCGCCATATTCCGCAGAGGCACCGGAGAACAGCTTGGACTGGCTGACAATCTGGGCATGGACCTCCAGCCCGACAATGACTTCCCATTCGCCAGTTTCACCCGTGATACGATATGCGCTCATGCTGACACCCCTGCATGAATGGTGGGACGATGGGTAAAGGAAGCGGCCCGCTCCAGAACGGAGCCGGCGGCCAGCAGCGTTTCTTCATCAAAGAAACGGCCGATCAGCTGGAGCCCGAGCGGCACGCCACGGCCATCCAGCCCGGCCGGAACGGACAGGGCCGGCACGCCTGCCATGCTGGCCGGCACCGTAAAGACGTCATTCAGATAGACCTGAACCGGATCGGTCGGCTTTTCATCCCAGGCAAAAGCCCCGGAAGGAGCCGTTGGTGCCAGGATGACATCAACCGTTTCATACGCCTTCAGGAAGTCACGCTGGAGCAGCGTACGAACCTTCTGGGCACGAAGATAGTAAGCATCGTAATAGCCGGAAGACAGCACATAGGTGCCCAGCAGGATACGGCGCTTCACCTCATCCCCAAATCCGGCAGCACGGGTGGCTTCATAAAGTGCATCCAGAGACGCACCGCTGACACGCTCCCCAAAGCGGACACCATCATACCGGGCGAGGTTGGAGGATGCCTCTGCCAGAGCGGCAATGTAATAGGCTGGCAGACCATACTTCGTATGCGGCAGGGAAATGTCCACCACTTCGGCACCAGCCTCTTTCAGCCAGTTGATCCCCTGCTGCCAGATGGCTTCAATCTCGGCAGGCAGACCATCGATGCGATATTCCTTTGGAATACCGACCTTCAGCCCCTTCACGCCACGTCCAAGAGCCGCCTCATAATGTGGGACGGGCCTGTTCACGCTGGTGGAATCCTTGGGGTCGAACCCTGCCATGGATTCAAGAAGAATGGCACAGTCCTGAAGGGTACGGGCCATCGGCCCCGCCTGATCCAGAGAGCTGGCAAAGGCGATCGTCCCAAACCGGGAGCAGCGGCCATAGGTCGGCTTGATTCCCGTAATACCGCAGAAAGCCGCAGGCTGACGGATGGAACCGCCCGTATCCGTCCCGGTCGCTCCCAGAACAAGCCCTGCCGCCACAGCAGCAGCGGACCCGCCAGAAGAGCCACCCGGCACAAGCTTTGCATCGGAATCACGAAGCTTCCACGGATTTTCCACACCACCAAAAGCAGAGGTCAGGTTCGTGGAGCCCATGGCGAATTCATCAAGATTCAGCTTGCCCAGCGAAATGGCCCCTTCACGCTTCAGGTTCGCTGTCACGGTACTTTCGTAAGGCGGCACAAAATTACCCAGAATCTTGCTGGCAGCCGTCGTACGAACGCCTTCCGTTGCAAAAAGGTCCTTGATCCCGATGGGCAGGCCACAGAGGCTTCCACCTTCTCCCTTCGCCAGAAGGGCATCCGCTTCTTTGGCGGCCAGACGGGCCTGCTCGGGCGTGCGGGTGATGAAGCTGTTCAGCCCACCATCAAGACGTTCAATGGCATCAATATGGGCATCGACCAGCTCGACGGCAGAAATCTTGCGGGACCGGAGAGCCTCACGGGCAGAAGCAAGAGTATGATCAAAAATGCTGCTCATCATTCCACCACCTTCGGCACGGTATAGAAGGGGCCTTCACGGTCCGGTGCGTTGGAGAGCACCTTGTCCCGACAGTTGCCATCTGTCACCTGATCGTCCCGCAGACGTGGCTGGGCCAAACCAGTTCCAATCATCGGTGGAACGTCGGTCACATCAACCTCATTGAGCTGGTCAACCCAGCCAATGATCCCCTGCATCTCTTTCTGATAGGTGTGAACCTGCTCTTCCGAGAGGCCAACCCTTGCCAGCCTGGCCATTTTTGCCACTGTTTTCGCATCAAGCGACATGTATAATCCTGCTTTCAGACATCAATCACATCAGCCTATTACGGCCATGGAAGCGATCATACCCCTTTGCCATGACACTATTCAATCCACATGACCTGCGTAATCAGCTCCCTGCAGCACATTCCATCTTGGGGCTGGACCCCGGCAGCAAACAGATTGGCGTGGCGCTCTCCGACACTGCTCTCATGCTGGCCTCCCCCCTGACCGTGCTGGCCCGTGGTAAAATGAAGCAGATGGTTCCCCAGTTTCAGACCCTCTGTCGGAAACATGAAATTGGCGGGATTGTGGTCGGCCTTCCGCTTTCACTGGATGGCAGCTTTGGCCCGGCAGCACGTGCCGCCAGTGACTGGGCCAATGCCCTTAGTGAGCGGCTGGGCCTGCCTGCCTGCCTGTGGGATGAGCGGCTTTCATCCAGTGCCGTAAACCGTTTCCTCGTTCAGGAAGCCGACATGACCCGCAAGAGGCGTGGCGAGGTCGTGGACAAGATGGCCGCCGCTTACATGCTCCAGGGCTGGCTGGACGCCACTGCGGCCTGATCCTGCCGATACAAAAAAGAGAGGCCGCATAAATGCGGCCTCCCCTCCTGCATGACATCCAATCGAAATGATCAGATGGTCTTGCGCCAATCACCCCAATCGGTGGAAACCGGGCGGCTGCCAGAATGGGCAGACTGATACATGGCCTGAATCAGACGGACATCCTGCATCCCTTCCTCACCCGTGGCTGCCAGCGGCGTATTGTTGGCAACGCTGATGGCCAGATGATCCAGCTGTGCAGAGAACTGGTTCAGGGCCGGGATGGTGAACATCGGGGTGGACCATGTATGCGTGTCACCAGTGGTGCAGTGGCTAACACTGTTGCACCAGTAACTCGTGGCCGGGTCCATCCGCAGGGAGGCGTCCGTCCCCTGAAGGTTGAAGCGGGACATGGCATTCACGTTGAAGGAGGCGCTGCCATGTGCCACGGCACCGGAACGGTACTTCATGATCCAGACGATGGTCTCGTCGATCTCACGGAACATCGGGTCAGACGGCGGCATGATGGTGGCCTGGACCTCGATTGGATCTTCATTCAGCATGTAGCGTGAACCGTTGACGCCATAGATGCCCAGATCCATCAGCGCACCACCACCAGACAGGGAGCGGGTCAGACGCCACTGGTAGGTCGGATCCGTCGGGTCGGTATTGTCACCGTTATCCGTGGTAATGATCTGCGGCTTGCCAATGCTGGTACGGGCCAGCTCGATAGCCTTGTGAGTAACGGGGTCAAAGTGGCAGCGATAGCCAATCATGAGCTTCTTGCCAGCCTTCTTGCCGGCAGCAATCATGCGCTGACACTCTTCGACCGTGACGGCCATCGGCTTCTCACACAGCACATGCTTGCCGGCACGGAAAGAACGCTCCGTGAAGTCGGCATGCAGGGAGTTGGGCAGGATGATGTAAACGGCGTCAACCTCCGGGTCCTGCGCAATCTTGTCAAAATTGTCGTAGGTGTAGAGGTGCGATTCCTCGATCCCGTAATGCTTGCCCAGACGACGGGCCTTGTTGATGTCGCCGCTGACCAGCGCCGTCACCTTGGCATATTCACACTCGGCAAAAGCCGGCAAGATCTGATTGACGGCATATTTGCCAAGACCCACGATGGCATAGCCAAATTTGCGGGGACCATCATTCATCGGGCGAAGCAGATTTGGATACGGGCGTTTGCCCAGCCCGGCAGGCGGTGCGGGGAAACCGAGAGACTGGGCCACAGCCTTTCCAGCGCCGCCAGCCAGAATAGAAGCACCGAGTGCTCCAAGAACATGCCGACGACCTGCATTTACTGGTTTGTGTGGTGAGTGAGAGCTCATTATGAATACATCCTTTTCACTCAAGTAAGCAGCCCCGCACGATTACAAAGGCTGGTGACGAACGGAAAATTCCATTGCTTCCCGCTTCGTTTCCCCGAAGTTAAGACTCCAGACGGGATAATTGCAATTAACCTTGGGAAAGGAATTATTTTTGAAGGCAAGAAAGGCAATAAATAAAATTTATCTTAAAAATAAAATTCTTATTTTACAATAAGTTAAAATCAGATAAGGCGCAGTCCAGTTTCATCATGGCAACTGTATGGATGGGCTGCATTTTTATCATGTCATGAACAAAAATGGCCGCATCCCCCGTTCCAGGAGATGCGGCCACTTCACAAAAACCGAATAATCCGGTCTGAATTACCCGTTACATTTTATGAAATGCACAGAGCTTGTTTCCATCCGGGTCACGAAGATAGGCCAGATAAAGCTTCATGCCCATCACCACACGCTCACCTGGCGGATTTTCAACAGCTGTTCCCCCTGCCCTGATGCCAGCTTCATGCCACCTGCGTACATCCTCGGGAGACGACAGGCCGAGACCAACCGTACCGCCATTAGCAGCCGTAGCAGCCTCCCCGTTGATCGGACGTGTGATGATGAATATCTGCCCATCCTTCTGGTACACGATCCTGTCCGGATTATCCTGCGGGCAGAAATCAGCCCCCATGACACCGAACAGGGCATCATAGAACGCCTTGGCCTTCTCCAGATCGTTCGATCCCACAACAATATGACTCAGGAACATGGTCCTCTTCCTTTCCACACCAATACACATTCTCTGCGCGTACCAGAAAATCTACAGGCTAAGTGAAATTTTCGCTAGAATAGAAAGAAGATGGCTATACAGCCGCCTGCACTTCAAGCATATTTTCAGGGAGATAATCACCAGAGGGGTGGTGGGCGCAACAGGGATTGAACCTGTGACCCCTACCATGTCAAGGTAGTGCTCTACCGCTGAGCTATGCGCCCCCGTCTGGTGTGAAATGGTGTTTACCTCAGCCTATGGATTGTGGCAAGCCTTTATTGTGAAAAAAAATCAGAAACTTCCATGCACCAACACTGCCCGCCCGTCTTCCACTGTCGGGATCCATCTTCCTTCCTGCCGGAAGCGGACACCCTTCCTGCTTTCCTCTCCACATTCAGGGCGCAATTACCCCCAGCATTTCCTGGAAATGGCCGTCCTGCCCATGACAGAGCTGGAACGCATGGAGGACCGATTCACCGATCAGCTCCTTCAATATGCCCCTGAGAATGGCCTGAGCCTCGTGCAGGCCCTGTTTCCTCGCAGTTTCTGCGATGTAAACCGGGACTGGAGAGAACTGGATGCCACCATGTTTTCTCCTCCTCTCATTGAGAAGGACCTCATCCTCAGCACGAAAGTCAGCGCAGGTTATGGTGTCATTCCCCGCTGCACATCGCCAGGCAAGAGCATCTACCGCTATTGCCTGCCTCTCGAAGAGGCGGGACATCGCCTTTCACAATATTGGGAGCCATACCATACAGCGCTCCAGCAGACGCAGAAAACACTGCACGCACAGTTTGGCGCTTCCATCCTGCTGGACATCCATTCCATGCCACCACTGGCACAGTCCCGCCCCTGTGATGTCGTCCTGGGGAACAGGCATGGGAAAACCTGCTCCGACAGACTTATCAGCCTAGTGGAGCACCTTTTTCTCGAGAAAGGGTACCATGTCCAGCGAAATACACCCTACTCGGGCGGCTACATAACGGGCAGATACGGCCAGATGGAAGAAAATCGGCAGACCCTGCAGGTGGAAATCAACCGTGCCTGCTACCTGAACCTGCAGACGTTACAACCCAACCGCCATTTTGAAAAAGTACAGAAAGACATCACGGACATTCTATCCGAAATGGCACGGACTCACCCTGCCCCATAAACCGGGCAGGGCAAATCAGAGAACAGAACTTACCTGCCCAGAAGAAACGCTATCCCGGCAAGACGGTTGTTCCGTGCAACCTGAGCCACAGCCACCCCCTTGGCATTCCGTACGATTCCCTTCGAATCGATCGACCCTACCACCGTGCCCGTGTTGTCATACACGACACCGGTCCGATCAACTTCTCCGATGATCTTCCCCGTACTGTTGTCCTCCACCGCTCCTGCAGGACTCACAGAACCAGAAAACGGCGCCGTTATCTGCTTCAGCCCTCCCTGCTGAGCCGTGGTATTTCCCGAAGCAGCGAACCCTATGGAAGAAGTACAGGCCCCAATGGCCATTCCTCCCAGCAGAAACATACGGGCCAGCCTGGATGATAAAGACATGGCTATCTCCTCCTGTTTTCCTTCACCAGAACACACTGAAGGAAAAGAAAAAACCTCACATACACAGGAGCCTCGTATGATCCAATCAATCATACCCCACGGGACTCGCAGCAATTCCCGCCCCCCTGCAATTATCCCACGTTCACATATCGTGACGGGCACAAAGCTTATTGCCATCGGGGTCCCGGAGATAGGCCATGAAATATTTCCTGCCTCCGATGGTCCGCACGCCAGGTGCGTCTTCTATTGCGGTTCCACCATGCTCAACACCAGCCCTGTGCCAAGCCTCCACCGCCTCCACGCTCGAAAGGGCAAAACCAAGGGTAAAGCCATTCGCAGCTGTGGCAGGCTGCCCATCAATGGGGCGCCCAACCATGAACATCTGACCATCCTTCTCGTAAAGCAGCTTACCCATCAGTTCCCCAAGGGCCTGCCCTCCAAGAACGTTGAAAAGGGCATCGTAGAAAGCCTTGGCCCGTGGCAGATCATTCGTCCCGATGACAACGTGCGTATACAGCATAACCCCTCCATCCACTTGCAGGCATCCAACCATCTTTGAAGGTGGGGACCACAACAGGACAGTTCAATCCCTCAGATAGAGGCTACGCATGATCACCCTATCTTCCAGGCACAGGCCATGACATCCTGCACGGTGACGGCTGGCATCAATCTCGATGTTCCCGCCCAGATCGCCTACCCCAAGAACTACGTGGCGTGAGGCGATCATGGCAAGATATCGTGTCATCCAAAACAGCTTCATCAACGGTCACTTTCTGACCGTTGATGAGGAAGTGGATTATGCAGGCATCCCCGGCTTCAATCTGGAGCCGCTGGATGATGAGGCCCGTTCCGCCAAAGAAAAGGCTGGCCAGCTGGCCCGGAGGGACGTGAACAGCCGGGCCTTTCAGGAAGACCTGACCCGTCCTGACGGGGCTCCTTCCCAGCAGGAACATCTGACCAGTCCTGATGATGCGCCGCCCCGGCAGGAAGACCTGCCTGCGGCCAAAGCTGATGAACCGGCTGCCGATGAGAAGGCTGGCAAGAAGACAACCGCAAAAGGGTAAGTCACACCATGACGACAGCCATTGACCTGTGCAGGCGGGCACTGATGCGCCTCGGCACGCAGAGCGGCATCACGGCGTTTGATGATGGCTCCGTGGAGGCCAGTGTCTGCGCCGCCTATTATGACGATGTGCTACTTGGCCTGCTGGCCCATCCGGCCAGCTTTGGCGGACCAGCCTACACATGGCAGTGGCCCCGCTGCGTGGGCACAGGCACGGCTGTGGCCAGTGACAGCCCTCTCTGGCGGTATGAAATCCTCATGCCGGAGGACAGCGTACGGGTTCTGCGGGTCGATGACGGAAAAACCGTCAGGCCCGTGGATCAGCGCATGAAAATGTTCGACCGGCGGGACAGTTTTGGCGAGGGCATGGGCAAGGCTGGGGGCACAGTGCTGCGCCCTGTCATCCTGACGGACAGCCAGACCGTCAGCGTGACCTACATCACCCGAAACGTGGACATCGACTACTGGCCAGCCGCCTTCCGTCGGGCTTTCTGGCTCTGTCTTGCATCTTCCATCGCCACCACGCTGAATATGATTATGAAAGGACAGGGAATGCCTGATCGTTTTGCATCTGCTCCCATGAAGAATATCTTGGCCCTGCTTATGTTTCACACCGCCCATACAGGTTCATGGTGGAAAGTGAACGGTCAACGTGTTTACGTGCCAAACAGAGCCAAGCATTCCATGCAGGACGTCCTTGCCGCAGCAAAACAAGCTCCGCTCCCCCATCCGACGGAAGCCCTTCGCTTGCTGTAAGCCCGAATATTGCCTGCGAGGCCGCTCTTTGCCTGATGGAATTCTCACCCGCAGGAAGATGGCAGCCCTAGATGGTAAACCTTCACAGGAACTCTCTTTCGGCATCAAGGTGATCTATCCCCCCCCCCAGAGGATTTGATGAAAACCTGACAGACTCTGCCCGTGGCCTGTTTCTAAGCTTCTGCCTGACAGGAGAAGACCCAGATGAGAGCGCATATTGCGTACTGAAAATGCGCTTCTTAGATGGCGTGAAGATACTCCCGCTGACTGGGCCAGCATCATTCCCCAATCGATCATTCTCTGAACAAACGGGAAACCCATCCGACATACCCAGCGAAGCCCCTCCCCTCAATGTACGAGCATAACAAACGCATCAAGACACATGACATGAAAAATAGTTCAACATTCCAGAAGATAACTAAAAATTATATTTTCAATCCTACGGTAAGATGGAGCCTAGTTTGTCACTCTGCCTTCGCAAAGGTCTTCAGGCGTGAAAAAGGCGCACACACCACCTCATAATCATAAAGAGAAAGCATTACCTCATGAACGGGCAGATGATCTCATATCTATGGGGGTTTCTCGAAAACCTCCTCAAAGAACACCAAGCCTCCTCATGTCTGGAGATTCTTGACTCTGTCGGGCAGCGTCTCCTGTTCCTGACCTGCGGCGACATCCTACCCGTCAGCCTCAGTCTCAGCGGCCGCAAGGCATAACCAGCTATGTATTCCGGATGCCCAGTGACAGCGTTATTGCTGGTCTCTCCAATTTTGGTCATGTCTCGCTTCTGGACGCCCCCTACTGCTTCCTTCCCGGTGGTGACATCTACCAACCGGGCAGTAGCAGCCCCCCTTCCCTTTTCATAGGGCTGTCAACCAACCGTCCTGATAAAGACAAAGTCTTTGTCAAGGATCTCGTCTCAGGGCTGGCTGATGTCAGCTCCGATTCAACAAAAGGATCATCCAGAAATGACAAATGAAGCGCGAAAAATTCTGGTCACAGGTGCGGGCAGTGGGCTCGGCCTGCGTTTCAGCATCGAACTGGCAAAGCGCGGCCATCGTGTCATCGGGGCAGTTCATCTGCACAGCCAGATGAACTGCCTGGAAGAAGCCGCCAAGGAAGCGGGAGTGACCGTTTCCGTCATCAAGGCTGACATTACGGACCCCGTTGACCGTGCCTATCTGGCCCGGCACGACGTTGACATTCTCGTCAACAATGCCGGCATCGGTGAGGGCGGTGCCTTGGCCGACATGCCGATGCCTGTCCTGCGCCGTCAGTTCGAGGTCAACTATTTTGCAACAATGGAGGTCTCACACCCCTTCATCCGTCGCTTCGCAGAGAGGAAACGAGGGCGGATCGTCTTCATCAGCTCCATTGCTGGCGTCATCACAGGCCCCTTCACGGGTGCCTACTGTGCCTCCAAACATGCTCTGGAAACCTCAGCCCGCAGCCTTCGCAATGAACTGAAAGACCTCGGTGTCTCCGTAGCCTGCATCAACCCTGGGCCTTACGAGACTGGCTTCAATGACCGGATGGTCGAAGCGCACAAGAACTGGTACTGCCCGGAAGAAAGCCTCGTTTCTCACGAAGACCTTGAATTCACCAAGCCTCAGATTGACCCCGACAGGGACATCTCCGAGATGGTGGACGTGATACTGGATGACCACTCCAAGGCCCGGAACGTTTCCCCCAAGGAGATCATCCCTGAAATCCGGAAAATGCAGGACAAGGAATGGGACTGACAACCCCATGATGGCCCGGTCTCTATCCCCGGCCTCGTGGCAGGATAGAGACCTCCTGAGGGACGGCTGCTTTCCGCTCGTTCAGCATTCGACTTCCAACCGGCAGCTCTTCCACCTGCAGCGAAGAACACTTCGTCGCTCACAGCAAAGCAACATTTTCAGGGAAATCCGTGGTGGATGCGACAGGGATTGAACCTGCGACCCCTGCCGTGTGAAGGCCGATCCCACACGCTTCTTTATCTTCAAAAAACCCAAGTTTCTCTAGTGTTACAGCTAATCCCGAAGACAAACACACCATGGTTAAAAGGATGAAAAAGCTTATAAATCTGGGTCGCTTCTGGGTCAAGCTTTTGGACGAACCTAAGACAATAAAAAACAAACTTGCAAACCAATTGAGAACTCACCAGACTAAAGCTGATGGGCCGCTACAATTCAGCAGCAGTACTGATCCCGCAGGCCGATAACGTGTCATTGCTACGCAGGATGACGCGCCCTCACCAAGGCATTATGATTAAGCTTGAACAGAGAAATCAGCAAAGTCACGTAATGCGGACCTGGCTGTGCCGAGTGTACGAGAAAACAGGGCCGATCATGTGCATGGAGGGTTCTAAAAACCTCTTGGTATTGAGGCCTACGCTGTGATTCCATTTTCCCGGTTCTGGTTGGAGGAATGAGGAGAAGCGTTTTCTCGGATTGTGGATTTTGAGGTGTTCCGCCGGAGCTGGACAGGGCACTGGCCTATTCAAACGGGAGCAAAGGCGGGTGTCCGCCGTTTGATCTGGTGCTGATGTTCAAGATCCTGTTGATCCAGACACTCAACAATCTGTCCGATGAACGGACAGAATAGCTGATCAACGACCGTCTCTCCTTCATGCGCTTTTTAGGTCTGGGACTGTCGGACCGTGTACCTGATGCCAGAACGGTATGGCTGTTTCGTGAGCGTCTGACACAGGCGGAAGCCATTGATGTTTTGTTCAACCGCTTTGATACGACCCTGCGGAATGCCGGTTATCTGCCGATGTCAGGTCAGATCCTGGATGCTACGCTGGTAGCGGCTCCAAAGCAGCGCAATACCAGTGCGGAGAAGGCGGATCTACGTGAGGGACTTCTTGATCGCAGCAATACGGCGTCTGATGTCTGGGCGGATACAGCCTACCGCTCAAAAGCCAATGAAGCCTTCATGGAAAAGCAGGGTGTTGTCTCGAAGGTTCACAGGAAAAAGCCGCATCTCAAGCCTATGCCATGCCATATCCAGAGATCCAATGCAGGAAAATCCGTTATCCAGTCGCGTGTCGAGCATGTCTTTGCCGATCAGAAATCACAGACGGGGCTGTTTGTCCGAACCGTAGGCATAACGCGGGCCACCATGAAGGTCGGGCTGGCCAATATCGTCTATAATATGCGCCGCTTTCTCCTCCTGGAGCGGATTAACACGAGCGCGTAGCAATACAGAGCGTGCCCCCCTCGCTCTGCTCAAAACCCAGAGCGAAAATCAACACATCAAAAGCCTGAAATCAGGCACAAGAAAAGTCAGACAAAGGTTTTTAGAACCCCCCACCTCACGAACATGGAGACGTATTATGTCCGCCTTATCCGTTATAGCGATCGATCATCTTGTTCTGAACGTCAATGACATTGATGTATCATTCGACTGGTATGTAAATATTCTTGGAATGCACGGGGAAAAAGCATTTCGCACAAAACCGGGTCCAACCATGCCTACATCTTCCCAGAATGCTTCACCAATGTTAAAAAGAAAAATCTAATTGGAAGACAGCTCATTATATTCTCTACGCCATTTCAATAAGTTAGAAAAGTGTCACTACGGGTTGATGCAGGTTCGAGTCCCCCAGTTCGCATACCTTAACGTATTGATTTTATTAAGAAATCCTGAAAGCAGTGAAGTGTAAACCCGCTTCTCCATAGTCCTTCTCCAAAATGGAGAAGTTCCCAATGCTGGCTCTCGTGGGCACCCATTACCATTTCCGCCGTGCCGTCCCCGTTGCCTTACGGCCCCTCTTCGGCAAAACTGAATTCTGGATTTCCCTTAAGACAGGGAACAAATCAGAAGCCCGCCTCTCTGCCATGGCCCTCCATGCCCAGACCAGTGCACTATTTAGAACGGCCCGCCTCATGACTGATCCAGCCCAGAAGAAGCCCATCACCAAAGACGACCTTCTGGCCCTTTATCAAGACATCATCAAAAAGCAGAACGAGGTCATAGAGACCAACGAACACAATGCCGCAGAGCAACTCAGACTTGAACGCTACCGCGCCAGCATGAGCCGCTATGAAGACCTGCTGAGAACAAAGGCTTTCATCGACTATTCCTCACAGGCTTTGGAACAGGTGAACCAGAGCATGATAAAGCTGCGCAAGGACATGATCACGGGCACGACGCAGGACAAAGCCAGTCTTGCCCGCAAGACCGAAGAGATAGACCGGCTTCATGCAACGCTGATCAAACTGTTCCAGACAGGCCCAGCTTTGTCTCAGGCCCCCGGTGCAGTACCACCGTCCCATCAGTTGGCATCTCCTACACCGTCTCCAGTTGTCCCAACCTCTCCGCGCCTGACAGAAGCCCTTCAGCTTGCCTTGCTGGCAGACAGCCAGAAGAGTGAGGCCACCAAGAAAGAAACCGCCCGCACCGTGGCGCTGTTTGTACAGGCTTTCGGCGATAAGCCGATTAAAGAGATTACCGGGCGCGTGGCTGGGGAGTTTAGAGACCTGCTTTTCTCCTTGCCGACCTCCTACGCCAAAGGCAAGCAGGACTTGGATTTAAATACTGAGGTCGAACGGGCGCAGGAGTTTGACCTGCCGACCCTCAGCGGCAAGAGCGTAAAGAACCACTTTATGTGGCTCTCAGCTCTGTGGAACCAGCTACTCCGGCGCGAAATTGCAGAGAAGAACCCATGGAGCAACTGGGACTTTGACCTGACCAAACGCAATCCACGCAGGGCATGGACAGATGATGAACTGGCCCTACTCTCGTCTTCACCATGGACGTGCAGCACCATCTCACAGGCGACCTTTGCAGGCATCACACTGGTTGCTGCCTATAGCGGTATGCGGCTGGGAGAAATCTGCAACCTACGGAATGAGGACATTCAGGAGGTTGACGGTATTCCCTGCTTCCTTATCCGCCCTCACCCTGCAGACAAGTGGACACCCAAGACGGAAGCAGGCACCCGGAACGTGCCTATCCATAGTGTCTTGCTGGAATGGGGCATTCTGGACTTCAGGAAAGACGGTGAAAAATTCCTGTTTTCTGAACTGAAAACACCCCAAAGCGGCCCGCGTGGCACAGACTTTGGCCGGAATTTCTCGAAGTTCAAAACGACCGTAAGCCTGCCTGCCGCCATTACCTTTCATAGTTTCCGGCACACTGTATCTACCCGCTTACGCAATCAGGCTGGAGACCTGAGAGAGCTTTGGATTGATGCTCTCCTTGGTCATGAAGCCAGCCATAAGAGTCAGGGGGCTACGACATATCTCTCTGGTATTACAACAGCAAACCTTAGGCAGACTGTGGAAGCTGTGAGCTATCCGACACTTTTCTTGAAGGCGTAAACCATGACGACTTTGGGCGGAAAGCCGACCTGCGCCACAGCGGCATGGCGGTAGCAGCATTTAAGCCAGAGCCGCCATTCATCCATCCCGGAGGAACGCTGGCCAGATTGACCAGGAGAACTTGTCTGTCACTTCCTCATCTTCCGGGCCTGCGTCAACCTGACGCAGGATCGCTACCGTCCCGCA
The DNA here is from genome assembly GCF_018221685.1 of Bombella apis. Lineage (GTDB taxonomy): Bacteria > Pseudomonadota > Alphaproteobacteria > Acetobacterales > Acetobacteraceae > Bombella > Bombella apis. Next base: position 845,068 of record NZ_JAGJTM010000004.1, on the reverse strand, counting down.
GCTCTGCCCCTGACCCAAGGCACGGCGGCAAAAAGCGGTCCTTTGAGCCTAAAAGGACCGGGGCCTGTGCCGCAAGTGGCCTAAAGGCACAGAGCCAGACGTGCTTGTCATTCGATCAACCTGCCGACCAACAATATCAAACTGACAGACCCTGGTTATGATCGAGAGACAATAGGTAGAGGAGGTCAATTCGAGTCCATTAGACGCATTTATTGTCGCCGAAGTCTGGGCAGGCACGCTTCAGTCATTGTCAGCGCAGGCTCTTTGTCAGCGCCTCCTTGACGCTTAGGTATAGTGCAGATCTGAACGCCTCGTCCTGATTGTGAAGCGTGTAGAGTTCCAACTCCTCTTTCCGGCGTTTTAGCATGACTTCTTTCATAATTTTTTCAAATGCCAAGTTACGGCTGTAGGGATCAGAATTTTCATCAAATTTCTTCTCGAAATCGGGATGTGCCTGAACACTTTCAACTATGTTCAGAAACTTGATCCGTTGTTCTTCCGGGGTGGCGCTCCAGCCTTGGAACCAACGTTCGTTGAAGCTGCGAATGATCTCTTCCAACGGGTCTTCCTGCACCTCTCCTTCGCGATAGCCGCGGGGGGTGGGGTTCTGTGGATCTAGCTCTGCTTCTGAAGAGTCCAAGCCGATGGTCTGGTTTAGTTTTGTCCGCTCTAGCCCATATGACGAAAGGTCAACGGCCTCGAGAAGATCATCCAACGCATCCTGATTCGGGTCCTTGATGCTTAGCTTCGGGACCAGGAACTTCAGGAACCAGAAGAGCTTCTCCCAAGCCTCCACTTCGAACGGCACGATTGCAGCCATCTGGCCGTAGATCTTCACGAACTGCTTCGCTTTGATCTTGAAGTCGATCTTCTCCGGGTCTTCCAGTTCCAGGCCGGTGTTGAAACGTTCGGCAGCCACGTCAATCGGGGGGCTGAGTTTCTCGGAATCTTCGCCGTCAAAGAACCTTTTGCAGAATTCCTCCACCTCTGACCATTCGTAGACGCCGACATTATCCAAAGCTGCTTTCAGCTCGTGTAAGACGTTCACGTCCGTCGCCTCAGATAAGGTCGTCACCGTGAAGAACGGGTCGAAGGCAGCCTTGATGTCCTCGATCGAGTTGAAAAAGTCGAGAACAAACAGATCCTCCGTCCGTTTGCCTAGCTTGGGGGAGGACCGGTTCAAACGGGACAGGGCCTGGACTGCCAGAACCGACTGCAGCTTTTTGTCAACGTACATCGCACAGAGCTTCGGCTGGTTGAAACCGGTGAGATACTTATTTGCGACGATCAGCAGGCGGAATTCATCCTTGTCAAACTCGCTGCGGGTCTTGTCCTCAGGTACGCCATTCATCTCGCTCTCGGTGTAATTGACCCCATCGACTTCCTTCTCGCCCGAGAAGGCAATTAGCGCCTTGAACGGGTAACCGCGCTTGGCAAGCTCTGCCTGTACGGCCTTGTAGTAGCGGATCGCCACCTCGATATTTTGGGTTACGATCATCCCTTTGCCTTTGCCGCGCAATTTCTTGGGGTTGACAACCTTGTCGATGAAATTCTCGACCATGATCTCGGCCTTGGTGTTGATCGTCTGCTGGCTCCGCTCGACATAGGCGCGCAGCTTCTTCTGCGCCTTGGATGTGTCGAACAGGGGATTATCCTCAATGGACTTCTGAATCTCGTAATAGCCCTTGTAGGTCGTGTAATTCGCCAACACGTCGAGGATGAAGCCCTCCTCGATCGCCTGCTTCATGCTGTACAGGTGGAACGGGCGGAAGCGGCCGTCCGGCTGCTGCTCACCGAACTTTTCCAGAGTGATCGGCTTCGGCGTCGCGGTAAAGGCAAAGTAGGACGCATTGCCGCGCATCTTGCGGGCCTGCATGGCCGCCACAATCTTGTCCTGCGCGTTATCTTCATCTGGGTCGCCGCCCATTGCCTGATTCATCTTGTCACTGGCGATGCCGCTCTGGCCGCTGTGCGCCTCGTCGATGATCACTGCGAAACGCTTGTTGCCCAAATCCTCTATGCCGTCGATGATGAAGGGGAACTTCTGGATGGTCGTGATAATGATCTTCTTGCCGTTCTCCAACGCTGTCTTCAGGTCCGAGGACTTCAGCGCCGGGGCCACAATATTCTTGACCTCGGAGAAATCCTTGATGTTGTCGCGCAGCTGCTTGTCTAGCAGGCGGCGGTCGGTCACGACGATCACGCTGTCGAACAGCGGGGCGTCCAGCGCCTTGGCGCCGGGCAGATCTAGCGTCGCCGGATAGGTCTCAATCAGCTGGTAGGCGGCCCAGGTGATGCTGTGGGATTTTCCCGAGCCGGCAGAGTGCTGGATCAGGTATTTATGCCCTACGCCCGTCTGAGCGGCATGGGACAGCAGCTTTCGGACCACATTCAGCTGGTGATATCGCGGGAAGATCAGCGTCTTCTTCGCCAGCGGGTCGGTCTTCTTGCCCTCCAGCAGGACGAAATGCTGGATGATCCCGGCAAGGCTCTGCGGTTGCAGAACCTCTTCCCACAGGTAGGCCGTCTTGTGGCCATTCGGGTTCGGCGGGTTGCCCGCGCCCCCATTGTGCCCCTTGTTGAACGGCAGGAAGAAGGTCGAGGCGCCCTCCAGCTTCGTTGCCATCCACACCTCGTCGGTGTCGGCGGTCATGTGGACCAGCACGCGGCCAAAGCGTAGCAGGGTCTGGTTTGCATCACGCTCACGGTACTGCTTCTGGCCATGGTAGCGGGCGGTCTGGTGGGTCCAGGCGTTCTTCAGCTCCAGCGTCACCAGCGGCAGACCGTTAAGGAACAACACCATGTCCACCGATTCATTCGGGTTGGCGGTGCTGTGATGGACCTGCCGCGTCACGCTCCAGATATTGGCGGCGAAGTTGTCGTGGACTTTTTGCGCTGAACTGGCCAGCGGAGCGGGATACATCAGGTGGAAATGCGCGTCGTCGACGGGTAGGCCCTTTTTCAGGACGTGCAGCAGGCCCTTGGATTTTATCAGCTTGTCGAGCTGGCCGGTGATCTTGGCCCGCCAGTCGGCGGGGTTGTGCTGCTTGAGCTTGTCGAGGTCTTTGGATTGAGTGGCTTCGAGGAACTCCCAAAACTTCGCGCGGTCGAGCGCGAGGGTCGCGTCAAAATCAGAGGGCTGGCCGATGCGGAAAGGGCCAGAGGCGATGGCCCCGGCGGCCAGCTCTTCGGAGCTCGCACCGCAAAGCTGCCTCTCGATGGCCTGTTCGAGGGCGATTTCCTTGGTGTTGCTGACCGCGATATTCATGACGTTGCTTTCAAATAAGTTTCTACCCCGCCCCGTCGAGGGGCCGGGCGTTTACAATACCTTGATCTTACCAGTCACCGCCGCGTTGATCAAGCTTGCCTTGTATTCTCGCAATGCGGCGATTTGGGATTTTTTGAGTGAAATAGCATCGCCGATCCGTCCCAAGGATGATGAAAGGAAAGAAATGATTTCCAAGCGCTCCTCTGCGGAAGGAGGTAATACGATGGGCATTTCGATGGTGGCTTTATCCGAAATATTCGGTTGTGCGCCTCCCTCGGAATTCAACAAGATGTGCTGGTCCCATAGCTTCGTTTGCATCCAGTACAATGCGAGCGGGAGGGGGAAGACCCCTTTGGGTCGAAATGCGCAGACACGTTGGTTCAATAGAGCCGGCTGGTCTGAATCGTAAATGGATACCTTGCCGATTGTTCCGCCAGTCATCGCCATGAGGATATCACCTTTTCGGACGCCAAACTGCTCGTCGAATCTTGCGAATTTTTCAGGCAAGCAAACAGCCTTTTCGGTGGAAACGTTTCCCCAAGCAATCAAATCGCCAATTCTAAGAATGGGTATGCCGTCTTGGCAGAAAGCAGCGCTTGAGAACGCATAGCCTGTCCATGTGTCGAGGACATACTTCAGTTTCGACTTCTCCCAATGCGCGGGGATCTGGCCGATCCAGTCGATGCCGCTATCCTTCATGGAGGCGTTGGGGTTCAGGCCGCGGGTGACGGCTTCTTGGATCAGGATCTGCCTGCGCTCGGCCAAGAGCCTGATTTGCTCCTCCTTGATCCGCACCGCCTCGTCAATCGTCGCGCATTTCCCATCCAGAAACGCCGCGATGGCGCGCTGTTCAGGGAGTGGGGGGAGCAGTATGGGAATCTGCCGCATTCGCGATTGGTTTAAGTCCCATTGGCCAACTCGGACGCCATCCGAGGCCGAACCGAAGTAGGAAACGTACAGCTTGCTGCGAATGGCGATATTGAAGAAGTGCGGGTCAACTTCGCGGGCGAAGTCAAAGATAAAGTACGCCGGACTGACGATCCCAGTGTACGCCGAGACGCCATAGGAACCCTGCCACGCCTTCATTTTGTTCATGCCAAATTGTCCCTCGCGCAGCACCTTGTAGTCGCTCAGGTCATCCGGAATGAAGTTGTGGTTACTGTCCTGATCATCGACGTCCCGCTCGATAACGCCTTGTTCGCGCGTGATTGACAGGAGTGGCAGATCAGGGCGGTTTTTCTCTGAAACCGCCGTCAGCATGGAGCCCAGCTTCTCGACGTCCCAATGCTCTGGGACATTGCCGATCCAATCGAAGCCGGATGGTTTGAAGCTATGATGTTTGGGATATGCCGCGATGTTCATTCCGACGGCTCCAGCTTGGTCGCGACCTCGACACCCAGAATGTCTGCAATCAGCCCGTCGGCTTTTTCTTCCAGGGCCAGAATGTCCTGCGTCACCTCTTCAAGGCTGCGCAGCGGCTTGTGGCGATAGAAATACTTGTTGAAGCTGATCTCGTAGCCGATCTTCACGCTGTCTAGGTTGATCCAGGCTTCTTCCACATTCGGCTTCACCTCCGCCAGGAAGTAGCGGTGGATGTTATCCTTTAGGGCCACGCTTTCCGCATCGCGCAGCTCTGCGGTGCTCTCATAGGTCAGGTAGCTGCCATCCTTCTGCTGGTACCAACCGAAATCAGCGAGATCCTCCGCCGCACACCCCAGATGCGTGGTCAGCTCCTCAATCTCTGCGCCGGTCAGCTTGTGCTTCTTGTCGATCACCTTTTGCGCGGTCTCGTCGTACCAGCTGACGGCGTTCAGGATGGCGTTCTTCTCGGTCACGGCCAGCTTGATCTTGCGCGCCTTGATCGCGGCGTTGACCGCCTTGCGGAAGGCGTTGAAGTCGCCGGTCTCCTCAAGGCCCACATCGCCCATGATCTGGGTCGCCGTGGCCAGCAGGTCGCGCAGCTTGACCCAGTACTTGGTGTCGAGCAGCTTGGCCTTGGCCTTGGCGTTCAGGGTTAGCCCGGCTTCCTCACACCACGCGGTGATCTGCTTGGCCTTCTCCTTTAAAAAGCCCGGTTGATAGACCTGATCCCCGTGTTCGTCGTAGAGCCATTCCATGGGCTCGCGCAGGGACTTATCAAAGCGTAGGGGGGCGAGGCGTTCAGCGCTGAAACCCGCACGGCGGCGGTCCGGGCGTTCAATGGTGACTTTGTGATAGCCGAAATCCGCGTTGTCGAAGACTTGCACGGCGATGCCCTGCGGATCGCCCGCCGCGTCGATCTGGCGCTCGACAGAGGCGAAGTTCAGGAAGGCCTCGGTGATCTGCTGGATATGTTTGTCCGAAAACTCGCAGTTCTTGTCGCCAAGGTTCTTGCGCAGCTTGCGGAACATGAGGCTGGCGTCAATCAGTTGGACCCGCCCGCGCCGTGCCTCGGGCTTGGCGTTGGACAGGAGCCAGATATAGGTGGTGATGCCGGTGTTGTAGAACAGGTTGTTGGGCAGCTGGATGATGGTATCCAGCATATCATTTTCGATGATAAAGCGGCGGATGTTGGATTCCCCTTTGCCCGCATCCCCAGTGAACAGGCTGGAGCCGTTATGGACCGACGCGATGCGCGAGCCCAGAGGGCTGGCGCTGGTGGGTTTCATTTTGCTGATCATCTCCATCAGGAACAGCAGCTGGCCATCCGATGAGCGCGGGGTGGCATCCATCGTTTCGACCTTACCCCAGTAATCGGCCAGCTCGACTTTAAAACGGGGATCAATGACGTCCTTGCCGTCTTTGATGTACTTCACCTCGCTCTTCCAGCTTTTGCCATAGGGCGGGTTGGACAGCATGAAGTCGAAACGGTCATCGGAGAATTCATCGGTAGAAAGGGTGGAACCCACGCGGATGTTTTCAGGGTTATTGCCCTTGATCATCATGTCGGATTTGCAGATCGCGTAAGTCTCGTCGTTGATCTCTTTGCCATAGAGGTAAACGTCCCCTTGGGCATGGAAAGGGCCATCTGCGTCCGTGATATAGTTCTGAGCCTCGGTCAGCATGCCGCCCGAGCCGCAAGCCGGATCGTAAATCGTCAGGATCTTGGGCAGACGGCCTTTTATCGGGTCGAAAAGCAGGTGCGTCATGAGGTGGATCACTTCGCGCGGGGTGAAGTGTTCCCCTGCTTCTTCGTTATTCTCTTCGTTGAACTTACGGATCAGTTCCTCAAAGACGTATCCCATACCTAGGTTAGAGAGACCCGGAAGCGTGTTGCCTTCCGGATCCTCTATCTCATTCGGGGTCAGGTTGATCCAGGGGGAGACGAATTTCTCAATGACGTCGAGAAGCACCTGCTTCTCCGCCATATGGCGCATCTGTTCGAACAGTTTGAAGCGATCGATGATCCCTTTGACGTTGTCACTGAAGCCGTCGAGGTAATCCTCAATATTAGCTAGGAGGATCTGCTGGTCGTTGGTGGCGGTGTTGTACAGCTTCTTTAAGGTCCAGCGGCTGGTGTTGAAGAAGACGTAACCAGAGGCACCCTTGAGCGGCTCATCGTCCAACTCCGTCGCGTCAATGTTTTCTTTTTGGTACCGGACTTCTTTCAGAACAGCGTCCTTGGTCGGCTCAAGCAACGTGTCAAGGCGGCGCAGCACAACCATCGGCAGGATCACATCGCGATACTTGCCCCGTACATACACATCGCGGAGGCAATCGTCGGCAATGCGCCAGATGAAGGAAACAAGGCTGCTGTGGGACGTCTGGTTCAATGTAGGCCTCAAAAGTTGATGCGAGGGCAATAGTCCTTCAACGACTACCCTTAAGGACTTGGTTTTGCAATCAGCCTTGGGATGGGCTCTGTTGCCAGCGGCTCCGCCTGTTGGCCGTAAAAGAAACCCCACTTAACTTCACGTCGCCCGGGGACGAAGTGGAGGGCAGTGCGCCGATGTCCGGTTTGGAGACCCGGAAACATTCGCGACGCTGGAAAGCCTTCTCACTCTGTTTATGAATGAGGCCTCATGACCGTATAACTTCCCATACTTAGGGAATGCTTCTCCTAAGAATTAAGAATTTGTTCTTTTTTTTGTTCCTTTCATGGAAATAGATTACCTTAGTCTCCATGGGGTTTGTGTCAGGAGTCAGGAGCCAGCAGTGTCCAATGGCTACCCGTTGGGTAACCTTGGACAAGCTGGCAAGGGGGAGTGCCTCCCCCGTTGACCCCCACAAAGAGGGAGACTGAAACCATGCCTGAAATCCGAACGTCCCGCCTTTCCGTCAGGGCCAGACCCGACGAACTTGACCGATGGCAAGTCGTGGCCAGACGGGCCGGACACCACAACACCTCTGGCTGGATACGCGCTCTCTTGCGTGATGCCGAGTTCACTGGCCAAGAGGGCGACCAGCTCCTTGCTGAACTCAGAGGCCTACGGGGAGACCTTGCCCGCATTGGCAACAACCTCAACCAACTGGCCCACGTCGCCAATAGCGGCGAGGCAGTGGCCTGCGCCGCCACCCTGGACGACATAAACGCCCTGAAAGAGAGAACTGACAGGCTGTTGCGTCATATCGCCTTCAATCCTGAACAGGCCATGACAGATGCAGAACTGTCAGAGTTTGCCGACCGGCTCTGTGAGGAACTTGGGGCGGATAAAGCTTCTCGCACCCTTATCTTTCACCAGAAAGACGGCAAAAGACACGGGCATCTTATTCTGCCTGAATGGCAGCATGACCATGTGTTGAGTAGTCGCTTCTCTTACATGCGACTGGAAAAGGTCGCCCGGTTAGAAGAAATCAGGCTGGGACACCCGTTAACAGCAGGGCGTCATGATACGGCTATTGCCAATGCCCTGCGCAAGGAGGGCAAGCATCGCGAAGCCCAACTGGTAGAAGCCCTTATAGCTGAGGATGCCTCCCTTCCCCGCGCTGCGTACACCTCTCAGGCACGCCGGATAACAGAACGACAGGCTGTGGATTTACCAGCCTTGAAGAAAGAGATTACCACTCTCTGGCAACAGTCAGGCGAAAAGCTCCCTGCCTTCCGCCGTCTGTTACAGGAACAAGGGTTCGTGATGCGAGAAGGCGATAAAAGCGCCACCAGACCGGGAGCCCATATCATTGAAACAGCAGACGGCACCCTGATTGGCTCTTTTACCCGCCTGACCAAAACACGCATGAAAGACTTCCATGCTTTGCTCATGCAGGAAGCTCTGCCAGCAGACGAACCCCGCCTAGTACGCCCGGTCGCAGCCCGTGCCCGCCGGTTAAGCCCACTGAGCGCCAGACCGCCGCGCGTCTTGCCACCGGATGCCACGATTATGCCCCTGCGTAGAGAGCCAAGATATCGTCCAACAGTGACCTCTCTCACTCAGACACAGAACCTTAACCCCGGTTTTGCCCATTACCTGAGAGACTGGAAAAAGGAGGTAGCCCGATGTGAACACATCATACGCCAGAACCCCTTATCGCTGTACGGCCCTGTGCCAACACGCGACCAAGTCTTTCAAAACATCTTACGAGAAATAAAGCCCATTCGGATAAAACTCAAAAAGGCCAAGGAAACACTTGACTTGGCGCATCAGGAACGTGAAGCGGCTTCTGCTTCCTTGTTAGGTGGTTTAACTGGACGACGGCACAAAGCTGATGAGGCTTTTGAAAAAGCCCTACTTATCCTTGCTGAAATACTCCGTTACCTCATTGAGACCTTACTTTACCTGTTTGGCCTGAGAGAAAAACCACCCCGGCCCCTAACCTTGCCTGTGCCCACAGCGCGGGAACGGTCTCTGGAAAACTACTATGACCAGAAAAGACAGCATGTGTCCGCCCTGCTCAACAAAGAGAGAACTCTCGCTTTACTACGAACACTTTATCAAAAATCCATGGCACAGCGGAAAGAGGAGCAAAAGAACGCTGAGATTGCCTATAGGCCAACCCTCGAAGCCGCTCAAAACCGCTTACGCCACCTCAGGCAACTCCCCGGCCTGCATAAAGACCTTGATGAGGTCACACGAAAAGCCTTCTTCCATGCTCAGTATACAGGGCAGCTTGAGCAGGCTCTTATGATTTTACAGGCAGACCACTCTAAAACAGCAGAACCTCAAAACGAGTTTTTCAAGCGGGAAAAAGAGACCGAAACCCAGCAAAAACCCGCACCGAACCCGCAGACCACACCGCGCCCCTCTGCCACCCCCTCACCTTTTTGAACGTTTTGGGAAGTCTCTTGACGAGAACTCACTTCTTCTCCAAAGTGCTTCTCATAAATCGTTACCAAGAAGGACGTCTTTTAGCGTTTTGCTTGATGAAATCAGTAAGGTTTCGAACGCAACTCACCCGCTTCTCAGGGTTCGAGTCCCGCAGTTCGCACCACTAATCTTTTGAAAATATTGAGTAAAGTGCCTGCTTGGCAGGACAAAAGGACCGTGTCCCGTTCACCTTCCCATAATGGGAACCGACATGCTCCGTCTGCTTGGCGCACACTGCCACTTCCGCCGCACCATCCCCTTCCCCCTTCGTGCCCTGCTGGGCCGCACGGAAATCTCTCTTTCCCTTCAGACCAGCAGCAAGCGGGTTGCACGCGAACGCGCAGCCGGGCTTTATGCCAGAACCGGACAGTTCTTTAGTAAAGCCAAAGTCATGTACGAAGATGCCTCCCCAGAAGAACTGAGAAAGCTTCTCGCCCTCTATAAGGACATCATGCGCGACACAAAACGCATGATTGCGATTGAAGAGGAGCGGGTGGAGGCTGAACGCACCTATGAAAAGGCACGGTTCTACTTCGAGAAGATGGAGAGCCTGAAGCAACTGCAAGACTTTATTAAGATATCCAATGACGGCCTCGATAGTCTCATGGCAGGCTTCCAGAAACTGCACGCCACGGCCACCAAGGACTATCTACGCAACGCCACAGAAAAAACCATGCTGCGGGAGCAGATTGCCAACCTGAGCGCCATCGTGGTGTCTATCAAAAATGCCGGGCAGGAAACACAGGCGGCTTTTATGCCTGTGCAGGAGGAGACTTCTGTTTGTCCTACTCCCAATAAAGCCACACCCGGCCCCAAGAAAAAGACAGGCCCGACCATCACGGCAATGGCGGACCAGTTCATTTATCGCGATAAAACCAAAAGCCCCGGCATTATCCGCGATACCGGCAAGACCATCAGTCTCTTCGTGGAAGCCTTTGATGACAAGCCTGTTGACCAGATTACCGGCGGGGTGGCTGGGGAGTTCCGGGATATGCTCTTTGCCCTGCCCTCTACCCACGGCAAACATAAGAACTCTCTTGGCATTCATGACGCAATTTTGCGGGCCAAAGAGGAAGAACTTGAAACACTCAGCGGCAAGACAGTCAAAAACCATTTCTCCCGCCTCTCGGCCCTCTGGGGGCATCTTGTGCAACGCGAAATCGTGGCCCGTAATCCATGGGCGGGGTGGACCTACGATGTGACCCAGAAGATTGACCGTCGAGATTGGACAGACCGCGAACTGGCCCAGCTTTCCACAGCCCAATGGACAAGCACCACAACCTCTTTGCGCAGTTATGTCGGTCTCATTACCATCGCCCTGTATACCGGAATGCGCCTTGGGAAACTCTGTAACCTACGCACACAGGATATTGTGACCGTCAATGGTATTCGTTGCTTTCATGTCCGCCCCCACCCCGAGGATAACTGGTCACCGAAAACAGTAGCCGGGACACGGCTTATTCCTATCCATAGTCATCTGTTGCAATGGGGTGTGCTCGACCTTGTGCAGAAAGGAGAACACTACCTGTTCCCAGACCTGAACCCCTCTGCCCGAGGGCGGGGAACGGACTTTGCGCAGGCCTTTTCAAAATTCAAGAAACGCCCTGGCCTGCCGAAAACTGTGACTTTCCACTCTTTCCGGCATACGGTTTCGACCAAACTGCGGAACCAAAGTGGCAATATCAGAGAACTCTGGATTGATACCTTGCTGGGCCATGAAGCCAGCCATCAATCGCAGGGCACCACAACCTACACAAGCGGCATTGCCGTGCAGAACCTCCAACAGGTCGTGGAGGCTCTGGAGTATCCGACCTTTAAAATTCCGCTGCCACCGCACTGACTATTTCAACAGGACTAGGGCCTGTTAGGTCTTGATATAATCAGAGATTGCAGAGATGAGGATGACGGAAAGAAAAGAGGATGCGGTCTTTTCATATCTGGTTGCCATAGCCCGCCATTCCTTGAGCCTTGCCCAGAGATTTTCCACCAAATGGCGATGTCTGTAAGCCCATTCTGGACAACTGACTTGGGTATCATTTCGCTTGGATGAAATGACAGGACGCGCCCCCCGGTTCCAGATATCTTCACGGAACTTGTGGGAAGCATAGCCGCGATCGCAGACAACATAACCTGGCGTGTGGGGAAGATCATCAAGGAGAGCACAGGCGGCTGACAATTCATGCGCCTGCCCGGGTGCGAGGGTGAAAGACAAGGCCTTACCGCGGCCATCGGCCGCTACGCAGACCTTGGTGCTAATCCTCCACGTGAGCGGCCAAGAGCTTCACGACCTTTTGGACATTCCCTGCATCCCCCTTTTTGGCAGCCCCAGCTGCCTTGTGATGCGCACGAATGGTTGTTCCATCAAGGAATACCATGCCCAGAGCCTGGTTTTTACGGCTGACCAGGTCAAAGAGACGCTGCCACACGCCAAGTTTTGACCAGCGAATGAACAACTGGGCCGCAATCCACCAAGGGCCCAGTTCAGAAGGAACAGAACGCCATTTCGCTCCGTTGCGATGTCGCCAGAAAATGGCTTATATCGTCCGTCGGAGGTTCTTTGGTGGTGTCTTTCCTTTGGGGCGAATGTCTTTGATCAGTGGTTCCCAGAAAGACCAGCTCTGATCTGACATAACTGACTGCATCATACTCATGCCAGATAGATAAGAAAAAAATGCCTCTCTTCAAGACCTAACAGGCCCTAAAGTCCAGGCGAACCCATCTCTTGCTCCATCCGGAGCGGCACTCCCCTTTCCTTCACGATCGCCACAAACTTACGTTGCGCCCTGTCACTCAACTCATGATCGCACGGAATGCCATTCAACCTGGCATGGATGGCAATCTCGTCCTTGAAGTCCTGCGAGCCTGTCACCTCAATGCCTGCCCACCCCTTGGCAATGGCCGAAAGCACAATCTCCCGCGCCGTGGCAGGCTGGATGGGGCCAGGAGGACAGGTCATGCGGTCCCCGTAATCCCTGAACTGCTCGCCATTCTTCAGCCTGATGCGGAAATGGTCCGCCCCGATGCCAACCCATGCCATCTGCCTGGCCCGCTCGATAAGCCTTTCATGCGGCTCGACGGGGTCTTCTGTCGAAAGGCCGTAATAACGACGCATCAGCCTGGCCCGGTAAAGGGTGTTGCCCGATACAGGGTCCCTGATCTCGTTCCGGGGCAGAAGATCGGCAAAATAGGCTGGATCAAGGCCCCGTCTCAGCCGCGTCCGGGCAATCAGTAACGCTTTTTTTGTGACGGGTTGCCGGAGCCGCCTGACCTGTTCCGCAAGAGAGCCTCTTCCAGCCGCGTCAGCCTCTCGGCGTTGCTCAGCTCCAGCTCCACCAGCTGGGCCAGCGTCTCTTGCAGAAGCTGGATAGGATCGTCCTGCTTTTCTCCCTGGTCCTGATTGAACAGGCCGAGCAATTCTTCTGAAGCGCTGGCAGCCCGGCTGCTTTGGTAGAGTGTCTTCTGGGAGTAGTCGATCAGTCTCTCCCCGGTTGTCGGCCCTTTCCTCTCGCTGAGGGGTGGTGTCCTTGAGGCGGGTGCCGGGGCTGGTGTCCTGTCCTGTGTCTTGCGGGCGGGCTGGGCTGTTTTGTTCGTGCTTTTGACCCTGTTCTGAGATTTGGGTGGCTTTCTGCCGAATAGTTTCATGATCTGTCTCCATGTAATGTTGAAAATCCTTGACGCGCCATCCTGTCAGCCGGTTGGCCGAACCGATCAGCCCGCCTCTGGAATGGCAAATGATGTAACGGTCCGGCTTGTCACCCTTCCGGAGTTCCAGTCCCTCCGTCTTTAGGGCTGCCCTGAAGGCAGCGGGGCCGTCTACCTGCTGAAAAAGCGTCTTGATGTGCTGTTTCTCATCGGCAAGGTCACGTCCCAGTCTTTTGGCCTTCTGATGAGCCATGAGGGAGGTGCCGATGCCGGAATCCGGCAAGACAGCCACAGATTCAGCGGCCTGCCTCTGGCCTGATTTCTTGAGATAGGCACAGACGGCTTTCCGGTGCCCGAGCTTCATGGGGGTGAGCTTGTGGCCGAGCTGCATTTCCAGAAGCCGGGCGCATTTCTCGTCCCGCAATTTGGAAAACCCCATATCCAGCTTTCGGCCCGTGACCGGGTCCACAAAGGGCACGACAACATGCCGATGCACCCGGCCCTTTTTCCTGTGCTCGATGATGCTGATCTCGCGACCTTCAAAATGATATTCCTGTGCCAGTCGTGTCAGACAGGTCTGCCAGTCCTTCGCCGTAAGTGTCTGGGTGGTATCGGGGGAGAGCTTGATATGCAGCACGCCCCGCTTGCTTCCGTGGGACCGGGCATCATCATAGGCAAAGCGGATGCTGTCCCGTGAGCCGGATACAAGCCGGATCGTCTCATTATCCTCCGGCTTGCCGAGCAGGTGATGGATCAACCCTTCAGGGCCGGGAGCTGCCTTGAGCGCATCGCTATTGATGATCATGGGCTGATGTTCCGGCACGAGGCGTTCCGGTCAGTTTTTGCAATGCAGCATGGGCACTCCGGGCTGCCTGCCGGACCTCTTGCAGACAGGCTTCCACATCCTGCATCTGGCCCTGCTGGTGGCTGTAGCGTGTGAGCTGATTCAGGTTGTTGCCGATCCGTCCCAGCTCCGTACGCAGGGCGGCAAGCTCCGTGGCCAGCTCCCGGCCTGTGTCGCCAGTTCGGGCAGCCTGACTGGCTAGACTCCTCAACCAGCTGGACAGGGTTTTGTGACCTGCTCTGAGAGCCGCCATCCTCCATTGCCGGGCCTGCGTGGGCGTGATGCGTATGCCCATGCTGCTGCTTTGTTCTTTTATTCCCTTCATGCCGTTCCTCCGTGTTCAGGGGGTCCACGGGGGGAGTATCCCCCCTGGTCAGCTCTGATTTGTGCAACAAATCAGACCGCTGGCATAAAGTTACGGAAGGTCGGACACGAAACAGAAGAACATCGTTACATGAAGGAGAAATGCAGCTTCAAAATCACAGGCTGTCAGAGAGAGATGTGAAGAAATTTACAAGAAGGGATTTGGATTTTTTATCATTTCTGATGCGCTCAATCAGGTTCGCAAGAGCTGTCTGCTCTTTCTGGTCAGCTTCCAGCACGGCAGTATCGGAAGGAGGAGACGATCCCTGTTGCGCTGCCTGTCCGTCCCGGCCGTTCTAGACCTGTAACTGCTGCACGGTGTCATGAATATCCCGGGGACTGGCATGGGAGTAGCGGGCCAGGGAGCGTTCATCCTTGTGGCGGTATAGCTTTTGGTCAGGGTGCTGTTATAGCGACAGTCACGGGCAATGCGCGTTGTCGCCTCATGTCTCAGATCATGCAGACGAATGTCCTGCAACCCGGCTTCCCGTGCTGCCCTGGCAAATATCTTGCTGTATGTGGCTTCGGTTTGATAGCGGGTGAAAATGCGTGCTTCCGGGTCGGGTGCCCGGCCATGGACTGCCTTATAGTGCTGTCTCAAACGCTGAATCTGTTCACACGCTGCCCGGGTAAGCGTGCGGATTTGTCCGCCTTCCTCGTCGTCATGGGCCTCGGTCTTGTGATGGGGAAGCGTCAATCTGTAATTGGCAGGATCGACATCACCCCATGTCAGATTGAAGGTTTCCTGCCGCCTTGTGCCCTGATTGAGGGAAAAGGTGAAAAATTCCACGATATCGGAAGCATCCTGCGCGGGGATGTGGGACAGGATGGCGGCAAACTCGTCATCCTTAACGCGGTGCTTTCGTTTCCTGTCAGCGCCCTTGAGTTTCCTGACGGTCTTTACGACATTTTCAAAATCGGCGTCATGCTCCTCATTGAGGTGATCAATGACGACGGAAAGCAGGTTGATGTATTTATTGACCGTCGCCCGGGAACGCGTTTTTTCCCTGAGTGGTCTTTTACCCTTCACGCGGGCCCGTCCCCGTAAAAAGGCTTGCCCTGCAGGCACCGTATAGGGAGCCTGCATGTCCTTTCTGAATTTCGTGATGTCACTGCGTTGCAGGTCTTCCAGGGGGATGCGCAGAAGGGGAAATTGCTCCGGGTTCTGAAGCAGGAAGGCGATATAGCCCTGATAGCTGGTTTTTTTCTCAGCCCGATAATGAAGGTCCAGTAGTCTCAGCCCGCTCTCCAGGGTCATTCCGCAAAATTTGACGCTGCCATGATCCCGGGATGAACGAAGCTTCAATTCCTCTTTCTGTGCAGCCTGCCAGCGCATGGCCGTCTTCAGGTTGTCCTGTAGGGTTCGTCCGGATGAGAAGGTTCTCTCATGACGCTTCCCCTGAAAGCTGAACCGTGCCTGAATGGCCGTCTTCCCCCGCTGGCGCATACCAGCGGGGAAAACAGTCCCTTCATATTTGTTGGCAGGTCCAGGCAAGGCTTTTCCCCAGTTGTCTCAGACAAAATCTTTATTTGAGACAAAGGTATGGAATAATAAACTTACAAAAAAAGCACTTTTTTCAGTTTACCCTAAATTTCCGTTGCAGTTTATTGAAGAAATGGATGCGCATTCATGGTTCTTCATGCTGAATGGCATTCCTGGACATGAGCATGGCTATGCTGTTGGTGCTTGTATGGGTATAGCGGGCCAGGGAGGCATCATCCCGATGGCCGGTAACACGCTTGATGAGGGAGGTATTATGGCCACAGAGGGCGGCAATCCGCGGGGTGGCCTCATGCCGGAGGTCATGCAGGCGGATGTCTTTCAGTCCGGCCTCTTTGGTCGCGCGCCTGAAGGCAAGGCTGTAACCATCCACTCTTGCATAGGCATTGAAGACCTTTTGGGAGGCGGTAACACGGCCTGCCTCCTCCCTGAGCCGTAACAGCAGGTCCCGCGCCTTGCCGGTCATGACACGAACCTGCCCGCCAAGTTCCTGGTCGTAATTCATCGTCTTGTGTTTGGGAAAGCGGATGGCGTGGTTGTCAAAATCGACGTCGCCCCAGGTCATGTTGAACGCTTCCGAGCGTCTTGTGCCCTGATGGAAGCAGAAACGGATCAGGGCTGCTGCATGTCTGGCTGTAGGGCCTTTGAAATGGCGGAGGATGAGGGTTAGCTCCTCATCACTGACGCGGCGGCTCCGGCGCTTGTCGGCATTCTTGATATGGGCGACGTAATCTGAAGAAGCATAGTTGGTCAGCTCAGCATCGTGTTCGCGATTCAGAAAATTGATGGCAACTTCAATCAACCCGATCCGTTTGTTGATCGTTGCAGCACATAATCCCCTTTCCTTCATGCTCTCACGAAACTGGCGAATATGAACCGCGCGCAATGTGCCCAACTTGCACTGCACAAGGGGAAGATTTTTCCAGCGTTTGAGAAACGAGGAAATATGGGACACGTAACTGACTTTCCCCTGTTCGATATGATACTGCCCAAACTTTCTCAGAAGATCAGCCACTGTCCATTCGGCAAAGGGGGAAGACGAAGAAACAGTCTCCACAGGAACAGGATCAGGCGGTGAAACGACTGGCTGGCAAACACCTTGTGGAACGTCCTGAGACGCCTTTTGAACGGCTTGCCAAGCGATGGCGGCATCCAGGTTGGTGAAAATATCGGAACTGTCAGAAAAACTCCTCGCAAGACGCCGACCCTGGACGCTAACGCGCGCTTCTATGGTCACACTCCCTCGCAGGCGAAGCCCTGCATGTTTTTCCAGACGACGTTTCAGCTTCTTCCGAGCTGCCACGGACAGGGCAATAAAAGCCATCCAAGCTTCTCCCTGACCCACTCTTATGACCACAAAAACGGTTAAACCTGGGTCAAATTTGGGTCAATCGCTAAGAGATGCTCTGTCTCGGGATAGCGAAAAACGGCAGTTTTCCGGGAAATCCATGGTGGATGCGACAGGGATTGAACCTGTGACCCCTGCCGTGTGAAGGCAGGAGCCACAGCCTAATTTTCCTTTATTTTCTGCCGATTGCAGCAGAAGAGGAAATGAAAGTGTGTCAGTTGTGCGTCAATCAGTTAATTCTGAGAAGTCACTCTCCAGAAAGGCCCTGATCTCATCGCCATACACGTCAGGCATGGTCTTGGCGTAACGGGTCACGACCGTGATGCTCTCCCATCCCCCTTCCTCTTTCAGTCTCAACAGATCACGATGCAGGCAATAATGCCATGTTGCCCATGTATGGCGCAGGTCATGCGGTGTATGGTCAGGGACGAACTGCCTCCGTTCGATGCTCTGGCCTACAGGCACCCACACACGTTCATGCCCTGGCATACCTGCCCGACGACAGGCCCCTGCCCAGCCCTTCTTGAACTGGCCGCCGCTGGTCCTGCCGTTGTCGCTGTATCCATCCGTAACCCTGCCATGATGGACAGGGCGGAACACACGTCCCTGCCTATGTGGCAATGAATGTAAGGCGGTCATCACGACTGATGGAAGTTTAACCCGCCTCTCTGTCCCCTGCTTCTGCCATAGGGTGGCACGTCGGCCTTTCAGGTCAACTTTGTTCCAGTCCAGTTCCAGAGCCTCAGATGCTCTGGCTCCTGTCCCAATGAGAAAGACCAGCAGAGGCTGAAGATGATCATCTGCATTCCTGATGATATCTCTGACCTCTTCAGGCAACAGGAAGACAGTCCGGGTTTTCTGCACCTTGGGCCGGTCAAATGCCGGGCGGTCACACCAGCGACGGATGGCGGCGAATTCAAGCACGGCCCGTAACGGCGTAAGGACGCCCCTGATCTTCGTTGCTGGACTGGCCCCCGTTCCATCCCTGAGAATTTTCCCATACGCTGCATCAAGCTGGGGCTGGGCAATATCAACAAGCCTCGTTTCCTTGAAATGCTCCAGAAGACGGGAAAGATGAAACTTGGTTGTCTCTGATCTTTCCTCTGCTTCCAGATAAGCCGCCACGGCATGGGAAAAGGTAACTACCGACCGGGCACCATACACGCTTTCGTGCCACGCCTGGCTTTCCCTCTTGGCCCGGTATTCCTCCGCCCGCTTTTTCCCAGTAGTGCCTGTGCTCTCTCGTATGCGCTGTCCGTTGACCGTACCAACGATATACCAGAACGGCGAACCTGGGCGTTTGATGAGTTTGAGGGGCATGACAGGCTCTGCTTCAGTGCTTCGTATTGCTGTTCCGTGAAGATGTATTTGCTTCCCCACCTTCCATGGGTAGGCGTTCCCTCATATGAGGGAACCGTTTTCAGGTGATGAAGCAGACGTGTCCTGCCCACTGGAAGGCGTGCCAGAACGTCCTTCATGGTGAGAAGTTCAGGTGTTGCCGTCACGCCATTCTCTCCCGTACCCATTCTTTCAGTTCAGCGGCGCCAATCAGCGGCCAGAGTGTCACGCACACCACGGCGCTGGTCAGGCCGGGGCGGTATCCGTTGCTCGTCCGCAGAAGGCTGATGCGCCAGAAGTAGCCAACACCAATGTGAGACAGTGCCAGCAGGCAAATGATGAGGCCTGTCATTCCGGCATCTCCTGCATGGCGTCATTCTGATGATCCGTATTCTGAAGGCGGGTTCTGACAACCTCGACATTGTCTTCAACAGTGCTTGCCCATTTGGGAAGAACCTTGCGGACTTCAGACAGATATTTATTGTAGTTCGGACTGCCGATAAGGTTTTCAAGCTGAGGCAATGTTTTTGATGCCTGAACACGATTTATCAGTTCATCAGCCAAATTCTTTGCATTCTTCTCCTTTTCTTCCTTGTCCTTCTCGGGAGTTGCCTGCTTCTGAGGGCGTGGATCTTCTTCAACATCAATGACATCATCGGACTGCTGCCGATTATGGTTCGATGGAGTATCAAACTCCTCAGGAGAATAGACGCCCAGCATGACTTCCGGCGCATGCCGTCTGGCCCAGACACGGGAGGAATGATAGGCCAACATCTGGTCAGGCGTTTTGCTCCACCAGACATTTTCCGTGCGGGCAGCCTCCAGGGTTACTTCAACCGTACGGGGCTTCTTTTCTCCCCTGATCGTGCCGGAACAGATGACCATCCGTTCCTTCCCATCCCCAGTGAACTCATAATTCAGACGCCCATCCAGCACACCACTGCTCTGGATGGCGGCAGAGACCAGCTTGCCTTCAAAGCACAGCTTGCCCTTGACCACGCTAGTTGCCTGCGCCACGGCAAAGGGGCTCATCCGCCAGCGCATGGCCTGCTCGATGACCATGAGGCAGTCCCCGGGGCTGCCCTGGAGGCACTGCGGAACCATTTTTGCAGAAGCCATTGCCTTAGCCAGCTCGAATGCCTCCCCCATCCCGTTGATGGTCAGGCTATTGCCGTGAGTGGATGTTATGATTTCATTGCTCATTTCGTCTTTCCCTTGATTGTGATTGTCGGCTCGCCCTCGACCAGCTGTGCCCCTGCCAGTTCTGGTCTGACCTTCAGGGCCTGTCCCAGCAGGCGGGTATCGACCTTGTCTGGCTGGGGCTTGAACAGTTCAGGAGCAGTCTCTCTCAGGGCCTTTTCATCCATGACCACGGCACGGGTAGCGCCCTTGCGGATGCTTGCCGTGTATGGTCCTGCGTCCACCTGAAACTCGCCATCCTCCAGCATCCGACTGACAATGGCGGCCTTGATGTCGGTTCTCGCTGCCTTCGCAATGGCTTCGATCTGGCCCAGAACTTCATGGAGCTGTACGGCTGCCGGGAGAATGTCATTGGCCTGTCTGGCCTGTGTCAGCAGCGGGATATAATCGTCGATCGCCCGTTTCAGCGTGCCGTGATTATCGTTGATGATGGAAATGAGGTTTGCCATCATAGAGCTCCCGCCTCGATCAGCTCGGCCAGGGCATCCATCACCCGTTTCTGGCAGTGTTCTGCCAGATCGTTGCGGCCCATCATTCTGAATGCATGGAAAGAGAAGAGTTCTCCGGTAACTGTTGATTTCAGCTCTTTCTGCTTCTCTGCTGAAATTGCTGGAAATTCAGGTAGGAACACGTCAAATTTTGGCACAGCCATCCCGTTTGCTTCTTTCAGCATCTCAAAAAATCCTCGTTTTACTTGACGTTTTTGAGCTTTACTTGCCCATGGCCTCGGCAAGGCGCCTGTCGTAATAAGCTCCGATTTCGTCCTGCCGTTTATTCATGTCTGTGATGCCCATTTCATCCTCATAAAGGGATTGAGACATCTTCCCCCTGAGCGTGTCCAGTGCCGTGAAAGCCACATAGTGCTCGTCTTCCATGCGCTCACTGGTATAGTCATTTCTTTCCAGAATATCCGCTACACGGCTTATCAGGGCCAGCACAGCGAATGATGACGGATGACGGTCCCGTTCGACACGCTCCAGCAGGCCGTTGTCAGTCGGACGGTTCTGATGGGCGATCTGCTCGGAGATAAGGCTCATGGCTCATTCCCCGCACGTACTGAAAGGGCAGCGACTGAAAGGCCAGCCAGAACCTCAGAAAGTGCCGCCGTGTTGAAAGGCCCGATCGCCGGGAACGAGGCCTCCGTGATCGGCTCGTTGCGCTCATATGGGCAGGTCAGGCTGTCGATCAGGTTATCGAGGGTCAGCATGGTGTTCGTCAGCTCGTTCTGCTCGGCCAGTGTCAGGCCCGTTCCGTCAGAGACGATTTCCAGCTCGTCATGGGCCGCTTTGATGCGGGAAAGGGCTGCCTGTCTGGTCTCTGTGCTCATGATGCTTCCCCCCTCAGAATGAGGAAACTGTGGGACAGCCCGCAAAGGGAAATCCTCAGACAAAGGCGCACGTTTTTCTGCATCGTAAGATTCATCTGGGCTGTTTCAAGAATCTCATAAGCAGCACTTATAGCAGCAACGCACCGCTTAGGGTTCTCACTGCGTGCCTCGTCACGCAGGAGCTGCCCTGCGTATTCAAGCTGCTTCTCTGGATTTAGAATATCCACCTCATCACCTCCGTGTTTGTGTGGTGCCTGAGGTGAATATGGTTAGGAAATATCCTAAAGTCAAGCAATAATTTAGGATATTTCCAATATAGATGATTTTTCCTACAACCTGTCTATAATTTTCTTATGCAAAAGGCACAAAAAACCGCCCCGAAGGGCGGCTTAGAAAAAAAATAGAACTTATTTAAGAAATTCAAATTAGCTTAGTATAATGGTGAAGGAGAGCCATGGAAACGGCCAGAAGTAATGGAACAACCAAAGACGCTATACCGGCAATCGTAGATATTTTCGCTAACGTTGGCAAACTATTAACTCTGGCTTTAACCTCTGTTAATGAAATTTCCACCGCATGAATTTCTTCCTTTGTTGCCATACAGCTTTCAATTTTAGCTAATGTAACAAGGATACTCGATAATGTCTTCTGTACATTCTCCATTTTATCTTCAAGATTTGATACACGCCGTTCCATATCTCCATTATATGGTGGCCCGCCACCGGGAGGCAAGGTGTTTGATGAATTATTACCCACTGGACGAAATTCTGGATGCTCATCGATTTTCAAGACTGAACGATCATTACTCACTGGATTCGTCCTCTTGGATTTTCTTATCAACTACCGGCGCAAAAAATGTAGAAACAAAACCACAATTCGTACATGCTCCCGCATAAGCAGGATAATACTTTCCAAGGGTGCTAACAGGAACTACTGGCATTTGACTTCTGTAACCAAGGAAAATTTTATTTACAGACTGTCCACAGCAAGGGCACTCATCCTTTACACCTACCTTCTTCGTGAATTCCACGAATTTATGATGTTTCCTGTTAAACTCCTCTATTTCTCTCCTTTCTTCGTCAGAAGACATATCCTCAGGTTTTTGATTCTCATTATCTGACATATTATCTTTCCTCAAAAAGTGCCCTTCAGGCGTGTTATCTGCGCTGCCATTTGGCAGCGACCTTTCCCTTTATCTCCGCCCTGTCCAGCGTAATTTCCTGCGGGCAATAAATCGGGTTTGCGCTAACCACCAGAAGCTTCTTTGGATCACTGTCCAGAACAAGCTGGAGATGCTTCACAACGAGACCGAAACCAAAATCCAGAACATACACACCATCGTGCGTGAAATTACGCAGGGACGTGTCAATGACGATCTTCTCACCGGGCCTGTAATCTGGCTCCATTGAATCCCCTTCAACGGTGATAATCCGCAGAGAGCGGGGGTTATTACTGATAGCAAGAAGGTCGATCAGCGGTATCATCCACTGACGCTCTTGTCCCCCCATTTCATCAACCAGAACACCGTCACCAGCCGCCGCCCTGACATCAAGTTCGGGAATTGCCACCAAGCCGTGCGTGCCGTCCAGATGACTTTGCTTAGGATGGGCCAAGTCGACAGATGGTGGATTTTTTGAGGTGCCTTCATCTTCTCCATAGAAATAATCCACAGGATAACCAAGGGCCGCCGCAAGGGCCTGAACCTTGCTCCGGCGTGGCTCCTTTGATTTCCCTTCCAGTAGATTTTTTAGATAGGCGTGATTGACACCAGATTTCATCCCAAGCGCCCGATGGCTCATGCCTTTCTCGAGGCGTTTTTCTTCCAGTCTCAGGGCAACAGGCGAAACAGTCATAATAGGAAGTTTCATAACCTTATATCCTCTCCATAAAAAGATAAGGATATTTCCTAAACACGATTGACTGGGAAGAGGTTTTAAGATAAATCCTAAACTCGTTATGAGAAAAGAATTCCTAAACATGATCGAGGGTTTTCTCAAAGAAACCCAGATGAGCGACACGAGACTGGGGATTTTGGCCATTGGCGACCCCAATCTTGTGAAGTCAATTCGGCGCGGGCGTGACTGTAGGATTTCTACGATTGAACGTGTGAAATCCTACATAAAAAAATATCGTGCCGAGCACCAGCCCGACCCCACCCAGAGGAGCGCATCATGAATGTTACGCCGACAATAGAGAGCCTGCGGCTGGCCGTCGAACTCATAAAGGCCGGTAAATTCAGCGACAATAAGGTAATTCCTGTGGCCGCAATGTTTGACGGATACCTGTGTGGAGCGATTGCAGCTGAAATCTCATTTGATGCGGATGGCCGTCCAGCAGTGGAGCTGAGCGAGCGAAATACGATCAAACAAGTTCGCCGTACGGACTCGCACTCTGCCGGGTGCACAGGAAGCGTAGCCCGCCCCCTCTCCGGCCTGTCTGTTGATGAACTTCAGCAAATCACATCCCGGACCATCAAGCCGTGGTTCAAAGAACGTGCTGAAGCAGAACTTGCGCTCCGGCAGGGTGAAGTAGGCGCATCATGAGAGACGTTTACCTTTCCGATCCATTTGAACGAGTTGCTGCCTATGCAATCCGTCAAGGGGTGCTCCTCACTCGTAATGGAGGTCAACTTCATACCCGGCCCCTTGGAGCCAGCGAGAATAAGTTGCTGTCTCGTAAGCTAGACGAGCAAAAGCGGCAGTTCCTTGCTCAGGTAGGTTCTGTAATTGAAGCATATGCTGTGGAAGAAGCTCCACTTTTACAATCGCTTCCAAAGGAACTCCATGATGCTGTGAAGAGATGCATATCTTTATCTCTGTCACATCTTGAGTGCCATCTGCGTGATCTTTCGTTCTGCGACGTGCGGACAGAAATTTTACATATGTGGCTCGTTGAGCTGTCATCTTCATTTCCTTCTTCTGATGAACAGCACCCTGCGGACTCACACTCCACTGGGCGCACAGGGAGCGTAGCAGTCTCCACTGAGCAGCAGGCAGAGCTGGAAGAGCAGGACAGCCATGACTGGATGGAAACGTCCGTCATCCCATTCATCAAACGGCTCTCTGATGCTGACCTTGCGGCCATCAATGCCGGTGTGATCCCGACATCGCTCATGAAGCTGATGGGCCGGGTTGCCTACAACGAAATCGAACGCCGGAGGGAAGCGTGATGAAACGTAAAAACGGAACCCTGCGGGCCGCACGGCTGGCCTGCATGGATATGGATGAAGGCCTGCCCCGCAATCAGGTCTTTGACCGCTTCCTGCAATATCATGCCTGGATCGTGCGGGGCACGGGCTTCATTTCTGCTGAAGACGCCCGACGAGCCAGCCGTGCCATTCGGCTTCGGTCATGGTTGGCAGGTCATCAAAGAAGGCTTGTACGCTCAGGCGTATGGCATCTGGGCCGCATCCTGTTCTCGTGGTTCGCCGCATCACCTCGTCCGGAATGGCCGTGCAGTCGTACTGCGTGTCCACGAGGCGCACCTCCAGCGTCACCAGAAACATCGGACCGACACGCTCGCTCTTCATGTCTGCGATGTGGAACTCCATCAGCCTCACTCCCTGCCGAAACAGCCACCCTGCCAAAAGGACATGCACGATGACCGCCACCACTCTTACCATCATCTCCACGGCCATCAAGCAGGATGCCGAGGGCCGCTTCTGCCTGAATGACTGCCACCGGGCTTCTGGGGGAGATCCCAGCAAAAAACCATCCGAGTGGGCAAGAAATGTCAAAACCAATGAATTGGTGGCAGAAATCAGCCAAAGTGGTAATTTCCGCTTTGCTCCGTTGGAGACAAACCGTGGCGGCAACTCTCCCGGCACCTATGCCTGCCGTGAGCTTGTCTATGCCTACGCAATGTGGATCAGTCCGTCCTTTCATCTGAAGGTCATCCGGGCCTTTGATGTGCTGGTGCGGGGCAATGTTCCGGCTCCGGCAGGCCGTGCCGTCCCCAGGCCACGCAGGCCCTCTCTGGCAACCACATTCCAGACCGGCATGAAGCTGGCCAAGACGGCCGGGCTTGAGGGAGGCCATGCCCAGAAGGCTGCCGCCCGCTACTGCGAAAGACTGGGGCTGGAGAACCCGCTGGAACTGATGGGCATGGCACCGGACCGGGACAGCATGGGCGTATCCTTCGCAGATGTTATCCTCTGGTTCTTCCAAGGGATGGGTAATGATGACATCCAGTACTTCGCCCAGAACGAGGTGCCAACCGCCTATCGTTCCCTCGCCCGTGATGAGTGCAAGCGGCGTGGTTTCCCCGTTGGAAGGGGGCGCAGATGACCAGACGGGTCAGCTGGACCAACGCACTGCGCAGCCAGCTCATCCGCCTGAAGCAGGCTGGTCTCACGCATCATGAGACCGCCGCCCGGATGGGACTGACTTTCTGCCAGATATGCTGGGGATGGAAGCTGTGCCGTGAGAATGCGCCAGCCCGCAAGGCATTCAAAATAAATGCAGCATTCATCCGCAAAGTATCCACCCTCCGCAACCGTGGCCTGTACCGGCATGAAATAGCTGGAAGGCTGGGTGCCCCGATCTCACGCATAGACGCTGCCATATCATTGGGGCGTGAGCGGGGAATGGACATGGAAGTCAATGCCCGAATTTACAGTGAGAGACAGCAGAAGCATGGAATGCGCTCAAGAACACGTGTGTAATACGGCCTCTCATTACTGAGCTTTAAACAAAATGATCACATTACGAGACTATCAGGAACGCCTGATCAAACAGGCGCAGGGGGCGTTTGCGTCCAACATCCGGCGGGTTCTCATCCAGCTGCCTACTGGCGGCGGCAAGGGGCGCATCCTGCCACGGCTGGCCAGACTGCGGGCCGAGACCGGACGGCGTGTCCTCATCGTTGCCCATCGGGCGGAGCTGATAGACCAGATCAGTGCGGCTCTGGATGATGAAGGACTGATGTATGGCCGTATCCAGCCCGGACACCCCCGCATGGATTTCCCGGTTCAGGTCGGCATGGTGCAGACCGTCTCACGGCGGCTGAAAACGCTGCGGGACTTTGATGACATCATGGTCGATGAAGCGCACCACATGCCAGCCGGTCAGTACACAGCAATGCTCAAGGCGTGGCCCAATGCTGCCCTTACCGGCCTGACCGCAACGCCCATCCGCACCGATGGGGCCGGTCTTGGTGACTATTTCGACCAGATGTTCTGCGGCCCGACCACGGATGAGCTGATACGGCGTGGCTATCTGGCCGGGTTCGACTACTACATGCCCTCCCGCCAGCTGGACCTTTCTGGCGTGGGGAAAAGCATGGGGGACTATCAGCGTGATGCCGCCATGCGGGCCATGACAAAGGCCCGCATCGTGGGCGATGCCGTGGCGCATTACCGGCAACATCTCAACGGACGCCCTGCCATCGTGTTCTGCATGGGAGTGAAGCACACCCACGAGGTTGCAGCGATGTTTTGTCAGGCGGGCATCAAGGCGGCTGGCGTGGATGGCAAGATGGACATGAGCCTACGCCGTGAGCGGCTGGCTGGTCTGGCCTCTGGTGACCTTCAGGTCGTCACGGCGGCGGACGTCATCAGTGAAGGCGTGGACATTCCTGCCGTGGCGGGGGCCATCCTGCTGCGCCCCACGGTTTCCACCAGCCTGTATCTACAGCAAGTCGGGCGTGCACTGCGGCTGAAACCAGATGGAAGCCGGGCGATAATTCTTGACAATGTGGGCAATGCTCAGCGGCATGGCATCCCAACAGACCCCCGTCTCTGGTCGCTGGATGCGGAGCAGCAGAACGGCAAGGCCCAGAATGTCGTGACCTGCAAGCTGTGCCATAGGGTCTTCCATGAAGGCACGGCCCGGAAGATTGCCGGTGCCGAGTGCCACCGCTCCCCCTGCGCCATCCTGAAGCCTGAGCCCAAGGTGACGGAGGAGAAAACCCCTGATGTGGTGAAAGGAGCACTGGAAGCGGTTGCTGATCGTTGGGCATGGGCCAAGGGCATCGACCCGTATGTCGCCCAGGGGCCAGAGCTGACTGCCCTGATTGCCCATGCCGGGGCAGACAAGGAACGGCTGGAGATGATCGCCCGTGCCCGTGGCTACAAGCACGGCTGGGTGCGGCATCGTCTCCGTGCCGCTGGAGCCGACATCCCCATGAACCGCTGGGAGAAACAGCAGGCTGCCAAGAAGCCTGCACAGCAGGAGGCACGGGTATGAGACAGAACCCCGAAACCATCATCATGAACGACATCCTTGTCGCCGTTACTGCTCTGCCCTGCGCTTTCTTTGAACGCTGCAACACGGGAGCAGCCAGAGGGTCAAATGGCCGGCTTATCCGCTTTGGCACACCGGGGGCACCGGATATCCGGGGGACCTACCGGGGGAGGTCAATCGCCATTGAAGTGAAAACAGCACGGGGACGGCTGAGCAAGGAGCAGGAACGCTGGCGGGATTCATTCGTGGAGGCAGGTGGCATCTACATCGTGGGGCGGGATGCTCCGGGTGTCATGACGGAACTGGAGGGAATGTAATGCCCATCCCACCAGACATAGAAAACGTGGCCATGCTGGGATGGCATGTGTATCCGATGAACAACCGCACAAAGGCAGGGTGCTTCAAAGGAGCCCATGCCGCAGCCAGCTGCGATCTGGACATCATCGAACGCTGGTGTCGGGAGTATCCCGGCTGCAACTGGCGTGTGGTGATGGGGCCTTCCCGGCTCTTTGCGCTGGATGTGGACCGTGCCGGGCAGACCCATAGGGCAGACGGATTTGCGGCCCTGCGTGGTCTGGTAGCCAAGCATGGCCCCCTGCCCCCACGACCCATGACACGCACCGGTGGTTCTGGCGGTGCAGTGCTGTTCTTCCAACACAATGGAGAAGAGCTGCGGGGCGCATCAGGCTGCCCGGCTCCTGGGCTGGACCCGCACCGCAACGGACAGGCCATCGTCATCCCTCCATCACGCCACCCGGTGACGGGCGGGGCCTACACATGGCGGCGGGAATGCGCTCCATGGGAGGTTGCGCCGCCCCCCATCCCCGACTGGCTGGCCCACATGCTGAGGCCCCCGCCGGAGCCTGAGCGGGATTACCGCAGGAACCCGTTCTACGTCACAAATGACCGGGCCTTTCAGGTGCTGATGAAGGCAGTCCATGAGGTCGAGACGGCACCGTCTGGCGGCAGCAATGATACGCTGAACAAACAGTCATATCGCATAGGCCGCTGGTGTGGTGCTGGCGTGCTGGACCCATCAGAGGCCCGTGAGAGCCTTCTTGTGGCGGCACGGGCACGTGGCATCCCCTTCCGGGAGGCCAGAGACACGATACGCTCCGGGCTGCGGGGCGGCATGAGAAACCCACACAGGGAGCGCACGGCATGAGCAATGTGACAAAAATGCCGGAGCAGCAGGGTATGAAATGGCAGGCTGCCTTGACCCGCTCTGACAAAGGAACAACCCATGCCAACGTCAACAACGCCATGGTGTTTCTTCGTCATCTTCCGGAGATTTCGGGTGTCATGCAGCTGAATGAGTTCACCTGTGCGACCTTGGTGACACGTAGCCCCCCTCCGCTGATTTCTGATGGTCCTACCCTTGCCGGACCCTACCCACGGCTAGCAACCGAGGCTGATTATACGGCTATTCAGTCCTTCCTTCAGCGACGTGGCGGGGTCAATTTCACATTCCCGGTGATATCACAGGCGATCAACACGATGGCGGCGTCACAGACGGTTCATCCTGTCAGGGAATGGCTTTCCGCCCTGTGCTGGGACCTTGAGCCACGGCTGCGAAGGTGGCTATCAACAGTCTTTGGCTGTCCTGACGACAAATACCATGCGGATGTCGGCATGAAATTTCTCGTAGCTGCTGTCTCACGGATATACCGGCCCGGCTGCAAGTTCGATTATGTTCCCGTATTCAAGGGTGCCCAGGGCATCGGGAAGTCCACCGCCCTACGGGTTCTGTTCTCGGATGAGTGGTTCAAGGAAGACCTGCACAAGGACCTCGGCAGCAAGGACGCCGCAGCCGGGCTGGTAGGTGCCTGGGGTGTCGAGCTGGGCGAGCTTCAGAGCATGATGAAATCCTCCATTGAGGACACGAAGGCCTTCCTCTCCCGGCAGGTGGACAAGTACCGCCCGGCCTACGGACGGCTGGAGGTCGTGCGTGAGCGGCAATGCGTCTTTGCTGGGACGACAAACTCAGATGGCTATCTGACGGACAGCACGGGCAACCGGAGGTTCTGGCCGGTGGATTGTGAGAAGGCTGACGTGCAGTGGCTAAAGGACAACCGTGAACAGCTCTGGGCGGAAGCGGTGCATTATTTCAGGCAGGGCAAGACGGAGCTGTATCTGGACGATGATGCCGTCCGCCAGATGGCCGAGCGCAAGCAGGCTGACAATATGGTCGTCGATGCGTGGGAAGAGCCGATCAGGGAGTGGCTGGAGCAGCGGGGTTCGCTTGTTGATGAAGGTGTGACCATCCATGAGGTTCTCGCTCATGGTGTCGGTGTGACCAACGAACGCATGACCATGGCCCAGCAGAGACGGGCAGGAGACGTATTGCGTGCTTTGGGACTTGAAAAGAAGGACAAGAGAATAAGGGGGAAAGGTATCCAGAAAATATGGTTCAAGAAGGAATGAATGGGCAATTTCCCGCCCATTTTTTTTATCAAACATGTTGCCCGTGTTGCCCCTTTTGTTGCCCCTGTTGCCCGTATTTTTTTCGCAGTTTTCTGCCTGTGTTGCCCCTGTTGCCCCTTAATTTATAAGAAATGGCATGAAATTTCTTAATAAGAGTATGATTATCCTTCTTATGGTTAAGATGGGCGAAATACGGGCAACAGGGGCGACATGGCAGTTTTCAGCCGTTTTTACGGGCAACAGGACGGGCGACAAAGGAGCAACAGACGGGCGACAGACAGGCGACATAAAGTTCCCCCATGGTCACGGAGAAACATTCGCTCATACACTTACATAATAAATGAGATTAACAGCAGAAGAAGCAACGCATAAAAGTATGTAAAAAGCATCAATAATTGCAGAAAATGTTGTATTTTTCGGTTGTATATTCATATACTTCGACAATGTTATTATAATAAGAAATATCTCAATAATTAATATTACTATATCATACCCAAGGTGATGCGGACCTTTCGAGCAGCTTAACATATATGCTATATCAAATATCACCTTCATTAGAAAAATTATATTTATAATTGCCCATATGCGAACAATGGTAACGTAATTGAACCTCATGACAAATCTCCGAAATCAGATTCCCTGCGTATCTCTAATTATAAGGTTATAAGGCTTCTGTCCCTTCTCCTACCCCATTATTTTGAGGCGTGGCTTTATGGAGGAAACAATGCCACGCCTGACGTTCGGACAGATACAGCTCGACAGTGAAACACAGATACTCAGCACCCCGAGGGGTTCAGTTCGTCTGGCGAAGAACGACTTTCTTGTCATGCAGGCAATCATGCGTCGGAACGGGCGGCTGGCATCGGTCTCGGAGATTGCTGAAGAAGTCTGGCAATATCCCCGCAATGAGCCTGAGTTTTCCAACGTCGCCGTACGCCGTTCCATCAAGAAGCTGCGGGGCTTCATGGAGCTGACCGTGGGATCCCAATGTGCAATCCGATGCGAGCGGGACTGTGGATATTATCTGGTTGATGAGCGGCGTGAAATGACTGCCGTGGAGAACGTAGCATGAGCCGTACTGATGACAGGATGAACAGGTCAACGCGCGTATTTCTGGATACTCTGGCAAAATGTGGCAACATCTCCATGGCAGCCAAGGCGGCTGACCTGTCACGCCCTGGACTGTACGCTCGCCGTGAGCGTGATGAACAGTTCGCCCGTGAGTGGGATGAGGCGATGGACAAGGCCATCGACACGCTAGAGGCAGAGGCATGGCGGCGTGCACGGGATGGCGTGCCGGAGTTCGTCACGACCGGGAAAGGTCTGGTGCTGGACAAAGATGGAAAGCCCGTCACACAGAACCGCTATTCTGACACGCTGCTCATCACCCTACTCAAGGCACACAGGCCTGAACGCTACAGGGAGCGGGCCAGCGTGGACATGAACGTCTCGGGCAATCTGGCAGAGCTGATTGACGCAGGGCGCAAGCGGGTGCAGGGGCGTGACGATGGCTGACATACAGGCCCAGCTTGCCGATGCCGTGGCATCCTACGCCCTGGACCCGGAGGGGTTCGTGCTGTTCGCCTTCCCGTGGGGGCAGGCTGGGACTGATCTGGCTGATGCTGACGGTCCCCGTGCGTGGCAGCGGGACATTCTGCGCTCCATCGGGGAGAAGATACGGGCCGGATACGAACCTGGTTCCGTGCTGATGCCTGCCCTACAGGCCGTGGCGTCCGGCCACGGGATCGGCAAGTCCGCCCTCGTCTCCATGCTCACCGCATGGGCGCTCTGTACCTGCCCTGATACCAAGGCCGTCATCACGGCCAATACCGAACCACAGCTGCGAACGAAGACATTCCCGGAAATCTCAAAATGGTTCCGACTGCTCATCTGTTCACACTGGTTCAGGGTGCATGGCATGAGCATCCACAGCACCATGCCGGGCCACTGCAAAACATGGCGGGCGGACGCCGTGACGTGGTCCGAGACGAACCTTGAGGCATTCGCC
This sequence comes from Bombella apis, assembly GCF_018221685.1. Taxonomy (GTDB): domain Bacteria; phylum Pseudomonadota; class Alphaproteobacteria; order Acetobacterales; family Acetobacteraceae; genus Bombella; species Bombella apis. The sequence continues at coordinate 813,402 of NZ_JAGJTM010000004.1, read as the reverse complement.
GGGCTGCACAACGTGGGTCGGCGCATCCTGCTGATTTTTGATGAAGCCAGCGGCATCATAGACCGTGTCTGGGAGGTCGCAGAGGGTGCCCTGACCGATGAGGGGACTGAAATAATCTGGTGTGCGTTCGGGAACCCCACGCAACCGAGCGGCCGCTTCTTCGAGTGCTTCAACCGGCAGCGGGATCGCTGGTCCGGCAGGCAGGTGGACAGCCGGACGGTGGACGGGACCAACAAGGCCCTGTTCGAGCAATGGGCGGAGACCTACGGGGAGGACAGTGACTTCATGCGGGTGCGTGTGAAAGGCCAGTTCCCACGGGCAGGCTCCATGCAGTTCATCGGCACGGACACGGTGGCAGAGGCAGCCCGGCGTGAGGTGTCCGCCATCATCACCGATGCGCTGGTCATGGGCGTGGATGTGGCCCGCTACGGGGACGACCAGAGCGTGATATTCTTCCGCAAGGGGCGTGATGCCCGCATGATCCCACCCATCTGCCTGCGGAAAGTGGACACGATGCAGCTGGCCGCCCGTGTGGCTGATGAGGCCCAGCGGTACGGGGCTGATGCCGTGTTTATTGATGGTGGTGGTGTCGGGGCTGGCGTGGTGGACCGGTGCCGCCAGCTGCATGTCAGGGGCCTGATGGAAGTACAGTTTGGGGCCAGGGCGGACAGGGCCAACTACGACACCAATGCTGAACGCTACGCCAACAAGCGGGCCGAGATGTGGGGCACCATGAGGACATGGCTCAAGACAGGCGGAATACCGGACGACCAGACGCTTATGACTGACCTCTCAGGCCCGTGGTACTTCTTCAATCCCCGCAACGAAATCGTTCTGGAGCGCAAGGAAGACATGAAGAAGCGTGGTCTTGCCAGCCCCGACATGGCTGATGCGCTGGCCCTCACTTTTGCCTATCCTGTGCTGAAGAGCCATCAGGCTGGGGGACCTTGGGGAGGACGTCCACAGCAGATGCAGGATTACGATCCTTGGAAAGCGTAAGACGGCATCCTGAATGATCTCCAATAATTTTCCTAGCGCATAAATATAGATAAAAAATACGCTTCCTAGTGCGTAAATATTTATGAAAAATACACTTCCTAGTGTCTGAATATAGATAAACAATAGCAAAATACCAAAGATTAGAACATAAAAATAAAAATGAATACAATAATAAAAAATACATTTTTTCTGAAAGATTAATATCAAAAATTTTTATTGTTCGATGAATATCAAAATATTTGCCATATTCCTTATCAAAGAAAAGACTTATTTCAATAATTAAAAATGCTGAGCAATAAAATTGATAGAGGAAGTAGATATAATAAAAAGAAATTACTATATTTTTTTTAAAAATACCTACAACTACCTTAAAATTATTTTTACTTGAATTATTTCCAATATCTATCTCCATTAATATTTTTATAACCGTACTCATCCCCGAACCAAAAAATATAAATGATAAAATTCCTATGTTACCCTCTTTAAATAAAGAAGAAAAACTTTTAAATTTGTCATAAATATTAATTTTAATTCCTAATATATTGATATTTCCTTCATTTAAAAACACAATAAATACAAAAGATAATGAAATAATGCACGATAACACCGCCACTCTACGGAGGCGGACTATGATCATGCATCCCTTCTCTTCAGAATTTTTACTGCACAGAAAATAATAAGCACTCTCCCAGATGATACACAATAAAGCCATTATCATCGCAAAGACTGCAATAGGATGAAATATAGACATATTGGAGAGAAAACCTTCCATAAGTTGCCATCAAAGACAGGATAAAAAATACACACCAGAATTACAAATACCCTGCACGATAGCCCATTATGTGCTCATCTGCTCCACATCTTTCCACCCCGCTCCCTACTCCGTCCCCAGCTGCTCAGGTCACGCAGGCCGGTAAACAGCAGTCGCAACAGGCCACCAATGCTGCAAAGCTGGCTGGCGGCTTCGGCTCCACCCTGCTGACAGGCTCGCAGGGCCTGACCCAGACGAACAACAGCGCACCGAAGACGCTGCTCGGCGGCTGAAATGGCCCAGCGTCCCGTCACAACGCATAACCCGTTAATGCGTGATGAAGCAGGCATGCAGTCCCTCCGTGACGAGGCGGACCGCAGGCTCGTCATGCTGCGTTCTGACAGGCTGGTCTGGCGGGACACGTGGCGGGAGATCAGCCACTATATCCTCCCTACACGGGGCCGCTATTTTCATGTGCCGAACCAGTCCAGCCGAGGGCGTGTCAAAGGCCCACAGATCGTGGACAAGACGGGAAGCATTGCGCTGGGCAATCTGGCGGCCTTCCTCATGGCGGGCATCACGTCCCCTGCCCGTGACTGGTTCCGGCTGGAGACGAACAATGACCAGCTGAATGACGATGACCGGATCAAGCGCTGGCTATCCGACACCAAGTCCCGCCTCCAGCGGGTGCTGGCGACTGGCAATTTCTATGCGGCCATGAGCCAGACCTACGAGGAGCTTGCCGGATTCGGCACGGCGGCCTGCATCATCCTTCAGGACTATGAAGACATCGTTCGCTTCTATCCCCTCACGGCAGGGGAATACTACCTTGCCCAGAATGACCGGGGCGAGGTCGATACCCTGTTCCGTGAATACGTCCAGAACGTGGCCCAGATCGTCCAGCGGTTCGGGCTGGAGAACGTGTCTCCAACCGTTCAATCCCTCTGGGAAAGCCGCCAGCTGACGGTGGAGCTGCCGATTGTCCATGCCATCATGCCCAACAGTTCCCGCATTGCCGGGGCGTTTGGCTGGCAGGGTGCGCCCTATATCGGCATTTATTACGAGTATGGGAATGATACGCACCCTGCCCTGCTGATCGAGGCCTATCCTCGCAAGCCCTTCATTGCGCCCCGCTGGTCCACGGCCAGCAATGACGTGTACGGGCATGGCCCCGGTGAAGACGCCCTGCCGGACATCAAGTCGCTACAGGTGGCACAGGTCAGGCTGGCCGAGGCGATCGACAAATATGCCCGTCCTCCCACGATGGCCGATGCATCATTGCAGGAAAGCATGGTCAATCTGCTGCCCGGCGGACTGAACTTCATTCCGGGCCTCAATGCGTCCGGTTCCGGGGCGGGCATCCGGCCCGTCTATCAGGTCAGCCCGAACGTCACGCCGCTGCAACAGCGCATTGCCGAGTTTCAGGACCAGATACGCAAGACGTTGCGGAATGACCTGATCCTGATGGTCTCGCAGGGCATGGAGACGACCCAGCCCGTGACGGCGGCTGAGATCAATGTCCGGCAGCAGGAGAAGATGCTCACTCTCGGCCCGGTTCTGGAGCGTTTCCACAACGAGGCCCTGGACCCGATCATCACCACGACGCTGGAGATCATGGAGCGCAATAGCCTCATCCTGCCCCGCCCTGATGAGCTGAACGGCCACAACATCAAGATCGCCTACAGCTCCATCATGGCACAGGCCCAGCGGGCCACGGAGACGACCGGCATCGAGCAGATCGTCCGCTTCGCTGGCTCTCTGGCTGGTGCTGATCCGTCCATCATGGACAATCTCGACCTTGATGCCGCCATTGATCGGTATGGCGACCTTCTCGGCGTGGACCCGTCCATCCTGCGTGATCCCGATTTCGTAGCCCAGCAGAGGCAGCAGCGGGCCTATCAGCAGCAACAGCAGCAGATGGCAGAACAGGCGCAACAGATGGCAGCCGGGGCCAAGACGCTCTCCGATACGGATGTGGGCGGCGGCACGAACGCCCTCCAGGCAATCATGGGCAGTTTTGCAGCCGGAGCACAGGGGTAACAGGGAATGACGATCGACCCGCATGATGAGGAACAGATCAGGGACCATGGACGCCGCCGCCGGGCACGAGCCACGCAAGAACAAGCTGACATTCAGGCCGTTCTGGAACTGCCGGAGGGCCAACGTCTTCTCCGGCGCATCATCGAGGCTACAGGCCGGGACCGTGCCTCATTCGTGCCCGGAGATACGGGTGCAACGGCCTACCGTGAGGGACAGAGAAGCATCGGCATCCAGCTGACAGACTGGATGACGGACGCCGTGAGAAAGGCCTGACATGCTCACATTCCGCTTTGCAGAACCAGACGATGCCGACCTGATTGCCCCCATGCTCCGCCGGAATGATGCGCTCGAGGTCATCCGGGCCGGGCATGGCCACATCCTCCCCGCAATGCGCCGGAGCGTGGAGGAATCACGACAGGGCGGCATGGCAGGGCTGTTTCTGGATGATAAACAGCCCGTTGCGCTGTTCGGCGTTGCGCCACGGATGGATGTGGGCATCCCGTGGCTGGTCGGGACAGACGCCATCAACCGTCACCAGAAGACCTTTCTGCGGGAAACACGCTTCTGGGTTGACCAGTGGCGGCAGCAGCACGCCCTGCTCATGAACCATGTTGATGCCCGTTACACCGGGGCAATACGCTGGCTTTCATGGCTGGGCTTCACCATCGGAGCACCACAGCCGCACGGCCTTGATGGGGCCATGTTCTGCCGTTTTGAGATGAAAGGTTTTGCCTGATGTGCGTCATCACCGGCACAATTGCCGCCATCGCAGCAGGTGTTTCCGCCGCTGCCAGTGCCTCCGGCGCACTTATTGCCGCTCAGGGGCAGGCAGCATCTAATAGAGCGCAGGAAGAACAGAGCCGCCAGCAGGCCCAGATTTCCTCGCAGGCATCGCAGAACTCCATCGACCAGGGCTATCTGAACGCACAGAGGGATTACCAGCAGGGCGACCAGCATCTGGCAGCACAGCGGGCCTTCATGGCGGCAAATGGTGTGGATACCTCCAGCGGGTCCGCTCTCGACGTGCAGCAGTCCACAGCCCGCAATACCGGCCTTTCCGTGGGGACGGACCAGTATGATGCCAGCACGCAGTCCACGGCCTACAGCAATCAGGCGATTTCCTACAACAATCAGGCCCGCATTGCCGCAGCCGGAACGCCTGCCGCATGGGCCTCCGGTGCGCTTGGTGCCACAGGATCACTGGCGCAGGGCGTATCCGCCTTCGCCCCGAAATGGAACGACATGGCCAGCAGTGCCCGCTCCTCATTCACTGATCCATTCAGTGGTAACGGCCACACAATAGCCGGAGCCTCCTCCGCCACCCCATCCCCATGGAGAGCGTAATCCATGCCGCAGGTTCCTTATACGGATGACCTCTACAAGCTGCCGGACAGAGTATCAGCGGGCGGAACAGAGGTACTGGACGTCCCCAATTATGGCGGCATGATTGCCCGTGGTCTTGGACAGTTCGGGCAGGGTGCAGGCGATGTGGCAGATGCCGCCTTCCGCCTGCAACGGCAGGATGACATCACCGCCGTGCAGAACGCCATGAACAGCCTGCGTGAACAGGGCAAGGTCGTACAGTACGGAGATCCGTCAGACCCGATGAAGTCGGGTTTTCTCGGCCTGAAGGACAAGGCGGCACTGGATGCGTGGCAGCCAACGGCTGACGGTTTCCGGCAGTATCAGCAGTCCCTCATGAACGGCCTGACACCCGCACAGCAGCGCATCTTCGCCCAGGAAAGCGAGCCTTTCATGAATGGTGCGCTGGGCAGTCTGGCCGCCCACGCCGCCGGACAGCGGCAGAGCTATCAGGACAACGTGCAGGATGCCACGCTCTCCTCCCTTGCCAGCAGCGGGGCCGCCAACAGCGATAACCCGGCAGCGTTCGCCAATGCCTACGCTCAGGGCAGGCAGAGCATCATCGCCCGCAATGCCACTCTGGGTTACGGGGCGGACCATCCTGTCACGCTACAGAACATCCAGCAGTGGAATGACAGCTACTTTCACACGGCCATCATCACGGCGGCCCAGAAGGGCGACGCCATCAGTGCCCGGAACATGCTTCTTTCCAACGAGAAGAACATGTCCGCTCCCGTCTTCGCCCAGACGATGGCCGCCATCAGGCCAGAATATAACAGGCAGGTCGGGGACAACCTCGCCAATGAGGTCTGGAACGATCATGGTGGACCGCAGGCCGTGCCGGCCGATGCCGACCCGTCCGCCACCATGCAGAACATGCTGCTGGCCGAAAGCGGAGGCAGGCAGAAGGACAGGGACGGCAACACCATCACCTCTGGCAAGGGTGCCATCGGCATAGCCCAGATGCTCCCGGCCACGGCAGAAGAAACGGCCCGGCGCATCGGCATCCCGTGGGATGAGAACCGCTTCCTGCATGATGAGAATTACAACCGTGCGCTGGGACAGGCCTACTTCCACCAGCTCTGCGACAGGTACGGCAACAACCAGACGCTGGCCTGTGCCGCCTACAATGCAGGGCCGGGAACGGTGGACAGATGGCTGAAGCAGTATGGCGACCCACGCACCGGGGCCATCAGTGACGAGCAGTTCGTGCAGTCCATCCCCTATGATGAGACACAGCGTTATGTCTCCCGGGTTGCCTCATCTCTCTCCCGCAATGTTCCCGCCCCGTCTGCCACGCCGCCGGACCTTTCCGCCAAGCTGGCAGAGATCCATCAGGTGGCGCAGGAGCGTGGCTATGGGCAGGAAATTGAAGATCACGCCATGTCCCGGGCCATGCACAACAATGCGCTGTGGGAGGCCCAGACACGGGATGCCAGGGCGTCCCTGCATGGTCAGATCAATGACCTGTCTTCGGCCTATATGAATGGCAACACGCAAAATCAGGTGCCCGAACAACAGATCAGGTCGCTCTACCAGCCGGATGAAGCTGACCGCATCGTCTCCGGCCTGAATGAGAGGCGGCAGGCCGGGCTGGCCCTCAAAGCCCTGAAATGGGCCACCCCGGCGCAGGTCGGGGCCTACATGCAGGCCTCGCAGGATGTTCTGGGCGATGCCAGTGTGGATGACTACGGAACCCGTGCCCAGATCAATGCCCATCTCCAGCTTGCCATGACCAGACGGGAAGAGGCCCTCAGGGATGACCCGGCAGGCTATGCCGCCGGTCACCCCTCCGTGCAGCAGGCATGGCAGGACTACCAGCAGAACCAGACGCCGGAAGCCTTTGAGACCTATGCCGGGAAACTGCGGGCCGTGCAGCAGATGATGGGCGTGGCCAGCCCCCGCTATCTGACGGACGATCAGGCACATGGCATCATCACCGGGCTTTCGGGCATCGACCCGACAAAACAGGCAATCGCCCCCATCATGGACGGCATGAAGCAGCATTACGGCAAGGCATGGAATGGCATTCTGGACGAGCTGGTGCAGAAGGGCCTGCCCGCCCCCTATGCGGTCATTGCCGACATGGACACGCCACAGCAGGGAGCCGCACGGGCCGTTCTCCAGCGCAATATCCAGACCGGGACGGATGACCTCAAGCGTCTGGCAGGGCCGGATGCCGCCCAGCTCAATGCCACGGCCAGCAACGACCCTGTGGGCAACAGTCTGGCCGACCTGCGCCAGACCATGCTCCTCCAGCAGGGCGGACCAGCCAGCTACAGGAACTTCTACGACACGGTGAAGATGCAGGCTCTGGGCTATATGGGCAAAGGCATGAACGTGAATGAGGCCCTGGCTCAGGCCCGCAAGGACATGGTGGACCTGAAGTATGACACGTCAGGCTACCTGCGGACCCCAAAGGGCGAGATGGACACGACGCAGGACGCCCTCGCTGCCTTCATGTCCAGGCTGACGCCTGATGATGTCTCGGTCAAGCCACTGCCCGGTGTCAGTGAAAAGCTCTCCAACGAGCAGGTGCTGGCCAATGCCAGAACATCCGGCAAGTGGGTCTCGGTGTCGGACAACAGCGGCTACAGCCTCGCCATCCCCAGCAAGACAGTGCCTGGAGAATGGCAGTACCTACAGGGAAAAGACGGCAACCCGATTGTTGTCCAGCGCAGTGACATCATGGCCGGACGGTATGCCCCCAATCGCCTGACTGGTATCAGGATCAAGAATTGGCTGCGACCGAACGGGGCTCTATGAGAAAGTAGTATTCTATGGGATGTTTTCCCCGCCCATGCGGGGATTGGGGCACCTTAGCGGGTGCCCATTTCCTTTCTGTACCAAATGAAAATCGGGCCTTGGTCAGGGGGCTCCGCCCCCTAACAACCCTTTTATTATCTAAATAATCTTTCTAATTCTTTTTCTCCTTTATCCGTTAAACGATAAATAGTATCACTAGATAATCTTTCTTTAGTAAAGAATCCATCATTTACTAGGATTTCAAGAGATTTTATAATTTTTTCTTTTGTTACATTTAAATAATTATTACGAACTCTTGCTAAAATGTCAGATAAAGTGGCCGCTCTATCGTGAAGAGGAACATCATCACTTCCTGCGGTAACAAGATAATATACAGCTCCGAGGCAAAATTCCCTAAGATCAGACATATTTTCACCTTGTATGAAAAAATTACTTGACGGCGACCTCATAAAAAAGAACCTTTCTTAGGATCAACCATCGCATGGTGGGCGGGCCTGTTGGAGCAGATCCCACCCCAGATAGCCATGCCCGACTAAGGATCACACGGCTATCGTGTGTTGGTATTATATGCTTCCCAGCTTGCGCCTTAAAGCCTTTTTTGAAGCTCCACCTCAATAAACACACACCAGAATTACAAACACCTGCCACGCTTGCCTCCATCACGAATGATGGAGTGCATGTATGCCATCGGAAACCCCGACATCTGATGCACCGGCGACTGATGCCGAGGCAGGTAAGACCACGACAGAAGCGGCAGACAACACCAGCCTGACGGGCAATGAAGCCCCGTCTGGCGAAAAGAGCAATTCTGCCGCTTCTGGCGAGAAACCTGCCGAAAAACCGGCAGAGAATGAAGACGCCAAGGGCGAAGACAAGCCCAAGGCCCCTGAAAAATACGAGTTCACACCGCCCGAGGGCATGGAGATCGACAGGGAGGCCCTGTCTTCCTATGAGGCTCTGGCCCGTGAGCATGGGCTGTCTCAGGAGCAGTTCGATGCCGTCACGAAACACGGGCTGGAGTTCTTCCAGAACCGCCTGACCGGACTTGCCGAACAGCACGCCTCCATCCAGCAGGGCTGGCGGGACACGGCCCTGAAGGACAGGACGCTCTCCGATGGTGAGAGTCTGAAACCAGAGGTCATGCAGAACGTGGCCCATGTCTTCAGCCAGTTCGGGGGTGAGAAAGACGCCCTCCGCAAGGCTCTGGTCGAGACCGGGGCGGGCAATCACCCTGCCGTCATCCATGCCTTCAATGCCATCGGCAAGGCCCTGGGGGCTGCACAGACGCCAGACCGGGGGAAACCCGCCAGCGAGCTGAAAGACAACAGCTACGAGGCCATCGCCCGCCGCCGTTATGGCTCCAACTGACAAGGACAACTGAACCATGTCGCTCAACAGCAGCACATTTCTGACACTGGCCGACTGGGCCGCCCGCCGTGATCCGAATGGTGGCATTGCCGATACCGTCAACCTGCTCTCCCAGACCAACGAGATTCTGGACGACCTCATCTGGAAGGAAGGCAATCTGGCGACAGGCAACAAGACGACCGTCCGCACTGGCCTGCCAGCTGCCACATGGCGTATGCTCAACTACGGTGTGCCCCGTGGCAAGTCCACCACCGCACAGGTGACGGACACATGCGGGATGCTGGAAACCTATTCCACCATCGACAAGGACCTCGCCAACCTTGAAGGCGATGTCGCCGCATTCCGCCTCTCTGAAGACCTCGCCTTCCTTGAGGGCATGAACCAGCAGATGGCCCGCACCCTGTTCTACGGCAACGAACAGAAGGATGTTGCGGCCTTCACAGGTCTCTCTCCCCGCTTTAACACGCTGGATACCGGAAAAGCACCATCCGCTGCCAACGTGATGGATGCGGGCGGTCGTGGCAGCACCAACACCTCCATCTGGCTCTGCTGCTGGGGGCCTACAGCGGGATTCGGCATCTTCCCGAAGGGATCCGTTGCAGGTCTCCAGCAGAAGGATGTCACGACTGATGCGCCCATTCTGGACGAGAACGGCAACCCGTATCAGGCCTACCAGATGCACTACAAATGGGACTGCGGCCTGACCATCCGTGACTGGCGGTATTTCGTCCGCATCGGCAACATCGACGTGTCAAAGCTCACTGGTCCCGATGCAGCCAACCTGATCGCCCTGATGGCCGCAGCCTGCTTCAAGCCGCCGACCATGCCCAGCTCCGCCTCCAACGTGCAGTCCGCCACACGGGCTACGGGCGGTACGCCGCTCTCCTTCGGTCGCCCGGTCTTCTATGTGAACCGCACGATTGCCTCTGCCCTGTCGATTCAGGCAATGAACAAGACGAACGTGCTGCTCACGCAGGACCAGTTCGATGGCAAGCCGGTACTGCGCTTCCGCGGCATCCCCATCCGTGTGGTGGACGCCATCATGAACACTGAAGACACCATCCAGTAAGGGGCCGCATCATGATTACCGACAGACTTCTCAATTTCTCCAACGCCCAGGACCTGACACAGGCTCCCGTCGGGCAGGACACACCCTCCACCAATGCCATCGACTTCTCACAGGCACGTGACTTCGGGCCGACCGAGGGCTTCAAGGTCTGGGTCGAGTTCCCCAACACGCCCTCTCCGAACAGTGGCAGGCTGGATGTGAAGATTCAGGTCTCCACGGACAACCAGAACTGGACCACGCTGGAGGAGCTTCCTGGCATCGACCTCTCCCTCATCGGGCCGGGCAGCCCGTTTGCCGTGCGGGCCAAACCGGCCTTCTCCAACACGCCCTACCGCTACATGCGCCTGACCTACAACCCGGCACAGGCCATGACATCCTGCACGGTGACGGCTGGCATCAATCTCGATGTTCCCGCCCAGATCGCCTACCCCAAGAACTACGTGGCGTGAGGCGATCATGGCAAGATATCGTGTCATCCAGAACAGCTTCATCAACGGTCATTTTCTGACCGTTGGTGAGGAAGTGGATTATGCAGGCATCCCCGGCTTCAATCTGGAGCCGCTGGATGATGAGGCCCGTTCTGCCAAAGAAAAGGCTGGCCAGCTGGCCCGGAGGGACGTGAACAGCCGGGCCTTCCAGGAAGACCTGACACGCCCTGACGGTGCGCCACCCCAGCAGGAAGACCTGCCTGCGGCCAAAGCTGATGAACCGGCTGCCGATGAGAAGGCTGGCAAGAAGACAGTCGCAAAAGGGTAAGGCCAGTGACGACAGCCATTGACCTGTGCAGGCGGGCACTGATGCGCCTCGGCACGCAGAGCGGCATCACGGCGTTTGATGATGGGTCCGTGGAGGCCAGTGTCTGCGCCGCCTATTATGACGACGTGCTGCTCGGCCTTCTGGCCCATCCGGCCAGCTTTGGCGGACCAGCCTACACATGGCAGTGGCCCCGCTGCGTGGGCACAGGCACGGCTGTGGCCAGTGACAGCCCTTTATGGCGGTATGAAATCCTCATGCCGGAGGACAGCGTGCGGGTTCTGCGGGTCGATGACGGAAAGACCGTCAGGCCCGTGGACCAGCGCATGACAATGTTCGACCGGCGGGACAGTTTTGGCGAGGGCATGGGCAAGGCTGGGGGCACAGTGCTGCGCCCTGTCATCCTGACGGACAGCCAGACCGTCAGCGTGACCTACATCACCCGGAACGTGGACATCGACTACTGGCCAGCCGCCTTCCGTCGGGCTTTCTGGCTCTGTCTTGCATCTGCCATCGCCACCACGCTCGGCATTGATGGCAATACTATCGCTGCCGTAGAGCAGGAGGCCAGCCGTGAGGTGGAACGGGCCTGCCTGGCTGACCAGCGTGTGGATGTCGTCAGTACCGAGACCATGCCGGACTGGCTGGATGTACGCTTCTCTGGTCTTGGCTATGGGCATCACATTCATCAGACCAGCAATACCATGGCTGTTGGCTATGTAGCGGGTGGCAGTCAGCCACCTTCACCGACTGCGGCTCCTTATGCGCCGCCCATGGGGCCAAATGGTGTCATCCCCACTGGCCTGACCGCACGGGATATTGCTGAAGGTGACCATCAATACATCCCGGCGGATACTCCTGACGGAAGGGTCGGCATCCTGACCATTGGCCGCAGCCCTGTCGGCTGGCGGCGCCCCTATCACACCACCACCATCAATCCGAATGCTGATGATGCTTCCGGAGAATATGACCGATGAGCATGGCAAAAGGCCCCTTCAGGCGACCAAAGTGGAGGGATGATTACATACCAACCTGCGATGAATGGCTGTTCTGGTGGTCAATCAAATGTGATCAGGACTGGGTTGTTGATTTTTTTGATGAATACACAGTCTCTTCCGAGAAAAACATCTCTGAAAAATTTGAACAGATCAAGTCATCCCTGCTGGCCTTGAAGCAGGATATTGAGAGTGAAACGAAGACTTCATTACAGTCATATTTCAACCAACTCATCATGCCGGACTGGCAGGAATGGGCGCCGAGCCTTCTGTTCGGGGCGGCCAGTACCGGGCAGGAGATGAGCACCCGTCCCGGGGGATACAGGGTGCTGGGAAATCATTGCGACTGGTGGATCACAGCAAGCCTGACAGCCCGAGGAACAGCAGAGGGCGTGATGACGCTGACCGGCCCTCCTCCGCCCCCTCTCGGCAATGCCCGGTTTGGCGTGACGGTGGTCAGTACCACCGGCGTCAACACGGACGGGCGGGGCCTGACTGCCGTCCTCAATGGCGGCGTGATTTCGTTTTTCAAGGGACAGGACACCGGTGAACCGGCCAACGCCGTGACGGACCGTGACGTGGAGGATGCCGCCTCCATCAGCCTGTCCGGCTGGTATCAGATTGAGGATGAAGACTGATGAAAAAGACACTGACCGCCACGGCCCTGCTGCTGGGCATGGCCGGGTCCGCCCATGCCGGTATCCTGAGCGGCCCCCTCATCAGGAGGGTGATTGATGACAGGGCCTTCTATCAGCCCGGAGACAGGGCCACCATCAGCATCGAGATGACCAACACCACGGGAGCCGATTTCAACGGCAAGCTCAACCTCACAACATGCTCCCGTGGCCATCTGCTGGCCATCGACGCCCACAATGTCAGCATCCCGGATGGAGCCAGCCAGACGGAAACCTTCACCATCACGGTGCCATCCCTCGTGGCCAACGGTTACCAGCTCTCCATCAATGCCCTCCAGGCTTCCGACAGCGGGTACGCCATGTGCACAGGGACGGGGAGCTCTTCCTCAGACCCGGTCGATGTCGCAAGCGGTGCCATCAACGTGGCCAACCATGCCCAGGATGATCCCATCGAGGGCTTCGTCGATCCGCAGGCCATGCAGTCCGTCACCGATTACGAAGCCGTCGCCCGCAACATGGCGCAGTATCACATCAACATCGTCCAGTTCTATGACTGGGGTTCCCGCCATGATGCCCCCTACACCGACGCAGCCTCATGGCGGAACCTCCAGAACGTCACCGTCACCCGTGAGGAAACGGCCGGGCTGGTCGGGGCCTTCCGCCGACATGGCATCTTCTCCCAGCTCTATACCCTCTGGAACGGAGCCTATGCGGACTGGCCTTCCCGGAACCCCAACGTCACCATCGGCATGGGTGCCTTCCGGAACCGGTGCGGCCTGAAAGGCACCTGCACGGTCGCCGACCAGATCAGCATCGGCGGCAACTGGAAAGACTGGGGTTGGGCCATCGACGGGATCGTGCAGGAAAACCCGGCCAATGGCCGCTGGCAGAAATGGATCACCAGCCAGTATCTCGCCGCCCTGAAGGGCTGGGGCTTTGACGGGGTCCATCTGGACACGCTCGGCGACCCGGGCATGCCCGCCCATGACGCAAAAGGCCGCCGGATCGACGATTTCGGCAGCTACCTCGCCGACTTCGCCAATCAGGTCCAGGCTGCAACGGGTGTCTGCACGGACATCAACCAGGTATCCACATGGAACCTTCAGGACGAGGCCGTGCGGGGCAACAGCTGCAACCTCTATGTCGAGCCTCACCCGGAGTTCGGAGACAATGCCTATTTCCCCTCCTTCAACGGGCTGATGGAGCAGGCGCATGAATGGACCAGCCGTCCCCTCATCGTCGCCTATTACCCCCAGCAGGTCATGAGCGGATCCCTGGAACCGGACAAGGCCCTGAGTGGCGACACCGTGCCTTTCTGCAACCCGGAGGATGACGGTGGCCAGAAGGTCTGCCCGGCCAGCAGTCCCGGCATCGAGCTCCTTCTGGGGCAGGTCGCCGTCTCGGGGGCGTCGGAGCTGATGCTGGGGGACATCGACCACCTCATCCCCGGACCCTTCTTCCCCCGCCCTACCCTGAAAATGGGAGCCGACCTCCAGCAGTTCATGGCGGATTACTACAACTGGTTCGTCGCCTTCCGGGACCTGCTGCGGGGCCATTCCGTGGACACGCCGGACATCGTCTTCATCTCGGACAGCTCCGGCCAGAACATCGGGGCATCCGATGGCAATGCCGGGAAAGTCTATTATCACCCGTGGGATAGGGCCGGCGTGGCGGAAGGTGTCTCCCTGACCAATCTGGTCGGGCTGAAGGACAACCGCATCGACGACCCGGATGGAACCCACAGCCCGGTCGAGCAGAAAAACATCCGGGTCACCATGCAGCTCTATGGCGGCAGGCCGACCGGGCAGGCATGGTATGCCGCACCGGACTACAATCATGGATTCCCGCAGCCCCTCTCCTACAGCGTGGGCACGTCCGGCAGTGACGGGTTCGGCAACCCCGTCTACACGGCCACGTTCACCATTCCGTCCCTCAAGACCAGTGGCATTGCGTGGGTCGAGGGCAACACCCTGAAAAACCGGACGGACTGGACGCTGGACGGCACCGCCAGTGACCTCATCCGGGGCGGTACCCCCTCATGGTCACCCAACGGCATGGGAGGGCGTGTGGCCGCAACCGTGCATGGCTGCTGTGGCAGGAGCATCTACTGGGATGGCATCGACTTCGGACAGGGCGTCTCATCCCTGGCCGCCGTCACATACAGCCAGCATGGCGGGGTGATGGAGTTCCGTCTCGACAGGCAGGACGGACCCGTGCTGGCCAGGCTGACCGTGCCACAGTCAAAGGGCGGGAATGTCGACAGCAGCCAGACACAGATCATCCAGTCCCCGACAGGTGTGCACCGGGTCTGGGTCGTCTTCCCCGGGCAGGATGTCAGCCTCTACGGATGGAGACCATGATGTCACAGGCTCCGTCTGGCCCGCAGGTCGGGCTGACATGGTTCAGCTCCTTCAGCGGCGGCGTGATGGCTCCATTGGTCGGATACAGGGCCGACATGGAGAAATGGCATTCCGGTGCCGCCGAGCTGACCAATTTCTTCGTGCATGTGCAGGGCGGCATCTCAAACCGCCCCGGCACACAGTATGTCGGCACGTCAAAGGCCGATGCCTCAGGTCCCCCACCGAAGCTGATCGCCTTCATCTACAACAATACCCAGTCCTATGTGCTGGAGTTTGGCGACCACTATCTCCGCTTCATCAGCAACGGGGCCTATCTGGCCAATGCCGATGGCAGCCCCTACGAGCTGGCCACACCTTACAGCATCGGGGATGCCTTCTGGCTGCGCCATGCCCAGTCTGCCGACGTGATGACCCTGACCCATTCCGGCTATCCGGCCATGAACCTCTCCCGCCATGGGGAGCTGGACTGGACGCTGGATGTGATCTCCTACAGTGCCGGGATAGAGGCACCTTCATCACTTCTGGCCTCTGCCGTGGAAGGCAATGCCGCCAATACGGGCACGACACCCGGCGTATCAAAGGTGACATATGAATATGCCGTAACCTCCGTCTCCAATGAGAGGAACACGGAGAGCAACGCCACGCTGGCACCGTCCCAGACGGAAATAACCACCCAGACCCAGACCGTCACTGACCCTGTGACTGGCAAAACCAGTACGGTCACGTCGCAGGTACCGGTCGAGGTCGGCAGGTTCGTGACCAACTACAACATCGGCTACTACACGAATTACGGGAACTACAACACGCTCTCATGGCCTGCCGTGACGGGAGCGGACTATTACAACGTCTATCGCCGCTTTGCCGGACAGTGGGGGCTGATTGGCAACACCACGTCCCTCAGCTTCGATGACGTGAATTATGCACCCGATACAGAGAATGGGCCGCCTGCCCATCGCAATCCCTTTGATGGCAGCAACAACCCGGTTTCCGTCACCTATTTCCAGCAGCGGCGTGTCTTTGCCGGGTCTCTCGCCTATCCCCAGACCGTCTGGATGAGCCGCTCTGCCAACTACACCAATTTCGACATCCACACGCCGGTCGTCTCCGATGATGCCATAACGGCCACCATCGCCAGCCAGCAGGTCAACACAATCAAGCATCTGGTGCCGATGGCCGACCTTCTGGCCTTCACCGGAACGGGCATCTGGAAGATCTCCGGCGGCCAGACCGGCACGCCCATCACGCCCAGCAACTTCACCGCCATACCGCAGATGTTCGTGGGAAGCTCGGACGTGCAGCCCCTGCCCATCAATACCGACGTGCTGTTCATCGAGAACAAGGGCAGCCATATCCGTGACCTGCAATATGACTGGTACGCACAGATCTATCAGGGCAATGACCTCTCCGTCCTGGCTGACCATCTCTTCTATGGCTACACGATATCAGACTGGTCCTTCGCCCAGTTCCCCTTCAACCTGATCTGGGCCGTGAGGTCTGACGGCACGATGCTCGGCATGACCTACCTGAAGGAACAGAACGTCATGGCATGGCACCAGCACAGGACGGAGGGCGGTGCCTTCCAGTCCGTTGCGGTCGTGCCGGAGGAGAATGGCTACGGTGCCATCGAGGATACGCCCTATGTGGTGGTGAAGCGCAGCCTTGCCGGGCGGCAGAGCTACACCATCGAGCGCATCCAGTCCCGCCAACTGGGAATGGAGAATGACGACATCACCCGCTCATGGTTCGTGGACTGCGGCCTGCGCTATGAGGGGAAGGAAACCGGCACCGTCTCCGGGCTGGGGCATCTGGCAGGAGCAACCGTGTCAGCCTGCATTGACGGGCGGGGATTCGCGGGGCTGACGGTGGGGAATGACGGCACCCTCACCCTGCCACGGCCTGGCAGCGTGGTCACGGTCGGGCTGCCCATCCATGCACGGGCCGCCACCCTGCCGCTGGATCTCGGAAACCCTCCACAGTTCGCCCGGCGCAAGCGTGTCAGCAAGGTCTATGCCTCGCTCTACAACAGCTCCGGCCTGGGCGTCTCCACCGACGGAGGTAAGACATTCCATGGGCTGGACGGTCAGGGTGCCGCTGCCGGGCCGTCAGCACCCAATCCCTACCAGAAGAAAGATACCAGCCCTGCGCTCATCTCCGGCCTGACCATGCGGATACCAACGCCCAACTGGACCCAGAAGGGCAGCTTCATCCTCCAGACCGACCAGCCTCTCCCCGTGACCGTCACCAGCATCAGCGTGGACGTGGAGCTGGGGGGCTGAGATACACCAGAATTACAAACCCCTGACATGCTCTCCCGCCACAGGGAGGGCATATGTCATTATTTTCAGGCGGACTGAACACGCTCAGGAGCGTTCAGGATGAAGGACTGGCAGGGCAGCAGTCGTCCCTTGAACAGTCGCTTGGTGCATCCGTCATGGCGGGTATCAATGACATGCCGGTCGCCCGCATCGGTGACTGGCTGCGCCATGAGACGAAAAGCACCGAAGGCGATACCCTAAGCCCGGAAGATGCCAATGCCCGCTATGGCATCAGGGGTGTTCTCAATTTCGACAGGCCTGTTTCTTCTGCACTTGCCCAGACCCTCAATGATGAGAAGCAGGCTGACCTCATCCGGCAGAACACCATCCGCAACGGGCCTGACGGCATCATCAGCGGCACCCTGAATACCGTGGCCGGGGCTGCCCCTGCCTTTCTGGACCCCATCAACTATGCCGCCGCCCTGATCCCCGGCCTTGGGGAGGAGCGCATCGGTCTCGCCCTTGGCAGTGCCGCCGCCCGTGCCGAGGGATTGGGCATGGAGCGTGTGGCAGGTGGCCTGCTCAGTGCCGAAGGGCTGAACCGCCGTGCCGGGGCAGCCCTCTCCGGCAGCCTTCCGGGACGTGTGGTGCAGGGTGCCAGCCAGGGAGCCATCGGCATGGCGGCCCTCGAGCCGCTCAACATGTATCTGGACCGTGACGAGCACAATGACTGGAGCATGGGTCAGGCTCTCCGGGACATCGGCTTCGGCAGCATCATGGGGGGTGGCCTGCATGGTCTGGGCCATGCCTTTGGCCGGCGTCTCGAGCGGGCCGGAACCAGTGCCAGGGGGCAGGTACTGGCCGATGGTCTCGCTTCCATGGCCAGCGACAGTCCCGGCAATGCCGAGAGCCTGCTGAACATCCATGAGGTCCAGAACGCCAGAGACGGGCTTGACCGCACCATGGCCGGGCATGGTGCCGAGCCTGATGAAACGGTGTCTCTGCCTCCCCTGCGGGACAGGATTGCTGATGACCTGTCCCAGCTCCGGCAGAGCCATGCTGACACGCTGGATGAGGCGGCCCTGTATGAGCGTCCCGATGATGAGCCGGAGCCGCCAGATGCTTCTGCGCCCCAGCCTGCCATGCCGACCGGGAAGCCGCCATCAGCTCCATCCCTCTTCACCTTCCTGACCCGCCACGGTGGGGTGCTGGATGAAGGCGGCGAGCTGAAGGCCAATGACATCCACCGCCAGCGCATCGGCCTTGTGCGCCGCAATGGGGGCATGTCTCTGGATACGGCACGGGAACGGGCCATAGAGCACGGCTATCTCAGGCCCGATGCCGACATCAGCGACCTTCTGGATGCCATGGTGGAAGAAAGCCACGGGCGCAAGGTGTTCCCTGATGGCAGGCTGGCCGAAAACGGAACGGATACTGCCGCCCTGGAGGAACATCACCGGGAACAGGCTGCCGATGATGCTGATGCAGCTGCCCGGGCGGCAGACATCACCCTCACACCGGAAGAGCATGCCCATGCCACGGAGGCCATCCTGTCCGGCCTGCACCCCGATGCCGCCATGGAGGATGCCCTGCGGGTGTCTCGCCATGCCACATGGGAGCGGTATGCGGACATGCTGGACCATGGCCGTGCCACCCACATGGAGCGCATCGGGGCAAAGCAGGAGCTTCTCCATGCCCTCACCCGCCAGCGTCTGGGCCGCTATGCCCAGCATCTTGATTCAGGCCTTGAGGGGCTGGACCTTTACGATCTCGCTGGCTCCATCCTGAAGAAGGACAGCCCGGAAGATGCCGTGGAGCAGGCCCTGCGCCTCATCGAGGCAGAACGGGGAAAAGGCCACGACGCCAGCTGGCAGGGCCATGTGGAAGAGGCCTATCAGAACGCAAGGCAGCGGCTCGATGCCATCCAGCAGGATGCGGCAGAAGCCATCATGAGAAACCTCCATGGTCATGAAGATCATGAGGTCACGCAGAGCCGTGCCGGTCTTGCAGCCCAGAGGGAGGACGCCCCCGATCCAGAGACTGGACATGGAATCACCGAAGCACAGTCCTATTCCGACCAGATCGACCGGCAGCTTGCCGCCCTGGGCGATCAGATCAGCCCCGAAGAGCTGGCAGAGATCCGCCGTGAAAAGGATCTCTCCGATGGCAATGCCGATGCCCTCACCTCCGCCGCCGCCTGCCTTACAAGGAAAGCCCCATGACCCACGAGAACCCGTGCTACAACGAAGCCGAGAAAGCCGCTGGCCGTGAAATGTCCAAGGCAGAGCTTGACGAGATGTTCGGGCGGCTGGAGAAGGAAGCCGGACGCTACATGAAGCAGGGCCTGTCCCCACGGGAAGCACTGGAGAAGGCCGGTGCCCGCATGGCCGATGAGGAACGTCTGGCTGCCATCATAGAGGCCAATGCCCGCAAGAAGAACCTCATCGTCCGGGCTGCCCTGCGCCGCCGCATCGTGCCCGGCGATGAAGCAGCATCCCTTGAAGGCATCCTTGCCGGGAAGCAGACCGGTGAGAATGGCGCCGCCCTCTCTGTGGATGCCAGCAGCCACGCCCGCACTGCCCAGCTTCTCGGTCCTCTCATGCACGATCTGGACAAGGCAGGCGTCTTCAAGGCACTGCTGAAGCGTGATGAGCAGTTTGATGCCGATGTGGCCCGTGAGATGTGGCGTCTGGATGACCCGAAATCCGGGGCACCAACGGGCAACAGGCTGGCTGCTGAGGCCGCCCGCATCCTGTCTGAATATCAGGACACAGTGCGACTGATGCAGAACAGGCAGGGCGCCTGGATTGGCAAGGCTGACCATTACGTCACCCGCCAGAGCCATGACATGTGGAAGATACGGGGCGATGGGTCGGACCGGGCCTACCAGAACTGGCGGGACACCATCCTCCCCCTGCTGGATGACCGTACTTTCGAGATGATGCCCGCCAAGCAGTCGAAGGAAGATTTCCTCCGCAATGTCTGGCTTAACCTCTCCACCGGGGAGCATGACAATGCCAACGGGCGGGACTGGCTTTCCGGCTTCAAAGGCACATCCAACAAAGCCAAGAAGGTCAGCCAGAACCGTGTGCTGCACTTCAAAGATGCTGACGGCTGGCTGGCCTATAACAGGAAGTTCGGCCAGGGCCATGTGGTGGACAGCATCTTCAAGGGCCTCATCAGCGGGGCACGCAATGCTGCCGTGATGGGCGATCTGGGCACAAACCCTGAGAACATGTTCCGCAGCATGATCGAGGAAAGCGTGCAGGCCGCCCGTGAGAGGGCTGATGCCAGAATGGTGGACAGGCTCCGCAGGCTGGAGCGCAGTGCCCTGCTGGACATCGTGACAGGCCGGGCCAGACAGCCGGCCAACAAGACGGTAGAAACCATCGGGGCCTACGCCCATGCGTGGAACCAGATTACGAAACTGGGCGGCGTGATGATCTCCTCCCTGCCCGATCTGGCCATCAATGCCGCCGTGCTGAGACACAATGGCGTCCCGCTGCTGGAAAGCTACTGGAACAGCCTGAAAGCCCTTGCTCCGGGCCTGAGCAGCAAAAACCCGGCAGAGCGCAAAGAGATCGCCCGGCTGCTGGGTGTGGGGCTGCAGGGGCATCTTGGATCCGTCATGAGCCGCTTTTCCGCCAATGATGCCCCTCTGGGAAAGATGAGCGACCTCATCAACAAATTCTACCGCATCAACGGGCTGCAATACTGGACGGACAGCCTGTCCGAGGGCATCGGCCTGATGCTCTCCCACAATCTGGGGCGGAATGCCGGTCTGTCCCATGAGGCCCTTGATGGAAAGCTGCGGGCCAGCCTGCAACGCTTCGGCATCACCCGGCCGGAATGGGACGTGATGCGGCAGGCCGTGCGGACAGCCGCTGGAGAAGACCATATCCTGCCCAGCGAGATGGGACGCCTGTCTGACGATGCCGTGGCTCCCCTCATCGAAAAAGGCCAGACAGCCGATGACGTGCGGGACAGCCTGACCCGAAAGCTCTATGCCTACATCACCGACCAGACCCGGGAGGGCATGACGGAACCCGATGTCCGCACGCAGGCGACCTTCCGGGGCATCAGCAACCGACTTGATGACATCAATCCATTACTCGGACAGGCTGCACGGCTTATGCTCCAGTTCAAGAGCTTCCCGGCCTCACATATCCGCCGCTTCCATCAGCGTGAGGTACAGCGCAACGGGCTGGACCTGCCCGGTGTCATCCACATGATCGCCGCCACGACCGTGCTGGGCTATGTCGCCATGCAGGCCAAGGCCATACTGGCCGGGAAAGAACCACGGGATGCAGGTGATGTCCGCACATGGATGTCGGCCATGGCCCAGGGCGGGGGTGCCGGGATTTATGGGGATTTCCTTTTCGGCCAGATGAGCCGCATGGGGAACACGGTGCTGGAAACACTGGCGGGTCCGACCTTTTCCGACTTGACGAAACTGGCTGGCATCTTCTTCTCGACCCGTGATGAGCTGATAGGTAGTCCAGATGCCGAGAAGGCCCGCACCTATCTGGCCGATCTCGTCCGCTTTGCCTCCGGGCAGATACCGTTCGGCAATCTCCCGGGCATCAATGCAGCCCTGAAATATGGCGTGATCTACCGCCTGCAGGACATGATAAATCCCGGCTACACGGCCCGTTATGAAAAGCTTGTCCAGCGCAATCAGGGGCAGGGCTTCCTCGTATCGCCAACATGGAGCCCCTATGGGCGCTGAAGACACGCCCGAATTACAAACGCATGATGATCTGTCCGTCATGATGATGGAGATGGACATTCATGCGCTTCACACTAGCACTTCTTGCATCCCTGATGGCTGGAACGGCTTTTGCAGACAGCATTGCCATTCCCCCTGCCCAGCATGGGATTTTTGATGGCGGCCAGCTCCCACCGGCGGCTCGGGGTATCATGACCTTTGGGGCAGCTGGTGGGGTAAGCCTGACCGCCCGCCCCTATTCCGCCCTGCCTCTTTCGGTACCAGTTGGCACGGCCTTCTTCTGCACGGATTGCGCCGGGACGGGTCAGCCCGTCTTCTTCAATGGAAGTGCATGGGTGGATGCCTCCGGGACTGGAGCGAAACATCCATGAATGACCAGTATCTGACCCGTGCCGAAGGGCTGGAGATTAAACAGGATATTCGGGCGGCTGAAATGGACATTGCCGTCATCAAGGACAGGCAGGCCAGCCAGCAGCAGATGCTGGAACAGATACTGTCCCAGGTCAGGCACGGCAACTCATGGCGCAGCATGTTCATTGCCGGTGGGTCAGGAGCGGGAGGGATCATCCTTGCCATCATCATGAAGATTTTCCACATCGGAGGGTAAAACCCATGGAAGTACGGGGTATCCGAAACAACAATCCGGGCAATCTGAACTATGTCGGACAGGCCGGGGCGCATCTCGAAAAGGGCGTTCATCCACGCTTTGCCGTGTTCGCCACACCTGAATCCGGGCTGATGGCCCTGCGAGGCCAGCTGCTGCGCTACAACCAGAGGGATGGTCTGGACACGGTGGCGGGCATCATCGGCAAATGGGCGCCTCCCAGCGAGAACGACACGGCCAGCTACATTGAAGGCGTGTCCCATGCCCTCGGCGTCACACCGGACCAGAAGCTCGGACCCTTCACGCCACATCTCGTGGCGGGTCTGATGAGGGCCATCATTCTCATGGAAAACGGGAAAAATCCCTATGGCCCGCTGGTCGACAGGGTGGCCGGAGTGCAGGAGGCCGCAGCATGAAGCCCCTGCACTGGCTGCGCCAGCCGACAACGCTTCAGGGCCTGTCCCTCATCATTGCCGGTCTGGCCGGAGCAAGAACAGGAGCGCTGAGCAGCGGCCTTGCCACAACCCTCATCGGGGCTGCCATCCCGCTGCTGCTGCCAGACAACAGCACGGCACGGGCCATCGCCTCAGCTGCCATTCCAACCGCCGTTGATGCTCTGGAAAAGAGCGCCATGGCCGGGAAGGAGCCTCACAAGCCGGGTTGACTGAACCCGGCCATCCCATCCCTCACAGAAAAGGAAATCACCATGTCTGACACCAACACTGCCTCTTCCGTCATTGACGGCCTGTTCTCCCTCATCGAGGGCGCAATGGGCGACAGCGAGAGCGTGAAAACCAAAACACGGCTGCATCTGGCCTCCACCATTCTTGGCGGTATCTCCGATGAAGCCGCCTCTCTTCTGGCAGACCGCTTTGACACCTCCGCCCTCTTTGCTGGCATCAGCCGTGTCGAGAGTGGGCTATCCGAAGTGGAAGGGGGCATCCATGATGTGCTGGCTGCTCTGAAAGAGAAGAAACCTGTACCGAATGCGGCGCAGGGCAGCTCCGCAACATGACGGAACAAGGGGGTGCCAAAATGGCTACCCCCTTTCTTCCGCTTCCAGCCCCCGCTGGATGAGGCGGCGGATGGCTTCGGCTTCAGATGGAAGCCGATTATCGTAACGATACTCACTGACCTTCTCTGCCAAAGATCGTGGCATTGCTATCAATTTCTGAACGGTGGTTTTTTTGTTGATCGCCATAATGGTGAAATAACCTATTTTACCTCTTGCAGGCAAGAGCGAATGGTTATATCACCAGAGACAGGCGACAACGGAAGGTGAGAGTTCCGCTGCCGCCCTAACCGAAAATCGAAAAAGGAACTTTCGACATGGCTGATGCCAAATCTAACACCTCTCCTGTTGCAACGCCAGAAGATCGGCTCGCCCGGCTTCTGACTACCTGCCGCCGAATGGAGCAAAACCTTAACCGGCTGTGCTGCACCCTCAACATCGTGGATGACGCCATCCCTGACCGGGATAATGACGGCGTGACGCTCTCCGGCCTCATTCAGATGGTTCTGGCGCATCAGACCGATGAACATGCCGAGTTCGTCCAGGAAATCCGCATCGCAGCAGGAGAAGTGGCATGAGCAACCTTCTGAACACTCCCCTCACCATGTCCAGCCGTGAGATTGCGGAGCTGACGGGGAAGCAGCACAAGAACGTTGTCCGTGACGTGGAGAAAATGGCAACCGACTGCAATCTAACCGGCTCAAATCTGAGCCGGTTGGCTGGGACGTACACAGATGCCAAGGGAGAGCGGCGGAAATGCTACAATCTCCCCAAAAACCTGACCATTACCTTAATTGCAGGATACCGGGCTGACCTACGACTGAAAATTGTTGATCGTTGGCTGGAACTGGAAACAGAGGCGGCGCATACCCGCACCACGACACCGGCTCGCAAACGCCGTCCGGCAGTGCTGTCCACCTTCAACACTGGCTACAAGATTGCACTCAATCTGGGCTACGACAAAAATCAGGCCGTGATCTACGGCGACCGTTACTGCCGGAACAAGTGCGGAGAAAGCCCGGTGGAGATGATGGGGATGACCTCTCTCGCCGCTCCGGACAATGACAACTACCTGACGCCAACTGAACTGGGTGAAAAACTGGGGGGCCTGTCTGGCCGTCGGGTCAATCAGATGCTAGCGGAAGCTGGTCTGCAAACCAGCACACCGGGTTCCGCCACCGGAAGCAACTGGACGATGACGGAAGCCGGGAAAGCCTACGGACGCATGTTCGACACAACCCGGAAGCATGGCACAGGCAGCCAGCAGCAGCTCAAATGGAAACCGAGCGTTCTGGATATTCTCTCTGGCAAGGGAGAAGCAGCATGAGCAACGTTATACCATTCTCCTTTGAGGGGCATGAAGTTCGGGTCATCGAGCAGAATAATGAACCGTGGTGGATGCTGGCGGATGTTTGCGCTGTTCTGGATATCTCTCATACCCCAACAGCTGCAAAACGGCTCGATGATGATGAAAAATCCACTGTGGTTATTAACAACAGTGGAAACCTGAACGCTGACAGGACCATCATCAATGAGTCCGGCCTGTGGTCACTCGTTCTCACCAGCCGGAAGCCAGAGGCAAAGCGGTTCAAGAAGTGGCTGACCTCCGAGGTCATCCCCACCATCCGCAAGACGGGCGGGTATGCCATTGCCGGGACCTCCCTCTCTGCCGATACCCGCAAGGTCTTGGGCGGGATGATAAAGAGCATCTCCCGTGCCCAGATGCGTGAAGAGCTGGCCGAGATGGAAAGTCGGATCACCAATCTGGTCGTAACGCATCAGGCTGGCACGGCGGCCGTGACGGATAAGACGGCCAAGGAATGGTGCGAGGAATACGGTTTGACCCAGAAAGGCCGCAACGGACCACGCCGAAAAATCGGCAATGCATTATCTGCCCTTGCCAAGCAGAAGGGAATTGTCTGTCATCGCTGCGCTCGCACGGGCACATGGCTTTACCTTGCCGAACTGGCCCGCCCTTATATGGACGGCATTGGGCGGCATATCATCAAATTGCACAATGATGCAGTGCTAAATGGTCAGCCGGACCTTGGCCTTGGAAATAAAAGGCAACGGGCATGATGTATCTTTATGCTGGGCTGGGGGTGGCGGCAATCGCCGCCCTCACCCTGTTCGGCTGGGTTCTGTACCGGGCCGGACGCAACGCCGCCCGTGTACGGTCTGAACAGCAGAACGTGACTGAGGCCAATGCCCAGAACGCCACCATGGCCCGCATGAACGAGGCCGCAGCCAGTGCGCCACAGACGGATGACGAGCTGCTGGCAAAGCTGAGGGACGGAAAGGAGGGCCAGTGATGAAAAAGGAAAGCCCGCTCTGGCTGTACATCCCATGCACTCTGGTTCTGGCCTGTGGCATCTCCCTGCTGGGAGGATGCAGCGAGGTCCGCATCCGCCAGCAATGCCTGAACCTGCGGACGCCCACAGTTGAGCAGCAGCAGGGAGCCTATGCCGAGCTGATCGCCCACCCTGAACTGAAAAACCTCCGTATTCAGGTGGCTGATCTCGATTATGCCCTGCGGGAAAATGCGGCCTGCTGGGGGAAAAATCCCTGAAAACGCTGTGTCAGTTTTGTGCCAATTCTCATGACGACTCGCACGTTTTTACGGTCATTCATGAACGATGACGAACGACGCAGCTGCCGCTACTAACGGTCAAAAACGGCAGTTTTCCGGGAAATCCATGGTGGATGCGACAGGGATTGAACCTGTGACCCCTGCCGTGTGAAGGCAGTGCTCTACCGCTGAGCTACGCATCCGTCTCTTTGGATGAGCGCCTTATACCGCTCTCCCCTAACGCTTGCAAGAGCAATAAGGGAGAACGGTACAGATTATTTCAATAACCCTCTCAAAAACCAAACATGTGATCCAGAGAGAAACTCCCAACGCCATTCTCCAGCCCATGATACCCGAACAGACGGCAGGTCAGGTCCCTTATGAGAACATACCCCCCCTCTCCTGCCTTCTGTAACAGCTCCGCATCAAAAAGCTCATGAGGCTTCAGAAGCCAGGAACCGGAAGGCTGAATACTGATGGTCTCCTGCGCCACTTCAGCCCCATTGGCAGCGTGAAGATGCAGACAGGTCCTGGAAGGCTGACGCCCATCCCGCAGGGACGTGGGATAGATCAGATGGCAGAAGCTTTTCAGGGTAACACCATCAAGCTTCTGCCCCAGCTTCAGGAACAGCCGGGTGGTCAGGCCCGGCGGTGGACCTGCATAGGACTGCGGCTCATTCCGCCAGGTCATCATGGTATTGAAAATATGTCCGCCAAAACTGGTTTCGGCGGCATGATCTGTCCCGATATGGCGATAACGCATCAGCGCATGAGGCCAGCCATCTCCCTCCCCCCCATCACGGAAATCATAGACCAGCTCCGCATGACCGGGCTGATTCATCAGTTCATGCAGGGCCACGGCTCCCTGATGATTCCGGGGCAGATTACCCAGAAAATGACTGCCACAGCTCTGGCCTGCTTCATCAAACAGATCCAGCCTCATCGGCAGGCTCTCCAGGGCTTCCGACATGGGGGTCGGCTGGACGAAACTCGTATAGATGGCCGGGTCCGGCACCGGAAAAGGCAGAACGAAACCACGCCCAAGCAACGGGGACATCGTGCGGATTGCCGGGTCCGGCAGCAGGTCGGCACGCTCAACATTCATATGGGCAATACGGGTCCGGCCCCTCTGCACAACCTCGTAGCGGGGCCGCACCAGATGCTGCCCGGAACGAAGTTCAAGCTGGGCTGGCCATTCCAGATCAGGAAACAACGCTCCCACATCAACAGCGACCGTCTCATAAGGTCCGATAACCTGCCTTACCGCACGATGCTCTTCCTCGCCCATCGGGTTCAGCGTGATCGCCCCTGACGGAATGGCCGTGCCATGACTGTTCTGTATCCAGAGGCGGACCGTCTCCTCGTCGTCTGGAGCTGGCAATGTGGCAAAGCGCATGGAAGGCCAGGCATTGGCATCATGGGTAACAGACAGGCTGGGATCACCATTCCGGCCAAAACTGTCCAGCGCATATTTCACGACATCATGGCCTTTCGCCCCGATGACATGAATGAAAAGCTGTCCAACAAAATCTGGCAGGCCAAACTGTTTCTTCACCGTGCGGCTGTCAATCACTACACCCGCATCAGCCTCTTCCACCTCCTCAAACCATTCAGCCAGAACGTGACCAGTAACATCAAAAAGCCGCAACCAATAGCGGATTGTTTCTGCACCATAATTCGACCAATAATTCGCCGTAACCAGCCTGGTGCTGAACTGTTCAGTTTCCCGGAAAAAGGCAAAATTGGTCGCAAAATTGCATTTGTCCAGATAAGGCCGCCGGTAAGGCAGAAATTTATCCGGCAACCGCGCATCCCCCAGAGTATGAAGAGGCTTCCCTCCGAGAAATCCCCCAAGACGGGACCGCATCCTGGCATCATCAAAAGACAGGGCCAGGACCGCATCCGCATCAATCTCGGCAATGTGGACGACAGCCTTTTTCTGCCCGCCAAATCCATCAGGCTGCCCGACCTGCTCGCTATCATGCGTCAGGATGACGGAAGGCTGAAGAGCAGGATACAGCCCGCATACTGTCGGCAGGTACCCCTCCGGGTCATAAACAGCAAGAGAGCAGTGCTGAAGCGTCTGCTCCAGCTCTTTCATTCCCTCTACAACCAGAGGGTGAGACAAAGCCTTATAAAGGACGTTCCCCCCCTGCGGGCCAAATGTCTTGATATCCAGCATTGGGTCATCCTTCCTGATTGAACTGAATACGGCGATGTATTTCTTCTGCTGCCAGAGAAGTATCGTCAAGTCTTTTACAAGGAGAAAACGAAACGTTTCTTAAAGAAGACTGCACACGTCCCTCTTTTTCAAGTATCTTGACGAACCTCTCAAGCCTTGAAGACCGGCCCTGCAATGGCAGAATACAGACAGGGCGATCCGTCGCCACTGCTTCGGAGATCATGGATACACTGTCCTGCGTCACAGCCAGAGCATCAGCGCAGGCCAGCAGTCCCATATAAGGATTCTCATTCCCTTTTCCTTCCATCACGACACCCCCCAGAGGCATCAGGCGCTCCCGCAGCACCTCCAAAGCCTGCCGTGATGTCCGTCTGGATGGTGTCAGCACGCAGCGAACACCAGTCACCTGCATGAAACCGGCCAGCTTCTCCGACAGGACCGCAGCTTCGGCCTCTTCCAACCTGTACCGCCCATTGGAGCCCCCCAGAAGCACCCCCAACACCTTTTCTGCCCCTGCCCGGATACGATCCTTCCACAGCTTGCCAGCTTCTTCCAGACGGGCCGGTGTAACATCATGCATGGCTGTACGGACTGAAAGCACATTCGGCCCCTCAAGCCGGTCATGCTGACTAGCCACGACAAGAGCAAAGGGAGAGAGTTTCACTCGTGGGTGTTGTATCTGCACTACTGGCAGACCGTACCGTTTTCCGAGAGCCGCCCCGGCCACGCCGCCCTTTCCACCCACGCTGATGATGAGACGGGTTGCAGAAGAAAGGCTGAATGGGGCAAAAAGACCCAGAGAATGCGGCCAGAAACGGACGGACAGACGTGAGACCAGCCTTCCCCTGTTGGTGATGACAGGATGGAACTCCCACGAAAAACCCGTCCGCTCTGCCAGCCCTCGCCCCTGGGATCTCATTCCGGCGAAATCTTCAGCTATGATGGCTGCATGCATTCCTGATCTCCTGCGGGTATGGTCCCGTGCATCACATCGACATCCCTCTTCTGGCAAGAACAGCATTCATGACACAAACAGATTTTACAGACCTCGGCCTTTCAGACGAGCTGGCACAGGCCGCCCGGAAAGCAGGCATGGCCAGACCAACCCCCATACAGCAGCAGGGCATCCCCCCCCTCCTGGCGGGGCGTGACGTTCTCCTGCCCGGCCAGACCGGCACGGGCAAGACGGCAGCTTTTGTCCTGCCCGCCCTCCAGAAACTGGCCAGCCTCAAACAGGACGGAACTGCCGGGTCCATTCCACGGGTCCTGATCCTAGAGCCAACCCGTGACCTCGCCATGCAGACAGCCGGGGTCTGCCGTCAGCTGGGCCGTCAACTTCCCCTCCGCACGCGGGTCATCTGTGGCGGCGTGCCCCGTGATCAGCAGGCACGCTCACTGGAACAGGGAGCCGACATCATCGTCGCCACACATGGCCGCCTTCTGGACTTCGTGGAGAAAGGCGAACTGTCGCTGGAACACATCATCTATCTGGTGCTGGATGAGGCTGACCGTCTTCTGGATGAAGAATTCTCCGCCAGCATGACGGCTCTCGTGCCCTACATCGCCGATCGGCCCCAGACCATCTTCTGTTCCGCCACGCTGCCGGAACCTGTCATGGCACTGGCAAAACAGGTTACGAAAGACCCCGTGCGGGTGGAACCCGGCGAGGAAGAGGTCACGCCACGGCGCATCCGCCAGCAGGCCCTGTTCATCACCGAGGCGCAGAAAGACACCCTGCTCCTGACACTTCTGGAACGGTCAGGAGCACAGGTAAAAGACGGAACGGGTCGAAGCATCATCTTCACGAAGACGAAGCAGAAAGCCGATTCCGTCGCAAAACTCCTGAGAAAAACCGGATACAGGGCCATTGCCCTGCATGGCGGGCAGACGCAGGGAGACCGCAAAAAGACTCTGGACCGCTACCAGAATCAGACCGGGTCCATCCTCGTGACAACGGACATTGCCGCCCGCGGACTTGATATTGACGACATCCAGCTCGTCGTGAACATGGACCTGCCCCAGACGCCAGAACTCTACATTCACCGCATCGGCCGGACAGCCCGTGCGGGAAAGCAGGGGCGGGCCGTCACGTTCGCCACGCTGGAAGAACGGACCCGCCTGCGGGATATTGAGAAGCACATCCAGTACCGCATCCGCATCATCACGACGGAAACGCTATAGAACGGCCTTCCTGCCGGGGGCTGACTTGCACGCCCTCCCCCGGCAGAACTGAACATGATCAGGCAGACGCACGATCATAGATCGGGAAGCGAGCACACAGCTCCTTCACATCCTTGCGGATACGCTCGAAGGTAGCGTCATCATTCTCATCAGCGCTCAGCACGGCATCAATCATGCGAGCCACCTGACGGAACTCTGCCTCACCGAAACCACGGGCCGTGGCGGCCGGGCTGCCCAGACGCACGCCAGAGGTGACGAACGGCTTTTCCGGATCGAACGGCACGGCATTCTTGTTGGCGGTGATGCCAGCACGTTCCATAAGGGCCTCGGCCTTCTTGCCGGTCACCTTCTTGGGGCGCAGGTCCACCAGCACAAGATGAGTATCCGTACCACCCGTCACGATATCGAACCCACATTTCAGCAGCTCGTCAGCCAGCGCACGGGCATTTGCCTGCACACGCTGCTGATATTCCTTGAACTCACCCTGCAGGGCCTCACCGAAAGCTACAGCCTTACCGGCGATGACGTGCATCAATGGGCCACCCTGGAGACCAGGGAACACCGCAGAGTTGATCTTCTTGGCGATCTCCGCATCGTTGGTCATGATGATGCCGCCACGGGGGCCACGCAGCGTCTTGTGTGTCGTGGAAGTCGTGATATCAGCGTGAGGAACCGGGCTGGGATAGAGGCCAGCCGCCACAAGCCCGGCGAAATGGGCCATGTCCACCATCAGATAGGCACCGACCTCATCAGCAATCTTGCGGAAACGGGGGAAGTCGATCACGCGGGGATAGGCCGAGCTGCCCGCCACGATGATGCGGGGTTTGTGCTCACGGGCCAGACGCTCCATCTCCTCGTAATCGAGCAGGCCGTCCTCGCCACGCACACCGTACTGCACAGCCTTGAACCATTTGCCGGAATAGTTCGGGGCTGCACCGTGGGTCAGGTGGCCACCGGCGGCAAGGCTCATGCCGAGGATGGTGTCACCCGGCTTTGCCAGTGCCATGAAGGCCGCCTGATTGGCGTTGGCACCGGAATGGGGCTGGACATTGACGAATTCAGCACCGAAAAGTTTCTTCAGACGGTCGATGGCAAGATTCTCGACCTTGTCCACATCAACGCAGCCACCATAATAGCGGCGACCCGGCAGACCCTCGGCATATTTGTTGGTCAGGACGGACCCCTGAGCCTCCATTACGGCGAAAGACGCCATGTTCTCAGAAGCGATCAGCTCGATGCCATCCTGCTGGCGTTCAAGCTCGGCATTCAGGAACGCACTGACTTCATGATCCCTCTCCTTGAGGGGGGCATGAAAGAAAGAATGCAGACCGGCCTGATTGGTGCTTTTGGACATTGTCATCCATCTCCCGCAAAAAAACTCTTTTCTTTCTATAGGCGCGAGAGCTAAGCGCGTCTATCGTTGCAGGTTAATTACGTTTAAAAAATGCGAGAGACCCACCAATGACCTTGCCCTTCTGGCAGACCAAACAAGTCCCCCCTCCAGAAAGTCAGAACAGTGGACTGAAAAGGGTGTTCGGCCCCTGGCGTCTCATCGCCATGGGTGTTGGCGTCACCGTTGGCACGGGTCTCTTTTCCCTTACAGGCGTTGCTGCCGGACAGAATGCCGGCCCGGCAGTCATCATCTCTTTCCTCATCGCCGCCATCGCCGCCAGCTTCGCTGGGCTCTGCTATGCCGAGCTGGCCGGGATGCTGCCCTCCGGCGGGTCCGCCTATGCCTACGCCTACGCCGGACTGGGTGAAATTGTCGCCTGGATCATCGGCTGGGACCTGATTCTGGAATATACGGTCGGGGCGGCGGCCGTCGCCTCCAGTGCTTCGGGCTACATCGCCTCCCTGCTGAAGGGATGGAACCTCATCATTGACCCGAGACTGCTTGCACCACCAATGACGGATGTCGTCATGCCGGATGGTCACACCGCCCATGCGTGGTGCAACGCACCGGGAATGTTGCTTCTCTTCATCATCACCCTGATGCTGATGCGGGGCACAAACTTCTCCGTCCGTCTCAACTCGCTGGTCGTGCTGGTAAAGATTCTCGTCATCGTCGGCCTGATCATCGTTTGCACGCCTTTTGTCGATACCAGCAATTTCCACCCCTTCATCCCGGCCAATACGGGGAAATTCGGAGAATTCGGGATCAGCGGCATCATGCGGGCTGCTGGCATGGCCTTTTTTGCCTATGTGGGCATCGACATTGTGTCCACCGCCGCACAGGACACGAAGAACCCCCAGCGCAACATGCCGATCGGCATTCTGGGGAGCCTGCTGACCTGTGCTGTCATCTATGTCGTTTTCTCCACCATCCTTCTTGGTGTGGTGGACTATCGTGCCCTCGCCCATGACCCCAGCCCCGTTGCCACGGCCATGGACAAGATTCATATGCCATGGATGGCCGTGCTGGTGAAAATCGGCATCACCTTCGGTTTCATCTCCGTGCTGTTCGGCCTGCTCATCGGGCAGAGCCGGATTGCCATGAACATGGCCGATGACGGCCTTCTGCCCCCCTTCCTTGCCAGACTGCACAAAGGCACCAGCACACCCTGGACAGCCCATATCATCACTGCGGCAACGGCCGCCGTGCTGACGGGCTGCGTCCCCATCGCCACGTTGGGGGAGATGACCTCCATCGGCACCCTGCTCGCCTTCGTCATCGTCTGTGCCGGCGTGACGGCCCTGCGCTTCCGGGCACCGGAGGCACCACGCAGCTTCCAGGTGCCGGGCGGGCCGTTCGCCGTGCCCCTGCTGGGGATCATTTCCTGCGGGATCGTCATGGGATCCATGAGCCCGCTCACATGGATGCGTCTGATCCTCTGGCTGGCAGTCGGCTTCTGCGTCTATTTCGCTTATGGCATCAGGAAAAGTAGACTACGCAATAATTCTACAAAACAGGGTGTAAATTTATAATATTCTTCCATAGAAGAGAGATCACCCTGGATGCGGTTCCCCGCAAAGGATACCGCATCCGGGGCAGACCAGAAACGACCGGACATGAGATCTTCTTCCCCATGATGTCATCCCTGTGGCGCAAAAAGGCCATCACCTCTTCCACTCCTCCATCCACCGGACTGAAGCGCATCTTCGGGACGTGGCAGCTCATCGCCATTGGAGTGGGTGTAACCATAGGGGCCGGTCTTTTTTCCCTCACAGGTGTGGCAGCAGGACTTTATGCCGGCCCGGCCATTCCGCTCGCCTTCCTCATCGCTGCGGTTGCCGCCAGCTTTGCCGGTCTCTGCTATGCCGAACTGGCAGGCATGATCCCCTCTGGCGGATCGGCCTACTCCTACGCCTATGCCGCCCTCGGTGAATTCGTTGCCTGGGTCATCGGGTGGGACCTGATCCTTGAATATACCGTCAGCACGGCGGCCGTCGCCTCCAGCTGGTCCGGCTACATGACCTCCTTCCTCCGGGATTGGGGCATTGTCATCGATCCACGGCTCCTGAACCCGCCCATGACGCTGGTTGAACTGCCCGACGGCCACAAGGCCCATGCGTGGTTCAATGCTCCCTGCCTGTTCATCCTCTGGCTGGTCACCATCATGCTGACACGGGGCATGAAAGAATCCTCCTGGATGAATGCGCTCATCGTGGGCATCAAAATCTGCGTGCTGGTCGGCCTGACCATTGCCTGCATCCCCTATGTCCAACTGGCACATTTTCATCCCTTCATTCCCCCCAACGGAGGACATTATGGGGATTTTGGCTTCAGTGGTGTCATGCGGGCAGCCGGGATGGCCTTTCTCGCCTATATCGGGTTCGACATCGTCTCCACGGCGGCGCAGGACACAAAGAACCCCCAGCGTTCCATGCCCTTCGCCATCCTGGGCAGCCAGATCATCTGTGCAACCGTCTATGTCATCGTATCGGCCGTGCTGGTTGGCGTGGTGGACTACCACCACTTCGCCCATGACCCCAGCCCCGTGGCTACCGTCATGGATGTCGTCAACATCCCGTGGCTCAGCCTGCTCATCAAAGGCGGCATCTGTCTGGGCTATGTGTCTGTCGTCTATGGCCTGCTGATGGGCCAGAGCCGCATCCTGATGAGCATGTCCCAGGATGGCCTGCTGCCCACCTTCTTCCGCCGGATGCACCCGAAAAGCCATACGCCGGTGCCCAGCCACATGCTCAGCTTCCTTGTCAGTGGCGTACTGGCCTGCTGCCTGCCCATCAATGTGCTGGCCAACATGGCATCCATCGGAACCCTGACAGCCTTCGTGATTGTCTGCGCAGGTGTCATCGCCCTGCGTTTCACATCTCCCGATGCGCCCCGCACCTTTCGCCTGCCCGGAGGGCCGCTTCTGATCCCCTGCCTGGGCATCATCTCCTGCGGCAGTGTCATGCTCTCCATGAGCCTGATCACATGGATGCGTCTAATTATCTGGTTGGTCATTGGTGCTGTCATCTATTTCGCTTATAGCATACGGCACAGTCATCTCAGGACGAACGGCTGAACGGCCGTCCTCCTGTTCTGGACGACACCGAAACATCGTGGAGCAAAGTACATGAGACGGCCTTTCTGGCGTACCAAACCAATATCCCAGGCGGCAGCCCCCGAAACAGGGCTACATCGTGTACTGGGGCCGTGGCAGCTGATTGCCCTGGGTGTTGGTGTCACTGTCGGTGCTGGCCTGTTCTCCATGACGGGCGTGGCCGCAGGGCAGTATGCCGGCCCTGCCGTGACGCTTTCCTTCATGATCGCCGCCATCGCCTGCGCTTTTGCCGGTCTCTGCTATGCCGAACTCGCCGGAATGATTCCCGAGGCCGGGTCCGCCTACACCTACGCCTATACCTCCATGGGGGAAGGTATCGCCTGGATCATCGGCTGGGATCTTATCCTGGAATATACAGTAAACGCTTCCACGGTAGCAGCCAGCTGGTCAGGCTATTTTGCCAGCCTGATGCATGAAATCGGCATTTCGCTGGATCCCCGCCTGCTGGCCCCTACCGGTGCCTCCATCATGACGTCGGACGGGCAGTTCGTCCGCGCCTGGTTCAATGCTCCTGCCGTCTTCATCATCTGCGCCGTCACCTGCCTGCTGATGTGTGGCACCAGGGGCTCCAGCAAGATCAACATGGCCATCGTGGCTCTCAAGCTGCTGATTATCGGAAGCGTGACGGTCATCTGCCTGCCACACATCAGCGCTGCCAACCTGCACCCTTTCATTCCGGCCAATACAGGGCAGTTCGGACAGTTCGGCGCAAGTGGCGTGATGCGGGCTGCGGGGCTCATTTTCTTCGCCTATATCGGTTTTGATATTGTCTCCACAGCGGCGCAGGACAGCCACAACCCCCAGCGCAACATCCCCCTGAGCGTATTGGGCAGCCTGGTGCTGGCCGCTGTCATCTACGCCATTTTTTCCTTCGTGATTGTCGGTGTCGTCAATTACCGGGCCATGCTGCATGACCCCAACCCGGTCGCCACGGTCCTGCACAGCCTGCATATCCCCTGGTTCTCTGCCCTGATAACCTTCGGCATAGCCTTGGGGTATATCTCCGTCATCTATGGGCTGCTCATGGGCCAAAGCCGCATCTGTCTCTCCATGGCCAGAGACGGCCTTCTTCCCTCCCTCTTCGAAACCCTGAACAGACGCAGCCGGACACCGTGGTCCTCACATATCATCACAGCCGTGGTGGCGAGCATTCTGGCAGCCTGCCTGCCCATCGACATCCTTGGCAAGATGACCTCCATCGGGACACTGCTCGCCTTCATCATTGTCTGTTTCGGTGTAATGGTCCTGCGCCTCCGTCAACCGAATGCAGTGCGTCGCTTCAAGACACCGGGGGGGCCATTCCTCGTCCCCATCCTCGGTATCCTGTCCTGCGGAACCGTCATGCTTTCCATGGACATCATGACATGGATCAGGCTGGCCCTCTGGCTCCTGGTCGGCCTTGGAATCTACGCCGTTTATGGTCTGCACCGCAGCCGCCTCAAACATACACACCACTGAAAGCCACCATCTCCTCCATGAAGCCACCCTCCTGCGAGGGTGGCTTTTTTTAAGGGGTCTGGTCATACGGGATTTCAACAGGCATCATGCCTGCATGATGATACATTCTTTTCCCCACACCCGCCTGCGTCGCAATCGTCACGATGACGCCACACGCCGCCTTGTCAGCGAAACACACCTGCATGTCGATAATCTGATCTGGCCAATTTTTGTCTGTGAGGGCGAAAAACAGCGTCAGAAAGTACAGGCCATGCCGGGCGTGGAACGTGTGAGTCTCGATCTGCTAGCGGAGCATGTCCGCCCTGCTGTCGAGCTGGGCATACCAGCTGTCGCTCTCTTCCCCGTCACGCCCATGGAAAAACGTGACGAGATGGGAACGGAAGCCCTGAACCCCAGCAACCTGATGTGCCGTGCTGCCCGGATACTGAAAGCCGCCTATCCCGGGCTTGCTCTCGTCGGGGATGTGGCTCTGGACCCCTACACCTCCCACGGGCATGATGGCCTAGTACGGGATGGACAGATTCTGAATGATGAGTCCGTTGAGGTTCTTCGCAAACAGGCCCTCAACCAGGCAGAGGCCGGCATCGACATCATTGCTCCCTCCGACATGATGGATGGGCGCGTCCGGGCCATCCGCTCCACGCTGGATGAAAATGGGTACCAGACAACCCGCATCATGGCCTATGCAGCCAAGTATGCATCTGCATTCTACGGTCCGTTCCGCAACGCTCTGGGCTCCGATGCCCTGCTCGGCGGAGACAAGAAAAGCTACCAGATGGACCCCGCCAATAGTGATGAAGCCCTGCGCGAAGTTGCCATGGACCTTGCAGAAGGGGCCGACATGATCATGGTCAAACCAGGGATGCCTTATCTGGACATCATCCGCCGGGTGCGTGACAGTTTTGCCGCACCGACATTCGCCTACCAGGTCTCCGGTGAATATTCCATGATCATGGCCGCCATTGAGAATGGCTGGCTGGACCGTGAGAAGACCATTCTGGAAAGTCTCATGGCCTTCCGTCGTGCCGGCTGCCACGGCATCCTCACCTATTTTGCTGTCGAAGCAGCCCGTCTGCTGCGTGCCCGCTAAACCATCTTCTCTCACCCCGCCTCCTCACCGCAGGAAGCGGGGTAGCTTGGCCTATCAGGCAGGTAAACAGGCTGAAGATGCTGCTGCAGAATTTCTGGCCAGACAAGGGTATACCCCCTTGGCAAGAAGGCTACGAACTCCCTGCGGAGAAATCGACCTCCTTGTCGCCAATGATGAGTGGCTTCTTGCCATTGAGGTCAAGCAACGCACAACCCTGAGCGAAGCCCGGTACGCTCTTTCGCCCCAACAGAGCCAACGCCTGCTCCGGGCTTTTGCCTTCATTCTCGAGACAAGACCAGACTGGCAGCGCCCCAATACCCGGCTGGATGTGCTGGTCATCGATAAGACGGGACGCATTGAACAGATAGAGGATGCCCTCCGTCTATACTGACCACTTCATCCGAACAAAAAGAAACCCCACAAAGGCCAATTCAGCCTGCGGGGTTTCCCATTTTCATGCTCACAGGGAGACAGGCTCACCCGCGGCGATGATGCGTATTCCGCTGATGCCTGCTGACAACATGGCCATGGAAAGCCACGGTCCGGACAGCAACAGCCCGATGATAATGTGAAGCGGCCAGACGGGTCGGCACAGCGCCACGTGCATGGAACGCTGCCCGACGGGCAACCGTCACATGATGAAAGGCCGATGGCGGGGCGATGAGCGCACTGAATGTCAGCTTGCTCGCCTCATGCTCTGTCAGGATACGATCTGCATGGGCAGAAGGAGCAGAGGCCAGCCCCACAAACCCCAGAAGCCCAAAAAGAACCCCTCCCTTAAGGGATTTCACCATGTCATCAACCCTCCACCTTTACCCCAAGCCGCTACAACAGGGATGGACCTCATTCTACAAATAATGGGCAACTCTAATCACAACAGGATGAAGAAAGCAACGTTGGAAGCCTACGCTGACCTTTATTTAATGAGGACCATCCTGCTCTGAAATCAGTCCCCGTTTTTCAGCAGGCCCTTCTCTGCCAGAAGGCTCTCCAGCTCACCGCTCTGGTACATGTCCGTCACGATGTCACACCCGCCAATGAACTCACCCTTCACATAAAGCTGTGGAATTGTCGGCCACTGGGAAAAATCCTTGATACCCTGACGCATCTCCGGACTTTCCAGCACATTCTCCGTTTCAAAATCCACACCCACATGGGTAAGAATCTGCACAACACGAGCAGAGAACCCACATTGCGGAAACTGCTTGTCGCCCTTCATGAAGAGCATGACGGGATTCTTGTCCACCAGGGACTGGATGGTCTGAAAAACAGCCTCATTCATTTGATCATGTCCTCTCGATCAACCAGGAATACGTGTCTTGACGGCCAGAGCATGAAGCTCTGTTCCGACACGGTCCCCGAAAGCTTCATAAACCAGCTTGTGCTGCTTTACCCGTGGCACACCACGAAATGCCTCGCTGACGACCTCACAGGCAAAATGGTCGCCATCACCTGCGAGGTCTTCAACCACAATCTCGGCATCAGGAAAAGCAGCCCGGAGGGTCTTCTCTATCTCTTCTGCTGTCATCATGGCCGAAGCCTCCTTACTCTTCGTTTCCTCAGGATATTTCATCCAGATGCACGACCGGAGCATCCTCCTCTTTCTGCCCCATGAAACGGGGGAAGAAAGAGGCATGCTGCTTACGGAGATGTTCAACCGATACCGCCATGACGCCATCAAGCTTCAACACATCACCGCCGATACGGCCCAAGCGGGATACCGGTACACCAGCCGCCTGTGCAGCCTCCAGCACTGCATCAGCCTGCTTCGTGGCCAATACATACCGGGCCTGATCCTCAGCAAACCAGTAGACATGCTCCGCCAGTCCGGCCGGTCCTTTTTCAAGGATGCATCCCCTGTCACCTGCCATGGCCATCTCAGCCAAAGCAACGATCAGGCCGCCGTCTGACACATCATGACAGGCGTCGACAAGACCTTTCTGGATCTGCTCACGCACGAAGTCGCCATTGCGCCGCTCTGCCGTAAAATCAACAGCCGGCGGGGCTCCTTCCTCACGACCCAGGATTTCCTTCAGCCAGATGGACTGACCCAGCTCCCCCCTGGTCTCACCAACCAGAAGAAGCTCACCGTCCTGCGGCATGGCCAGACCAACGGCCTTCCGGACATCATCCAGAACACCGACACCACCAATCACAGGAGCTGGCTGAATGGCCGTCACCGAACCATCATCACCACGGGTCTCATTATACAGGGAGACATTGCCGCTGACGACCGGGAAGTCCAGAGCACGCCCCGCATCGCCAATCCCTTTCACAGCCTCGACGAACTGCGCCATGATACGTGGATTTTCCGGGCTGGCAAAATTGAGATTGTCCGTCATGGCCAATGGTGTGGCACCTGTGGCTGTCAGGTTCCGCCACACTTCCAGCACGGCCTGAGCTCCCCCAACATACGGATCAGCCTGACCGTACCGTGGTGTACAATCGGTCGTCATGGCGAGAGCACGGTCAGTCCCTTCCACCCGGACGATGGCCGCATCAGCCCCACCGGGACGCTGGACAGTCTGCCCGCCCACGCCGCTGTCATACTGGTTCCATATCCATGCACGGGAGGCCCCATTGGCACCCGCCAGAAGGCGGCAGAGTCCTGCCTCTATTCCACATGGATCAGCAGGCGCCACCAGAGCAGGCTGCCGTTCATACACCACCGTAGGCCGGTCATAGATCGGAGCCTCATCGGCCAGCGGACCGAGAGGAATATCCGCCTCAACCTTTCCATTATGCCGCACGATGATGCGTCCACTGTCAGTCAGCTTTCCGACAATGGCAAAATCCAGTTCCCACTTCTCGAAAATCCGGCGAGCTTCTTCCGTTCTGTCAGGACGCAGCACCATGAGCATGCGTTCCTGACTCTCGGAAAGCATCATCTCATAGGCATGCATGTTGGGCTCACGCTGCGGGACATGATCCAGCTCCAGATCAATCCCGACACCACCCTTGCTGGCCATTTCCACGGCAGATGAAGTCAGGCCCGCTGCCCCCATGTCCTGAATGGAAATCACCGCATCGGTGGCCATCAGCTCCAGACACGCCTCCAGCAGAAGTTTCTCGGTGAAGGGGTCCCCCACCTGCACGGTCGGACGTTTGGAGCTTGATTCGGAATCAAACTCCGCTGAAGACATGGTGGCACCATGAATCCCGTCACGCCCCGTCTTGGAGCCGACATAAACAACCGGATTACCTACACCTGCCGCAGCTGAAAGAAAGATACGGTCCTGCCGGGCAATCCCGACCGTCATCGCATTGACCAGCGGATTGCAGTTATAGGAAGAATGGAAGTTCACCTCACCGCCAACAGTCGGTACCCCCATGCAGTTGCCATAGCCACCAATACCGCGCACGACACCATCCACCACACGCTTGGTATCCTTGTGGGAGGCATCACCAAAGCGCAGGGCATTCAGGTTGGCTATGGGGCGGGCACCCATGGTGAACACATCACGCAGGATACCACCAACACCCGTTGCGGCTCCCTGATAGGGTTCAATGAATGACGGATGATTGTGACTTTCCATCTTGAAGACGGCGGCCAAGCCTTCTCCAATATCAATCACACCGGCATTCTCACCCGGACCGTGGATGACCCATGGAGCCTTGGTGGGCAATGTCTTGAGGTGAAGACGGGATGACTTGTAGGAACAGTGCTCCGACCACATGACGGAGAAAATGCCAAGCTCTGTCAGGCTCGGCGTCCGTCCCATGATGTTCAGCACCGTCTCATATTCGTCATCTTTCAGGCCGAAAGAACGTGCAAGCTCGATATCAACAGGTGCTGCTGTCATCAGCCCAGTGCCTCCATGATCCCGTTAAAGAGCGGCAAGCCGTCCGTGCCGCCAAGGATCTCCTCTGTCAGATTTTCAGGGTGCGGCATGAGACCACAGACACGGCGGTTCTCACTCAGCACACCGGCAATGGACCGGGCACTGCCATTCATGTTTACGTGCTCGTCCCCGTCCTTCACCTGCCCCTCTGCGGTGCAGTAACGGAAAGCGACACGGCCTTCTCCCTCCAGACGGTCCAACACGTCTGGCGCAGCCGTGTAGTTGCCGTCCCCATGGGCCATGGGTGCACGGAAAACATCACCATGCTTCCAGCCAGACGTGAAGATGCTGTCACGGCCTTCGACCTTCAGGTGACAGTCCTGCGAGAGGAAGCGCATCCCCGCATTACGCAGGAGCGCCCCCGGCAACATCTGAGCTTCCGTCAGAATCTGGAAACCATTGCAGACACCAAGGACATAACCACCCTTCTCGGCGAACTGGCGCACGGCTTTCATGATCGGTGAATGAGCCCCCATGGCACCGCTGCGGAGATAATCCCCAAAGCTGAACCCACCGGGGAGGACGATCAGGTCAAACCCTTCGACACTGTCCTGCTGATGCCAGAGCATCTGAGGTGTCCGGCCGGATACCACCCGGAAGGCCTGAGCCATGTCGCGCTCCCGATTGGTGCCCGGAAAAACGACGATACCTGTTTTCATTGACTGTCTACTGTCCTCTACTGAGCCGCTGGTGCCGAGGCGATGGGCCGTATCGTGGAAGAGCACGGATAGTTGTCATGCAGGGCCCGGTAGATGCCACGCCCGGCGGGTTCGTTCATGGCATCTTCATGACCAGCATACCACCCGACAACCAAAGCCCGGAGCTGGGCTCCCCGGATTTCCTTCGGGACACAGAAAGCCACCGGTGTATGGACTCCCTCGACCGTGGAATAATTGCGGGCCCAGACCTCACTGTCCATCGTTCCGGCCAGATAGCCGTCACAGGCGAGCAGGCCACTCTCATGCGTGCACATGGAGACGAGGCCACGTCCCGGCAGGGAGGAAATATTCTGCGCTTCAGCCCTCTGTTCAACATACATGCCGGCCATGCCCGTAGGGCAGGCATAGTTGGCATGAAGGGCCTGATAGACGGCCCGTCCGGCAGGCTGGGCGGCCACGCCATCATGACCAGCCAACCAGCCGACAACAAGCGACCGGACCTGAATACCCTTGATCCCCGCAGGCAGACAGAAAGCCGTCGCAGGGCGTGCCCCGACCAGAGCCCCAAAACTCTGCGACCAGGCAGCACCATCGACCACACCGGCCAGATAGGACCCGCAGGCAGCCCGCTTGGACTCTTTCTGGCAGAACTTTTCCAGCTCAGCACCTGAAAGAGATGAAATACGCTGAGCGTGAGCCGCAGTCCCCAAGAACACGCATGCCATGCTGAAAAACAGGGCAAGCCCTGTCTGCCGAACAGACTTTTTCATCCAACCACCTCTACCCGAAAATCCTCAATCACCTCATTGGCCAGAAGAGCACGAGCCATTTCAGCTCCCTTCTCCTTGGCCGCCTCTGCACTGTCAGTCTTCACGCACAGATCCACCACACGGCTGATCCGCACATCAGATGCCCCCTCGAACCCGAGAGAATGCAACGCATGCTCTACTGCCTTGCCCTGCGGATCCAGCACACCGTCCTTCAGAGAAACAAACACCCTAACCTTCATCACACACTCTCCGCAGCTACGCTTTCAGCCTGGCCATGTTCCGGAAGGATACCCAGACGACGTGCCACTTCCTGATAGGCCTCACCGACGCCACCCATGTCCCGACGGAACCTGTCCTTGTCCATCTTCTCCTGTGTCCGGCTGTCCCACAGACGACAATTGTCTGGTGAAATCTCGTCAGCCAGGACTATCCTCATCTCGTCCCCCTGCCAGAGACGACCGAACTCCAGCTTGAAATCAATCAACGTGATCCCGACACCCGTAAACAGGCCGCACAGGAAGTCGTTCACCCGCAGGGCGAGGCTCTGGATTTCCTCAAGCTCCTGCGGATGCGCCCAGCCGAATGTGGCAATATGCTCTTCGGAAACCAGCGGGTCATTCAGCGCATCATTCTTGTAATAATATTCCACAAGGGTCCGGGACAGACGCTCACCTTCAGGCAGGGCAAAACGCTTGGAAAGGGACCCCGCCACAACATTGCGGACCACGACCTCCAGCGGAATGATCTCCACCTCCCGCACCAGCTGTTCGCGCATGTTCAGGCTGCGGATGAAGTGGGTGGGAATGCCCAGCTCCCCCAGACGCTGCATCAGATATTCGCTGATCCGGTTGTTGAGAACACCCTTGCCCGTAATGACGCCACTCTTGGCCCCATTGCCTGCCGTTGCATCATCCTTGAAGTACTGGACGACCGTTCCCGGCTCCGGCCCTTCAAAAATGATCTTGGCTTTTCCCTCATAAATCTGACGACGGCGAGCCATGTCATTCAATCCTTAATCGATGCACCTACAGGTCGTCCGGGCAGCCTAGCACAGCTGGACGCCCTTAGACGAGCCTGAGATCAGGCCGGCAGCTCCGGCCCTGCTGTTCAGCCAAAAACGCGGGCAAATATCTGGTCCACTGCACGGAGATGCCGTGCGGGATCCAGAGCATCATCAAGCACGGCCTTCTCGACCCGTCCGGCCACCTCGGGATCAGCCTCCAGATTTTCACGGAATGTCCGGCCTTCTGGCGTACCGAGCTTCGTCCATGTTGCCATGGCGGCACGCTGGACGATCCGGTAGGCATCCTCCCGGGAAATGCCAGCACGGGCCAGAACCAGCAGCACCTCGCCAGAATGGACCACGCCACCAAGGCTTTCCACATTGGCAAGCATCTGGTCTGGATAGACCACCAGTTTCTCCATCATCCCGGACAGGCGGGCCAGGGCGAAGTCCAGCGTGACCGTCCCATCCGGGCAGATGTTCCGCTCCACAGAGGAATGGCTGATGTCACGCTCGTGCCACAGGGCCACATTCTCCAGCGCCGGAGTGACATAAGAGCGGATGAGACGGGCCAGGCCCGTCAGGTTTTCGGACAGGACCGGGTTCCGCTTGTGGGGCATGGCCGAGCTGCCCTTCTGCCCGGCATGGAAGAATTCTTCTGCCTCACGCACCTCAGAGCGCTGGAGAT
Organism: Bombella apis; assembly: GCF_018221685.1. Classification (GTDB taxonomy): domain Bacteria; phylum Pseudomonadota; class Alphaproteobacteria; order Acetobacterales; family Acetobacteraceae; genus Bombella; species Bombella apis. Next base: position 768,754 of record NZ_JAGJTM010000004.1, on the reverse strand, counting down.
GCCGTACTTCCGTTGCCAGACGCTCGATCCCGCTGGCGATCACGCCCAGAGCGCAGAAGAAAGCCGCATGACGGTCACGGGGGATCACCTGCGTGGAGACGGCCTCCGCCTTCAGCCCCAGGTGATTGGCCACATATTCTTCCACCTCGGGAGAGATATGGGCATAGGTACCCACAGCACCGGAAATGGCACAGACGGCGATTTCCTCACGGGCCACCTCAAGACGGCGACGGTTGCGGGCAAACTCGGCATAATGCCCGGCCAGCTTCTGACCGAAGCTCATCGGTTCAGCATGGATGCCGTGACTGCGCCCGATGGTGACGGTATGTTTGTGCTCATGGGCACGCTTCTTCAGTGCAGCCAGAAGGATGTCCATGTCCTCCAGGAGAATATCGGCTGCCTGCGTCAGCTGCACGGCTAAACAGGTATCCAGGACATCAGAAGATGTCATGCCCATGTGGACAAAACGGCTCTCCGGTCCGACCTTTTCTGCCAGCCATGTCAGGAAGGCGATGACGTCATGGCGGGTTTCGGCTTCAATCTCATCAATCCGGGCCACATCAGCCTCGGAGAAGGCCGCCATGGCCTCATCACCCTTCGTGCGGATGATCCTGGCAGCTTCTTCCGGAATCTCCCCTCTCTTGGCAAGCGCCTCACAGGCCAGAGCCTCAATCTCGAACCAGATGCGGTAACGGTTGACCGGTGACCAGATGGCCGTCATCCGAGGACGCGAATAGCGGGGAACCATGACGTAACTCCTGCAGAAAAAGCAATCCAGCCCTGCTTACCCCAAACAGTACCCTCTTGCCAGAGCCGACAGCGAAAAGAGACCGGCTTTTACAGGAAGGGAAGCAGAACCGTCTTTATCAATCTTCTCCGGAGAAATCATTTTACTGCATCAGAAAAGATTTCTGGCTATAATGGAGGGCCGACAAAGGCAGGCCGGACACTGCAAATACGATCGTGTGATCATGTCTCTTTTCCATTTCATCGTGATGGTCTGTCTGACCATCCTCCTGAATCTGGCCCTCAGCGGCTATAACGTGATCATCCTCAAGAGGATCATAGACAGCATCAGACCAACCGGAACCGATGAGAATTTCCAGTCCTCCGAGACACAGGCAGAAATACGGCGCTACAGGCGGCAGGCTCTGATCTTCGGCACGGCTCTGGCTGCATTTCTCAGGATCGGGCTGACCCTGATCCTCAGTGATCTCCTCATTTTTTCCTACACGAAACTTATAGCCAGCGTTCTGCTGTTCTGGACAAGCTGGACACTGTACCGTGCCCTCACGTCCCCCGTCCCGGAAGAGACAAGCAGCCACTCAACCAGCCTGGCCGAGGCCATTCCCAAGATCATCATTGCGGACCTCGCCCTCGGATTGGACAATATTCTCGCCATCGCCTGTATGTCCATCCATCACCACATCATCCTCATTGTCGGGCTCGTCATTTCCCTCGTGATCATCACGGTCGGCGTCATCCATACGCCCACCCTCCTGTTGCGGATGCGCTGGCTGGGCTGGGTTGGCGTCCTGATCATGCTCGGCCTCAGCCTGCACCTTCTTTACCAAGGCTATCATGATATCCGCTTTCCGAACGTCCATTAAACCGCCAGGCAGACCGGGGCGGACAATCCTCCGATGCGTTCTGGCCCTCGCCTGTTCTGCTCCAACCGTGACAGCATGGGGCGACACTTCCAGATCACTGGAAGCAGAGCTCGGCCTTTCCCCTTCTGTTCCATCCGCGTCGTCTCCATCCCGGCTGGATGAATGGAAAGCGCTGACGGCCCCGGGAGGCACGGCCTACCCAGCCCAGCGTTATGCGGCTTTTCTCCGCCAGCAACCCGCCTGGCCGTTGCAGAAACGCATCGAAAGCCGGTATGAACGGGCCATGCTGATGGAAACGTCGGCGCAGGCACGTCAGGCCCTGTGTCCTGCCTTCCCCATCATGCGCAGTGATCTTCTCGCCGCCTGTGCCTCCTTTCTGCCGGACCTCCCAACCCAGGCACGTCGGCTCTGGCGGGAAACAGACATGGGTCCGACAGAACAGGGGCTTTTCCTTACCCGTTTTTCAGCCCATCTGACAGCCGATGATGAACTGAAACGCTACGAGCGGCTGGAACGCAACGGCCCGGTCACCCTTGCCAGGGAGCAGCTTCGACGAACACCTCCTGCTCTGCGTCCTGTCCTCACAGCACGGCTGGCCAACCGTTTTGCCACGGCTGACGCCGATGCTGCCTTCCAGAATACGGATGCCTCCAGCGATGCCATGCTGGTTTATTATCGACTGAAATATCTGCGCCTTCACGACCGGCTGGATGAAGCCATCCAGCTCTGGCAGCAACCGCTTCCCACAACGTCCGTCGGTGCCCTCTCCCTGCCGACGGTCACACAATGGCAGGACGAACGTACAAATTTTGTCCGGGCCCTGTTACGCTCCGGCAGACATGATGCCGCATTGACGGGTTTTGCCCTGCTGGACACCATACCTGCCTCCAGCCAGACCGAAGACAGCCACATGATGGCCGGATATATCGCCCTCATGCTGCTGCATGACCCCAACCGGGCTGCGCCACATTTCAAGGCGCTGGCAGCAGAAACAGACCTGAACCACCGGGCCGCAGGGCTCTACTGGCAGGCCCGAAGTCTGGAAAGCCAGCACCCGGACCAGGCCGGACCACTCTTCAGGAAAGCAGCAGCCCTGCCGACCACCTTTTACGGCCAAATGGCTCTGGCACGATTGACGCACACAGCATTTCTCTCGGCCACCAACCGGGACATGCGTTTCCTCGCACTGCTGAAACAGCAACTGGCTGCTCTGCCCCCCATGCCACCAGCAGGAAAGTCGCCACGACCTGATCTGATGGCGGCAGCAACACGGCTGCAACAGGCTGGTGACAACCAGAATGCTACCCTGTTCCTGACCTATCTTCAGGGCAGGACACAGGATGACCGGGCGGGACAGCCAGCCATAGCACGCCTTTCAACCAGACTTGGCCTGCCCAAGCCCGCCATCCTCGTGGCCCGACAGCTGGCCCGGCAGGGTATCGCCTTCTATCCGGGAGGCTATCCGTCACCCCGTGTCATGGTTCCCACTTCCCTGCCCCAGAGCCTCATGCCAGCCCTGATCCGCCAGGAAAGCAGCATGGATGAATACGCCGTCAGCCCCCGCCATGCACTTGGCCTCACGCAGCTTCTCCTGCCAACAGCCATCCGGACAACAAAACGCCATGCTCTACCGTATCAGCTGACATCCCCTGCCGACCTGCTGGACCCCAACATCAACACGACGATCGGCAGCCTTTTCATGGAGGACCTTCAGGCCCAGTTCGGTCAGGTTTTGCCCTACGCACTGGCCGCCTACAATGCCGGGCCTGGCCGCTCCAGGCGGTGGCAGGACGAAATAGGCAGCCCCACGTCTCCAACACTTGAAGATGAAGACAGTCTGCTGCGCTGGATTCTCCTCATCCCCTATAAGGAAACACGGGTTTATATCGAGCACATCATGACAGACATGTCCCTTTATGCACTTCTCCTGACCCATTGATCTTTTAGGGACGAATCATAAAAAAAAGCGGTCCCAGACGGGACCGCTTTTCCACTGCCAGAAACAGGCCTGGATCAGTTGGCCGGAGCAGCTTCCGGAGCCGGAGCAGCAGGCTGGGCCGGAGTGGCTTCCAGAGCCGGAGCAGCAGGCTGGGACTTCTGCAGGGAAGATGCGTTCAGATCTTCAGTAGCCTGCGGAGCCTTGCCGTCTTCCTTCTTCTGGCCATGCTTCATGTTGCACTTCTTGCCATGATGATGGTGATGGCGAGCATGATGGGCATCAGCAGCAAAAGCCGGAGCAGCAGCAGCTGTCAGGCCGATCAGAGCGACAGCAGAGAGAGACAGTTTCTTCATAAAATCCTCCTCAATCGTCCTTCCATGTGACGATGGGGGCAGTGTAGGACGAATACTTCTGCAAAACAATCCACACAGCACTAAAAGAAATATTACATAAAAAACAGGTCTGTAAGTCCACCCCATCCAGACCGGGCAACAGATCTTTCGTCTGCTGGTCCTGTCAGCCTGCATTCCCTCCGGGAGGCCCATAGATTGCCCCGGCCCGGGTAATAAAAGCCTTGACCATCAAGCGGACCCCCTCATTGAAGACCATGCCGATGGCATTCCTCAGAAGGCGGGACCGGAACTCAAAATCCACGAAGAAATCGACACGGCAGCCCTGCCCCTCCGGTGTGAAGGTCCAGACATTCTTGAGATGTTTGAAAGGACCACGCTCATACCCCACGACGATACGATGGGGACGCTCCAGCCGCACACGGCTCGTATAGCTTTCCCTGAACGGCCCGAAGCCGATTGTCAGGTCGGCCAGCAGCTCGTCTTCCGTACGTGACCGAACGACCGATCGCACGCACCAGGGCAGAAACTCGGGATACTTGCCAACATCAGCTACCAGATCAAAAAGCTGCTCAGCAGAATAGGGAATCACTCTCTGTTCAGCGTGTGTCGGCATCAGCCCTGACCCTTTTTCAAACGACGTTCCCGGGCCTCACGCAGCTCGGCAAAGTCCCGGTCCGCATGATAGGAGGACCGGGTCAGCGGAGACGAGCTGACCTGAAGAAACCCCTTCGCCCGGGCCATGGCACCGTAATCAGCAAATTCATCAGGCGTGACGAAGGCTTTCACTGCCGCATGTTTGACAGTGGGTTGGAGATACTGACCCAGTGTCAGAAAATCGACATCGGCAATCCGGAAATCATCCATCACCTGCGCCACCTCCATCTTCTCTTCACCCAACCCCAGCATCATGCCGGACTTCGTGAAGATGGACGGATCAAGCTTCTTGGCCTCATCCAGAAGACGGACTGACTGATAATAACGGGCCCCCGGGCGTATCCCCGGATAGAGCCGGGGCACCGTCTCGATATTGTGGTTGAACACATCCGGCCGGGCTTCCACGACCACCTCCAGCGCACCCGGCTTCCGCAGGAAATCGGGTGTCAGGATTTCTATGGTCGTACCGGGCGACGCAGCCCTGATGGCAGCGATCACATCGGCAAAATGCTGCGCCCCGCCATCAGGCAGGTCATCACGGTCCACCGATGTGATGACCACATGCTTCAGCCCCAGCTTGGCCACAGCCTCCGCCACATGGGCAGGTTCATCAGGGTCCAGCCGGTTGGGAAGGCCCGTCGTGACATTGCAGAAGGCACAGGCCCTCGTGCATATCTCACCCATGATCATCATGGTCGCATGGCGCTGGGACCAGCACTCCCCGATATTCGGGCAGGCTGCTTCCTCGCAGACGGTCGCCAGGCCATGCGTGCGCATCAGCTCTCTTGTCTCATCATAGACGGGATTGCTCCCCGGAGCCTTCACCCTGATCCATGAAGGTTTCTTCTGGATGGGGTTGTCCGGCCGGTGAGCCTTCTCAGGATGCCGTATGGCCGCCATACGCTCCCGCTGATGATTGATGACGATACGCTGGACCATGAATCAGATGTGCAGAGCACCCTCATAAGCGGCAAGAACGGCTTCGTGCATCGTCTCCGAGATGGTCGGATGCGGGAAGACCGTTTCCATAAGCTCGGCATCGGTCAGCTCGCCCGTACGGGCAATGACATACCCCTGGATCATCTCCGTAACTTCGGAGCCGATCATATGGGCACCGAGCAGCTCGCCCGTCTCGGCGTCAAAGACCGTCTTGGTCATGCCTTCAGGCTCACCCATGGCCACGGCCTTGCCGTTGGCCAGGAAGGGGAACCGCCCGACACGGACCTTGTAGCCCTCTGCCTTGGCCTTCTCCTCGCTCAGCCCCACGGAAGCCACCTGCGGACGGGCATAGATGCAGCCCGGAATGTTGCGAGCATGGAGAGGCTCCGGAGAGCGTCCGCTGATCTTCTCGACGCAGATCACACCTTCATGGCTTGCTTTGTGGGCCAGCCACGGCGGAGCCGCCACGTCACCGATGGCATAGATGCCCGGCTCACCCGTGCGGCAGAACTCGTCCGTCTGGATGTGCGAACGGTCCACCTTGACCTTCGTCCCCTCGAGGCCGAGGTCTTCCACGTTACCGACGATGCCCACGGCGCAGATCACACGATCCACCGTCAGGTCAACCTTGCCTTTTGCCGTCTCGATCGTGGTGGAGACCTCATTGGCCCCCTTCTTCAGCGGACCAACCTTCGCACCCGTATGGATGGTCATGCCACGCTTCTCGAACGCCTTGTGCGCCTGTGCGCTGATCTCGGCATCCTCGGTCATGAGGATACGGTCAGCCACTTCAGCAATCGTGACCTCACAGCCAAGATCACGATAGAAAGAGGCAAACTCGATGCCAATGGCACCAGAACCGATGACCAGAAGCCGCTTGGGCAGCGTATCCGGCGTCATGGCCTCACGGGCACCCCAGACAAGCTTGCCGTCCGTCTCAAGCCCGGGAAGCTGACGCCCCCGTGCCCCGGTGGCCAGAATGACATGAGGCGCACGGATCTGGGCCGTTTCCTTGCCATCCTTCGTGATGGAGACCTTATGCGCCTCACCAGCACGACCGGCCAGCCTGCCACGGCCATCAAAGGTCGTGACCTTGGCTTTCTTCAGCAGATGAGCCACGCCCTTCCCCATCCGCTCCGCCACGCCACGGGACCGTTTCACGATGGCTGCGAGGTCAAAGGACGGCTGGTTGGCAGAAAGACCGTACTCCTGGAGATGGCCGAGCGTATGATACACCTCGGCGGAGCGCAGCAGGGCCTTGGTGGGGATGCAGCCCCAGTTGAGGCACACGCCACCCATGTGGGTACTCTCCACCAGAGCCACATTCATGCCAAGCTGGCTGGCCCGCAGTGCGGCCACATAGCCCCCCGGGCCACCACCGATCACAACAAGATCAAAAAGGTCGGACATGATCAAAGCACCAGAGAATAAGGGTTCTGAATGAGGTCACGCAGCGTATTGAGCCACTGCGCACCAAGAGCACCATCCACGGCACGATGATCCACCGAGAGCGTGGCCGTCATGACGGTTGCCACGGCCAGCTCACCATCCCGCACCACGGGGCGTTTCTCACCCGAAGCAACCGCAAGGATGGCAGCCTGCGGCGGATTGATGATGGCGGCGAAGTCCTTCACGCCAAACATGCCCATGTTGGAGATGGAGAATGTTCCACCCTGATAGTCCTCAGGCGAGAGCTTGCCGTCACGGGCACGGGTCGCAAGACTGCGGGCCTCCTGACTGATCTCCCTGAGGCTCTTGCGGTCAGCCTGCCGGATGACCGGCGTCACCAGCCCATCCGGCACGGAGACGGCCATGGAAATGTCCACATCCTCGAAATGCAGCATCTCGGTCTCGGTGAACTGGACGTTCAGGCCCGGCAGCTTCTTCAGGGCAAGAGCCACGGCCTTGATCATCATGTCATTGACAGAAATCTTGCAGCCCTCTGCCTCCAGAGCCTTGTTCAGGCGGCTGCGCAGGGACAGCAGGGCATCCAGCTCGATATCAACAGAGACATAGAAATGCGGCACCTGTGTCTTGGATTCCGTCAGGCGGCGGGCAATCACCTTCCGCATCCCGGAATGCTTCACATGCTCCACATGACCAGCTGCCGGAGCTGTCGCAGACGACGCAGCCGGAGCAGGCTTCTGCCCCTTCGCCTTCTCCACGTCACGCCGCAGGATGCGGCCATTGGGGCCTGTCCCTGCCAGGCTGGCAATATCAACCCCATGCTCCTTGGCAATGCGACGGGCCAGAGGAGAAATGAAGATGCGCTCCCCTTTGCCTTTTTCAGGTGCAGCCGGCTTCTTGTCCGGGTCGAAAGAGGAAATCTCAATCGGGGCGGGAGTCTCGTCCTTTACCCCGGCCTTCTTTTCCGGTTCCGGCTTTGTCCCGGCAGCCGGAGCCTCCGGAACATCTTCCCCCTCACCCACCAGAATGGCGATCGGGGTTTTCACGGCCACATGCTCGGTCCCTTCCGGAATGAGGATCTTCCCAAGAATCCCCTCATCCGCCGCTTCCACTTCCATGGTCGCCTTGTCGGTCTCGATCTCGGCGATCACATCGCCGGACTGGACCATGTCACCCTCTTTTTTAAGCCAACGGGCGACAGTGCCTTCCGTCATGGTCGGAGACAGGGCCGGCATTAAAATATTGATTGCCATCGGTTTCAGTCTCCAAACTGCTTGCGCACAGCCTCAACAATCCATTCCGGCTTGGGCAGGGCCAGCTTCTCCAGATTTGCTGCATAAGGGAGAGGAATATCCAGCCCGCAGACACGGGCCGGAGGGGCATCCAGCCAGTCAAAGGCCTGCTCGACGGCAACCGTGCAGATTTCGGACCCGATGCCCGCAACCGGCCAGCCTTCTTCCACCGACACGATGCGGTTCGTCTTCTTCACGCTCTTGATGATCGTTTCCGTATCGAGCGGACGCAGGGTCCGCAGGTTGATCACCTCGGCCTCAATGCCCTGCTCGGCCAGAAGCTCGGCAGCTTCCAGAGCCACGCCAACCATGATGGAGAAAGCGACCAGCGTCACGTCCTTGCCTTCACGCTCGATCTTGGCCTTGCCGATCGGCAGGATGAAATCCTCATCCACCGGGCATGGGAACTTCTTGCCGTACATGATCTCGTTTTCCAGAACCACGACCGGGTTCGGATCACGGATGGCGGCACGGAGCAGGCCCTTGGCATCTGCCGCAGACCACGGGGCCACGACCTTCAGGCCCGGAATGTGGGCATACCAGCTGCCAAAGCACTGGGAATGCTGCGCCCCGACACGGGCCGCTGCTCCGTTGGGACCACGGAACACGATCGGACAGGACATCTGACCACCGGACATGTAACGTGTCTTGGCGGCAGAGTTGATGATGTGGTCCACAGCCTGAAGGGAGAAGTTCATCGTCATGAATTCGACGATCGGCTTCACACCGGACAGGGCGGCACCAACGGCCATGCCGGTGAAGCCATGCTCCGTGATGGGCATGTCCATGACACGCTTTGCACCGAATTCATCCAGAAGGCCCTGACTGACCTTGTAGGCACCCTGATACTGGGCCACTTCCTCACCGAGCAGGAACACGTCCTCATCACGACGCATCTCGGCAGCCATGGCATCACGCAGAGCCTCACGCACGGTGATCTCGGCCGTCTCCCCCCATTCAGGCTCGACCAGATCGGTCGTGGAGGTGCTGGCCGGAGCCTGTGGTGCGGGCGTCTGGGCAGGAACGTTCTTTTCCACCTTGGAAGCAGAGCCAGCCTTGGGACCGAGGTCCAGCCCGTCCGCTGCAGAAGCGTCCTCACCTTCCTCCAGCAGGACGGCGATGGGCGTGTTCACCGCCACGTGGTCCGTTCCCTCGGTGACGAGGATACGCCCCAGAACGCCTTCCTCGACGGCTTCCATTTCCATGGTGGCCTTGTCGGTCTCGATCTCGGCGATCACTTCGCCGGGCTTGACCACATCACCTTCTTTCTTGACCCAGCGGGCCAGTGTTCCCTCCTCCATCGTCGGGGAGAGAGCAGGCATGAGAATAGGAGAGGCCATGAGTTATTCCCCCACCAGAACGTCGGTCCAGAGCTCGGATGCATCCGGCTCAGGGCTGGTTTCTGCAAATTCGGCAGCATCCTTCACAGTGGCCTTCACATCCTGTTCCACTGCCTTGAAGAAGGCTTCATCAATCCCGTGCTTGATCATTTCTGCTTTCAGCGTTTCGATCGGGTCACGTGTCCGGCGCATCTCGTCCACCTCGGACCGCTGGCGGTACTTCGCCGGGTCGGACATAGAATGGCCACGATAGCGGTAAGTTTCCATCTCCAGCAGGAACGGCCCCTTGCCGGAGCGGCAATGCTCCATGGCTTCCTTGGCGGCCTGATAAACGGCGGCCACATCCATGCCATCCACCTTACGGGATGGAATTCCCCACGGAGCGGCATTCTTCGAGAGGTCCTTGGAGGCGGAGGAGCGCTCAATGGAAGTCCCCATGCCGTAACGGTTGTTCTCGATCACATAAAGGCAGGGAAGCTTGTGCAGGGCGGCGAGATTGAAGCTCTCATAAACCTGCCCCTGATTGGACGCACCCTCACCGAAATACACGATGGAAACGGCACCATCCTTCTTGTAGGCACTCGTCAGGGCAAGGCCGGTCCCGATGGCCACCTGCGCTCCGACAATACCATGCCCTCCGTAGAACTCCTGTTCCTTTGAAAACATGTGCATGGAGCCACCCTTGCCGTGGGAATACCCCCCTGAACGGCCTGTGAGCTCCGCCATGACGCCACGGGCCGTCATGCCAGCCACCAGCATCTGCCCGTGATCACGATAGGAGGTGATGGAACGGTCGCCCTTCTTCATGGCGAGACCGATACCAGCCACAACAGCTTCCTGACCGATATAAAGATGGCAGAAGCCACCGATCAGCCCCATGCCATACAGCTGGCCGGCCTTTTCCTCGAAGCGACGCACAAGGAGCATTTCCCTGTAGGCACGCTCCATTTCCTCCCGTGATAGCGCCGGGCCATTCTGCCGGTTCGGCGCGTCCGTCATAGAACCCATGACACTCTCCCGCGGTTGACGATTTCAGATAGGGCGGACTTGTAACAACAGTCCCTTCCAAAAGCTAGCTATCCGAGACCCCCTCCAACCATTTTTTATACCGGACCGGTACTCTTTTCAGAAACCAAGCAGCCTGCGGGCTGCAAGCCCCGGATCTTCCTCACGCAACAGTGATTCTCCGACCAGAACGGCACTGCACCCTGCCTCGCCAACCTTGGCCAGATCATCCGGCGTGGCAATGCCACTCTCGGACACGACAAGACGATCCGGCGGAACCTGCGGAGCAAGGTCCAGCGTCGTCTGAATGTCCGTCTTCAATGTCTTGAGGTTCCTGTTGTTGATGCCGATCAGGAAACTGTCATAAGCAAGCGCTCGATTCAGCTCTTCTTCGTTGTGCACCTCAAGCAGCACATCCATGTCCAGACCACGGGCCAGAGCGATCAGCTCAACAGCCTCATCTTCCTTCAGGGCGGCCATGATAAGCAGGATGCAGTCCGCCCCGATGAGGCGGCTCTCATGAACCTGCCATGGCTCAAGGATGAAATCCTTCCGCAGGATCGGAAGGCTGCATGCAGCACGGACGGCCTGAAGGTCTTCCGCACTCCCGTGGAAACAGGACCCTTCCGTCAAAACGGAAATACAGCTTGCCCCAGCATTCTGATAGGACCGGGCGATCTGCGCCGGATCATACTCAGGCCGCAGGATTCCTGCCGATGGAGATGCGTTTTTCACCTCTGCGATGAGTCCCACACGCCTGTCAGCCGTAATATGCTGAAGGGCCTGACCAAACCCACGGGTCGGCATGGAGACTTCCTTTGCCTTGGCAGCAATCTCCTTCAGCGGCATCACCTGCATCCGCTGCTCGACATCAAGGCGGGTCCGGGCACAGATGCGCTCCAGCACATCACCGCCGCTCTCCCCGCTACCTGGTGTGGCAGGCTGGGGGACTTCCGACGCTACCGCCTCCTGTGCATCACCATTTGAAGGGACATCAGAAGCCGGAACCTGTCCACCATCCTCTGCAGGGGCAAAAGCAGCCATCGACCGCTGTGGCAAAAAAATCATGATCGTCCTGAATCTTTACCTTGGAACATTACCGAACGGTTCTAGCGTTCAGTCCTGAGCACTTACACCCGTTTGAGCCCGGATTAAAGCCTTCCGGGCCAGCCCTTCATCAAGGGAGCGGGCTGCCTCGGCCACGTTGCGCCTCAGAGCGGGAACAGAGAGACGGCCACTCTCAAGCAGATTCCCCCGCCCGGCAACATGCAGGCCAACAGCTGCATTCAACAGCACCGTATCCCGATAACAGCCTGTTTCTCCTGCAAAAAGAGCCCTCATGCGCTGGGCATTGCAGATGGGGTCTCCCCCCTTCAGGGCGGCAATGCCGTAATGCGGCAGACCGGCCATTTCCGGTGTCAGGTCAAAAGAAATGATCTCCCCATTCTCCCACACATCATTGTGTGTTGGGCCGGCGAGAGTCAGTTCATCAATTCCGCCTTCATCCGTATGACCATGCACAACCCAAGCGGAAACAGCCCCCAGCTCACCCAGCACCCGGGCCACTGGCCGGCACCAGACTTCATCAAACACGCCCACCAGCTGCCGCCGGACCCGCGCCGGATTGCAGAGCGGCCCCAGAAGGTTGAAGAGTGTCCTGAAACCAAGCTGTTTGCGAACAGGTGCAGCCACACGCATGGCCGGGTGATGGAACGGCGCTGCCAGAAAAGCGAGATTTTCCTGCCTCAGACGTTTTTCCTGCCGGGCATGGTCCGCATCGGCAGGAATCCCCAGAGCTTCCAGAACATCCGTTGCCCCGGCCCTGGAAGACAGGGCCCGCCCCCCGTGCTTGGCCACGGGCACGCCCAGCCCAGCCAGAACAAAGGCCGTGGCTGTGGAGACATTCAATGTTCCCAGGCCATCGCCCCCTGTGCCGCAGACATCCACCGTGTCATCCGGCACGTTCTGCAAGGCCTGCATACTCTGCCGCACGGCCTGCACAGCACCTGAAAGCTCCTCAACGGTCTCTCCCCGTATCTGAAGGGCCATCAGGAAAGCGGCAAGTTCAATATCCGAAACGGCTCCCTGCATGATGAGCCTGAAAGCCTGCTCCGCCTCAGAAACATCCAGCTCCTTTCTGGCGGCGACTTTCCTGAGAAAAGACGCAAATGGCTTCTCCTGCCCGCCCATCAGCCAGTTGCACCCTCTTTCTGCGGAAGAACATTGGCCAGTCGCAAAAAGTTGGCCAGAAGGTCACGCCCGGAATTGGAGGCAATGCTTTCAGGGTGGAACTGCACACCATGGATCGGATGCTCCCGGTGACGGACCCCCATGATAACACCATCCTCCGTCCTTGCATTGACGATGAGCGAATCCGGTATGCTGTCCGGGTCCAGCGTCAGGCTGTGATAGCGCACCATATCCACCGGGTCGGGCAGTCCGGCAAAGACCCCGCTGCCATCGTGATGGATGGCATTGATCTTGCCATGCATCGGCACGGCAGACCGGACGACCTTCGCCCCGAAGACCTGCCCAATGGACTGGTGGCCCAGACAGACACCCAGCACGGGGACCTTCCCCGCTGCTTTTTCAATCAGCTCACAGCAGATACCCGCTTCATCGGGAGAACAGGGGCCGGGAGACAGCACAATGGCAGAAGGATTCATCTCCAGCGCCCGGTCTGCGGTCAGCGCATCATTCCGTTTCACCGCACATTCCACACCCAGTGCTCCGAAATGATGCACCAGATTGAAAGTGAAACTGTCATAGTTATCAATCAGCAGGATCATCTGACTCTCTCCTCACATCCAGAGGTCATATCTGCTTTCTCAGATGATGTGCGGGATAAGGAATTACACCCCCCTTCCCCAGAAAACGCCTGCTGCCCATTATGAACAGCCTGACCAATGGCCGCCTCCGCAGCAGTGAAGAGCGCCCGGGCCTTGGCTCTCGTCTCCTGATATTCCGCCTCAGGGTCAGATTCCGCCACGACACCGCAACCGGCCTGCACATGCATCTGGCCATCCTTCAGCAGGGCCATGCGCAGACCGATGCAGGTATCCATGTCACCATCCGCTCCGAAATAGCCGACACACCCGGCATAAGGGCCACGCCGGGTGGGCTCCAGCTCGTCAATGATTTCCATGGTGCGTATCTTCGGCGCCCCGGTCAGCGTTCCCGCCGGGAAAGCAGCCGAGAGAGCATCCAGCGCCCCGCACCCCGGCTTCACCCGGCCCGTCACGGTCGATGAAATATGCATGACATGGCTGTAGCGCTCCACCACGAAACGGTCGGGCACCTCCACGGTCCCGAGCTGGGACACACGCCCCACGTCGTTCCTGCCCAGGTCGATCAACATGAGATGCTCGGCAAGCTCCTTGCCATCAGCGAGCAGCTCTTTCTCCAGTGCCAGATCATGGGCCCGATCCCGCCCGCGGGGCCGGGTTCCGGCCAGAGGACGGACCGTTACGATACCATCCCGCATCCGCACCAGAATCTCCGGGGACGACCCTACGAGGGTGAATTCACCCAGCTCCATCAAAAACAGGAACGGTGCCGGATTGATGCGCCGCAAACTGCGATACAGGGCCAGTGACGACAGGGGAAACGCTGTCGTGAAACGCTGGCTCGGAACAATCTGGAAGGCATCACCCGCTGCAATATAATCCTGCGCCGTCCTCACCTTCTGGAGAAAAGCCTCATGCGTGATGTTGGAAACAGGCTCCGCCAGCCGGGTTCCCTCTGGCAGGGTCTCTGCCGGGTCAGCAACGGGCTGCCGCAGAGCGGCCACAGCCTTCTCCAGCAGCGCCTCCCCTTCTGCCCTGGCCATGCCATCACGCAACGGGGTGGCCAGAATCAGCTCGTCCCGCACCGTATCGAACACAGCAAACAGCCGGGGACGGATCATCACCCCTTCTGGCAGGTCCAGGTCATTCGGCGGCGGGTTGGGAAGGTCTTCCATCTGCCGGACCATGTCATAGCCCAGCACGCCAAAGACACCCCCAATCATCGGGGGCAACCCCTCCGGCAGGTCCATACGGCTCTCATCAAGCAGAGCCTTCAGCGACACCAATGGAGCCGCCTCTTCCGGCCTTCCATCACGGAATGCCTGACCATCCTTGCAGCGCCAGATCGTATCCGGCAGCAGGGCTATGATGGAATACCGCCCTCTGGCAGCGCCTCCCTCCACACTCTCGAAAAAGAGGCGGTACGGATCATCCACCAGACGGGAAAGACGGAGAAAAACCGAGAGCGGTGTCAGCAGATCGGCTGCTTCTACCCTATGTAATATCCTGCTCACTGCTGGCCCAACCTTCCTGAAATCATGCTCAGCACCCTCTCGTTCACATCACTGAACAGAGCTGCATTGAAATGACGGGGAGGAGCCTCCCGGGTATAGGACATGCCCAGCGTCTCCTGAAGATCATTGCGGTAAGCCCCGGCTATCAGGCTTGCCTGACGCTGCCGGATGGCCTGCATCATGGTCGGTGATTCCGCATACTGCCCTGTCACATTGACAAGCCAGTAGCCATCTCCCTCCTGGAGCATGGCTGTCTGTCCCTGTTTCTGCTCAAGCGCCGCCCTGAGAATGAGGGCGGGCACATCGTTCCGCAGCTGGAGGCGAGAAAAATGCTCATCCTTCTGGAGCATGGCTTCCTCTTTCTGTCCTGCCAGAGCCTGACGCAGCCCCTCTTTTTTCGCCTGCTGATACAAGGCGGTGACCCTCTGCTCAGTGGCGTGTTTCCGGGCATCCGCCAGCCAGGCATCCTTGACGGCCTGCTGCACGGCCTCGTACGGCTCCTGCCTGCCCGGCGTGACACCATCCACCAGCACGGCAAAAGCACTGCCATCCGGTCCGGTCACGACATGCGGCGGCTCATCTTTCTTCTGACTGAAGACCTGCTCTATCAGAGCCTGACGCAGGGCAGCATCACCCGGCAAAGGAGCAGGCTCCCCGCCCGGCAGATTACCATGGGAATCCAGACTGCCTTCCAGAGGGAAAGCACCAATGTCTGCCGGAACCTTGTCCAGCGTGACAGACCCGGCCACGGCCTCCTCAAAGGCTCTCTGACGGTCCTTCAGCATGGCCGCCGCCCGTTCATTGGCCAGATCCTCACGGAGACTGTCCTTCAGGCTTTCAAAACTGGCATGTCTCGCAGGCTTGACGGACAGCACATGTACCACGCTCCAGCCAGCGGCCGTACGAACAGGTGCGGAAACATGACCCTCCGGCGTGGCAAACGCTGCCTTGCCCAAGGCCTCATCAGGCAGATCGGTCAGACGGGCGTCATTCAACGTGGCAGGAATGGCTTTGGGGTGCTGCTTCTGCAAAGCCGCCCAAGACTGCCCTCCCCGCCATGCTGCCGCCAGACTCTTTGCCGTAGCCTCATCCGTCACGGCCAGCACCTCAATGGAGCGCAGTTCCGGACTGTTATGCCGGGCCGCCTCGGCGGGGTCCTGCATCTTCATCCTGTATACCGCCTGGAGGTCCTCATCAGAAATCTGGATCGTCTTTGCGACACTGCCTGCCGTCATGATCACGATCCGGGCATGACGGTACTCCGGCTGCCGGAACTGCCAGAGATGGTTCTGATAATAACGCTTCAGCTGCCCATCAGTCGGTTGGGCAGACACCTCTCCCAGAGAGAACGGCAGACGCACCATATCCACCACGGCGCCATGACCGATATAGTTCATCAACCAATCCAGCTCCTGCGCCGGGGGCTGCACGGTTTTACCGAATGCAAGCAGAGTGGCACTACCATAAAGCATGCGCCGTACTTCCTGCGTCAGATCCTGATGACTCATATTGTTACGCCCGAGCACCGCCTCCATCTTCTGCGGGTCAAAGCGGCCACTGGGATCCTGGAAATCCGGCATGGCAAAAACAACCCCACGAATCGTTTCATCCCCAGGATTGAGGCCATTCCGCCTGCCAGCCAGTTCTCCCTCATGCACCAGAATGAGACTGCGCAGGGCCGTATGACCGATCTCCTGCCGTCCCTGCGGGGTCTTCAGGAATTCAGCCGAACCACCCGTCTGCTGAATGACAGAGGCAACCTGATTCTGGATGGCTTTCTGAAACTCGGCAGGGGTGACCTTGTGTGCTCCGACCTGCACCACGGTATCACCGCCCAGACCGGCCATGCCGCCGCCCAGCCCAAAAAAGGTGCCTCCCAGTACAACAAAAGACACGAAAACCATTAAGGCGATCACCCGGCCGAGCCAGGAGTCAACCAGGAAATGACGCAGGGCAGTAATCATCGAAGACGCATATCACTTTACTGATGGCAGAATAGCATTAGCCGGGAAAACCCGCTAAGCTGCCCCAGCATAGAGATGCCGACACAGATTGACCAGCACGGCGTGTCCCTTCTCTGCTCATGCGCAGTGGATGCATCGTGCCGACCGGGGAGAGCAGAATGACCACCGTACCCAAATTCGTCATTGGGAACTGGAAAATGCAGGCTCGCCACGAGCACGGCCTACAGCTCGCACGGGACATTGCCCATGGCATGAAAGAAGCCCCGCCGCCAGCCCACCTTCACACCATCATCTGTCCGCCTTTCACGCAGCTCGATGGTGTCCATCAGGCCCTGAAGGAAGTCTGCCTGCCCCACGAGCAGCTGGCCCTGGGGGCACAGGACTGTTACCCGGCCTCCTCCGGGCCCTTCACGGGGGATATTTCCGCCCCGATGATCCGGGACATGGGAGCACGCTATGTCATCCTGGGGCATTCCGAACGGCGCCAGAACCATGGGGAGACGGACGCAGTCATCCGTCAGAAGGTCAAGGCCGCCACGGCAGCCGGACTGACGCCAATCGTCTGCATTGGCGAACATCTGGCTGAACGGAACGAAGGTCGGGCCGCCAGCGTACTTTCCACACAGATTGAGGGCTCCCTAACACGGGGCTTCCGTGGAATCGTGGCCTATGAGCCTGTCTGGGCCATCGGCAGTGGTATCACACCCTCCCGGGAAGAGCTCCAGAGAAAGCTCCAGCTGATCCGTGCCCTGCTGCCAATGAGACTCATGACGGATGACATTCGTGTTCCGGTCCTGTATGGCGGGTCTGTAACTTCCGTGCAGGCTCCCTCCATCATGTCCATAGAGGCAGTGGATGGGGTGCTTGTCGGCAGTGCCAGCCTCGAGGCACGAAGCTTCCTGGACATCATTGGCGCTGCGGCTGAAGCAACAACGCCTCAGCCTTCCCCATAACCTGTTGGACCTGACTGCATGACCACATTACTGCTTATCCTCACTGTTCTGGTTGCCCTGGCCCTCATCGGCATTATCCTGATCCAGCGTAGCGAAGGCGGTGGTCTCGGCGTTGGCAGCAGTCAGGGACTTGGCTCCTTCATGTCCGGCCGGGGGACAGCCACCCTGCTGACCCGCGGTACGGCCGTTCTGGCTGCCATTTTCATGATTCTCTGCCTATGTCTGGCCGTGCTGAACCGTGGGGCCTCCAGCGGTGGCAACACGCGGGACATTCTGGCCCATCCTCCTGCCAGCCAACCAGTAGCTCCAGCGGCTCCGACAGCACCGTCCCAGCCACAGCATCCCTGAGGCCATTTTTGGGGGAAGCGGAGCACATAATCTGCTTCCCCTTCCCCCCCTCTTCACTATATAAGGGCCTCCCATGACGCGCTTTGTTTTTGTGACGGGTGGGGTTGTATCCTCCCTCGGTAAAGGTATCGCTTCGGCGGCTCTGGCTGCCCTCCTCCAGGCTCGTGGGCACAAGGTCCGCATCAGGAAGCTGGACCCTTATCTGAATGTTGATCCGGGCACGATGAGCCCGTATCAGCATGGTGAGGTGTTCATCACTGATGACGGTGCCGAGACCGACCTCGATCTCGGTCATTACGAGCGTTTTACGGGTGTTCATGCCCGTCGCTCCGACAACACCACGACGGGCCGTATTTACTCCGATGTCATCGCCCGGGAACGCCGGGGCGATTACCTCGGGGCTACGGTCCAGGTCATTCCGCACATCACGGATGCCATCAAGGAAGCCGTGGTTACCGATACGGATGGCTACGATTTTGTCCTGGTTGAAATCGGCGGCACGGTTGGCGACATTGAGAGTCTTCCTTTCCTGGAAGCCATCCGCCAGCTCCGCAATGATCTGGGGCATGAGAACACCATGTGTGTTCACCTGACCCTCCTGCCTTACATTCCCTCCGCTGGTGAGCTGAAAACCAAGCCGACCCAGCATTCCGTCAAGGAACTCCAGAATGTCGGCCTCCAGCCGCAGATTCTGCTCTGCCGCTCCGACCGTCCCATTCCGCAGACAGAGCGGCAGAAAATTGCCAGCTTCTGCAATGTCCGTCCCGAAGCCGTAATTGCAGCGCTGGATGTCGATACAATCTACGCCTGCCCTATCGCCTATCACGAGCAGGGCATGGATCGTGAAGTTCTGCGTTATTTCGGCCTGCCGTTCGAAACAGCGCCAGACCTCTCCCGCTGGGAGAAAATCGTCCGTGGCGTTCGGGAGCCAAAAGGCGAAGTCCGCATCGGTATCGTCGGCAAATATACGGCCCTGCTGGACAGCTACAAGTCCCTTGCCGAGGCCCTTCTGCATGGTGGCATCTCGCAGGATGTCCGTGTCCATATGAACTGGATTGATGCAGAAGAACTGGAAGACCCCTCCAGTCTTGAAGAGCAGCTGCGTGGCATGGATGGCATCCTCGTGCCGGGCGGCTTTGGCGAACGTGGGTCTGAAGGCAAGATCAACGCTGTCCGTTATGCCCGTGAAAACCGGATTCCGTTCCTTGGAATCTGCTTCGGGATGCAGATGGCCGTTATTGAATGTGCCCGCTCCCTCGCAGGCCTGAAGAAGGCCTCCTCCACGGAGTTCGGCCCGACAGATGAGCCACTGGTCGGCCTGATGACCGAATGGGCCCGTGGCACGGAACTGCTGCGCCGCCGTGAAGGAGGCGACCTTGGCGGAACCATGCGTGTCGGTGCCTATCCGGCCAAACTGGTTGAAGGCTCCCGTGTTGCAGAGGTCTACGGCCGGACGGACATCCGTGAGCGCCACCGCCATCGCTGGGAAGTCAACGTCCATTACCGTGACGTGCTGGAAAAAACGTCCCTGCGCTTCTCTGGCATGTCTCCCGATGGCGTTCTGCCCGAGGTGGTGGAATATCCAGACCATCCCTGGTTTATCGGTGTGCAGTACCATCCAGAGCTGCTTTCCAAGCCGTTCGACCCGCACCCGCTTTTCGTAGGGTTTGTCGGCGCTGCAAAAAAAGAACATCTGTCACGGGAACAGGATGTATGAGCGTCCCTCTGGGCAAATTTATCATTGGTCAGGATCAGCCCTTCCGGCTGATCGCTGGCCCGTGCCAGATCGAATCCCGTGATCACGCCTTCTTCATGGCCGAAGCCCTGCATGGGCTCTGTCAGGAGCTGGATATCAAGCTGATTTACAAAAGCAGTTTCGACAAGGCCAACCGCAGTTCCGTCCATGCTGCCCGTGGTGTCGGTATGGAGGAAGGGTTGAAAATCCTCTCCGACATCCGGTCCCGCTTCAATATTCCTGTGCTGACGGATGTTCACGCACCGGAACAGTGTGCTCCTGCAGCTGAAGCTGTGGATGTTCTCCAGATTCCGGCTTTTCTCTGCCGTCAGACAGACCTTCTTCTGGCCGCTGGACGGACAGGACGGGCCATCAATGTCAAAAAAGGGCAGTTCCTCGCTCCGCAGGACATGCAGAACATTGTCGACAAGCTGAAATCTACCGGCAATGAGCGTATCCTGCTCTGCGAACGTGGCACCTGCTTCGGCTACAATACACTCATCAATGACATGCGGGCCCTCCCCATCATGGCGCGCACCGGCTATCCCGTCGTCTTCGATGCCACCCACTCCGTGCAGCAGCCGGGCGGATTGGGTACAGCCACCGGAGGGCAGCGTGAATTCGTTGCTCCGTTGGCCCGGGCCGCCCTGGCGACAGGTGTCAGCGCCCTGTTTATCGAGACCCATCAGGAACCGGATACGGCCCCCAGTGATGGCCCGACCATGATCCCCCTTGCTGAAATGCGGTCATTGCTGACCCCACTCAAAAAGATTGACGAACTCGTGAAAGCTGAGGGCCTCTGATCAGAGGCCCTTCCTCCCTCTCAAAACTGGCCTTGCGGTGAGAGAAGGGCAAACAGGAAGCCAATCACGCACAGACCGGTGCTGATGGCCCGGACCATGATATATCCCTGCGGCAGGTCACCATGCCGGTTGGCGATTCGTTCCAGAGCAAAAATTCCTGCAAAGCCGATTGCCTCCAGCCCGAAGCCTGTGCGCAGATTCCCCAACAGGCCTACGCAGAGGGCAAGCCACCCCCAGAGAAACGCAAACGTCCCTGAAAGAAGCGCCCGCCTGTCCCGCAGGCTCTCTCCCTTTGGCGGAATGATCGTGGGTTTGCTGGCCAGCAACCCCCACTGTACAGCCCCATAAAAAGGCAGGAGGCATCCCCCATAGGCCAGAAGGATCTGGCTGAGATGTGGCAGGGATGTCAGCACACCCGCCAGAAACAGCCAGCCCCCCACCAGAAAGGGAAAAACGCCGCCAAGCGCAACAAGCATGGCAGCCGTGACAGGAAATTGTCGCATCTTAATTGACCTCGGGCGCGGATTTTGAGACTGGAATAGAGCGAAAGCGGATCCGGTCTGCGAGCTGATAATAGGCCGTTCGGGGTCCGCCGCATAGAGTCAGGAGAAGTCCCTTGAGCGCTATTGTTGATATTATTGCCCGCGAAATTCTGGACAGCCGTGGTAACCCGACTGTTGAGGTAGATGTTGAACTGGCCTCCGGTGTTACCGGTCGTGCCGCTGTTCCTTCCGGTGCCTCCACCGGTGCCCACGAAGCTGTAGAACTGCGTGATGGCGACAAAAAACGCTTCCACGGCAAGGGTGTCCTGAAGGCCGTCAACGCCGTGAACACGGAGATCGCCGACAAGCTGCGTGGCATGGAATCTGAAGACCAGATCGCCATCGACCAGGCCATGATCGACCTTGATGGTACACCGAACAAAGGCCGCCTTGGCGCCAATGCCATTCTCGGTGTGTCCCTCGCCGTGGCCCGTGCCACAGCTGAAGAGCTGGACCTGCCGCTGTACCGCTATGTTGGCGGCACATTCGCCCATGTTCTGCCGGTCCCGATGATGAACATCATCAACGGTGGTGAGCATGCGGACAACGCCATCGACTTCCAGGAATTCATGATCCAGCCGGTCGGGGCTTCTTCCGTTGCTGAAGCCATCCGCATGGGCTCCGAAATCTTCGCCTGTCTGAAGAAAGAGCTGCACAAGAACGGCCTGAACACCAACGTTGGTGATGAAGGTGGTTTTGCTCCGAACCTGAAGTCCACAGAGGAAGGCCTGAAGTACATCGAGAAGGCCGTTGCCGATGCCGGCTACAAGTTCGGTACGGACATCACCATCGCTCTCGACTGTGCCTCCACCGAGTTCTACAAGAACGGCCGTTACGAGATGAAGGGCGAAGGCAAGAGCTTCTCCTCCAGCGAGATGGTCTCCTACCTTGAGGAACTGACCAAGAAGTTCCCGATCGTCTCCATCGAGGATGGTCTGGCTGAAGATGACTGGGAAGGCTGGAAAGAGCTGACAGAGCGTCTGGGTGACCGCATCCAGCTGGTCGGTGACGATCTCTTCGTGACCAACCCGGCCCGCCTGAAGGAAGGCATCGAGAAGGGTGTTGCCAACTCCCTGCTCGTGAAGGTGAACCAGATCGGCTCCCTGACAGAGACACTGCACGCTGTGGAAATGGCCCAGCGCGCTGGCTACACCACTGTCATGAGCCACCGTTCTGGTGAGACAGAGGACAGCACCATTGCCGACCTCGCCGTCGCCGTGAACACGGGGCAGATCAAGACCGGGTCCCTCTCCCGCTCCGATCGCATGGCCAAGTACAACCAGCTGATCCGCATTGAGCAGCAGCTGGGCAAGAGCGCCAAGTATGCTGGTCACAGCATCCTGAAAAAAGCTCGCAAGTAATTACGGGAGCAGTTCAGCCGGTTCTCCCGGCTGAACTTGCAGAAAGGCCTCCACCTGGAAACGGGTGGAGGCTTTTTTTATACCTCCCTTCAGATTTTCTCTCTGGCATGGCCGGCAGATACCTTGCCTCTCCCGCCAACCGCTTATAAGGTGATAACCGTTTCAACCTGATCAACATGAAGACCGAGGAGCCATTGCATGATCGCTCTGCTACGGCGTGGACTGGGTGCTGTATTCGCTCCGCTCCTCTTTCTGCTTCTGACAGCCTATTTCATCTGGAATGCCCTGCATGGGACTCTTGGTATTGAGGCCTATCAACGACAGAAGAAACTTCAGGCAGAGGCACAGTCCGCCCTGCTGGATGCCCATAAGGAGCAGGACATCTGGCGTCGGCGCGTCATGGCGCTGAATGAAAGAGCCCTGGACCCGGACATGCTGGATGAACGGAGCCGAGTGATGCTCAACAGCAGCCGCAAGGGCGATCTGGTCATTCCCTACGGTGAGAAAAATTCTCTTTATTGACAGACAGGATAAGCGGGCTCTGCCCCCGCTCACCTCACGTTTCTCTGCAAACCATCAAGGCGTTTTTACACGCTTGGGGGCAATGACACATAAAAAAACGCGGCCCCCAAAGGCCGCCTTTCTTTTTCGTCAAATGAAATGACGATTACTTGATCTTCGCTTCACGGAAGACAACGTGCTTGCGCACAACCGGGTCGTACTTGCGTACTTCCATCTTCCCCGTTGCCGTACGGGCATTCTTCTTCGTGACATAGAAATAACCCGTATCTGCAGAAGAAACGAGACGGATCATGATTACGTTTGTCTTGGCCATACTACCCTCGGACTGCTGCCGCATGATGGGACGCTGCTTCATCAGTGTCGGAGCAGCACATCCCCTATACCTGAGCGGGACAATGATACCTTGAGCCTTTCAGGTCAAGCCCTTTCCAGCCCACGATACCCTCATTGAGACAGATTATGCTCTTTTTCTCACAAGATTGGTCTCATTTGTCCCAGTCAAATTGATAAACCCTTTCACCCTTATGAGAATGATGGGACCTCGCAGGAGCCTCAAAGCCCAGAGCATCCACGTAATCATCATCACGTTTTCTGCTCGGATGATGACGCTCCTTCTGGGCGTGTGCTTCCACATGCCGTCCGGCGACCGTGTGATGCTCCTTCTCGGTAACCACCACCTCATGCTGACGGGCCTGCGTGCGCCTATGCGTCCAGTGCGGCTCCACAACCGGCTGTGCTGCATCCACCACTACAGCCTCATGCCTGTGATGTGCTCCAGCCTTGCCCTTGGACCTATGCTGTCTGCCCATCTCTTCATCAGCTCCAGACTGTTGTGGAAGAGGAGCCGCTACGACACCAGTCTCAGGCTGCGGACGGGGTGCTTCCGTAACGGCTGGTACCTGACGTACAGGACGCTGCTGTTCGGAAGGAACCTCAACCCTGGGCTGCGGACGGGGCACTTCCGTAACGGCTGGTGCCTGACGTACAGGACGCTGCGGTTCGGAAGGAACCTCAACCCTGGGCTGCGGACGGGGCACTTCCGTAACGGCTGGTGCCTGACGTACAGGACGCTGCGGTTCGGAAGGAACTTCAACCCTGGGCTGCGGACGGGGCGCTTCCGTAACGGCTGGCGCCTGACGTACAGGACGCTGCGGTTCGGGAAGAACCTCGACCCTGGGCTGCGGACGGGGCGCTTCCGTAATCGTCGGCTCCCTGTAGGCTGGCTGCCGGGATACGGCACCCCCGCCAGCCCTGCGCTCCAGATGGGAAAGCGGTTCTACCGGCGGTGCCTTCTGGAGCTCGGCCTGAGCCTCCTGCCGCGATTCCTCAGAAGAATGAACATGCCCGAATGTTCTGGCATGTGCGTACAGGGACGCCTTGCCCGCACTGACAACCTTCACACTGCCATCAGGAGCAATGAGCGTATCCGTTCCATCACCATTGGGAATGGTAACCACACCCCGCCCTGCGGGCTCCATGTAAGGCCGCGCATTATCCTTGACATGGGATGGAATGGGTTTGCCTATGGGCATCACGCCCTTACCGGACCCATAACGCTGCCCGACATCTTCCCCGACACTCATGCCCTGGCCATCATTGAGCTGCTGCTGGAGATCCGCATCAAGCTGTGGTCGCGCCTTCTGCCATTTCTCAACAAAATTCCTGTCAGACCGGCTGACATCCTGAAGACTGGGCACAGGCTCCGGCTGACCCGGCCAGACATCCCCCTCCTCGGGAAGAACAGGCATTGTGCTCAGCTTCACTCCCCGGACACGCTGCGCCGTCTCGCTCCGGGCATCTGGCATGTTCGGATTGCCAAAAGGATTGATCGTACTGCCCAGATGCCTGTCCAGACCCGTGCAGCTGACCGAAAAACTGGTACACCCCACCGCAAAGAAGGACATGACAGCGCCTACCCTCTTTAGCTTTCCTTCCCTGCTTTTCATTCCCTACCCTTTACAACCATCGCCACCTGTCCCCAGGAAGGCTCAGCCCACCTTCTGCCACCATCATCTCGAGCTGCCAGATACCTCACACCAAGTCTATCTCCGCATCTGCGCCACGGTCGCCTTGAGGTAGCCTGTCCCCGTCAGAAGCGTCGGAATGACAGACAGCCAGAGCAGCGCAGCGCCAATTACACCAAAGCACCATGTCACGTCATGAAAGGAGGTAGAAGCCCCCTCCCCCAGAATCAGGAAACCGATGGCCACCATCTGTGTGCCTGTCTTCCATTTGGCCAGACGGGTGGACGGAATCGTCTCATTGCGGGAGGCCATATACTCCCGCAGCCCGCTGATCATGATTTCCCGAAGCATGATGAGAATGGCTGCATACAACGAGCAGAACCGCAGCCCTCCCATCCCTGCAAGTGCCAGGAGAAGCCCCCCGACAAGGAGCTTGTCTGCGATCGGATCCATCATCCTGCCAAGGTCTGATGTCAGGCCTTGCCGACGGGCCAGAGCCCCATCGAGATAGTCGGTCACACAGGCGCCAACATACAGCAGAAACGCCATATCAGCCCACAGGCCACCACCTGCCAGACACCCGATCAGCACCGGGATGACAAGGATACGGAACAGAGTGAGAAGGTTGGGAAGATTGATCACCTGATATCCCTAATATGGAAGGCCACCCCCCAACACGGTGCTCAGTCAGGGTTTTTTGAGGACGTCACTCTGTTCTCTTACCCATTCTGGATGGAAATATCCATAAATGACCTGTGCCATTTCGCGATTAATTCCCGGTACATGCTCCAGCTCTTCCAGAGCCGCCTGCCCGACATGGCGTGCAGAGCCGAAACGGGTCAGCAGAGCCTTCTTGCGAGCTGGGCCAACACCGGGAATCTCGTCGAGGCCGGAACGGGTCAACGCTCTGGAACGTCCTGCCCTGTGTGTCGTGATGACAAAACGGTGGACCTCATCCCGCAACCGCTGAAGATAGTAGAGGACAGCATCATTGACGGGCAGCTGGAACGGTTCCTTCCCCTCCACAAAGAACCATTCCCGCCCTGCATTGCGGTCCACCCCCTTGGCAATACCCACTACAGGAATGGAGGACAGGCCCCTCTCCGCCAGAATCTCCCGGACGACTCGTACCTGCCCTTTACCGCCGTCAATCAGCAGCAGGTCCGGCCAGTTTTCACTCCCTGAATCATCCGGTGTCAGCTGGGCAAAGCGACGGGTCATGACCTCCTTCATCATGCCAAAATCATCACCCGGAGCGACGGGACCACGGATGGCAAATTTCCTGTAAGCCCGCTTCACGAAACCTTCCGGGCCGCCCACAATCATGGCGCCATAGGGAGCCTGTCCCATCAGATGGGAATTGTCATAAACTTCAATACGTTTCGGTGGCCCGGGCAGGTCGAAAAGCTCGGCCACCTTTTCCAGCAGAACGGCCTGCCCGGCCGTTTCTGCAAGCCGACGCTCCAGAGCTTCACGAGCATTGAGAATGGCGTGGTCCAACACCGCCTTCTTTTCACCCCGCTGCGGCTGGAGAATCTGCACCTTCTGCCCCCGTTGCAGGCTCAGCGCTTCAGTCAACAGAGGCTGTTCAGCAGGCTCAGAACTTGTCAGCACCTGTAAAGGAGGCTGCTTGTCCTCGTAGAACTGGAGCAGAAACGCCGCAAGAACATCAGCCGCGGGCTCATCTGTCTCATGCCGGGGATAGAAAGCCCTGTTGCCATTGTTGCGACCACCACGGATGAAAAAGACCTGGATGCAGCTCTGCCCCGCCTGCTGCCAGAGCGCAACGACATCCGCCTCCTGGATGCTGGCCGGATTGATGGCTCCTGAGGCCCGTAGATTGGCAAACCCCCGGATACGGTCACGGATGAGAGCAGCCCGTTCGAAAGCCAGCTCCTCGGAAGCCTGTTCCATTTCCAGGGTCAGGCGCTGTTGCAGCTCCCGGCCGCCTCCACTCAGGAATTCCTTCGTCTGTTCCACCAGCCTCTGATACTCCAGCGGGCTGATGCGCTCCACGCAGGGAGCAGAGCAACGCTTGATCTGGTGCAGCAGGCAGGGGCGGGTCCGGGATTCGAAAACGCTGTCCGTACAGGTCCGCAGCATGAAGGCCCGCTGAATGACCTGAATTGTCTGGTCCACTGCTCTGGATGACGCAAAAGGCCCCCAATAGGTTGCCCCTTTGACGGGCTTCCCCCGTTGGCGCATCAGGCGGGGATAAGCGTGATCCCCGCTCAGCAGAAGCCACGGATAACTCTTGTCATCCCGCAGAAGGATGTTGAAGCGGGGCTTCATCCGCTTGATGTAGTTGGCCTCCAGCAGCAGGGCCTCGGCCTCGGTTCGTGTCACGACAATTTCCATGCTGGCCGTCAGGGAGACCATGAGCTTCAACCGGTCCGGCAGACGGGCGACATGCGTGTAAGACGTGACCCGCTTCTTCAGGTTCAGCGCCTTGCCGACATACAGCACCTCCCCCTTCACACCGATCATGCGATACACGCCGGGACTTTCAGGAATCGTCTTCAGGGCTTTCCGAATCGCAGGGGCGCCGTGGGGTCTTTCAGGCATATGTCCTAGTTTTCCGCCAGTTTTTCATGATCATGCTGCGCCTTTCATACTCATCCACCATTCCTGTGGACAAAGCTGTGAATACTCCAAGGGTAAAAGCACACAGCATAGGGTTTCTCTTCTTTTTTCATAGATTGCCCATTTTTTAGGCAAAGAATATAACCATCTGAAAAATAAGGAATTATAAAAGATTTTATCCCTGCATCCTCCCCTTTCCTGCCCCCTGATGGCGGTGTGGGCTGTCAATCCCGTTTCTGAAAAAATTACTGTGCAAAAAATACCACGAATTTTCTCAAAAAGTAAAAATCAGGTTTGACATTTCGAAATTTTATCTTCTGCCCTCTGCAACAGGCGCAGCATGTTTTCTCCACATATGGCCCGAATCTCCCCGGCATCCAGACCAGCAACAGCCAGCGCTTCGGACACATGGTGAGTCTCACTGGCATCCTGCCAGCCCTCTATCCCGCCTCCGCCATCAAAGTCGGACGAAATTCCCACATGTTCGACACCAATCCTGCGGGCCACATACAGCACATGCTCCACAAAATCTTTCAGCGTTCCACCACCACCCCGGCGCAGGAATGGCCCCATGGCTGTAATCTGGATCAGGCCACCACTGGCCTTCAGTGCATCAAGCTGTCCGTCATCCAGATTGCGGGGATGATCACACAAAGCCCGCACACAGGAATGGCTGGCAAAAACAGGAACTGAGGATGCATCCACCGCCTGCATCATGGTCTTGCGGGATGCATGGGAAACATCCACCAGCACACCATGCCGGTTCATCTCACCAATAACCTCCCGCCCCAGAGCGGACAGACCGCCATGCACTTCTGCCGGCCCCTGCCGGACAACCGCCGAATCCGCCAGAAGGTTATGGCCATTATGGGTCAGGGTCATGTAACGCACGCCATGCCGCCGGGCGAGATAGCCGATCCGGGCCGGGTCATCCGCCAAGGGGTAGCCATTTTCCATGACAGGCACCAAAGCCACCTGCCCGGCCTCCGTAGCCCGCCGGATATCCGGAACTCTCCGGCACAGCACAGCCTGCCCGGAAAGATGAAGCGGAACCATCTCTTCCATCGCCTCCAGCATGGCCCGTGCTCTTTGCCACGCTGCCTCATGCCCTGCGTCATCCAGACCAGCCTGCGGTGTATAGGCAGCCAGACAGGCCACCCCCATCCCACCGGCCTGCGCCTTGGGAACGGTAAACCGGCGTTCCACATCCCGCATGGCAACATCCGCCTGGTCCCGCTTATGCCAGCAGGGCAGACCTGCCGCCGTTTTTTCGTTCCATGGAATATCAATATGGCTGTCGATCATCAGGATGGGCATATGCGGGAGACTTTCCTTATTCATTCCCCCCCAGATTGGGGTAAACCCTGTTCATCGCAAGATCATCCGTTGAAATTTCCCGCTCCAGAGGAGATCAGAAAACATGCGTCTCATTACATGGAACATCAATTCACTCCGCCTCCGGCTACCCCTGCTCCAGCGTCTGATTGAGGAACAGGCCCCTGATGTCATCTGCCTTCAGGAAACCAAAGTGCCGGACCCTCTCTACCCCCGTGATGCACTGGCAGAGCTGGGTTTTCCCCATCAGCTCTATCGTGGAATGAAGAGCTATAATGGGGTCACCATTCTCTCCCGCACACCGCTGGAGCCCATTACCGGCACGCCGGACTGGTGTGGCCGGGAGGATTGCCGCCATGTGGCTGCCAGCATCCAGACAGAAACCGGGCCGGTAACGCTCCACAATTTCTACGTGCCCGCCGGTGGCGATATTCCCGACCCGCAGGAAAATGAAAAATTCGCCCATAAACTCGCCTTCCTTGAGGAGGCTACAGCATGGTTCCGGGCCAATCCGCCACAGCGGAGCATTCTGGTCGGTGATCTCAACATCGCTCCGCTGGAGCATGATGTCTGGAGCCACCGTCAGCTTCTGAAAATCGTCAGCCATACGCCACCGGAAACGACACGCCTGACCGAATGGCTTCATGCCGGATTTGAAGACGCCATGCGGAAGGCCATTCCAGAACCGGAAAAGCTCTTCACATGGTGGTCATACCGCAATCGTGACTGGAAAAAATCCAACCGGGGGCGCCGTCTGGACCATATCTGGACAACACCGGACCTTCTCCCCGGCCTGAAGACAATCAATGTCCTCAGCCCCATGCGGGACTGGACCTCCCCTTCCGACCACGTTCCCGTCATGATGGATCTGGCCGTCTGAC
This sequence comes from Bombella apis, assembly GCF_018221685.1. Taxonomy (GTDB): domain Bacteria; phylum Pseudomonadota; class Alphaproteobacteria; order Acetobacterales; family Acetobacteraceae; genus Bombella; species Bombella apis. Next base: position 738,924 of record NZ_JAGJTM010000004.1, on the reverse strand, counting down.
CAGACTGGACCAGATGGCAGAAAGGCTGGCAGGACTTCCTCCTGCCAGCCTTTCTTCTGTCCGCCCTCAGGGCACCATCCGTCAGAGATCAGGATTCAGGCAGTACCCACCACCTTCCGTCAGCAGGATCCCGGCCCGGCCATGATCAGGCTCGATCTTCTGCCGCAGACGGTAGATGTGCGTTTCCAGCGTGTGGGTCGTCACCGAGGCGTGATAGCCCCAGACCTCATGCAGCAGCACGTCCCGCTCCACTGGCTGCCCACCGGCACGGTAGAGATATTTCAGGATTGCCGTTTCCTTTTCCGTCAGATGGATGCGCTGCCCCTTTTTCTGGTCCACCAGCTGTTTCCTGGCCGGATGGAAAACATAGGGACCGATATCGAAAACAACATCCTCACTGTTCTCGAAAAGACGCAGCTGCGCCCGCAGACGGGCCTTCAGCTCGCCCATGCGAAACGGTTTGGCCACATAGTCATTCGCTCCAGCATCCAGACCACGAATCACGTCATCTTCATCATGCGACCCCGTCATCATGATGATGGGGATATGAATGCCCCTCTCCCGCAACCCGGCACAAAAATCCCGCCCGTCACCATCTGGCAGGTTCACATCCAGCAGAAGAATGTCTGTCCTGCCTCCAGAAGAGTGATCCATCACCTCCCGTGCAGCCGCAATGGTGGCAGCCTGTTCAACGCGGTACGCTTCCTCCTCTCCCAGCTGTTCAGCCAGCAGAAGGCGCAAGGCATCATCATCGTCAACAATCAGTATTGAGTGATGAGCATTCATATCCCAAAAATCCCGTCCGTAATGCACTCAAAACCCCGCCTCTCCGCCCATGCCGGATGGGCAGACAGGGAGGACCTGTCTTTCTGATAGGGCACTACACTAGCCCGAATGACGGCCAAGCACTACGCCCCTGCACGCAGTTCTGCTTCCTCTTTTACATCTGCCCCCTCATCACGGCTTTCCGGCGCCCTCATGGAAATGACAAGATCCCCCATGCTCGGCATGGTCCAGGCCCGATCTTCTGCCGAGCGAATGAAGATGCCCGTACCCCGGCGAACGATGAGCAGATCCAACCGGTTTTCTTCTTTCCCGAAAAGATCCACCGTGGCATCCGTCACGCTCTGACAGACAAAACGCCAGCCACGACTGAACAAGGTATCAAAGAACGTATAGTTCCAGCCCGGTTCTCCCAGCACCTTCCCCCGGGCATCACGTGAGAGGCCACGATACAGGTCCAGCCGGGCCACACCGGGACTGACCTGATAGACCCTCTCCCGCCCCATATGCGGAGCCATGTGCCCGCAGACCATCCCGTTATAGATGGCATCCCCGGTCGTGGCGATCAGGTAGTCCGCCGGGCGCTCCTCCAGAGCCTCCTGCCCCGCTGCGGAGAGAAGTTCCGCCTTGAGGACCGGCACCCCACGCCGGGCTGCGGGCATGAGTTCCTGCGCTGTCGTATCCACCAGCAGAACAGGTACCTTCTCCTCATTCAGGCAGGCCGCCAGATCGGTCGACCAGGCATTACCACCAAGAATGACCAGAGCAGGCTCATTGGAGAGAGTCAGATGCAGCCTTCGTGCCAGCGGGCCGAGTGAAAAACCGTGGCAGATCATCGTCACGGCAATCACGCAGAACACGGCCGGCATGACAAGATCGGCAGAGGCATACCCCGCCTCCGAAAGCTTGATCCCCGCCGCACCAGCCACAGCCGCCGCAACAATCCCTCGTGGAGCGATCCATCCGACAAAAATCCGTTCCTGCCAGCTGATGCTTGTCCCCAGCGTGGCCAGGAAAATGCACAGGGGGCGAACGACAAACAGCACAACCAGCGTGAGAAGCAGGATGGGAATGGACAGTCTGGCCAGCACGGCACGGTGCAGGTCGGCCGTCAGCAGGATGAACAGAACGGATACCATCAGGACCACCAGAGATTCCTTGGTCCGTTTCAGTTCATTCAGGCCCGGGATATGCAGGTTGGTCAGCATCATGCCGAAGACGGTCACGGCAATCAGGCCGGCCCCTTCCATCACCAGCGTGCAGGCCTCGAAAATGATCAGCGCCAGCGTGACCATGATGGGTACCTTCAACAGCTCCGGCATCAGGTCCCGGGTAAAAAGGTAACGCAGCAGATAGGCAGGCAAAATGCCCGCCGCCACGGAAACAGCCCCAGCCAGAAGCATGTCCGGCAGGGTATGAACGAAGAAAATCTGCTTGTGCAGGTCCACATGCAACAGCATGATCTGCATGACGACGGCAGCCAGAATGGCCCCCAGCGGGTCGTTGACGATGGCCTCCCACCGCAGGAAGGCCGCCACACGGGGCTGGAGTTTGGCACTCCGCAACAGGGGCAGGATGACCGTCGGCCCCGTCACCACAATGATGGCCCCGAAGAGAAAGGATGTTCCCCATTCCAGATGGGCAACATAATGGGCTGCCAGAGCTCCCAGTATCCAGTTGATTGGCAGGGCCACCATCGTCAGGCGGGCAACGCCCTGCCCGGCCTCCCGGAGCTGGCGGATATCCAGCACCATTCCACCCTCAAAGACGATCAGGGCCACCAGCATGGAGACCAGTGGACGGAACGCATGACCCAATGTTTCTGATGGATGCAACCACCCCAGAACAGGGCCAAAAAGCAGCCCCATGGCAAAGAGCAGAACAATGGCTGGGAGCCGCAGGCGCCAGGAAACCCATTGTGCCAGCATCCCTGCCCCGAATGTCAGCACCACACCGAAGAGAACATCATAGGCCATAGGGGATCTGTTTCCTCCAGTCAGACAGGACCGCCCGGCCCCGTAGCAGGAACAGGCTGGCCATTGTCCAAATATTAGCCATTTTCATGACAGATGCACAAATCCGCCGCAGGGACAGACAGGAGACCGGATAGCCCGTCCCTGCATGCGTCTCAGCCCTGGGACATTTTTTCCATGGCCGCCACGAAGAAACCATCCGTCCCGAAACCATGAGGCGTCAGGGAGAAAAGTGCCTCCTGCCGCAGTTCTTCCGGCAGAAGGATGGAACGTTTCTCCGCAGGCAGCAGGGTGTAAGCCTCCTGCCTCTTCAGGAAGGCTTCAATCTGCTTTCCGTTCTCCGCCCCCAGAAGGGAACAGGTGGCATAGACCAGCTTCCCACCCGGCCGGACGAGACGGGCTGCAATGTCCAGAATGGCTGCCTGCTTGGCGCAGAGTTCCTTGATGTCCTCCTCTGTCAAACGCAGGCGGGCATCAGGATTGCGCCGCCATGTCCCGGTACCGGAACAGGGGGCATCCACCAGTACCGTGTCAAACTGGCCTTCCCGCCGTTTCGCCCATTTGTCGCCTTCACTCAGCAGATGCCGTGTCACGTTATGGACATCCGCCCGGCGCAGACGCTTCGTGGCACCATCCAACCGGACCCGGGAGACATCACAGGCCACGATCTGCCCTTTATTCTCCATCGTCATGGCCAGAGCCAGCGTCTTTCCGGCAGCACCGGCGCAGTAATCCAGCAGCCTCTGCCCCGGTCTGGCATCCACGGCTGCTGCGATCAGCTGGCTGCCTTCATCCTGTATCTCTACCAGCCCTTCCCGGAAAAGAGCCGCCGCCGTAACGGGCTGACGCCCTTCAAGCCGGATGCCCCACGGAGAGAGAGCCGTCGGCTCCCCCTGAAAACCTTCCCGCCGGAGACGGCGCAGGGCCTCCTCCCGTGTTCCCTTCAGAAGATTGACCCGCAGGTCCAGGGAGGGTGCCCCCGTGAGGGCCCGCATTTCCTCCTCCAGCCTGTCACCAAAATCTTCCACCAGATAAGGGTGCAGCCAGTCGGGATATTCCAGCCGGACCGGCAGTGGCTGCTTTTCGCTGCTGATGTCCTGCCCTTCCAGAGCCTCCAGCATGACCATTTCACGCTCGCTCAGCGGGGCTGGAGCGTAACGCTCCCCGCTGAAAAGGGACTGGATGGATGAAAGGGGCTGCCCGACAAAATGCAGCATGGCCGCACAGAGCAGCCTCGGGGAAACATCCTCATGCCGGTAGCGCAGGTCCGCTCGCAGATGCCAGTGCAGCCGACGCCATGCCCGCAGCACGTCCCACGCAAGGGTGGAAATGGCCCGGCGGTCACCACCACCAATATAGCGGCGTTCACGGAAGAAATTGTTGGCAACGGCATCAGCCGGACGGTGCGGTGCGTTCTGGATCGCACAAAGCAGATCAATCGCACCAGAAAGACGAGCAGCGGGGGTCATGGCCCCCGCCTACTCCGTTTCCTTTCATCAGGAAAGGAAAAAATGACCTTTCAAAGCCAATTAAAGCCGATAGTTGGGAGCTTCCCGGGTAATGGTCACATCATGCACATGGCTTTCCCGCAGACCCGCATTGGTGATCTTGCGGAAGCGGGCACGGGCCTGAAGATCGGCAATCGTGGCGGAGCCGGTATAGCCCATGCCAGCCCGCAGGCCACCGATCAGCTGGTGTACGACAGCCGCCATCGGCCCCTTGTACGGCACCTGCCCTTCAATCCCTTCCGGCACCAGCTTCAGCGTGTCCCTCACCTCACCCTGGAAGTAACGGTCTGCCGAACCACGGGCCATGGCCCCCATGGACCCCATGCCACGATAAGCCTTGTAGGTCCGCCCCTGATACAGGAAACTCTCGCCGGGGCTTTCCTCACATCCGGCCAGCATGGAGCCGACCATCACGACATCAGCACCGGCCCCGATGGCCTTGACGATGTCACCGGACGTGCGGATGCCACCATCGGCGATGGCAGGAATGTCCAGCTCATGACAGGCGGCTGCCGTTTCCAGCACGGCGGAGAACTGCGGCACACCCACACCGGCCACGACACGGGTCGTGCAGATGGACCCCGGACCGATGCCGACCTTCACACAGTCTGCACCGGATTCGATCAGCGCCCTGGCAGCTTCTGGCGTGGCCACGTTGCCGGCGATCAGCTGCACGTCGGCATATCTGTCACGCAGGCGGGCCACGGTCTCCAGCACGCCACGGGAATGACCGTGGGCCGTGTCGACCACCAGCACATCCACGCCCGCCTCGACAAGAGCCGCCCCACGGCGGAGACCATCCTCCCCAACGCCGATGGCCGCAGCGCAGAGCAGACGCCCCTCCGCATCCTTCACGGCCAGCGGATGGGTCATGGCCTTGTCCATGTCCTTGACGGTGATCAGACCGATGCAGCGTTCCGCATCGTCCACGACCAGCAGTTTCTCGATCCGATGATCATGCAGCAGCTGGCGGGCCTGATCCGGGGATGCCCCGTGCCGGACCGTGACCAGCCCCTCATGCGTCATCAGGTCCCGCACACGGGTATTTTTATCTTCGGTAAAGCGCATGTCACGGTTGGTCAGAATACCAACCAGCCTGCCATCCGTCTCCACGACCGGGAGGCCGGAAATGCCATGGTGGGCCATGATCTCATGAACATCGCTCAGCGTCTGGTCCGGCCCCACCGTAACGGGATTGACCACCATGCCAGCCTCAAAACGCTTCACACGACGGACCTGCTCGGCCTGTCCTTCCAGCGTCAGATTCTTGTGGATGACACCCATGCCGCCCTGCTGCGCCATGGAGATGGCCATTTCCTCTTCCGTCACCGTATCCATGGCGGAAGAGAGCAGCGGAATGTTCAGCTCCAGCTTGCGGGTAAGACGTGTCTTCGTGCTGACCTGACCGGGAAGAACCGATGATTCAACCGGCTCGATCAGCACGTCATCAAAGGCCAGGGCATCACGCACACGGCTGTAAAGTTTGTCATTCTGGAAATTGGTCATGATGCCTACGCCCTCGCTCGTGCGTCCTGTTCAATACAACTAGGTCAGCCTACCACCACTGAAAGGGTAATTAAGCTGTTGGCAGGGTCTCATAACGCACTCTGTAACCATAGGCAAAGGAAAACAGACTGCAGCCTGCTCTCCTCACAGGGAGGAAGAAAAACGGGGGACTGGTTTCCCCTCGCCTGCTGCGGCCAGTTCCTTGCGCCGTGTATCGAATACGGCCGCCAGATGCCGCAGGAAGGGGCCGCCCTTTTCTGTCAGGCTCACCCGGTTGCCCTCCCAGCGGATCAGCCCGTCCTCCTCGAAAGGACGCAGGGCTTCCAGCTCTTCTGCAAAAGCCTGTTCCAGACCCTGTCCTGACGGGATGTAGGGTGTCAGGTCCACGCCCGAAAGGCACATGACGGTCTCGATCAGCTTCCCCCGCCAGCGGTCCTCCTCCGTACGGAACACCCCCCGGGCAACGGGAAGGCCATCATGCTCCTTCAATGCCCGGATATAAGCCGCCGTAGACGGAATGTTCTGGTAGAATCCGTCAGGTGTCATGGAAATGGCCGATGCTCCCATCCCCAGCAGGACGGGTGATGAATCGATCGTATAGCCCTGAAAATTGCGATGCAGTGTACCGGCCTCATAGGCATGGGCCATGGCATCTTCAGGATGGGCATAATGGTCCAGCCCGATGGGCTTGTAGCCTTCCTTAACCAGAACACGGTCGATCCTGTCCGCCTGCTGCAACCGCTCTTCCGAAGATGGGAGAGAGTCTTGCGGGATGAGCTGCTGGCGTTTCTGTTTCCACGGGACATGGGCATAGCCGAAAACAGCCAGACGGTCTGGCCTCATTCCAGCAACACGCCGGGCCGTGTCCTGTACGCTCTCGACTGTCTGATAGGGCAGGCCATAGATCAGGTCGATATTCACCCCATTCACCCCTGCCGCACGGGCCTGCTCCACACAGGCCAGCGTCTGCTCGTAAGACTGCACACGCCCACAGGTCTCCTGCACAATACGATCAAGGTCCTGCACACCGAAACTGATGCGGTTGAAGCCCAGCTCGGCCAACAGGGGCAGCATGCCCTCCGGCACATGACGGGGATCCATCTCCATGGCGATTTCAGCATCATCAGCCAGCCGGAACTGTTCCCGCACTGCGGACATTACGTTACGCAGGGCCGTTTCTGGCAGGGTTGTCGGTGTGCCGCCACCAAAATGGAGATGCCGGACCACACGCCCTTGCCCAACCAGTGCAACGATACGGTGCATCTCCTCCAAGAGAATGTCACCATAGGCTGCCCGTGCCTCTTCCTGCCGCATCACTGCCGTGTTGCAGGCACAGAAGCGGCACAGCTCGTCACAAAACGGGACGTGAAAATACAGGGAGACGGACTGCTCTGGCGGCAGGGCCTTCAGCCAGTCTGCCACCTCCTGCGGCCCGATGGCATCAGAAAAACTGACCGCCGTAGGATAGCTGGTATAGCGTGGCAGGTTGCCGCCATAACGGGCGATCAGGTCAGGAGAAATATTTGCAGCCACAGTCTCACCATAATCCAGTCTCGGTCAGGGAGCTTCTGCTTACAGCGGCGCACCCTGTTACGCAAACCACCCCATGGGCAGAATGTAACGGAACGATTAACCTGTCTGAGAAAAATGGCTGGGAGACCTGGATTCGAACCAGGGCTGACCGGGTCAGAGCCGGTAGTTCTACCGCTAAACTATCTCCCAAGCGGTCGGGGCTTCCCCCTGGAGCAAACACACCACATGACTGGCTGGGAGACCTGGATTCGAACCAGGGCTGACCGGGTCAGAGCCGGTAGTTCTACCGCTAAACTATCTCCCAAGCGGCGTTTGCTGGAGGGGTTCTAGCCCCATTCCCCCCACGACGCAAGGGGGATGGGAAAGTTTTTCCTTATTTTACCGGACGCCGGAGTGCGCTGGCCAGAAATGCTCCACCAATCAGGACAAGCCCGACAAGCCCCGTCACCCACTCCGGCACCTCCACCAGCACGCTGACCAGCATCAGGAGGGAAAGGATGAAAATGGTGTAAAATGCCCCATGCTCCACATAGACATACTCGGCCAGAGCATTCGTTTTCAGCATGGAGAGTGTCATGGAACGGACAAACATCGCCCCCACGCCCAGCCCCAGCGCAATGACAACTGGGTCCGTCGTGATCGCAAAGGCCGAGATGACACCATCAAAGGAAAAACTGGCATCAATGAATTCCAGATACAGAAAGGTCAGCAGCCCCCCGCCAGCCGCCATGCGGGACGCCCCCGGCTCGCCTATCAGCCAGACCAGCGTTTCCTTGCCCAGAATATAGGCCGCAATCCCCCCGCAGCCCCAGAACAGGAAGGCCATCGGGTCATGCCCCTGCCCTGTCAGGCGGGTGATGAGCATGAGAACTGCCAGTGTCAGCCCGACCGGCAGGGCTGACACCCCGCCCAGACGGGCTGCCGGACGCTCCAGCCATGAGAGCCAGTGATGCGTCTTGTCATCATCCAGAAAATAGTTCAGCGCAATCAACAGAAGGAACGACCCACCAAAAGCGGAAATCATGTCCTTTGCCCCCAGCATGATGGCGGCATAACGCTGCGGCTCCATGATGGCGAGACGGGCCGCCTGCCATGGTGACAGCCCGGCCACCAGAGCGACCAGAAGCACGGGGAACAGGAACCGCATCCCCAGTACGGAAAGAGGCATCCCCCAGCTGATGTACCGCTTCTGCCAGCGTGGCGACATGGTTTTGAGGATGCCATAATCCACGATGGCATTATCCATGGATTCAGCCGTTTCCATCAGGGCAAGAATGGCCACGCCCTCCACGCCCATGAGAGCACCGTACAGGCTGGGCGTATGTCCGTACCCCAGAGCGGCACCAGCACACAGGGCCAAAGCGGCCAGAACAAAAGCGGCGTAAAACTGTCTCAAGAGCTGTACCTGTTTCTCAAGATGATGAGCCTTTCTGCTCATGATCCCTCATCCCTTACAGGCAAAAAGGGGCAGGCAGCAACGGACAGGCTTTGCAGGGCGACAGGAAGAGCCTATCTTTCCCTCCATGAGTCCGAAACACACGCCTCCTTCCTCCCGCCGGCCAAAGGGCGGTGCCACGCCACCCCGCATCCCCGGCAAACCCCTGCGCCACTCCCGCACGCCCGGCACCCGGGATACGGCGGATGACGCGGCCACCTCCCAGACACTGCGAACCCAGACCGTAAAACTCCGCAAGGCACGGGGCCGCACGCCGGCGCAGCAGCGCTGGCTGAACCGCCAGCTGAACGACCCCTACGTGACAGCGGCACGACAGCAGGGCTGGCGCTCCCGTGCCGCCTTCAAGCTGCTGGAAATGGATGACCGCTTCCACTTCATCAGGCCCGGAAGCCGGGTGGTGGACCTCGGGGCCGCCCCGGGAGGCTGGGCACAGATTGCCGTCAAGCGTGGAGCTGCCAAGGTGATCGGCGTGGACCTGCTGCCGGTGGACCCGGTGCCGGGGGCCGAGATCATCGAGGGTGACTTCATGGAGGCCGACATGCCGGAGCGGCTCCAGGCCATGCTGGGCGGGCGGGCTGATCTCGTCATGTCCGACATGGCACCGAACACGACCGGCCATGCCGCAACCGATCATATCCGCATCATGGCCCTGGCCGAAAACGCCCTGGATTTCGCCCTGAAGATATTGGCCGAGGACGGAGCCTTCATCGCCAAGGTCTTTCAGGGAGGGTCCGAAAAAGACATGCTGGACCTGATGAAACGCAATTTTGCCGTCGTCAGGCACGTCAAACCCCCTGCCTCCCGCAAGGAATCGAGCGAGCTTTACGTCATTGCCACGGGTTTCCGTGGTGAGCCGTGAGTTCAACGACTATCCAGAACCGATTCGGAACCTCTTCATAGGGGCGCTCTGCGGCCATCAGGACGCCTGCTTTGCCCTTCTGCCGATCGGTCTGGAACAGTCCCTGTTTCCGGTCCTGTCCCGCTGCGTTCCACAGGAATTCCCCCGGAACATTCCGAAGCACATTGCCCAGTTCTGGGACAGCCCTGAACCGCCGGAAGACGTCCAGGCTGCCATGAAAGGCATCCGGAATGACAACCCGGCTTTCTCCTACCATCTGGAATGTGATGCCTCCGCCCGGGCGTTCATCCATGACCACTATGGCGCCAGCGTCACCGCCCTCTATGACGTCTGCCCTCACCCGGCCATGCGGTCGGACTTCTGGCGGCTCTGCTACCTGCATGTAAAAGGCGGCGTCTATATTGATGCGGATGTAACAAGCCGTGCCCCTCTGACAGACATAACTAGAGGCACACATTTCAGGACGCTGTTACCTTATTCCGTCGGCGAACCATGGTGCCTCGACAACGACGTGCTCATCCAGGAGGCTGGCAACCCTCTCATGCAGCATATCATGGAAACCATGTTCCAACGGGTCCGGCACATTCTGGAAACCGGCTATTTTGAAAATGTCTGGGTCTCGACCGGCCCCGGCGCCATGGTTGTCGGCACGATGAGCTGGATCGCCCACACCCTGAAAAACCAGAAAGTTCCATTCCATGAGATCAGCCAGTTCCTGATGGCAGCAGGAATCGCCTTTGTTGCCCATCGTCAGGTCGAGCAGACACTCGATACCTGCTCACACTTTGCCTACCAGAGCACCAATGCCAACTGGCGAAAATTCATGAAGTGGCCTGACAGCAACACCCCCTGATCCCTGACAGCAGCATCCATCACCGTTCCGCTCCAGTCATCATTTCCTGCACGGCCTGCATCAGGACACTTCGCTCATGAGGGGCCGTGACATCGGCCAGCGTGACTTCATCCAGCACATCCATGAAAGCGAATCGGGCTTTCAGCAGCGTCTGTTTCAGACGGCAGCCACCAACCAGAATGCAGCCAGAGGCTCCCTCCTCCCTGCCCATGCAGCCGACAAGGGCGAGATCATCCTCCGTGCAGCGGACAATGTCTCCCAGATAGATCTCCTCAGCATTCCTGCCCAAACGCAGCCCACCATTGCGGCCACGCAGCGTCTTGATGAAGCCGTGCCGCCCCAGCCTGTGCACGACCTTGACCAGATGATTCTCTGATATGCCGTACACGCGGGCAATCTCGCCAATGGAGACGAGACGCTCCTTCTGTGTCTCCAGATAGATCAGGGACCTGAAGGCATAGTCGGTATAGAGGGTCAGACGCATTCCGGGAGCTTCCTTCCGGTCGTGTTTCAGATGATCCGGCGTCACTCCAAGCCTGCATGCAAAAGAGGAGACGTGGTGGCAGTGGCTCCTTCTCCGAAACTAACAGAAAGATGACATCTGCCAACCTGTTTCCTTGCCTCGTCTCTTCCGGCTTGACAACGGCTGGTATCGACCTATTTTAAAGGTGTATTTTTTATACATCTTTTAGAGAGTGTGATCCTTGTCCATTTCCCTCACCCCACAGACCCGTACCATCGTCAAAGCCTGTATTCCTGCCCTGGAGGCTCATGGCGTCGACATCACCAGAGAGATGTATCGCCGCCTTCTGAGTGATGAAAACATCCGAGACCTCTTCAACATCTCCCATCAGAAAAATGGTGACCAACCCAGGGCCCTGGCCTATGCCGTCCTCGCTTATGCCCGCCATATTGACGGTCCCACGGCCCTGAAGGACATGATCGAGCGTATTGCCGAAAAACATGTCGGGCTGAACATCCTGCCAGAACATTACCCCCATGTTGGCACAGCGCTGCTTGGGGCCATTGCCCATGTCCTGGGAGAGCAGGCCACACCTGAGATCATGGAAGCATGGAAAGAGGCTTATGGTTTTCTGGCTGACGTATTGATCAACCGGGAACGGCAGATATATGAGGACCACGCCGCCAGAAAAGGCGGCTGGACAGGATGGCGTGCCTTCCGCATTGCCGATCGGCATGAGGAAACGGCTGACACCGTCTCCTTCATCCTTCAGCCGGTGGATGGCCAGCCCGTCATGCAGCACCAGCCGGGCCAGTATCTCAGCTTCCGGCTGGACATCCCTGGCCATGGCCCGGAGCGCCGCAATTACAGCATTTCATCAGCCCCGGCAGATGACCATTACCGCATCACTGTCAGGAAACAGGAAGACGGCGTCGTGTCCCGCTGGTTCCATGACGATGTCCGGGCAGGTGATACTCTGGATGTCTCTGCTCCAGCCGGTGATTTCTTCCTGCAATCTTCCTCCGAAAGGCCGCTGTGCTTCATCTCTGCCGGTGCAGGCATCACGCCTGTCATGTCCATGATGGAAGCACTGACCACCCGCACTTCACATCCGGCCATCCATTTCATTCATGGCACCCAGACAGCAGACAACGAAATTTTTGCCCGCAAAACCCATGGGCTGGCTGCCTGCGGAGCCATTACGGCAGACCTGTTCTACAGCCAGATGAACAGCCTTCCACAACGGACAGATGGCCTGAACTGCCATACTGGACGCCTCACACCCTCATGGCTGAAAGCGCATAAGGACAGACAGGCTGATTTCTATATCTGTGGCCCGACAGAGTTCATGGTCAGCATGATCCACACCCTGCGGGAGCAGGATATTCCCATGGATCGCATCCATTATGAAATGTTCGGCTCTGCATCCACCCCCTATCTCGTCACACAGGCCTGAACCTGTCCGACACCGCAACAACATGAAAAATGGGGCGGCACCATTATTGCCGCCCCATTCCTGCCTTGCGGGTTGAAAGCAACCTTCAGCCTGCCTCGGCCGGGCGAACCTTCTCCAGCAGCTTGGTCAGAGAAGCCAGAATCTTCCGGGCCATGCTGATGCGCACGGCATTGGTCATTTCCCGCACCATGGCCAGCTTGTGGTCAGGCCGTATCTTCACACCGGCCTTCTCATTGCGGGCAACCCAGCGGATCAAACCATCAGGGTTGCCGAACCTGTTCCTGCGGAACTGGAGGACCATGCCTTTCGGGCCTGCCTCCAGCCGCTCCACGCCCGTCTCACGGCAGAGCTTCTTGATCATCACGACATCCAGAAGGTTCTCCACCTCCTGCGGCAGAGGACCGAAACGGTCCACCAGTTCAACCCGCATGGCGTCCACATCCGCTTCATCCTTCAGCGCGGCAATGCGGCGGTACAGGCCAAGACGGACGGGCAGATCCTTCACATAGTCCTCCGGCAGCAGCACCGGCAGGCCGAGGATGATGTTCGGCGTCCAGCCCGTATCTTCCTCCTCGCCTTCGTTCCTCATCCGGCGCAGGTCCGTCACGGCGTCCTGAAGCATCTGCTGGTACAGCTCGATTCCCACCTCCTTGATATGGCCGGACTGCTCATCCCCCAACAGATTTCCTGCCCCTCGCAGGTCAAGGTCATGAGATGCCAGCGTGAAGCCCGCCCCAAGGGAATCAAGCGTCTGCATGATCTCCAGCCGCTTGACGGATGAAGCCGACAGGACATGCGTCTGCGGCCAGGTCAGATAGGCATAGCCCCGCTGCTTGGCCCGCCCCACACGGCCCCGCAGCTGGTAAAGCTGCCCAAGGCCGAACATGTCCGCCCGATGAATGATGATCGTGTTGACCCGGGGCATGTCCAGCCCACTCTCCACGATGTTGGTGGAAAGCAGGATGTCGTATTTCCCCTCCGAGAACTCCGTCATCACCGTTTCCAGCTCGGTGGGAGTAAGGCGGCCATGAGCCTCCGTGATGCGGGCATCGGGCACGATCTCCCGCAGCCGGTCGGCCATGTGCCGCATGTCCGTCAGACGGGGCACCACGCAGAAGACCTGCCCTCCCCGGAAGCGTTCCCGCTGGATGGCCTCATGAATCATCACCCGGTCAAAAGGCGTGATGAAGGTGCGTACGGACAGACGGTCTGTCGGCGGGGTGGCGATAAGGCTCATTTCCCGCACGCCGGAAAGGGACAGCTGAAGCGTCCGTGGCAGGGGCGTGGCGGACAGCGTCAGCACATGCACGTCTTCCCGCAGGGCCTTCAGCTTCTCCTTGTGGGACACGCCGAAATGCTGTTCCTCGTCAATGATGAGCATTCCCAGCCGTTCGAACGACACGGCTTTCGAGAGCAGCGCATGGGTGCCGATGACAATGTCCACCGTTCCATCGGCCAGCCCCTCCCGCACCTTCGTGGCTTCCTTGGCCGTGACCATGCGGGAAAGCTGCTCCACCTTCACGGGCAGCCCCTCGAACCGCTTCCTGAAGCCGATATAATGCTGCCGGGCCAGAAGGGTCGTGGGTACGACCACCGCCACCTGCATCCCGGACATGGCCGCCACGAAGGCCGCCCGCAGGGCCACTTCCGTCTTGCCGAAGCCCACATCACCACAGACGAGCCGGTCCATCGGCTTGCCACTGCTCAGGTCCTCCAGAACGTCCGCAATGGCCCGTGACTGGTCTTCCGTCTCCATGAAGGGGAAACGGGCGCAGAATTCATCCCACATCCCTTCAGCCGGGGCCATGATGGGAGCTTCCTTCATGGCACGGGCCGCCGCCGTGCGGATCAGCTCTCCGGCCATTTCCCTCAGGCGGGTCTTCATCTTCGCCTTGCGGGCCTGCCACGAGCTGCCGCCCAGACGGTCGAGCTGCACCGCCCCCTGCTCGGAGCCGAAACGGCTCAGCAGATCAATATTTTCCACGGGCAGAAGAAGCCGCTGCTCACCATCATACAGGATGGAGAGATAATCATGGGCCACACGCCCTTCCCGCACCGTCTCCAACCCGACATAACGGCCAATGCCGTATTCCTCATGCACGACGAGATCGCCCTCTGAAATCTCGCCGATCTGCGTGATGAAGTCATTGCCCTTGCGCCTGCGCCGGGGCGGACGGGCCAGACGTTCCCCCAGCAGGTCCTGTTCGGACACGAAGGCCAGACGCTCCCCGGTGAAGCCCCGTTCCATGCCCAGCACGACAAGCCCGACAGCCCCACGGGCCATGCCCGCCGCCTGCGCCCAGTCATCGAAACTCTCGCAGGGAATATCATGGTCCCGCAGCAGGCTGCTGATCCGCTCCCGGGAGCCGTTGCTCCAGGCCGTCAGATAGGTCCGCCGTCCCTGCTTCGCCCAGTCCTGCACATGGGTGGAGAACTGGTGGAAGACCCCTTCCCGTCCGGCACCGCCCATGCTGGCAAAGACCGGACCCGGCCTGTACCCGGCATCCACGCCTTCTGCGCCATCGGGCTGGGCGAAAGGTGACAGCAGGACGGTGGGGTGACCCTTCAGCATCCCGTCCCAGCCATGACGGTTCAGATAGAGCCGGTGCGGTGGCAGGGGCCGATAGGGCAGCTCCCCCTCATGCCCGGCGGCACAGCGGGCCTGATAATGGTCGGCGATCATGTCCAGCCGTGCCGTCAGGATTTCCGGCGTGTCCCGTTCGAAACTCAGGGCGGCATCCGGCAGGTAATCCAGCAGGGTTTCCATATGCTGGCCGTCGCCGTCATGGAACAGTGGCAGATAATGCTCTGCTCCACTGGCCCTGCGTCCTTCCAGAAGCTGGCGGTAGAGAACATCCTCCATCGCTCCCACGCCGAACACATCCCGCCAGCCCGTCTGGAAGCGGCTCAGGCTGGGCTTGTCCAGCGCATATTCCGAAACCGGCGTCAGGCTGAACTCCGTCCGCTGGTCCGTGGACCGCTGGGTGGCGGCATCAAAACTGCGGATATTGTCCACCTCATCCCCGAAGAGGTCCAGCCGGACAGGCTCCCCGGAATCAGCGGGGTAAAGATCGAAAATGCTGCCCCTCATGGCGAACTCGCCACGTTCCATCACCGTATCCACACGGCTGTAGCCGTTACCCACAAGCCGTTCCGCCAGACTGGTCGCATCCAGCGTATCACCGACCTTCACATGGATGGTCTGCCCCGCAAAGGCCGCACGGGGCGGCACACGCTGGAGCATGGCATGGATGGTCGTCAGCACGATGCGGCCCGTCTTGGGCCGTGGCTCCAGAAGGTGACTCAGCGTGGCGGCACGCTCGGCCACGATGGAAGGATTGGGGGAAATCCGGTCATAAGGCAGACAGTCCCATGCCGGAAAGCGCAGGACGGTGACTTCCGGCATCAGCCAGCCCAGCATGTCCGCCAGAGACGCCAGGGCAGCGTCATCATGTGCCACATGAACAAGCGTCTCCTCATGTTCCGCCAGACGCTGACGGAGCAGGAATGCCACCGCCCCATCAGGCACCCCCCAGACTGTCGGACCAAAGGACGCAACGGCAGAACGATCAACAGGCATCAGGGCGGGCTCTCCACTAAGGACATTTTTATTATCGGCCGGTTCTGCTACCCTATAGCCCTCCACAGCCCCCCTGTCAGCCCGGAAGCCACCCGCCCCCGATGCCATGCCCCTAGCTCCCCCTTCCGCACGGATTGCGCCACTTCTGGCTCCCATCAGCAGCCTGCCGGGCACAGGCCCCCGCCACGCCACGATGCTGGGCCGGATCAGCGGCGGCAGGCGGATCATCGACCTGCTCTTCACCCTGCCAGAAAAGCTGATCGACCGGCGCAGGCTCATGAGCGTCGCCGAGGGGCGGAAACTGCCAGCGGGCGACATCCTGACAAGCCGTGTCCGTGTGACAGGCATCCGCCGCCCCGTCCGCTCCTCCCAGCCCACCATCCTGACCACCAGAGACAGCACCGGCACGCTGGAGATCACTTTCTTCCAGAAGGGGCGGCTCTTCCTCCCCCCAGAGGGGGCAGAAATCCTCGTTTCCGGCAAGGTCGGGCATTACCATGACCGGCTGACCCTCTCCCGCCCGGACCACATCATGGCCTGGGAAAAGAAGGACAGATTCCCGTGGCTGGAACCGGTCTGGCCTCTCACGGCCGGGCTGTTTCCCTCCATCGTGCGGAAAGCCATGCAGGCCGCCCTGGCCCTGATCCCGCCCGACCTCCCGGAATGGCTGGACCCGCCCCTGGTGAAAAAACGGAACTGGCCCAGCTTCGCCACGGCTCTTGGGCTGATGCACTTCCCCGAAACACTGCCTTCCGACGACGACCCCACCCCCATTCTGGAGCGTGCCCGTGCCCGGCTGGCAGCCGATGAAGTTCTGGCGGATCAGCTCTGCCTGGGGCTGGCCCGGATGCAGGCCCGGACACGCACGGGCCGCCCGCTGGTGGGCGATGGCTCCCTGCGCCGTACCCTGCTTGAGCGTTTCGGCCATGAACCCACACCGGCGCAGCGGCGTGTCATGGCCGAAATCGCAGCTGACATGGAGCGTCCCACCCCCATGATGCGCCTGCTCCAGGGTGATGTCGGCGCCGGAAAAACGCTCATCGCCCTGACGGCCATGCTCCAGGCCGTCGAGGCCGGAACACAGGCCGCCTTCATGGCCCCGACGGAAATCCTTGCCCAGCAGCATGCCAGCACGTGCGAGGCCCTGTGCCCGGTGCCGTTCGTGTTTCTCAGCGGCTCCGTCAAGGGGAAAGCACGGCGGGTCGCACTGGCGAAACTGGCCGATGGCCATGCGAAGATCGCCATAGGCACCCATGCACTCTTTCAGGATGGCGTCACCTTTGCCGACCTCGGCCTGGCCGTCATCGACGAGCAGCACCGCTTCGGCGTGGAGCAGCGCATGAGGCTGGCCAGCAAGGGGGCAGCCACCGACCTTCTCGTCATGACCGCCACCCCCATCCCCCGCACCCTGCAACTGACGGAATGGGGCGAAATGGGCGTGAGCCGGCTGGACAGCAAGCCAGCCGGCCGCCAGCCCATCCATACGACCGTGCACAACATGGGCAAGCTGGACGACATCTTCGCCGGCATGAAACGGGCCCTGGACCAGGGGAAGCAGATCTTCTGGGTCTGCCCCCTCATCGAGGAGAGTGAAACGCAGAGTGCCGCAGCGGCAGAAGAACGCTGGGCGGAGCTCACAAAACGTTTCGGCCCCATCATCGGGCTGGCTCATGGCAGGCAGGACATCGACACGAGACAGAACGCCCTGACGGCCTTCCAGAAAGGCCAGACCCGCCTGCTGGTCGCCACCACGGTCATCGAGGTCGGCGTGGACATTCCCAATGCCACCATCATGGTCATCGAACAGGCCGAACGCTTTGGTCTGGCCCAGCTGCATCAGCTGCGTGGCCGTGTCGGCCGGGGAGCACAGAAATCCTTCTGCCTGCTGCTGCACAGTGAAGGCACCAGCTTCACAGCCCAGCGTCGCCTCCACCTCCTGCGGGATACGGAGGATGGCTTCCTGATTGCCGATGAAGATTTCCGCATCCGTGGTGGTGGCGACCTGACAGGCAACCGACAGTCCGGCCTGCCGGGCTTCCGGCTGGCCGACCCGACCCGCCTCTCCCTGCTTCTGACAGCCATGCGGCAGGACAGCCAGCGTGAACTCACCCGCAACCCCGACCTGACAGGGCCAAGGGGAGAGGCCCTCCAGGACCTCCTGCATCTGTTCGACCGGGCCATACCGGACAGACTGCTTGTATCTGGCTGAAATAAAAGACTGTCACAGAAATTGTTAACAATATTTGTTCAGCCATAAACTTACATTATTGTCATCTCTACGAAGGAGTGGCCTACAATTAGACTTCCAGACGACGCAGCATAATAACGGCAGAAAAAATTATCGTAATTTCATCTTTTTCCTTGTGGCTTAATTGAAAAAACATGCTACCGTCAGAAGTGGAACATGCAGGCATGTTTCCAACATAATGACCCTGAGGGAGCGGATCGACCGCTTCCTCCCTGATGACCCCAGTACGGGACGAGACCCTTGAGAAATAATAGATCCGACCGCAGCTCCTTTTCCTCTCGCCGCGGCGGTTTTGACCGCGATTTCATGACCCAGCCTTCCTATTTTGATGATCGCGGCAGTTACGATGCCCCGCGTGGCGGTGGTTTTGGCGGTGGCGCCCGCCGTGGCGGTGGCCGTGGTGGCCCGCAGATCACCCCGACAGGTCCGGAGATCACCGGTACCGTCAAATGGTTCAACACCGAGCGTGGCTTTGGCTTCGTTGGCCTGAGCGATGGCAGTGGCGATGTTTTCCTCCATGCCAACACGATCAGCGCCCTCGGCCATGCTGAGCCTGCACCGGGAACGACCGTTGTTGTCCGTGTCGGCCAGGGGCCGAAAGGCCGCCAGGTGGCTGAGGTGATTTCTGTCGATGCCAGCACGGCCACAGCAGAAGCCCCCCGTCGCCCTGCCCCCATGCGCCAGGAACGTTTCCATCCTGCTCCGGACCTGTCCCAGGCCGAGGAAATGCGTGGAATCGTCAAGTGGTACAACACCACGAAGGGCTTCGGTTTCATTACGCCTGAGACAGGTGGCAAGGATGTGTTCGTCCACGCCTCTGCTCTGGAGCGCTCTGGCCTGCATGGTCTGGCTGATGGCCAGCAGATCGGCATGAAGGTTGTTCAGGGACACAAAGGCCCTGAGGCTGTAGAGATTACAGCCGAATAAGACAGTCTTCCGCATCCGCTGAAGAAAAACCCCACGGCCCGTAAGGAACGTGGGGTTTTCTGTATCCTCTGCCCACAACCAGCAGAAACGGGCATCCCATCCTGCTACTACTGGCCCCGGGGCAGCTTTAACGGGGAATTCCCCTCAATAATCTCCACGCCCTTTGTTACGGAGCAGACGGGCCTTGTCTCGCTGCCAGTCACGGTCTGCAATGGCGTGGCGTTTGTCTTCCTTCTTGCGCCCCTTACCAAGACCAAGTGTCACTTTGGCTACACCACGGGCATTGAAGTGAATGTCCAGCGGGACCAGTGAAGCCCCGGCTCTGGTGACCTCTCCAATATATTTGGCCAGCTGTTTGCGGTGCAGCAGCAGCTTACGAGGAGCCCGTGTATCAAACCGGGACAGCACCCCTCCCTGATATTCCGGAATATAGGAATTGATGAGCCACAGCTCACCATTCCGTTCTACGGCGTAGGCCTCGGTCAGTGTTGCTCGGCCCATGCGAAGGCTCTTGACCTCCGGCCCCTTGAGAACAAGACCCGCTTCAACCGTTTCCAGAATGGTATAGTTGAAACGGCCCTTCCTGTTCTGCGCAGCGATGCCATGGGAAATGAGCCCACCTTTTGTTTTTTTCTTGCTGGCTGCCATGGTCCGTCTTAATCCAGAAGGCCAAGCAAACGCAGAGCCTCGTCCACACGCTTCTTCGTTCCTTCCGTCGGCTCCACCATTGGCAGGCGCAGCGTGGATTCGCACAACCCGAGACGGGACATGGCGTACTTTGCCGGGGCTGGGCTGGTCTCGGCAAACAGGGCATCATGCAGCGGCAGCAGCCTGTCCTGAAGAGCAATGGCCTCCTGCACCTTCCCTTCCCGCCAGAGACGATGGAGCTGGGAGCAGAGATCCGGTACCACGTTGGACGTCACACTGATGCAGCCGTGCCCTCCGGCGGCCAGAAAGGACAGGATGGTCCCATCCTCACCAGAAAGCTGGTTGAAGTCCGCCCCAGCCTCCCGCCGCACGGCCAGCGGACGGGAAAGATTGGCCGTAGCATCCTTCGTACCGACAATGTTCGGGTGCTTGGCCAGACGCCCCAGGGTCTCCGGCGTCAGGTCCACAACGGAACGGCCCGGGATGCAGTACAGCCAGAGCGGCAGCGGCGTGGCGTCAGCCACCGTCATGAAGTGGCGGTACAGCCCTTCCTGCGTCGGCTTGTTGTAATAGGGAACGACCACCAGCAGGGCATCGGCCCCCACCTTGTGAGCATGACGAGCCATACCCACAGCCTCATGTGTGCTGTTGGAGCCTGCTCCGGCCATCACGAGCGCACGGCCAGCAGCCACCTCCACACAATGCTCCACGACACGGCCATGTTCCGCATGGGAGAGCGTCGGGCTTTCCCCCGTTGTCCCGGACGGAATGAGGCCTGTCGTCCCGCCCTGGATCTGACGCTCGATCAGCCTGGTAGCGGCCTGCTCGTCCAGCGTGCCGTCCTTCTTCATGGGGGTGATCAGGGCGGTCAGCGAGCTGTGGTACCGCTCATTGATATTCTGTGCCATCTCTTTACTCTCCACCCTTGTCCCTGCTCATAAAAATCCGTGGGCTGACCTCGCCAGCCGACATTCTGCTGCCATTATAATGAGACCTCTCCGCTGGAGAAAGGTCACATCTCATCCCGAAACGAACTCCGCCGGTAGGTGCCCAGCACGTGATGATCCTGGCTCACCCCTGCCAGCTCCAGAAGAGCCTCCCGAACTCCCCTGTCATCCGGCGCCCCCTCAATGTCCATCAGAAAACGGGATGCCTCAAAAGAGCCTCCCAGCATGTAGCTTTCAATCCGTGTCATGTTGACCCCATGCCGTGCAAAACAGGCCAGAACATCACACAATGCCCCCGGCACATGCCGGACATGAACGATCAGCGTCGTCATCATCGGCTGGCCTGCCACGGATTCCACCACAGCGTCCGGAGGGGCCACACGGTAGAAACGGGTGGTATTGTGGGCGGCATCTTCCACATTGCGCAGAAGAACTTCGAGCCCGTTCAGCTCTCCAGCTAGGGAGGACGCCACCGCCGCCTCTTCCCTGCGCCCCCAGCCTGCCACAAGCTCGGCGGCTCCCGCCGTGTCAAACTCCGTTACCGGCTCCAGATCATACCGTGCCAGAAGACCCCGGACCTGCGCCATCGCCACAGGGTGCGTATGGACACGCTTCACATCTTCAAGCCGTGCCCCCTTCACACCCAACAGACAGTGTTCCACCCGCTGGAAATGCTCCCCCACGATCTTCAATCCCGCTTCCGGCAGCAGCGCATGGATCTCTGCCACACGACCGGCAAGGGAATTCTCGCATGGCAGAAGGGCCTCATCCGCCAGACCATCCCGCACGGCCTCGATCGTCTCGGCAAAGCTGCGACAGGGCAGCGTGGCCCAGCCCGGACGTGTGGCCCGGCAGGCCAGATCGGAATAAGCTCCCGGCCGCCCCTGAAACGCAATTACCGGCATGATGGCTGCTCCCCCACTCTGGCCCGGACTCTCGCAAGGTCTTCCGGCGTATCCACCCCCAAGGGAGCCGTGGCAATCCGGGCACAGCCAATCGTCATGCCCGCCTCCAGCGCACGGAGCTGCTCCAGCTTTTCCCGCTCTTCCAGCCCGGAGGGCGGCAGGGTAACGAACCGGGCCAAGGCCTCACGACGCCACGCATAGACACCCACATGATGCCAGTACACGCCCTCACCCCACGGAATCACGGACCGGGAAAAATAGAGTGCCCGGGCCACGTCATCGTCACTCTGGAAACTACAGGCCACCTTCACGACCGACTCGGCGTCACGCTCCTCGGGACCCTGCACCGGGGCAACCAGTGTCCCGATGTCGAACCGCCCTTCTGCCAGTGGGCGCAAGGCCTGCTGGAGGGTCTCCGGCTCCACAAGAGGGAGGTCACCCTGAAGATTGATCACGCAGTCATGCCGCCTCTGCGGGTCGTGAGCTTCAATCGCCGCCTGCACCCTGTCCGATCCGCTTGGCAGGGCCGGGTCTGTCAGAATGGCCTTCACCCCCGCCATGCCTGCCACAGCGTCCCGGATTTCCTCATCTCCGGCCGCCACGAGGACAGGCCCCAACCCGGCCGCCACAGCCCGGCGGGCGACATGAACGATCATGGGCTCGCCATCAATCTCGGCCAGAGCCTTGCGTGGAAGCCTTGTGGAGGCAATTCTGGAGGGAATGACAATAATCGGTTGCATGATCCCTGATTGCCGTGCGGTCCTGTCCACGTCAATCAACTCAGCAGGAAAAAGGCACAATCCTCATGCGTCAGTCTGATCTTTCCTCCCATCTGGCCCTTGCCCAGCGCTGCGCCGATGCTGCCCGACAGGTCATCCTGCCGTATTTCCGCCAGTCCCTCACCATCATCTCCAAGGCCGATGACAGCCCCGTCACCCTGGCCGACCGGGAAGCCGAATCTGCCATGAGGGCCATTCTGGAAAAGCATGTTCCCCATCATGCCATCCTGGGCGAAGAGGCCGGTGCCTCTGGCACTCCGGGGAAAAACTGGCTCTGGGTGCTGGACCCCATTGACGGCACACGCTCCTTCGTAACGGGCCGACCAAGCTTCACGACACTGATCTCACTGTTTCATGAAGGCCGTCCCGTACTGGGCCTGATCGACCAGCCCGTCACCAATGAACGCTGGCTGGGGCTAGATGGCGAACCCAGCCGCTATGTCGCCCCGCACATGCCCGGCACCATCGGCACCCGGCAAACTGTCCGCCTCAAAGAGGCTGAGCTTTCCTGCACGGCACCGGAAATCTTCCGTCCTGCCCGGTTCCGGCAGTTTCAGGCACTTCAGCAAAAAGTCCGCCGGACCTCATGGGGAGGAGATGCCTACGCTTACGGACTGTTGGCTCTGGGACAGATCGACCTCATTGCGGAAGATACGCTCAAACCATGGGACTGGGGACCACTGGCCCCCATCATCAGGGGGGCCGGTGGCAGCCTGACGGACTGGTCCGGCGCCCCGCTGACACTGGAAAGTGACGGCACCGTACTGGCCTGTGCCAGCACACCCCTGCGTGATGAGGCCATGGAAGCCCTTTCCACCTGACGATCTGTCCATTACACATAGATAACGATTCTTCACGAGGTCACGCCTGCTGACCCGGTTCCCACGATGAAGGTTACCCGCCATGCCCCTCTCCCTCGCCAAAGACAGAATCAACATTCTTCTGCTGGAAGGCATCCATGACAGTGCCGTCAACTATCTGGAACAGCAGGGCTACGCCTCTGTCACCCGGCTGAAAGGCGCCCTGGAAGGCGATGCCCTCAAGGAAGCCCTTCAGGGTGTCCATATGGTCGGCATTCGCAGCCGGACGCAGCTGACAGCTGATATCATCAACTCTGCCAACCGCCTCATGGCCATTGGGTGCTTCTGCATCGGCACCAACCAGGTGGACCTCAAGGCTGCCCGGATGGCCGGGATTCCCGTCTTCAATGCGCCTTTCAGCAACACCCGTTCCGTGGCCGAGCTGGTCATGGGCGAGATCGTGATGCTGCTGCGCCGCATTCCGTCCCGCTCGGAGGCCTGCCACAAGGGGGGCTGGGAAAAGTCCGCCAACAATGCGTGGGAAGTCCGCGGCAAGACGGTCGGCATCGTGGGCTACGGCTCCATCGGGTCCCAGCTGTCCGTTCTGGCCGAATCCTTCGGCCTGCGGGTGCTCTTTTATGACATCGCCCCCCGCCTGCCACACGGCAACGCCATTGCCGTCAGCTCTCTGGAAGAGCTGCTGGGCCAGTCCGACATCGTGACGCTGCATGTTCCTGAAACACCGGAAACGCAGAACATGATCGGCGAGGCTGAAATCCGGGCCATGAAGCCGAACTCCATTCTGCTCAACAACGCCCGTGGCACGGTGGTGGATATTGAAGCCCTGGCCCGTGCCCTGAAGGACGGCCACCTGATGGGTGCGGCCATCGACGTCTTCCCCGTGGAACCGAAGAGCAGTCAGGAGCGCTTCACCTCTCCGCTCCAGGGGCTGGAAAACGTACTGCTGACCCCACACATCGGTGGCTCCACCATGGAAGCACAGGAGCGCATCGGTGTCGAAGTCGCCCAGAAGCTGGTGGATTATTCTGATGTCGGCTCCACCATCGGGGCTGTCAACTTCCCACAGGTTCAGCTGGGTGAGCGCCCCGGCGGGATGCGCTTCATGCATGTCCACTCCAACCAGCCGGGCATCCTTGGGCAGATCAACGACATTTTTGCCAAAGCCGCCTGCAACCTGACGGCCCAGTTCCTCCAGACAGATGGTGAGCTTGGCTACGTCGTGACCGAAGCCGAAGCACAGGAAGGCCAGAATGTCGCCGAACTGGAAAAAGAGCTTCTGGAACAGCTCCGTAGCCTGAAAGGAACCCTGCGGGCCCGCTCCATCCGTCCGGTCCCGGCTGAAGACTGAGCCGTCCTGCTGCCCTGTCCGGTCTGCTTCTGACAATCGCCCGGCAGGTCCACTGTCGGGCGGTTTCATATCCGACCCACAAGGACTTCTGATCATGGCCACCACCCCGCCCGCTCTTGCCCGCATCCAGAGCGTCACCTTCTCTGGAATCGATGCCTTGCCTGTCATGGTGGAAGTTCAGATTTCCAGCGGGCTGCCATCCTTCATCATTGTCGGGATGCCCGCCCGGGCCATTGCCGAATCCCGGGAGCGTGTCCGTGCGGCACTCTCCGCCATGGGGCTGGCCCTCCCTCCGAAACGGATCCTCGTCAATCTCACCCCGGCCGACCTCCCCAAGGAAGGAGCCCATTTCGACCTCCCCATCGCTCTGGGCCTGCTTGCCGCCATGGGTGTCATCCCGGCCGACTCCATCACGGCCCTGACCGCTTTGGGTGAAATCGCCCTTGATGGAACGGTCACCCCTGTAAACGGCATCCTCTGCGCCGCCCTGACAGCATCGACCCAGGGCCAGGGGCTGATCTGCCCAGCATCGCAGGGGGCAGAGGCACGCTGGGGCCATCCGGCCCTTGAGATCATCGCCACGCCATCCCTCACGGCATTGATCGGCCATCTCCGCAAAGAACAGCCCCTGCCGGATGAACCCCCTCCTACCCCCCAGCCTCCCGATTATGGCCTCGACCTCCGGGATGTGAAGGGCATGATGCAGGCCCGTCGTGTGCTGGAAATTGCCGCCGCAGGTCGTCACTCCCTGCTCATGTCTGGCCCGCCCGGGTCTGGAAAATCCATGCTGGCCAGCCGTCTGCCCGGTATCCTGCCTGATCTCTCTGCGACGGAAATCCTGGAGACCAGCCGCATCCACAGCATTGGTGGCCTGTTGCCTGCCGGGCAGCTTGTCAACCGTCCCCCCTATCGGGCGCCACACCACAATACGACACTGCCTGCTCTGGTCGGTGGCGGTCCAAAAGCCATGCCCGGCGAGGTCAGCCTCGCCCATAATGGCGTCCTGTTTCTGGATGAACTCCCTGAATTTCCCCGCAACTGTCTTGAAGGACTGCGCCAGCCTGTCGAATCAGGTGAGGTCACCATCTCCCGTGCCGCACGGCATACACACTATCCGGCCCGTTTCCAGCTTGTTGCCGCCATGAACCCCTGCCGCTGCGGGTATGTCCATGATGCCGAGCGTTCCTGCAACCGGGCACCACGCTGCGCACAGGATTATACGGCCCGCATCTCCGGCCCGATGCTGGACCGCATGGATCTGTGCGTTCATATCCACTCCCTTTCACCTCTGGCCATCAGCCGTGCCCCCACAGGAGAAAGCAGCGCAGAGGTACGGGCCAGAGTGCAAAAGGCCTATGATCGGCAGATGGAACGACAGGGAACCTGCAACAGCACCATGCCCCCCGATGGGTTCCTCTTCGAAGCGGACGCCCTGGCTCTTGCAGAACAGGCAGCCCTGCGGATGAAACTTTCACACCGTGGCATCACACGCATGTTCCGTGTCGCCCGCACGATTGCCGATCTGGACGGCACGGAAACCGTGCAGAAACACCATGCGGCAGAAGCTCTCTCCTACCGCACCCCGCTCTGAAGATCAGGAAGACAGTCCATCCAGCCCACGGGCCAGATCAGCCTTCAAATCCGCCACGTCCTCCAGCCCGACCTGAATACGGAAGGCTGCGCCCTTCGGCAAACCCTCTTCATGATGTCGTGTCAGTCCCCCGGATGTCGGCAGGACAAGACTTTCATACCCCCCCCAACTGGCTCCAATGCTGAAGAGGTTCAGTCCGTTCAGCATGGCGACCATGGCTTCCTGCGTGATCCCTTCAACCAGCTCCACACCGAACAGACCACTGGCATCCGTGAAATCACGCTTCCATATCTCATGCCCCGGACAGCCCGGCAGGGCTGGATGCCGCACATGGGCGACCTCCGGGCGACTCTCCAGCCAGAGGGCCAGCTCATAAGCGGAGCGAGCCTGCTGGGCCAGACGGACAGCCATGGTCTTCAGGCCCCGCAGGGTCAGCCAGCAGTCATCCGGGGCACCGCAGGCTCCCAGCTCGATGGCGGCACGGCGCAGGGCCTGCCAGTGTTCCTGCCGCTGGACCGTGATGGACCCAAGAATCACATCCGCATGGCCGCTGGGATATTTCGTCAGGGCCTGAATGGACACATCCACCCCATGCGTGAAGGGCTGGAACGCCCCGATCCCCCATGTATTGTCCAGCAGCAGCCGTGCCCCGGCTCCGTGTGCCAGACGGGCGATCCGGGGAACGTCCTGCACCTCGAACGTATGACTGCCCGGGCTTTCGGCAAAAACCACGGCCGTGTTGGGCCGGAGATGCGCCCGCAGGGTGGCTTCATCCGCACGGGGCGGATAAAAGCCGGTCTCAACCCCAAAACGGGCCAACATTCCCAACGCAAAACGCCGTGTCGGACCATAGACGGAATCTGGCAGAAGCAGATGGTCCCCGCTCTTCAGGAACGCCAGCAGAGCCACGCTACAAGCTGCCAGACCGGAATTGACAACCTGCGTATGGCTTCCGCCTTCCAGGGCTGCAATCACCTGTTCCAGCCTGTGCTGGACGGGGTTGCCCATGGCGCCATAAACAAGCCTGTGATCGTAGGCATGAACGCCCTGGGCCTCCATGTCCTCAACCGTCGGGAACACGACCGTTGAACCACGCTCAACCGGCATGTTGACAAATCCACCTTCCCGACCCGGCTGCTGACGCCCGGCGTGGGTCAGAAACGTCGCAAATTTCTGCCAGCCCTCACCAATGACAGACCCTGCCCCTATGGTCCTGCTCTTCATACCTGTCACTCCTGCTATCCATGCGGGTCGGACAGACATTTTCCCTTCTTCACGAAGAGACGCAACCCCCCTTCATGAAGCCCCCTGCCGTACAGCTTTCTCCTGTAAAGAAGGCCGGTATCTGGCATGAAGGTTCCATGATGTTCTTTACCGCCAAAACGGTATAGACTGCCTTCTCCCTTTCAGGCCTGTGCAGATGGGTCTTGTTTCTGTTGATTATCAGGTCATTACAACAATGCAGGACCCGACATTGCCGTTTGCAGTCCCCCATGCCCTCCGGCTGGTGAGCTGGAACCTTTTTCATGAGGATGGTGCCACGCTGGAGGATATCCGCCTCCTGCTGCGGGTTACGAAGCCCGACATACTGCTCATGCAGGAATGCCGCCCCTTCATCAACCGTCTGCCCGACCTCATAGGGGGGCATTTCAGCCGTCTGGCTTCAGAGGGACGGGTCCATGGCACCGCCTGCTGGAGCCGCCATCCCTTTCTCTCCTCCCCACGGCTGCACATGCTGCCGCCCGGTCTGGCTGCCCACCGTTCTGCCCAGCTGCTGGAATTTGATACAGGGTTTGGGCCGTTCGGCCTCGCCAATGTCCATCTCTCCCACGGTCCCATCCTCAACCGGCGTCAGCTGCGGCTCATCCGGGAGGAACTGCCGGAACGGGCCATCATCATCGGAGACTTCAATCAGGTAGGCCCCGCCATGCTGCGGGGTTTCAGGGATGTGGGACCACGGGAGCAGACCCACCGGATGCTCGACAGGGTGCCCCTGCGGCTGGACCGCTGCCTTGTCCGCGGTTTCTCCCTGATGGAACGGCGGGTCTATCCCCGTTTCGGATCAGACCATCGCCCCATTGCCGTCACCCTGCAACCAGAGGCCGTAAGCAGCAGCCTCACCCTTCCTGATCAGAGATAAGGCAGGAAGAGACAGCAGGCCGCATTCCGCAGGCGGACCGGCAGGGACCATGAATCAATTTCAGCAAGCGTCAGCTGATGGCTGCAATGGCCAAGGATGAACTCTTCCAGATGACCTGCCGTCTCCGCACCATGCAGGGTCAGATTGCATTCGAAATTGAGACGCAGGGAACGCCGGTCCAGATTGGCACTGCCAACAAGGCTCCAGGCCCGGTCCACTGTCATGAGCTTGGAATGGTTGAAAGGCGGATCCCCCAGCCAGACCCGGCAACCCGCCAGCACCAGGTTCCTGAGGCGGGCATTGCGGGCATAATCCGTCACCGGATGGTTGCTGTGACGGGGAACAACAATATCCACCCGCACCCCACGCAGGGCAGCCAGCCCAAGCTCTGTGGCAAACCGGTTATCCGGGATGAAATAAGGGGTCATGAAGCAGACATGGCTGCGAGCCAGAATGACAGCCTGAAGAATGGTATATTCAATCTTCTCAACATCCATGTCCGGCCCTGACGTCACGACACGGGCCGGAATACTGCCACCCGCCACGGGCACCGGAAAATAACGCTCCCCTTCCAGGGTTTCCCCAGTCGTGAAGGCCCAGTCCCTCACGAAGACCTCGGAAAACTGCTGGACCACGGGGCCTTCCAGCTGGAAATGCGTATCCGCCACCGGGATGCGCCGCCCTCTGGGCTGGCTGAGCAGATTTTCCGCTCCAATATTCAACCCACCCATGAAGCCTGTCCGGCCATCCACCACCAATATCTTGCGATGGTCCCGCAGATTGATGAACGGCATCCGCCACGGCCAGAGAGAATGCATGAACCGGGCACAGGGTATGTTCTCCCGCTTCAACCTCTGGATGATCGGGCTGTAGAGATAGCCACTGCCGATACCATCCACCAGTACACGGACCTCGACCCCACGCTGCCGGGCCTCCGCCAGAGCTGCCACGAATTTCCTGCCGATTCCATCATCCCGAAAAATGTAGGAACAGAGCAGAATGGAGTGCTTTGCCCGGGCAATGCTTTCCAGCATCCTCGGATACGCATGGTCGCCATCATGCAGGCAGGTCACGCTGTTCCCCTTGAGCAGGGGCAGGCCAGTCAGTCCATCCAGCATCTTTACCAGAGGTGCCATGAAACTGTCGGCAGCATCATGGGTCCATGTCGCCAGAAAGGCCGTCTCCTCCGGGCTGACATCTTCCCGCAGCTTCTGCGCCCGGCGATGGACACGATTGATCCCCAGGCAGAGATAAAGCAGCGACCCCAGATAGGGCATGACCCAGCAGAAACCTATCCAGCCAGCGGCAGCAGCCGTATCCCGTTTGGTGAGCAGGATATGGCCTGTTACCAGAAGGGAAAGACTGACATGCAGCAGCCCCAGCAGGAAGGTGTATGAAAAAAGCGCTGCCATGTCCTCTCCTCAGCATGGTCCCATAATCAGCCCGACCCCACCTGCAGGCGGAGACGGGCGGCAGGCTGTTTCAGGCTTGTCCCGCCTATCGGCGCAGCATCCATTGTGGTGCTGCCCGCCCGACAGCGCCCCGGCGGCCAACCAGCGGGGCCAGATCAGCCGGGGACCGGACCTTCTGCCCCTCCTGCCAGACGAGGCCCTCTTCCAGAGAGAAGAGACGGATATGGCTGATCGCTACGCCATCAGCCAGTTTCTGGAGGCTGACACCCCCTCCCTTCGCCACTTCGGCCACCTGCTCCAGCGGGAAAATGAGCGCACGTCTGGCTGTTGTCAGGCAGAGAACATGCGTCCCCTCAGCGGGCAGGGCAAGCCATACCTGCGCTCCATCCCGCACGTTGAACACCTGCCGCCCTGTTCTCTTCTCTGCTGCAAGATTGCTGGCGGCCACCTGCATCCCCCGGCCATCGGTACTGGCCAGAAAATACCGGGCATCATCCTCACCAAGAACAAACAGGGCCACAGCCTGATCATCCTGCGCCAGATCAGCCAGTGTCCGCACCGGCTGACCAAAGCCACGCCCCCGGGGCAGGTCCGCCACCTTCAGCGTGAAAGCCCGCCCCCCGGCTGCCATCAGACAGAGACGGTCCGTACTCTGACACTCGACATGCCAGGCCAGTCCGTCCCCTTCCTTGAAGCGATGGTTCTCCACATCATGCCCATGCCCCTTGACGGCACGAACCCAGCCCTCCTGTGAAAGAAGCACCGTGACAGGTTCCCGTTCCACCGCCAGAGCGGCAGAGGTATCAATGCTGACCGGGGCCTCACCCATGACCGTGCGACGCTGGCCATAGGGTCCACCTTCAAACAGGGCCTGCATCTTCTGGAGATCTTTCCCGATCCGGCTCCAGCGCCGCTTTTCAGACCCCAGCAGAGCCTCCAGTGACGCCTGCTCTTTGCCCAGACCGTCCCATTCCTTGCGGATTTCCATTTCTTCCAGCCGTCGAAGGGACCGCAGACGCATGTTCAGCACATGATCCGCCTGAAGCTCACTCAAGGAGAACGCTTTCATGAGGGCAGGCTTCGGCTCATCCTCTTCCCGGATGATGCGGATGACCTCATCAAGATTGAGATAGACCTTCAGGAAACCATCCAGAATTTCCAGCCTTTTCAGGACGGCATCCAGACGGTGCTGCGTGCGGCGGACCAGTACATCATGCACATGCTCCAGCCATGCCTTCAGAACATCCTTGAGAGACAGCACGCCGGGGATTTTCCCCTGGCTGAGAACGTTCATGTTCAGGCTGAAGCGGCTTTCCAGCATGGTGTGCCGGAAGAGCGTTTCCATCAGCACATCAGGCTCGCAACTGCGGGTTCTGGGTTCCAGAACCAACCGGATATCCGTTGTGCTTTCATCCCGTACATCAGCCAAGAGAGGAAGTTTCTTCTCTTCCATCTTCCTGGCGATATCTTCGATCAGTTTACCCTTCTGCACCTGATAGGGAATTTCCGAGACGATGATGGTCCATGCGCCACCACGGCCCTTCTCGACCGCCCAGCGTGCCCGGATGCGGAAGCTGCCACGCCCTGTCTCATAGGCCTGGACGAGCGTCTGGCGGTCCTCAACCAGCAGGCCACCGGTGGGGAAGTCCGGCCCCGGCACGACATCCAGCAGCTCCTCCGTGCTACAGTCCGGCTTCTCGATCAGTAACCGGGCCGCCTGATAGAGTTCGGCGGCATTATGAGGAGGGATGCTGGTGGCCATACCCACGGCAATCCCGGCCGCTCCATTGGCCAGAAGATTGGGGAAAAGCCCCGGCAAGACGACCGGTTCCTGATCCTCATTGTCGTAGGTCGGACGGAAATCGACCGCATCATCGCTGATTCCTTCCAGCATGATGCGGGCCGTTTCGGTCATGCGGCTTTCGGTGTACCGCATGGCAGCCGCACCATCGCCATCAATGGACCCGAAATTGCCCTGTCCTTCCACCAGCGGATAACGCACGGCAAAATCCTGCGCCAGACGCACCAGCGCATCATAGACGGACGCATCCCCATGAGGATGGAACTTACCGATGACATCACCCACCACACGGGCACATTTCTTGAAGCCGGAACTCGGGTCCAGCTTGAGCTGCTGCATGGCATAGAGCAAACGGCGATGCACCGGTTTGAGCCCATCCCGTACATCCGGCAGAGAGCGTGACGTGATGGTGGACATGGCGTAGGCCAGATAACGCTCACTCAGTGCCTCAGCCAGCCGTGTATCTTCGATATGCCCGGCGAGATCGCCCGTCATAAGGTCTCCTGCTTCATGTTCGCCTCTCGGATGGAGACAGGTTAGACACGCTCTTCTTCCTCCTGTCCAGAGGCCGCATCCTCAGCCAGTCGATACAGGGCTGTCATCAGCCGGTCCCGTGCAGCGGGCAAAGGACGATGGCAGGCAGCAAAAACAGCCCGCTGAAGAAAATGGCCACTCAGCCTTGCCCCAGCAAGCCAGTCTGCCGGCTTTCCTTCCTCTTCATCATCCAGAAGACAGGACGGCAGAGGAAGAAGACGATCCTTCCACTCCCCAGCTCCCTCCTCACTTACGGCACGCCCCGTGCGGGGAGACACATAGGCCAGCCCCTCCCGCACGCCCGTAACGGCACATTGGTCCAACGTCAGGCCATACCCCAGCTGCTCCAGAAGAAGCAGTTCCCAACGCAGATAAAGCGCCACGGGTGGCAGGGCGGCGGACACGCTCATCACCCCCATGAAATGGGCCAGAGACGCAAACAGCGCCTCATGTGGCTCCCTCTCTGGCAGGGCTTCACTACACAGGCCACAGGCACTCCCGAGCAGGGACAGAGATAGAGGATGGTCGAGGAGGAAAGACGCTGTGGGCCGCACAAGCTCCGCTGTCATGTAACCCAACTGTTCTGGCAGGCGGGCCTTCCAGCGGGCCACGACCAGACTGCCCTCCTGCCAGAGCGCCGCCTGCCGCCGGGACTGCCCGCCACGCACCAGAGCATGAAAAACCCCCCGATGCCGGGTCAGTGCACGGACCAGCAGACTGCTTTCCCCATGAGGAGAAAGCCGCAGGATGATGGCCGGGTCTTCCCACTCCATACCGTTACCCTCAAGACAGAAAAAGGGGCCCCGCCATATTGGCGAAGCCCCTTTCTTCTAGCAAGAAACCGTTAAAGGCTTATTTCTTCTGGCCAGAAGCCGCAGCCACCTCGGCAGCAAAGTCCGTCTCAGCCTTCTCGATGCCTTCACCCAGCTTGTAGCGGGCAAAACCAACCAGCTTGGCACCAGCCTTCTTGACGACTTCCTTCACGCGGCTCTCACCGTCATGCACCCAGACCTGCTCCAGCAGAACCACTTCCTCGTAGAACTTGCGGATACGGCCTTCCACCATCTTCTCGATGATGGCTTCCGGCTTGCCGGAGGCACGGGCCTGGTCTTCCAGCACCTTGCGCTCGTGAGCAACGGACGCAGCGTCCACGCCATCCACATCCAGAGCCGTCGGGCTGGTGGCAGCAACGTGCATACCGATCTGGCGGCCCAGTGTCAGCAGAGCTTCACTCTCGGAAGGAGCCTCGACAGCAGCCAGCACACCGATACGGCCTACGCTGGGGCGCAGGGCACCGTGAACGTAGCTGGCCACGACACCAGACGGCACGCTCAGCACGTCCACGCGACGAAGGCTCATGTTCTCACCAATGGTGGCGACCAGATGGGTCAGCTCATCAGCAACGGTGCGGCCAGACGGCATCTTGGCAGCCTTGACGGCCTCCAGATCACCACCAACCTGCAGAGCCACCTTGGCGATGTCTTCCACAGCCTGCTGGAAGGCATCATTGCGAGCCACGAAGTCCGTCTCGGCATTGACCTCCACCATGGCAGCCTTCTTGCCATCAACGGCCACACCCACCAGACCTTCAGCCGCAACGCGGCCAGACTTCTTGGCAGCCTGGGACAGACCCTTCTTGCGCAGCCAGTCGATAGCAGCCTGCATGTCGCCATTGGCTTCCGTCAGGGCCTTTTTACAGTCCATCATGCCTGCGCTTGTTGTATCGCGCAGCTCACGCACCATTGCAGCAGTAACTTCTGCCATATCTCTTCATCCCCGATAAAACACCCATGCAGCCGGAAAGTCTCCACGGCTGCATGAGCTGTTCATGTCACAATATCCACTGTCCGGCCACTCCATGAAAGACGGGCCGGACTGTCCGCATGGCCCTGTGGCCAAAAGCCGGAGAGGCTTATTCAGCCTTCTCTGCCACAACGGTTTCCTCAACCGGCAGCTCTGCGGAAGCGCCAATGTCCTGCCCGGACGCAGCCAGCTCGGCAGAAATGCCATCCAGCACGGCACCGGAGACCAGGTCGCAATATGTGGCGATGGCACGGATGGCATCATCATTGCCCGGGATCGGGAAAGTGACACCCTTCGGGTCGGAGTTGCTGTCCAGCACGGCAATCACGGGGATGCCCAGCTTGTTGGCTTCCTCAACAGCCAGCTTCTCCTTGTTCGTGTCGATCACGAACAGCAGGTCCGGCAGGCCACCCATATCCTTGATACCGCCGAGGGAGCGTTCCAGCTTTTCGCGGTCACGGGTGATGTCGAGGACTTCCTTCTTGGTCAGGCCGGTCGTGTCGCCAGCCAGCATTTCGTCAATGCCACGCAGACGCTTGATGGAGCCGGTGATGGTCTTCCAGTTCGTCAGCATCCCACCGAGCCAACGGTGATTGACGTAGTACTGGCCGCAACGCTGTGCTGCATCAGCCACCAGATCGGCAGCGGAGCGCTTCGTGCCGACGAACAGAACACGGCCACCGGAAGCCACGGTGTCACGCACCTGCTTCAGGGCGCGGTCCAGCAGCGGAACGGTCTGCTGAAGGTCGATGATGTGCACCTGGTTGCGGACACCGAACAGGTACGGTGCCATGGCCGGGTTCCAGCGACGTGTGTGATGACCGAAATGAACACCAGCCTCAAGCAGCTGGCGCATCGTGAACTGTGGCATTGCCATAGTCTGAAACTTTCTTTCTCTGGTTTGTCCTCCGCATGGCAACGCCCCTTGGTGGCAAGGGACACCAGGCAATCCGGGCCATGCGTGCGAAATATACCTCCCGCCCCACATGGAAGCGGCAAATACGGCCCTTCTCTAGAACAGGCCGGACGGAAACGCAAGTACTCCGACGACGCCTTTCAGACCCGTGCGAGCGGAAGTGTTTCCAGAAAATCAGCCATGGCCTGATGGGCACGGGCAGCATCACGCCCCAGGCCGATCAAGGCGCCAATCTGCACGGGATGCCTCAGGATGGACCCCAGCAAAGCCGGCACGTGGACCCGCCCGTCCTTCAGACCTTCCCGGGCAGCGGGGGGAAGGTCCCTGCCCGCATCGTCACAGATCACCCGCAGAACCGCAAAGGGCAGGCCAGACCGGGCTACGAGACCACTCTCCATATCCACGGCGTGGCACCCCGTCCGGGAAAAAAGGTCAGCTTTCTCTCTGGCCGTGCCAATCATGACCGGACTGTGCAGGATGCCACCCCGGACAGCCGCCTGGGCCGCACCGAAACGGGCACTCAGGGCGGGATCAGCCCTGTAATGCTCACCATCAGCCTGCACATATTCAGCCACCTGCACACTCCCCGGTGGCAGGACGGCATCCAGCGCCCCGGAGCAGCCAAAAGACAGCAATGCCGTCACACCTTCATCCTGAAGAACCTGAAGAGCCTGCCGTGCCCCGGTCTCACAGGCA
Organism: Bombella apis; assembly: GCF_018221685.1. GTDB lineage: Bacteria > Pseudomonadota > Alphaproteobacteria > Acetobacterales > Acetobacteraceae > Bombella > Bombella apis. Next base: position 703,438 of record NZ_JAGJTM010000004.1, on the reverse strand, counting down.
TGGCTCAGGGCGATCTTCGCCCCGGGGAAAAAACGGCGGGCCAGCCGTGCTTCCTGCCTGAGCCCTGCCAGGACCCCCAGCATCAGAAACCGAACTCCACCTGCCCGGAATTGCTATCAGCCAGATTGCGGTACCGGGACAGCGCCATGAGCGGGAAGAACTGCTTGTAGCCATGATAGCGCAGGTAAAAAACCTTGGGGAAACCAACGGCATTATACGGCGCCTCGTGCCATTCACCCTGATCATCCTGCGCCTGCATCAGATAGGCCATGCCACGGCGGACAGCCTCACTATCGTGGCGACCAACAGCCATCAGCCCCAACGTTGCCCAGGCCGTCTGGGTCGGCAGGCTCTCCTTGTAGAGGCCCTGTGGGGCCCCCTCATAGCTGGCGCAGTCCTCACCCCAGCCGCCATCATCATTCTGTACGCTCTCCAGCCAGGCGACGGCCCGACGCACCATCGGGTCATCATGACTGATGCCAGCAATGTTCAGGGCACAGAGAACGGACCACGTGCCGTAAATGTAATTCGTCCCCCAGCGGCCGAACCAGCTGCCGGATTTTTCCTGCTCGGAGCGGATATAATCCAGCCCCTTACGGATCACCTCACGATCTTCCGGATGACCCAACTGGGAGAGGAACGAAATGCAGCGTGCGGAGACATCCACCGTCGGTGGGTCCAGCAACGCACCGTGGTCGGAGAATGGAATGTGGTTCAGCACCTCCATGTTGTTGTCAATATCGAAGGCACCCCAACCACCATTGCTGCTCTGCATGCCAATGATCCATTCCCGGGCACGCTCGATGGCCGTACGGTTCTCTTCAGGGTCGATCCTGTGCAGCAACATGCCGACAACAGCCGTATCATCCACGTCCGGATAATAATCATTCTCGTACTGGAAAGCCCAACCTCCCGGACGCAGGGTCGGCGCATTGATGGCCCAGTCCCCTCTGACATCCAGAATCTGGCGCTCCCTGAGCCAGGCAGCGGCCTTCTTCAGGGCAGTCGCCGTCTCGGCCGGCATCACGCCCCTGGCACCGGTCGAAGCCTCCAGCATGGCAAGACCGGAAAGCCCCGTATCCCACACAGGCGACACGCAGGGCTGGCAATAGGCCTCATCATCCTTCACTACCAGCAGGCCCTGTACCGCCTCCCATGCCTGGACAACCCGTGGATCATCATCCGGCACCCCCAGGGTCCGGTACATCATGATCACATTCGCCATGGCAGGATAAATGGCACCCAGTCCACCGCCACTCAGCCGCTTCTCGATGAAGTCGATCGTGACACGGATGGCCTTCTCATGAACGGAATGGGGAATGAACGGAACCAGCGGCCGGATGAGCCTGTCCAGACCAGTAAATACCCGCCCCCAGACCGACCGGTACGGACCGCGTATCCAGTCCCTGATGGTGGCTGGCGGTCTCCTGAACAGCTCCTGCACCCGCACGCCACGGGGATTCAGGGCCAGCGGCCTGTAAGCTGCCAGAATGAGCAGCGGCGCTATGACCGCCCTGGACCAGTAGGACATGTTCCAGACCGAGAAAAACGCCTTGCGGGGCAGCAGCATGAGCTCCACTGGCATGACGGGCACGGCATCCCACGGAACCTCCCCGTACAGGGCCAGCTGGGTGCGGGTGAAGACGTTGCTCCGCTCTGCCCCGCCATGATGCAGGATGGCCGCACGGGCCTTGCGCATGTGGGGGGCCTCCGGATCATCCCCGATCATCTTCAGGGCGAAATAGGCCTTCACGCTGGAAGAAAGATCAAACCGGCCATCCGTATAGAGAGACCAGCCCCCATGCTCACCCTGTGTCCGTCGCAGATAGACTCCGATCTTCTGCTCAAGCTCCACATCGATGCAGTCAAGGAAATGGCGCAGCAGAACATATTCCGACGGGATGGTTGCATCGGCTTCCAGTTCAAAGACCCAATGACCGTCACTCTTCTGACGCTTGCCCAAGGCAGTATGGGAAGCCCTGACAGCCTGCTCCACCACCGTGGCATCCATGTTATGATGGAACAACGTCTTGTTCACTGACCTCTCCTCCAAAATCCTCGCACAACAGGGCTTGTGCCTGTCCAGCATGTGCGGAGACCATAAACCAGTTCTTCAGGTACACGCCGCTCCGGCAGACGCCGTGCGAAAACCAAGCGCTCCCACCGCCACCAGCCCGGACTGTATGGCACCCTCGATTGTGGAAGGCAGACCAGTATCCGTCCAGTCACCGGCAAGAGCAAGATTGGGATGAGCCGTTTTTGCTCCCGGCCGCGTTTTATCCTGTTCCGGTGTGGCTGCAAAGGTGGCCCGCTTCTCCCGGATCAACCGGGCAGCCGGCATGTCCTGCGGCAGCGGGGTCTCAACCAGCGGGTCCAGGGCCTGATGCAGTTCCGCCCATATGTGCGCCAGCATCTCGTCCTGGCGCCAGTCCGCATAGCGGTTGGCCGCACTGACCGTGACGGACAGGACCTCATCATGCAGGAAGACCCACTCCGCCACACCACCAACAAGCCCAAGAAAACCAGCCTGCTTCAGAGCACCACGAGGCCGCAGAGGCTGCTGGAGGCGATAATGGGCATTGGCAATGCTCTCGAACTCATCCGGCCCTTCCAGCCCCGGCAGCAACCCGACCGCCACCGGTGACGGAACGGCAAGGATGACCGCATCTTCTGCCCCCAGTCTCACAGGGCCACTGGATGTCTCCAGCGCACTCACACGCCCTGATCCGTCCTCAAACGCAAGGGCAGAGACGCGCGTACCCGTAAGCACCTGAGCATGAAACTGCTCCAAGTAATGCAGTGCGGGGGTCACAAAACTTTCCGAAAGCCCTCTGGCGGCCATCCACGGGCAACAGGCCTGTCCCCCTTTGGCCAGCGTCCGCCGTACGATGTTACCCAGCAGACGGGCACTTCCCCGGTCTATGCCCGTATTGAGGCCGGAGACAGCCAGCGGCTCCAGCAGGCGCCGGGCAAACTGCCCCGGCAGGAGACAGTCTGCCACGCTGGCCTGATCACCAGCCTTCATCAGGCGGAACAGAGCCCTCACCTCCCCAAGACGCATACCGGGCACACGGCTGCCCCGCCGCAGCAGCCAGAAAGGCAGACGCCCCGGTGAAAGGCGCAACGTCCAGGAAAGGCCCGCCTCCAGATCATGCCACGGAAAAATGGGAGCCCCCGGCCCCTGCAACGTATCCCGGGCACCCAGACGGTCGAGATAGCGGAACGTGGCAGGATTGGCGGAAAGGAGCAGATGATTGCCGTTATCGATGACCGTGTCCAGCGCCCTGTCATGAAAGGACCGGGCCCGCCCCCCACAGGCCGGACCAGCCTCATAGACGGTCACCTGCGCCTGGGGTGCCAGCTCCACAGCAGCGGAAAGACCCGCAAGTCCTCCACCAATGACATGAACATGGCTCACAATGACACTCCAGCCGCCGCCAGCAGCATGGCCAGCTTCTTGCGGACGGAACAAACCCGCAGGGGGGCCTCCGGGTTGCGCCAGCCACGGCGACAGAGAGCGGCCAGCGTGACCCGGTAGGAGGCCGCCATGATCCGGGCCGGGCGCACCGTGGCTGCCGGGCACTGTTTCATCAGGGCCGTAGCCCGGCGGAAATGATCTTTTGCCCGTCCTGCGAGGATACGGCACAGCCCATCCAGCCCAACGGCATAGAGAGCCTCGGCGGGATCAGCCGGCACGCTGTAACGCCGCAGCAGTTCGGCTGGCAGGTACAGCCGTCCACGGGCTGCATCTTCGGCAATGTCACGCAGGATGTTCGTCAGCTGAAGGGCACGGCCCAGATGGTAGGCAAGCCTGTCCCCCTGCTCCTCCGGCGTGCCGAAGATGCGCACGGACAACCTGCCCACAGCAGACGCCACCCGGTCGCAGTACAGGTCCAGCGTAGCCTCATCAGGAGCCACGACCGGTTCCCCACAATCCATGAGCATCCCATCAATGATGGCGATGAAATCATCCTGCCTGAGCCCGAACTGCCTGATGGCCTCAAGCAGGACACGCTCCAGCGCCGTATCGGCCTGCCCCTCATACAGGGCGGCAATACGACCTTTCCAGCTCTCCAGGGCGGAAGCAGGGTCATCATGAGGGGTGTCGCCATCGGCGATGTCATCCACGACACGACAGAAGGCATAGATGGCAAACATGCCATCCCGCCGCCCGGGAGGCAGGATTTTCATCCCCCGTCCAAACGACGTCCCTGACCGGTTGACGATCTCTTCCACCTGTCTCAGGTCAGACGGAGCACATGGCAGACCCTGAGACGTATTGTGACGAACAGAGACCATAACCTTCCTCATATCCCTTCAATGGCCGCAGCCAGAACCGTAACCACAGGCCGATCACAGCCTGTCCTCTTCTAGCGGCAAAGTCTGCCGTGGCAAAGGGCCAGCATGAAACCCGCCTCAGCGCAGGTAACGCATGGCCCAGCCCAACGCCCGCAGACCATCAGACTTTGTCAGCGCCACCCGTTCGGCTATCGGGTCCTGCCGGTGCAGACGCTCTGTCAGGCGGCGGCAGAGTGCCACGATCACGGCGGCCTCCAGCCTCATGCGACGGTCTTTCACAAGTGCGGGAAGACGTGCGGCCTCCTCATTCAGGGCATCAACATGGGCCAGCATGCGATCGAACACGCGCCGTACACCCGGCTTGCTGCGGGCAAGGATGAGGTCCTTCAGGTGGACATTCTCTTCCTGCAACCACGGGAGAGGCACATAACAGCGGTTCAGCTGCTTCAGATCACTGCTGACATCCTGCATGTGATTGACAATCTGCAATGCCGTGCAGAGCGCATCTGACGGACCGAAGGTCTCTTCCCCTTCACCATGCAGCATCAGCAGGAAGCGCCCTACGGGATTGGCCGAATAGCGGCAGTAATGCAGCAGCTCCGACCAGTGTTCATAGCGTGTCTTTTCCGCATCCATGATGAAGGCCGTTATCAGGTCGCTTCCCAGCTCCAACGGCAGGTTGCGCTCCTGAAGAACCGTCCGGAGGATGACCGCACTCCAAGCATCAGCCCGGCCAGGCGGGGGCTTCCGCTCGCCGTGCAGGACCTCACGCAGGGCTTTCAGCCGGACCACCTTCTGAGCGGGAGACAGCCGGGTATTGTCCACCATGTCGTCCGCCACACGGGCAAACCTGTAATAGGCATGGACGGCGGGCCTGTGTCCCGGAGATATCAGGAAAGACCCGACGGGGAAGTTCTCATCCTTCATGCCCTTGCTGGAAGAAACGTCCTGTTTTCCCCAGATATGGGCATCCTCCTGCGCCATGGCCCCACCAGACTGTGGCATCATGATTCTGCTCCTTCATACGACCGCCCGCGCCAGCTGACACCTTTGCCCCGATAATGATTCACTGCGGAGCCGACGGTTGCCATCATGTAGAAGGCAGCCACCAGCGGCAATGAGAGGACGCGCCACCATGACAGGTTGAACCAGCGCAGGGTCGGCATGAACGTAATGCAGCTGAGCGCATATGCACAGCCACCCACCACGCGGTTTTTACCACGGCCGAACAGAAGAAGGCGAACCGGCAGAAACCATATCAGAACCATGCCGGCCAAGGCTTTCAGAAGGTTCCAGGGGGAGAATTCGAGCTGGACATAAGCGTTGCGGGCGATCATGTGCCATATCTCGCCCAAGGTCTGATAGGTGCGGATGGACCATGCCTGTTCGCTGCACCCAAGATAAAGCCGCCCTCCGGCCTCCTTGACACGGGCACCGAGCGTACAGTCGTCGATCAAGGCATCCCTGAGGGTCTGTATTCCCCCTATCATCTCCAGCATCTTGCGGCGGATCAGCACCGTCCCCCCGGCAGCTCCAGCCACTGGAGACTGCGGGTCGGCGATCCTTCGAAAAGGATAGAGCATGGCAAAGAAATAGACGAAGGCCGGAACAAAAACCTTTTCCCAGAAACAGGCGCAGTTCAGCTTCACCATCTCGGAAACCATGTCGATATTTTCGCTCTGGGCTCTCTCCACCAGAGAGGAAACATGGTCTTCCTTATGGACAATATCGGCATCTGTCAGAAGGACATAGCCATCAGCAGGAAGGAACTCCAGAGCCTCTTCCTGCCCCTGCCCAACGGCCCAGAGTTTGCCGCTCCACCCCGCCGGGTGGGGCTTCCCATCCAGAACGGTCAGGCGTCCTTGCGGGTCTGGCACACGGCGGGCAATATCCCCCGTACCATCAGTACTTTCATCATCCACAAGGAAAACATGATAGCGCCCCTGATAATCCTGCCCCAGCAGGGAAGACAGGCAGGCACTGATGGAGGCTGCTTCATCACGGGCTGGAACGATGACAGCCACGGCTGGAAGGCCATTCTTCCAACGTCTGGCCTTCAGCCCCCTCCTGAGCCAGGGGCCACCAATCCAGAACTGACCATGAAAAAATGTCAGCCCCAGCCAGGCCAACAAGGAAAACAACGCCATCACAAAAACCATCACCGTGCCAGCCTGCTACTACCTCTCAAGATAAAAAATGTCCCCGCCCATGCTGGCGGAACCAGGCCACGGAATCGGCAACGGCCTGACGGGCCGGACGGGGGCGGTACCCCAGCTCCTGCTCCGCCTTGGCCGAAGAAAAAAACATCAACTTTTTGGACATGTCCAGCATCTCTTTCGTGACACGAGGCTGAATTCCAAAGCCTTTTGCCAACAGTTCGGAAAGATAGGCCACCGGATAAAGCCATGACTGCCTGAGCTGGATACGGGGCGGACGGCGATGGGCGACCTCCGCCACCATGCGAAAAAGATCACCCAGCATGAGATTTTCGCCGCCCAGAATATATTTTTCGCCAATCGTACCATGCTCAAAAGCAAGCACATGGCCTTCTGCCACATCATCAACATGGACAATATTCAGCCCAGTCTCGACATAAGCCGGCATACGGCCTGTCGCACAGTCCAGAATCATCTGCCCGGTCGGTGTCGGCTTGATGTCCCGTGGTCCCACCGGAGTCGATGGATTCACAATGACAGCCGGCAGGCCCTCCTCCCGGACAAGGCGCAGAACTTCCTGCTCCGCCCGATATTTGGACCGCTTGTAAACGCCCACGATCTGATCCTCCGTCACGGGGGAAGACTCCGTGGCCGGAATGCCATCATGGGCCGTGGCCAGTGCCGCAACGGAGGAACAATACACGATACGCTTTACACCCGCCTTCATGGCGGCGAGCATCAGGCGCCGGGTTCCCTCGACATTGGCCTTCATCATCACTTCAGGGTTTGGTACCCAAAGGCGATAATCCGCCGCTACATGGAAAAGATAGGTCACGCCCTCCAGCGCCTCAGCCAAGCTCTGAGGGTCTGCCAGGTCTCCGACAACAAATTCCACGGGCAGGTCGGCCACGTTGCGGCGATCCGATGTCTGCCGGACCAGAAGGCGCAGACGATGACCACGCTCCAGCAAAGCCCGTGCGACGGCCGATCCCACAAAACCGGTTGCCCCGGTCACCAGGGTCACATCTTCTGACATCTCCGCTCCTTCTTCACTTCAGCGCCTTGTTCTGCCGGATATAGGCCCCGTCATCATGGCGGGTAAAGCCCTGCTGATTGGACGTGCACTACGGAGTGGCCTAGAAGGACATGAACATGAATTTAACACTATGGCGGGCACCTTGAAAAAAATACTTCCCTTTGTTCTTTCCCTTACAGGTGTCGTCCTTTTCTGTTTTCTGACCCTGCGTACTGGCATACACCCGATTTTGGCCTCACTTGCCAAGATCGGCCTCAGCGGGTTCATCCTGCTGATCCTCAGCCAGCTGGCCGTCAACGTTCTCCTCGGCGTCGCCTGGAAAAGCAGCATCGCCAGCATCAGCTTCCTCCGCCTGACCTTTTCCCGGTTTGTCCGGGATGCTGCAGCAGCGTGCCTGCCTTTTTCCCAGCTTGGCGGAATGCTCATCGGCATACGGGCCACCACGGCGGGCCACCCCCGCCACACGACGGATGGACAGCCCATCAGCTGGACAGAGGGAGTTGCCGCCAACATTGTTGACATCACAACGGAAGTTCTGGGGCAGCTCGCTTTCATCATCATCGCCCTGCTCTGCCTTGTCGGCCAGGCCGATGCCGGGCGATTTGTCTGGCCGCTGGCCATTGGCATCGTTCTGCTGAGCGTCGGCATGGCGGGTTTCATCTGGACACAGCAGCGCAGCGGCAATGCCCTCCAGGCGCTGGCCCGTTTTCTTTCCAAGCACATCTCTGCCGACTGGCATGATGCGCTGGCTGAAAACAGCGAAAATTTCCAGAGCTATATTGAAAGCCTCTGGGACCAACCGGTCCGCATCGGCCTGGGGGCAGCGCTGCATCTGCTCTGCTGGATTGGTAGCGCCCTGCTGACATGGCTGTCCCTTATCCTGCTGGGCGCACACTGTTCTTTTCTCAATGCACTGGCCATTGAAGGGGCCGTCTGTGGTATCATGTCCGCCGGTTTTCTGGTGCCCGGTGCCTTGGGGGTGCAGGAAGCAGGTTATGTGGCTCTGGGGCATCTGTTCGGCATCAGTGCCGACATTTCCATCAGCATCTCCCTGCTGCGACGGGGACGGGACATCGTCATCGGCGTGCCTGTCCTGTTGCTCTGGCAGCTCTATGAGTTCCGCCAGCTGCACCGGTCCTGAACAACACACTGGCCCACATGCGCTTTACAGGATGAAACGGATATCTCCATGGCTGATGCCCCCCTCTTTGACACCCTGACCATCATCGGCCCGGGGCTGATTGGCTCTTCCATCCTCCGCCGTGCCCGACAGACAGGCCCCCTTGCCCGCCGCCTCATCACAGCCGACAGCGCCCCGGCTGTTCTCCAGCGGGCAAGAGAGCTGGACCTGGCGGATGAAGTCACAGCCTCCTTGACAGAGGCAGCCGCAAAATCCGATGCTGTCATCCTCTGCATTCCCACGGGGGCCATCCGGCCGGTCGCTGCGGCCATCCTTCCCCACATGAGGCCCGGGAGCATCCTCAGTGACGTCGCCTCCGTCCGCAGCACATTGGGGCCGGACATCAGCGCTCTGCTGCCAGAAGATGTCAGCTATGTTCCGGCTCACCCCATGGCTGGTACGGAATATTCCGGCCCAGATGCCGGGTTCGCCACCCTGTTCGAGAATCGCTGGACCCTGCTCGTCCCCCCTGCGGGAACACCCTCTGAAGCCATCACCACAATGGAAACTTTCTGGCAGCGCTGTGGGGCCCGCACCCGACAGATTACCGACCAGTATCATGACCAGATATGCGCCATGGTCAGCCATCTCCCGCATCTTCTGGCCTTCACCATATGCGATACTGCGGACCGTCTTTCCGCCGACCTCCGGGCCGATGTGCTGGAATATGCCGCTTCGGGCTTTCGGGACTTCACCCGCATCGCTGCGTCCGACCCGACCATGTGGCGAGACATCTTCCTGACAAACAGGGACGTCCTGCTCGCCACGTTCGAGCGTTTCGAGAAGGATGCCCACCTCATGGTCGAGGCCATACGTAATGGCGATTCCGAGGCCATCACGGAGCGCATCAGGCGTGGACGCCGTATCCGGCAGGGGTTGATCGAGAACAAGCAGGCCTGACCGTTTCTTCTTCAACCCCATGCAAAAGGAGCCCGGCAGGTGATCAGTCTGCCGGGCTTCTTCTTTTCTCCCTGCGTCCCTGAAGGCCGAAGCCTCCAGGGATGCAGACAACGCATCAGCGAAGGATCAGGCCTTGACGATGCGCAGGTTCTTGGAGCTGTCGAGAAGAACGACATGCTCACCGCCCTTGGCGAACTCGCCAACGGCCTTCACATCATCCTTGCTGGAAACAACCTTCGGGAACACGCCCCAGACCACGCACAGGCGGCGGGAGGTCGTCTCGTTCGTCAGGGCCACGACCGGCTCATGCGGACGCTCCCGGGAAACCAGCACGGCACTGCGGCCATTCTCCGTATGCACGGCCAGAGCGGCTGCACGGGCGTTGCGGGCCACATCGAAGGCTGACTTGGCCTGTGCACCCTGGATCGTGTGCTCGGAGGCCGGGCGCATGCGGTCCATGCGGGCACGCCATTCCGGGTCCTGCTCCACACGGGCGGTGACACGGGCCATCGTGGCCACGGCTTCAGGCCCGAAGGAACCGGCAGCACTCTCAGCGGAGAGCATGACAGCATCAGCACCATCGTAAACAGCATTGGCCACGTCGGAGACTTCCGCACGGGTCGCCACCGGGCTGCTGATCATGCTTTCCATCATCTGCGTTGCCACGATGACCGGACGTCCCTGACGACGGGCCTCAGTGATGGCACGCTTCTGGATGACAGGAACATCCTCGGCCGGCAGCTCGACACCCAGGTCGCCACGGGCCACCATCAGCGCATCGGAGAGACGGATGATCTCATCGAGGCACTCAACAGCCTGCGGCTTCTCCAGCTTGGTGACGATCCATGCACGGCCCTTGACGATGTCACGGGCTTCCTGAATGTCTTCCGGACGCTGGACGAAGGACAGGGCGATCAGATCCACACCAATGGATAGGGCGAACTGGAGATCTTTGTGGTCCTTCTCTGTCAGGGCCGGGATCGGCAGGGCAACGTCAGGAACGTTCACACCTTTGCGCTCGGAGAGCTTGCCCCCCACGAGAACTTCCGTCTCCAGCGCTTCCTTGTGCTTCTTCGTGACGCGCAGAGCCAGCTTGCCGTCATCCAGCAGGAGGCGGTGACCGACATCAACAGCGGCGATGATCTCCGGGTGCGGCAGGTTGACACGGTTGGCATCGCCGGGGGTCTTGTCCAGATCCAGCGTGAATTTCTGGCCGACCTTCAGCTGGACCGGGCCATCCTTGAACACGCCAACACGCAGCTTCGGCCCCTGGAAGTCGGCCAGGACGGCCAGAGGGCGGCCCAGCTTGGCTTCGGCCTCACGCACGGCCTTGTGACGGGCGGCGTGCTCATCATGGGCACCGTGGGAGAAGTTCAGGCGGAAAACATTCACACCGGTCTTGGCAAGATGGAGAATCTGCTCAGCGGTTTCTGATGCCGGCCCGAGGGTCGCAACAATCCGAGTGCGGCGATGATGGATGTTGGCTGTCATAACATTCCTCGACTTTTCATTTGTTCAGTCAGGCTGAATGATTTCACCGGGTTGCACCCCCCATAACAGGCGGCGTTCGATCCACCCGTCATAGCCCCTGACTGTGACATGACACCATGATGAGCCCTGTGGACAGGCCTTGATCTTTCCGATCGCCCCCGGCTCCAGCAGGGCGACGACGGTCCGATCCGGCTTGTCCGAACTCATCAGAGGGACGTCATGATTCTGGCCCCGTGCCACCTCCCCCGCCGGCACGTATGCCACAATGCGGGAATCAGCATGACCCGTGGTCGAAACTTTAGACGCATCCCCATCATAGGACACGGAACCGGGTATGATAAAGGAACGGCTGCCATGCAGCGTCACCTGATGTACCCAGCCCTTCTGGCCATCCTGGTCCTCCACAAGACGCCAGACCCCGAATTCCCGCTCGATCAGCACCGGATATCCACGGCGATGATAGACCCAGTCGATCGGATACCGCTCACCGGGGCCACGCCGCATGTAAACACGGTCCGCCCGCATGGCGGCATAGCGGGGCAGTGGCAGCTTTGTCTCCGTACCGACATTGTCGGGAACAGGAGGCGGAGCTGGCTGCGTCGTCGGAGCCGCAGGAGCGACCTTGTGAGGGGTGGTGCGCCCATGGTGGACACGCCCATGAGCTTTTGCCGCATGGGCTGGCTCATGCACGGCGGCGTGGTGCTTTTCATGCCGCTTACCATGATGATGGGAAGCATGAGACATAGCCTGCTCTCCCTCCGCCCCACGGGCGGGACAAGCTGCAAACAGGGCCATCACCATAATCGGTAACGCCCCCTGCACGGGCAGCCTACAGGAAAATGAAACAGGTACTCTCATCCCTTTATCCCTGCCAAGGGACAGCCATTTGGGCAAGCCGTATTCCCCCTCTCATGTCCAAAAAATCCGCTCATGTACAGCAACCCTGCCCTGCCAGAAAAGCGTGGCATGGTCACGCCACGCTTCTGTCCGCCCATGCGAACCAGAACACACTCATACCACAAATCAGGACCAACAATGAGGCATCAGGGAGTCCTGATCATGTCCCAGACCACCAGAGGCCGCCTCATGATCCTGTTTCTGGGGCAGCTGCTTTTCACGGCTTCATTCTCAGTCGATCTGACCCTGACAGGGATTGCCGGCTATCAGCTGACGCCTGACCAGACACTGGCCACTCTCCCTTACTCCCTCATCACGCTCGTGGCCTGCCTGACAACTTTTGGAGCTTCGATCCTCATGGGCAGACTGAGGCGGAGGGCCGACTTCATACTGGGAGCAATGGCTGGAACATCCTCTTTGTCTCCGGTTCAACTCTGCTTGTGAAAGCCATCCCTTACCCGGACTGCACACCACTCCTCCCAGGAAAGAAAGGAAATGCAATAAAATCCAACCGCCTGGCAGTCTCTATTCACTCATCTTTTCCCTCATAGGACATGCTTTCATATCTCATGACCTTTCTGTACAGACTGACATCTTCCTGACCATCATCAGGGCACAAAAAAGGCCTGCATTCCTGCAGGCCTTCCCCATCATTCCCCATAATGTTCTGCAGTCTCACTCCCACTCGATCGTGCCCGGTGGCTTGGAGGTGATGTCGTAGGTGACACGGTTGATGCCACGCACCTCGTTCACGATGCGGCCGGCAACACGGTTGAGGAACTCGAAAGTGAAGGGATAGACCTCGGCGGTCATGCCGTCCGTGCTGGTGACGGCACGCAGGGCGCAGGCCTGATCGTAGGTACGGTCATCACCCATCACGCCCACTGTGCGGACAGGCAGGAGAACCGCAAAAGCCTGCCAGATCTCATCATACAGGCCAGCCTTGCGGATTTCCTCCAGATAGATGCTGTCCACCTTCCGCAGGAGGTCCAGCTTCTCCCGTGTGATGTCACCGGGGATACGGATGGCCAGTCCCGGCCCCGGGAATGGATGCCGCCCGACAATATGCTCCGGCACGCCGATCTCACGGCCCAGCGCACGGACCTCATCCTTGAAAAGTTCACGCAGCGGCTCGACCAGCTCCATGTTCATCCGTTCTGGCAGACCGCCCACATTGTGATGGGACTTGATGGTCACGGACGGCCCGCCATTGAAGCTGACACTCTCGATCACATCCGGATACAGCGTGCCCTGCGCCAGGAACTGCGCCCCGCCCAGCTTGGCCGCTTCCTGCTCGAAGACCTCAATGAAGAGGCGACCAATGGTCTTGCGCTTCACCTCCGGGTCCGTCACCCCGGCCAGCTCGCCAAGGAACAGGTCGGAGGCATCACGATGGACCAGATGGATGTTGAAACGGTCACGGAAGGTCTTCACCACCTCGTCAGCCTCACCGGCACGCAGGATGCCCGGATCGACAAAGATGCAGGTCAGCTGGTCCCCGATGGCATCATGGATCAGCTTGGCCGCCACGGAGCTGTCCACCCCGCCGGAGAGACCACAGATCACCTTGCCATCACCCACCTGCTTGCGGATGCGGGCAATTTCCAGATCACGGAAACCGGCCATCGTCCACGTGCCGGAGCAGCCTGCCACGCCATGCGTGAAGTTGCGGATCAGCTCCGCCCCATGTGGCGTATGCACCACCTCCGGGTGGAACTGCACGCCATAGATGCGGCGTTCTTCATTGGCGATGATGGCAAACGGTGCCCCCTCGGAATAGGCCACGGCCCTGAAGCCCGGCGGCAGGGCCGCCACACGGTCACCGTGGCTCATCCAGACCTGCTCACGCCCACCCTGTGCCCAGAGACCGTGGAACAGCGCACATTCCTCGGCGACATCAATATAGGCACGGCCAAATTCACGGTGGTCATGGGTTTCCACACGCCCGCCCAGCGTATGGCAGAGAACCTGCTGGCCGTAGCAGATACCCAGAATGGGGCGCTTCAGCTCCAGCAGCCCTTCCGGCAGGGTCGGCGCATTGTCGTCATGCACGCTGGCCGGGCTGCCGGACAGGATGATGCCCCGCGGGTTGAACTCACGGATTTTCTCCAGCGGGGAAGTGAACGGCCAGATCTCGCAATACACCCCGCTTTCCCGCACGCGGCGGGCGATCAGCTGGGTCACCTGGCTGCCGAAATCCAGAATCAGGATACGGTCTTCATGGAGGGTTTCATCAAGCTGCTGAAGGGTGTCTGCGTTTTTCTGCGTCAAGTTCCGGGCCTCGCCTGCTGGATATGGCACAATGCTCAATTCGTGCTAGTCTCTATAGGACGATCGACCGCCAACGTCATCCTTATTCTCCACCGGTTTTTACCTTCCGGCAAAGATTTCCGCGGCGGTTCACATTACTCGAACATGCTTTTCAGGAACTGCGCAATGCGTCCCGCTTTTCTCACCTGTCTGGTCAGCCTCTGCACTCTGGGGGCCTGCTCCTCCCTTCCCGACCCGGCTTCCGACCCCTATGGCCTGTGGACGGGCAAGCTCGTTACCGAGCAGGGAATCTGCCCGACCGGGGACATATCCTCCCTTCGCATCCGTGGGCATGAGGTCGTTTTCAACCCCGGCATGAATACATCCACTCTCCGGGGCACCTATGAAAAAGGCCAGCAGCACTACCTGGCCGAACTGACCGACAAGGGAATGAACGATACCCCCTACAGGCAGACATTCAACGGCTATCCGGTTGGTACGGCCATCGGTGGGACCTACACGTCACCACGCTGCCGTGCCCATGTTTCGCTGATTCGCCGCTGAAAAACGCCGGGAACATCCCACTGGAAAATATTTAAAAAAACTTCTCCAGTGGGGTTGCACCACTGCCCCAGACCGGATAGAAGCCTCCTCAACACGGCGCACCCGTAGCTCAATTGGATAGAGCACCAGACTACGAATCTGGGGGTTAGAGGTTCGAGTCCTCTCGGGTGCACCATGTCATCATATACTCGGGTCTTCCGAGGTCTGCACCCGTAGCTCAATTGGATAGAGCACCAGACTACGAATCTGGGGGTTAGAGGTTCGAGTCCTCTCGGGTGCACCACATATCTCCTCATCCAGAATACAGGATTGAAGCGCTTCCATAGCTGCTTGGGAAGAGCGTCAGGGTGTTCCGTACTGTCTGCGGCTGCGCCCCTGTTTCCTGCGGGTTACACCTTCCCATTTTGGCTGCTGGTCTGTAATCATGCGGTCATGACTTCGACACATCCCGACCCGACATTCCAGACCCTCCTGAACAACCACCCCAACCTGTCCTACAAAGGCAGACAGGGGCTGGTCATGGATGGCACCTCTCTCACGGATATTGCCAGAGAGCACGGAACACCCTGCTGGGTCATCAGCGCCGATACGCTACGCCAGCGTGCCCATGCCCTTCAGGATGCATTCAGGGCCCGCAATCTGCCCATCCATTGCCACTTTGCCGTCAAGGCACAGGATCATCAGGCCTGCCTGACCGTTCTGGCACAATGTGGCTTCGGGGCTGATGTCGTCAGCGGTGGAGAACTGCGTCGGGCTCTTGCGGCGGGCATCAGGGCCCGTGACATCGTCTTCTCAGGAATCGGCAAGACGGATGACGAGCTGGAGCTGGCGATTCATCATCAGATCGGTCAGATCAATGTCGAAAGTGTGGAAGAACTGCACCGGCTCAACGCTCTGGCACAAAACATGCAGCAGCGGGCCCGCATCGCCTTCCGGGTCAATCCCGATATTGACGCCCAGACACACAGCAAGATCACGACAGGGCGTGCCGAAGACAAATTCGGCATTGCCCATGACGCCATCCCGGCCCTCTACCGGAAGGCACAGACAGACATGCACGGTGTGGAGCTGGTCGGTCTTGCCGTTCATCTCGGCAGCCAGATGGTGACGGCAGCTCCCTTCCGCAAAGGCTATGAGCGAATTGCCGCACTCGTCCGCACCCTGCGGGAAGATGGGCTGCATGTCAGCGACATTGACTGCGGCGGCGGCCTTGGTATCGCCTACCGGAACGAGCAGGCACCTCCCCCCGCCATGCTGGCTGATGTCATTGCCGAGACGCTGGGAGACCTGGATGTGCAGCTGCATGTCGAGCCCGGCCGCTGGCTGGCGGCACCCGCCGGGGTTCTTCTGGCCCGTGTGATCGACGTGAAGGACGCTGCCCGCCGTTTCGTCATCATTGATGCTGGCATGAATGACCTCGTCCGCCCAGCCATGTATGATTCCTGGCATGGCATCCTCCCCCTGAACGAACCGGACACCACCACCGAAGAGTGCGTAGATGTGGTCGGTCCCATCTGTGAGAGCAGCGACATCTTTGCCCGCCAGCGTTCCCTGCCCCCTTTGAAGAAAGGAGATCTGGTTGCTCTGCTGGATGCCGGAGCCTATGGCACAGTCATGAGCTCCACCTACAATTCACGCCCCCTTGCTGCGCAGGTCATGATTGAAGGCGGCCGGAAAGCCATCATCCGCAGACGCCAGACACTTGAAGAGCTGCTGGCACAGGAAGCCGTCCCCGACTGGCTGGCCCGCCCCTGACCCCCGTGAAGCCCACCCCCCTCCCTCCCCGGTTTGCCCACATCCAGCGGCAGGCCTACCGTCGGCTCCGGCTGGAACAGTGCTGGCATCATGCCCGCTGGCCCCTGCTGCTTGCTGGCCTGTGGGGCTGTGCGGCCCTGCTTCATCTCCCACAATCCCTGCCTGACAGCCTGCACCTCCTGCTGGAAGTCTCCTCCTTCGGAAGTGTGCTGTTCTTGGCAGCCCGGCGCCTCCACCGCCTGCCCCGTCCCTCCGCTGCACAGGTGGATCAGCGTATCGCCAGCGATTCCGGGCTTGCTTTTCCGCCCCTGGCAGCCCTGACAGACCGCCCCGCTCTGCCTGAAGGCCTCTCCGAGGAAGACATACGCCGGGAAGGGCAGCTCTGGACCATCCACCGGCAACGGCTTCTGGACTCGTTCGACTCTCTCCGCCTGCGTCTTCCACGGCTCTTTCCACACTGGGCAGGCAGGCTGACAACCACTCTTGTCGTACTCTGCCTGTTCGTCCTTGGGGGGCTGGCGGGACCACAGGCCGGGCTGAGACTGAAGGCTGGCTTCATCCCCGGCATGGATGATGACGCCGCACCGCTCCCTGCCATGCAGGCATGGATCGACCAGCCCGCCTATTCACCCGGCCCACCCATTTTCCTGACGGCACACAGTCCCGCCCTCTCACTACCGGAAGGAGCACGGCTCCACGCCGTGCTGGACGCCACATCAGGACGCCCCGCCCTGCATGGTACTGTCGAGCACAGCCAGACATCCCGGGAGAAAGGAAGCTGGCAGATTGAAGGAACCCTGCGAAAGAGCGGCACCATAAGTCTTTCTGTCCGGGGCCGCAGGCTGGGGCGCTGGCAGCTTCATGTCAGTGCCGACACACCGCCAGACATTCAATGGACCGCCAAAGCCGGTGCCATATCGCAGGACTGGTATACCAGCTTTCCATGGTCAGTCAGCCAGCCCCATGGTGTCGCTTCCCTGGAGGCCAGACTGCACCCCATCATTCCACCAGCGCACACGCCGGACCCTGCTCATGGTCTGACCATTCCCCTGCCGCTGGAAAAACAGCCGACCAAAGCCACGGGCACCACCCGGCTCGACCTCTCCGACAGCCCCTTCGCCGGGCTGGAAGTTGCCGGGCAGCTCTGCGCCCGCAGCAGCTCTGGCAAAGAACGCTGCTCCAAACTCCAGACCTTCCGCCTGGGGCACCGTTCCTTTCACGATCCACTGAGCCGCGCACTGCTGGACCTGCGATTGGCTCTTGTTCTCAAGCGCACAACAGAAGCACAGGCAGCCCACCTGCTGGCCCTTCTGACAGACCTGCCTCTTCCGGCTGATCTCAGCCTGCCACTCGCCCTGCTACAGCAGCAGGCAACGACAGGCCTGCCCCTCCAGGCCCTGACTGAACAGCTCTGGTTCACAGCCCTTTATGCGGAAGACCGTTCACAATCCGGGCAGGCCATTGCGGCCTCCATGCTTCATGTACGGGCCTTGCAGAACGGGATTCGCCTGCATCTTCTCGCCCTCGGGCAGCATCCCGCTCCCCCGCCTCCAGCTGAACAGCAAGCGCTGCATGACGAACTGGAAAGCCTGAAAACTGCTCTGGACGGCCACATGGCCTTCGTTTTCCAGAAGGCCAGCCAAAGCGGCCTCGTCATGCCCATGCCCGGTGGCCGGGGAATGCCCTGGATCCGCCTTGCCGGGCAGGTCCAGTCTGATGCGTTGGCCGGACGGACAGAACAGGCTTTGGAGCACCTGCGCAATATGGTGGAACCTGCCGAACAGCTCCGGCAGGCGACCCTACCAGACATGCAGTCGCTGGCCGCCTCCATGCAGGCGCAGGCTGAAGCCCGTACCCAGCGCCTCGCCCTGCGGGATCTGATACGGCAGGAAACCGACCTTCTGAACCACGCCCAGAAACGTCTTGCCTCAGAGCGCCCCAAAACGGATGATCAGGACACCCAGCACAAGGATGTCTCCCAGATGTCCACAGCCGAACTGCTCAGCCAGCTTGGCATGGTTTCCGCCTCAACAGACAGTTCTTCCACAACATCACAGTTGGATCAGGAGGCCGTTCTCCTCCATGCTGATGAACGGCAAAAGGACCATGCAACCCAATATGCCCTGCGCCTTCTGGCCGGCACGCTCAACCATCGTGGGGAAACCCTGACAAAGAAAAAAATGTCCAATCTGCTAAAAGCAGAAAAAGATATGGGAGCTGTCCTGAAGAGCCTCGCCAACCGTCAGGACGAAGAAAGCGTGAAGAACATCCAGACCGTCCTGAATGATCTGTCACAGTCCCGTCATGAGATGAGCCGGAACCAGTCTGCATCCAGTCAGGAAAGCAAGGGGCATCTTGGCTTCATTCCTCCTCCTTCTGCCTCCTCATCGCCAGATGAGCAGAACGGCACCCCCTCTGCCTCCCCCGATGACGACCCGAACAGCGGGCAGGATGAGGACACACATGATGATGAGGAAAAACAGCCGGAGAATCAGGACCCGCTGGGCCGGAAACTGGATGACAGTCCGGACTCTGATGCCCACATCCCGGACCATGAACGCAACCGTGCCCATGACATCGAGCGTGAACTGCAACGTCGTGCCTCTGACCGCACCCGCCCCCAGAGTGAGCTGGATTATCTCAACCGGCTTCTTGCCCCCCTCCGTCAGTCGCACTGACCCTGTCAGATGGCGGGAGCCAGCCGGCAGAAACCCGTCATATCGGGTGGAATGGAGAAAAAGCTGAACCGTCTGACATGCCCCCCTGAAAGACGACAAAACGTCTGGGAATAGGACCAGGCCCGCAAGATCATGTCAGATTAAAAAAAGAGCCAGCCATCCTATCGGGGATGCTGGCTCTTTGTACAGAAAACAGCCGCCTGTCAGCGCAGGGACGGTTTCATCCCCAGCGCCTCGGCCAGGCGTTCCAGCTGACGGGAAATGGCGCTGCCGCCAGAACGCAGTCGACTTCCATGCAGGCTGAGCACCAGCTTGTCATCCTTCATGGCCAGGTGTGTTCTTTCCAGAAGAACCTCTGTCCCAGCACATAATGTATAGACCAGACGCAGCACCAGCCCGAGCTGCACGGCCGCCTCGTAGCGTCCCTTGCTCAGCAGACGGCGGGACGGCTCCAGAACGGGATCATCCCTGTTGATCTCGTACCGCACGGCCAGCACGAGGGCCAGAAAGGCCCGCGATTCATGGGAAAAACCAACACCATGACAGTACAGGACCCGTCGATAGGTCTGCTCTGCCCGATATTGCGGATGGTCATATGACCCGATATCGGAGATGGTACAGGCCAGCCGGAGCTGTGCTGCCAGAAAAGAATCTTCTACCCAGTCCAGTCCGGTCAGGAAGACAGGAGACACCCATGTAATAAGGGGCTCGGCCAAGGAGGCATTACGGCCAAGCCGCCCTGCCATCTCCCGAGCCAGAGCCTCCATAGGGTCTTCCTCAGCGACAGAGGAGGCAACCTCACGCATGTACCAGCCTTCCCGCAGACCCTCCGCACTGAAAACGACCTCCTGCGCATCCGTCTGGGCCAGCAGGGCGAGCAGAACCTGGGCTGCAAATGGCGCATCCACCATCCGCTTGCGTGGGACATTGCCGATCTTTTCCATCTGCTTGCGGCTGGCCCCGATGACCCAGCCTGCCATTTCCTCTGCCTCTGACCGGCTGAGCCGGAAGAGATGGACCATGTTCAGAGGATACTCCATACGGGCCACATGCAGGCGGGCCAGCGCCCGGAAGGCCCCACCCACCAGATAAAGCGGCTTGCCGGCCGCCGTTTCCAGCCATGAGACATCTGCCAGCGTCTTTCTGGCAATCTTGCTGGCCTCTCCCAGGTCCTCCTGCGAACGCTCCCGCAACCGGATCACTCCAAGCGGTGTCGTCCCAGCCTCGAAATAGGCCCCGTTCCTGACACGGATCAGCTCCAGCGAGCCCCCTCCAATATCGGCCACCACACCATCAGCATCCGGCAGGGCACACAGCACCCCTGCGGCGGAATAATCCGCTTCTTCCTCTCCATTCAGCACACGGAAGCGGGCTTCCGGCATGCGGGCTTTGGCCGCTTTCACAAAGTCAGCCCCATTATGGGCATCCCTCACGGCAGCCGTGGCGAGAACATCGAACGGTTCCACCTTCATGGCCTGACCAATGGCCTGATAACGGGCAAGGACCTCCAACGCGCGGTTGATGCCTTCCTCGCTCAGCATCCCTGTGGCCTCCAGCCCTGCGCCAAGACGCAGAGTGGCCTTTTCGTTGAAGATGGGAACGGGATTGCGGGCAACCCCCTCATAGACCACCATCCGCACGGAGTTGGAGCCCAGGTCCACGATTGCAGCCCGGCGGGACTCCCGTCCCCCCCACTGCGCTGCCGTATACACCATTCTTACGCCTCCTTCGCAGGCCCTTCCCCATCCTCGGAGTCCAGCCGGGGATTCGCTGGAGTGTCTGCTTCTTTAGCCGACGCAGAGGCTTTTTCCATAAAATACTCATGCGCGGAAAGGGGAGATTCGCCGGGTTCGACACGTTTCCAGCGGCCATCAGGCAGCATTACCCAGCTCTGCAACGTATCATGAACATTCACCACCATGATCTCGCCCAGGATACGGTCATGAGACTCCGTATCCGTAATGGGCACCATGGCCTCAATGCGGCGGTCCATGTTCCGTTTCATCCAGTCAGCCGATGCAATGTACAGCTTTGCCTGGCGGGAAGGCAGCTCACACCCGTTGCCAAAGGCAAAGACACGGGCATGCTCCAGATACCGCCCCACGATGGACCGTACCTCAATCCCTTCAGAAAGGCCCGGCACACCCGGCCGCAGGCTGCACATCCCCCTCACCACAATGGTGATCTTCACACCGGCCTGTGATGCCTCGTAGAGAAGCTCGATCAGCTTCCTGTCCACAAGGCTGTTCATCTTCAGCCATATCTGCCCGGGCCGTCCGGCGCTGACATGCTCCATCTCTTCCCGCACCAGCTTTTCCAGCGTCGGGCGAATGGTAAGAGGCGAAAAAGCCACCGCATGAAGCTCCGGCACCGCAGCGCCGGTAATACAGTTGAAGAGCCGGGCACAGTCATCAACCAGGACGGGATTACAGGTAAAATAGGAAATGTCCGTATAGATCTTAGCTGTATTGGGATGATAGTTGCCCGTCCCGTAATGGGCATAGGACTGGAGGTGGTCGCCTTCACGCCGTACCACCAGGATCATCTTGGCATGGGTCTTGTAAGCCGCCAGACCATACACGACCTGCACGCCTCTGATCTCCAGTGCCCGGGCAAGACGGATATTGGCTTCTTCGTCAAACCTGGCCCGCAGCTCCACCTCTACCGTAACGGATTTACCCGCCTCAACAGCCTCGATCAGCGCATCCACGATCGGGCTGTCATGCGATGTCCGGTAGATGGACTGCTTGATGGACAGGACATCCGGATCCCGTGCTGCCTGCTGGAGGAAATGAACAACCGTATCAAAACTCTCATACGGATGATGGACGACAAGGTCAGCCTCCCGGATCGTGGCGAAATAATCGCCGTCATGCTTCAGGACACGCTGCGGAATACTGGGATGATACGGTCTGAAAAGAAGCTCCGGCCGGTCGGACACGATGAGCTGCTTGACATCGCCCACACCGACCATGGTCGGCAGATGGACAACATCATCCTTGGCCACGCCCAGCTTGCGGATAAGATGCCCGGGCAGGCGACCATCCACCTCCAGATGGATGCAGGCCCCACGCCGCCGTTCCTTCACAGCCTTCTCGAAGCTGTTCAGCAGGTCTTCAGCATCTTCTTCCAGCTCCACATCCAGGTCACGCACAAGGCGCAACATGCCTGAACGGCTGGCATGAAGCCCCGGATACAGACGTTTGGCAAAGCGGAAGATCACATCCTCCAGCAATACGAAGCGGATCGTGTCATCCTGGTCCGGCAGACGGATGAAACGAGGCAGCTGCTCTGGCAGGACAACCATGCCATCCATCATGTGATGATCCGTCTTCGGGTCCTTGAGACAGAGCACCAGCGCCTGCCCGCCACTGAAGATGAACGGCAGGGGATGGGTGGGATTCAGGGTCAGCGGCGTCAGTACAGGAAAAAGCTGGCTGTCAAAATATTTGGAAAGCCACTCCTGATCGTGATGATGGAGCTTCTCAACATTCCTGATGAGAATATTCTCGTCCCGCAGCTCCTTCAGCATGTCACCCCAGATGCGCTGCTGCTCTCCCTGGAGATGCCATGCCTGGTGCCGTACCGTTTCAAGCTGCTGGGCCGAGGTCAGCCCGTCGGGGCTTTTCTTGCCGGAACCATCCTTCAGCTGGTGCACCAGCCCAGCGACACGGACGGCGTAGAATTCATCCATGTTGCCCGCACTGATGGAGAGAAAGCGCAGCCGCTCCAGCAGGGGCGCTGCCGGATTTTCAGCTTCATCCAGAACACGCTGGTTGAAATCCAGCCAGCCAAGCTCACGATTGATGAAACGGGTCTGATGTTTCTTTGTCATGGCTTCACTCGCCATGTTTGTCTCAACAAACGCCATATTCCCTATGTTGGACATGACAGTCTCCTCACCTGGCTGGTCAGCAGGCACAATCCCGCTTCTTTATTGCTTCAATAAGACAGAGGTTCCGTCAATATGACAATTATTAAGATAGTATTTCAGCCTTGCAGGTAACAAATGCAATTGGGACTGGACAGTTCCTGATCTGGCAGAAAACCGCCTCTTATTTCTTCCCCTGGACCATGCAAGGCTCCATCAGTCTTCTTCTTTGAGAAGATCGGCCAGCACCTCCATGGCCAGAGCACGGCTGATGGCGCTGCCCCGTTTCATGGCGGCATCATCCAGTCTGTTCACCGCCCGGACCAGTGCCTCCCCTGTCCGGGGCAGCTGACGCCAGAGCCAGTCCGTGACGGACTGTGGCACGACAAGCTGCCGCTCAGCCATGAGAGACAGCAGCAGGGTTGCCCGCAACTCATCCTCTGGCTCTTCCAGCCCCGCTGTCATGGTCGCCCTGAGCCGACTCGCAAGGTCTGGCAGATGGAAAAAACGGCGTGCCGGTGGGTGCCGGGATGCCATGAGCACCCGCCTGCCCGCCGCATGAGCACGGTTGAGCAGATGCAGCAGCGCCACTTCCTGTTTCTGCTCCAGCCCTTCCAGATGGTCGATCACGAACGGGGTCACGCCCGGCTCCAGCTTCTGCCCCGCCACCAGCAGGGCCCCATCTGCATCACAGGACAGTGCCGCAGCCTCGAACTGCACAGCCCCATTCTGCTGCGCCCAGACATGCAGCAGATGGCTTTTGCCTGTACCCGCAGGCCCCCACAGCCAGAGCCTCCCTTCCGGCCAGCGGGCCCGTGCCAGCCATGCACGCGCCGACGCATTGGACGAACCAGCAATGAACCGTTCCGCCGAGAAAGGACGGTCCTGCTGAAGATCCAACACCAGCTGTACCCGTGCGTCTGTCATCCCCGCTTCATCCGCCCCCTTGCCTCAGCCTGCCTGCCCCTGTCATCGGGGAGCAGAAGGTTTCCCATTCTTTCACAAAACCGAAATGATTTGACAGTCCTGCACATTCCGTCTTCACGCAGGATGCTCTATAAAGGCACCAGCATCAACCAGCAGGGACATCATACCCCCATGACCAAGACATCCTCCTCCCCCAGTGCCAGTTACGCCGCAGCCGGTGTGGACATCGAAGCCGGAGATGCCTTGGTCGATGCCATCAAGCCGGCGGCCAAGGCCACGACACGCCCCGGTGTCATGGGCGGGCTTGGAGGGTTCGGTGCCCTGTTCGACCCCAAGGCAGCGGGCCTGAAAGACCCCGTGCTCGTCAGCTGCACGGATGGTGTGGGCACGAAGCTCCTGCTCGCCATCGAAAGCGGCCTGCATGATGAGATCGGCATCGACCTCGTGGCCATGTGCGTCAATGACCTGATCGTGCAGGGTGCCCAGCCGCTCTTCTTCCTAGACTACATGGCAACGGGCAGCCTTTCCGTCGCCGTGGCGGAACGGATCATCAAGGGCATTACCAACGCCTGCAAGGAAAGCGGCTGCGCCCTGGTGGGGGGTGAAACGGCTGAAATGCCGGGACTCTATGGCAAGGGCCATTACGACCTTGCAGGCTTCAGCGTTGGTGCCGTGGAACGTGATGCCATGCTGCCCGCCACCATCCATGAAGGCGACAGCCTGATCGCCCTGCCATCCTCCGGTGTCCATTCCAACGGCTTCTCCCTCGTCCGCCACATCGTGGGAGCCTCCGGCCTGAGCTGGAACGACCCTGCCCCCTTCTCCCCGAAGCAGACGCTGGCCGAAGCCTTCCTGACGCCCACACGCCTCTATGTCAGCACCGTCCTTGCCCTGCATGAGAAGAAGCTGATCAATGGCTGCGCCCATATCACCGGTGGCGGCCTGCCCGGGAACCTGCCCCGTGTCCTGCCTGAAGGGCTGGGTGTGGAAGTGGACGGGCAGAGCTGGCCGATCCCCGGCATCTTCTCATGGCTTGCCGAACAGGGACCTGTCAGCGAGGATGAAATGCTGAAGGTCTTCAACTGCGGCATCGGCATGGTGCTGGTCACCAGCGAGCCGGAGAAGGTCATGGCAGAGCTGGAACAGCGTGATGAAGAAGCCATGCTGATTGGCCGTGTCGTCCGCAGCAGCACGCCGTTCCGCCTCACCTCCCCGCTGAATCTGAGCTGAGGAACCAATGGTGAAGAAGACCCCCATCGCCGTTTTCATCAGCGGTCGTGGCAGCAACATGGTCGCCCTGATGGAAGCCTGTGCCCGGCCAGACTTTCCTGCCGAGATCGTTCTTGTCCTCAGCAACCGGGCCGATGCGGCCGGGCTGGAAACGGCCAGCAGGGCTGGAATAAAAACACTCTGCATTCCCCACAAGGAATACGGCAAGGATCGTGAAGCTCATGAGCGGGCACTGGACGAGGCCGTCCGGGCCTCTGGTGCGAAGCTGATCTGCCTTGCAGGCTACATGCGGGTGCTGACCCCCTGGCTTGTCCAGCAGTGGCAGGGCCGCATGATCAACATCCATCCCAGCCTGCTGCCCGCCTTCCCCGGCCTGCATACGCATGAGGCCGCCCTTAAGGCTGGGGCCAAGGAGCATGGCTGCACCATCCATCTCGTAACGGATGGTGTGGATGAAGGCCCCATTCTGGCCCAGGCCCATGTCCCCGTCCTGCCCGGCGATGATGCTGACACTCTGGCAGCCCGTGTTCTGGAGCAGGAACACCGCCTCTACCCGGAAACACTGCGCCGGTTCATCGAGGGACGGCAGATTTCCTGAACAGGATCCACCAGCTGGATACAGAAAAGGGAGCCGTCTCCGGCTCCCTTTCTTATAGGGGCCGATGCCCCATGCCGCTCTCCATTCAGAGAGGGATCAGGGCAGGATTTCCGTCTCGGCAAAGAAGAAAGAAATCTCACGCTTTGCATTCTCGAGGCTGTCAGAGCCATGAACGGAATTCTCGCCAATGCTCTGGGCATAAAGCTTGCGGACGGTTCCCTCTGCGGCTTCGGCCGGGTTGGTGGCACCCATCACGTCACGATGGTGGGCAACAGCATTCTCGCCCTCCAGAACCTGCACGACCACCGGAGCGGAGCACATGAAGGACACCAGCTCACCAAAGAAGGGGCGGTCCTTGTGGACTTCGTAGAAAGCACCAGCCTGCTTCTCTGTCAGCTGGATGCGCTTCTGGGCCACGATGCGCAGGCCTGCATTCTCGAATACAGTATTCACCTTGCCGGTCAGGTTGCGACGTGTGGCATCAGGCTTGATGATGGACAGTGTACGTTCCAGAGCCATAAGACCCTCCTCAGTAATAGACGTCTATAATCAGCCTCCCCTAGAGGAAAAAACCTGTTTCTGGTAGTGTTCGGGGCATCTTTTTTCGTATTTTCATCGTCCGAGGGCCTGCGTGAGTCTGCTTTCCATTACCGATCTTACCTTGCGCATCGCAGGCCGTACCCTGCTCGACCAGGCCTCCCTCACCATCGAACCCGGGCGGCGCATCGGGCTGATCGGTCATAACGGGGCAGGAAAATCCACCCTTCTGGCCGCCATTGCCGGGGACATCTCTCCCGATGGCGGCAGCATCACCCTTTCCGGCCGTGCCACGATGGGCCGGGTGAAGCAGGAAACACCCTCCGGCCACCTCTCTCTTCTGGACACGGTCCTGAACAGCCATGAGGAACGCACCCGCCTTCTGGCAGAGGCCGACAGCACGACAGACCCGACCCATCTGGCGGACGTGCATGAACGCCTGCTCGCCATCGATGCCCACAGTGCGCCAGCCCGGGCCAGCACCATTCTTGCGGGTCTGGGATTCGATCAGGCGGCGCAGCAGCGTCCCGTCAATGATTTCTCGGGCGGATGGCGGATGCGTGTGGCCCTAGCCAGTGCGCTCTTTCTGGCCCCCGACCTCCTGCTGCTGGACGAGCCGACGAACCATCTGGACATCGAGGCCACGCTCTGGCTGGAGAACTGGCTGGCCCGCTTCCCCGGTGCGGCCCTGATCGTCAGCCATGACCGTGCGCTGCTGGACAACAGCGTGCAGGCCATTGCCCATCTGGACCAGAAAAAACTCTCTCTCACCCCCGGCGGCTATGAACGCTTCGTGCAGATACGCACGGAACAGAGGCTCCAGCAGAACCGGCAGGCCGAAAAGCTGGCGGACCAGCGGGCGAAGATGGAGGCCTTCGTGGCCCGCTTCCGGGCCAAGGCCACGAAAGCCAAGCAGGCCCAGTCCCGCCTGAAGGCTCTGGCCCGCCTCCCGCAGATTGATGCGGTGGTGGAGGACACCCCCACCCATTTCTCCTTCCCGGCCCCCGGTGCCCTGCCCCCCCCCATGCTGAAACTGGATGACGTGTCCGTCGGCTATGGTGAGACGGCCATCCTGCGCCGCCTCTCCCTCCGGCTGGACAGTGAGGACAGGATAGCCCTGCTGGGGCGCAACGGGCACGGCAAATCCACCTTCGCCAAACTTCTGGCAGGGCAGCTGTCTCCCATGTCCGGCGAGGTGCAGGCCTCCTCCCGCCTGCGGGTCGGCTATTTTGCCCAGCATCAGACGGATGAGCTGGTTCTGGATGAAACCCCCGTCCAGCACATGGCCCATACGCTGAAGGAGGCCACCCCGCCACAGGTCCGTGCCCAGCTGGCCCGTTTCGGACTGGATGCAGAACGGGCGGAAACCCCTGTCAGCAACCTCTCCGGTGGCGAGAAAGCTCGCCTGCTTCTGGCTCTGGCCACCCGCCACGCTCCCCATCTGCTGCTGCTGGACGAACCGACCAACCATCTGGACCTTGATGCCCGTGATGCGCTCATCCGTGCCCTCGGTGAGTTTGAAGGGGCCGTCATTCTCATCAGCCATGACAGCCATCTGGTGGAATCCGTCGCTGACCAGCTCTGGATTGCCGAAAACGGGACGATCACGCCTTTTGACGGCGACATGGACGATTACCGCACATGGCTGGACGAACGGGCCAGACAGGCCACGCAGGAAAACCAGCGTCAGGCAGCCCGGTCCCGGAAAGACACGGATGATGACATCCCGCAGCCGGACAGGAACCAGCAGCGTGCCCAGCGCAAGGAGCAGACCCGCCAGCTCGCTCCACTCCGCCGCAAGATCCGTGATCTGGAAACACGGCTGGAACGGCTGGAAAAAGCCAAAACCCAGCTGGAAGCCAAACTGGCCGACCCAGACCTTTATCAGTCCAGCCGTGCAGAAGATATTGCCACGCTGAACAGCGATCTCGCCCTCGTCAGCCAGAAACAGGACGAAACGGAAATGCACTGGCTGGAAGCGCAGGATGAACTTGAAAAAGCCACAAATTGACCTGCCGTGAAATAAGCCACATTATCTCTTTCGTCATCTTCGCCGCCCCTCACAGGAACTGCCCCGCCCGATGTCTTTTTTCTTCAGCCGCCCTCCCATTCCTGCGGCACAGCAGACTCCCGCCAATGCGCTGGACCGTATCTACGGCATCATTCGCCTGACGTTATGGCTTTCCCTCATCATGCTGGCCATCTGGCTCATGGGCGAGGTACTGGCGGTCCTGTTTGCTGCCACGCTGATGGCCATTGTTCTGCACGGGCTGGCCCGCATCCTGCGGCGACACATGAAATTCATTCCCTATCCGGTTGCTGTCAGCCTTGTCGCCCTCGCTGTCATTGGCATCATGACGGCTCTGGTCTGGAGCAACGGCCCGGCCATCGGGGAACAGTTCATTGCCCTCAAGAACGCCCTGGTTGCACAGTCCGGTGACATGCACCAGCATCTCTCCCAGACAACCATCGGGCAGATGGTGCTGGACCACCTGCCCGTCTCGCTGGGCGGCAATGATGCAACAACCCCCCTCAGCAGCTTTGGCTTTGGTCTTGCCGGGTCCGTCACCGGCCTGCTGGGCAGCGCTTTCGGTCTGGTTGGTACGCTCTTTGTCGTGCTGATTTCAGCCTTCTATTTTGCCGTCTCCCCGTCCCTCTACATCAACGGCTTTCTTCGGCTCGTACCGCCCAACCAGCGGGAAACCGCACGCAACCTCCTCTACAGTGCAGGCAACACTCTCTGGGCATGGACCGCCGGACAGGCTCTGGACATGCTGGCTGTCGGTCTTTTCTCCGGCCTCGGCCTGTATCTGATCGGCATTCCGCTGGCCCTTGCTCTGGGCGTCGTGGCCGGGCTCTGCAACTTCATACCCTATATCGGGGCCATCCTGGGGGCTGTGCCCGCCCTGCTCATCAGCCTGTCCCTCGGCACACGAGAGGCTTTCTTCGTGGCCATTCTCTACAGCATCATCCAGTTCTGCGAAGGGAACATCCTGGCCCCCCTCATCCAGCGGCGGGCCGTTCACATGCCGCCTGCTCTGGCCATCCTGTCACAGAGTGTTTTCGGCTCCATCCTTGGTGTGCCAGGGCTTGTGCTGGCGTCCCCCATCACGGCCGCTCTGCTGGCCGTGTTTGACAAGGCGACTCCACCACTGGCGGATGCTACAAAAACCCAGCTGGAAACCAGTGAGCTGACCCAGCTGGAAATGGCCAGAAACAGGCAGGAACAATCTGACAGCACAAAAAAGGAGACGGATGGCTCAGCCTCTCCGCCCAAAAAATGAGCGACTTTCCCCTCAGGGAAGATCAGGCAGATGGAGTGTCCCACGTTCGAAAGAACGCATCCGGTACGCCCCACCTGCCTTTGTCTGGATACCCACCACATCGGCACCATGCCGGAAGTGCCAGGCTGACAGAATGACGGCCTGACCATCGGCACTGGAAAGCTGATAAACAGCCTCCGCCGGTGTATCCTTGGGGGGGACCTCGCCAGAAATTCCCCAGCCTGTCTGGTGCTGGTGCAACCACTGGTTCATGGCCGTGATCTCATCGGCCATGAGGTTCCGCTCTTCTCCAGCTTCCTGCACTGTCCCACGGGCAATGTCCGGCAGGGACCAGGGGCGCAGAATGGGCCACGCCACCGTCCAGATCAGCACGACCGGCACGATCACCGCCACCGCAAAAACCAGAAGAAACTTATTGTTGCGGCTCATCCTGCTCCTCCGCCCATGTTCCAGTCACAGCCAGCACATGCGCAACCGCCTCATCAGAAAGATCAGGATGGATCGGCAGGGCCAGCACATGCTCTCCTATCCTCTCTGCCACAGGCAGGGCAACGCCATCATGCACCGCCCGGTACGCTGGCTGCTGATGCAACGGCATGGGATAATAGATGGCCGTGGCGATTTCCGCCTCGGCAAGGCGGGCCCGCAGACTGTCCCGCAGGGCACGGGATGGCAGGGTCACGCAATAGACAGCCCAAGCGCTCTGGCTTTCCGGCACCCGTGCTGGCGGACGGACCAGCGACGGCAGACCAGCATCATAAGCACAGGCCACAGCCTCACGCCTCTTCAGCTCCTCATCAAAAACATCCATCTTGGCCAACAGAACAGCTGCCTGAAGACTGTCCAGCCGGGCATTCAGCCCGATGCGCTGCACGTCATAACGCTGCGGCCCTTCCCCATGGCTTCTCAGAGAGCGATAAAGTGCGGCCCTGTCGTCATCGTCCGTCAGGACGGCCCCGCCATCGCCATAACATCCCAACGGTTTGGAAGGGAAAAAGGACAAAGTCGTGGCTCTGGCCTCATGCCCCAGCCGGCGCCCCCTGTAAGAAGCGCCAAAAGACTGGGCGCAGTCCGCAACAAGAAAAAGCCCTTCCCGGGTGGCAAGATCGTTCAGCTCATCCCATGGGGCTGGCTGCCCGAACAGATCCACCCCCATGATGGCTACAGGTTTCAGACGACCATCCTGCCGGACATCCGCCAGACGCTGCTCCAGAGATGGCAGACTGATCTGGAAGGTATGCGGGTCCACATCCACAAAAACTGGCACCGCCCCCAGCAGAAGCACCACCTCCGCAGTGGCCGTGTAGGTAAAGGCTGGCAGAAAAACCGCCATGCCGGGGCCAATGCCCTCCGCCATCAGAACCATCAGCAGGGCATCCGTCCCGGAGGACACGCCAACAGCATGTCTGGCACCGCCATGACGGGCCAGACGCTCCTCCAGCTCCGCCACTTCCGGCCCCATTACGAAACGGCAATGAGCCAGAACCCGATCCAGCCGCTCCCGCAGGGCCGCCCCAAGACGCCTCTGCTGGGCGGGCAGGTCGAGAAAAGAGACAGGCCCGGACAAGAAATCAGCCAGCCCGACGGGTCTGGAGAGACGCCACGGATGAAAGAACAGGCGCACGGACAACCACATCATCAGCGCAGGCTTCTTCCATCACGCCACGCAGGTCCCGCAAATAGGCCGAGCCTTTCAGGGTTCGCTGAACAAGAATGGAACGACGGTCCAGCGGGTCCACCTTGCGGCGGGCCAGATCAAGCTCGCTCAGTCGGTCCAGCGCACGGGTAATAGCTGGTTTGGACACATTGAGAGACTGGGCAAGGCCCCGCACCGTATGGGCGCCATCTTCCAGATAGCAGCTCAGAAACACAGCCAGCTGACGGGCAGAAAGATCCGGCCCCTCACCACGTACTGTGGAAACGATCGTATCACGCAGCAACTGAAGCATGCGATTATCAGCATTCCGACTCATAACAAAAGCCCCATCGTTTCCCGGTTTCACACACCCTATCATCCTGCCGGCCCAGCAAGCCTTCCGGCTGTGGTATCAGACGCACCTGTATAGGGATTTCATTCTACTATCCATTCTGTGACGTTTTCACATCGAAATGACAAGCACTCTCAGCGCAAGGCAGCCATTCCAAAACCCGTTTCCCTTGCAAAAGGCAAGAAAAAACAGGTTGCTGCACACAAGATTACAAATTGTTTCTTTTCAGAAACTTTCCGAGAACGCACGGAAAAGTGCCCTCAGGGCCAGCACCTCCCCGCCTGCGGGACGACCGGGCCGGGCCGTGTCATTCCACGCATAGGTATCCACATGCGCCCATCTCTGCCCTTCCGGAACGAAACGCTGGAGGAACAGGGCTGCCGTGATCGCCCCGGCCATCGGGCGGGATGACAGGTTGTTGCAGTCCGCAATGGAGCTGTCCATCCAGCCGTCATAATCTGCCCAGAGCGGCAGCTGCCAGAGCGGGTCGTGAGCTTCCCTGCCGGAGGCCAGGATATGGTCCGCCAGCTCCTCGTCATTGCTGAAAAGGGCGGGCAGGTCAGGCCCCAGAGCCACACGGGCGGCCCCCGTCAGCGTCGCCGCATCCAACAGGACGTCAGGCTGGCTCTCGGCAGCCTCTGCCAGAAGGTCTGCCAGAACGAGACGACCCTCCGCATCCGTGTTGCCCACCTCGACACGCAGCCCCCTTCGGGTTGTCAGCACGTCCCCCGGGCGCATGGCATGGCCGGAGACGCTGTTCTCCACACAGCCGAGGCGGATTTCCAGCGCAATGTCGGTTCCGGCATCCAGCAGGGCACAGGCCAGTGCCAGCATCAGGGCAGCCCCGCCCATGTCCTTCTTCATCTTCGCCATGGAGGAGCCGGGCTTGATGTCATACCCGCCCGTATCGAAGCAGACGCCCTTCCCCACGAGGGACAGGCGGGGAGCATCCTTGCTCCGGCCATCCCGGCGGCCGATCACGACCACGGCTGGTCTGTCCGACCCGGCACCCACCGCCGCCAGACAGGGATAGGCTTTCTCCAGAGCCTCACCTTCCACCAGCTCAACCGCAACCTTCCGCTCCTCCAGCATCCTGCGGGCAGCAGTAGCCAGCTCCGCCGGTCCCATGAGATTGGCAGGCATGTTGATAAGGTCCCGCCCCAGCCAGGCAGCCCGGGCCAGAATCCGGGCCTCTCTCCCGAGGCTGGCCGGAATGCAGAGTTTTGGCCCCGTCTTCTGGTCTTTGCCTCCCTCATGCTTCAGCGAATAATCATACGCCCCAAGGCAGAACCCCAGAACCAGCTCCTCCAGCATGGCGTCGTGAGCGGCGTCCTCCTGCCCTTCAGGCTGCGGCTGCCAGTATCCTTCCTTCAGATGAGCAGGCAGGGCACCATAAGGCATGGGGCCTCGCCCCTCCTCCACGCAGAACACGGCCCCGGCCACACCGGAACCACCCGGCAGGAAGGTGAACTGCCCCGCACACCCCTCGAAGCCCTGCTGCCGCAGGAAGGCCTCATGCTCCCCCAGCAGGTGGGCAAGGGTCGCCTCATCACCTGCCTTGACCAGATGGAGGGGGAGAGCCACCCCACCATCGCCAGAGGTACAGAGGGGCAAAAACGGAGCGTCAGACATATGGATACCGTCCCATCATCCAGAGCGTGACTCTGGCCTTCCTGAAAAACTGCATGGAATGTCTTGCTTTTATCCGATTCAGGCAAGATCATTCCAGCCATGACGGGACCACATCCAGCCTTTGCCCCAGCCACTTCCCGGCAATCGGGGGTGATCCATGCCGTACTTGGCCCCACCAACACCGGCAAGACCCATTACGCCCTGACCCGCATGATGGCGCACCAGAGCGGCATCATCGGCTTTCCCCTCCGCCTGCTGGCCCGGGAGAATTACGAGCGCCTTGTGAAGCTGAAAGGCGAGCGCCATGTCGCCCTGCTGACAGGGGAAGAAAAAATCATTCCACCGGGGGCCCGCTGGTTCTCCTGCACGGTGGAGGCCATGCCGCTGGACCGGAAGGTGGATTTTGTCGGCATTGACGAGATCCAGCTCGCCGCAGACCCGGACCGTGGCCACATCTTCACCGACCGGCTCCTCCATGCCCGTGGCAAGGGAGAAACGCTCTTTCTGGGGGCTGAGACCATCCGGGGGCTGCTCCGGCAGCTGGTTCCCGGCATCACGATCGAGACCCGGGAACGCCTCTCCCGGCTGACGAACATCGGGCCGGTCAACCTCACCCGTCTGCCACCACGCTCGGCCATCGTGGCCTTCTCCGCCACGGAGGTATATGCCATTGCCGAGGCCATCCAGCAGAAACGGGGTGGCTGTGCCATCATCATGGGCCGTCTCAGCCCCCGTACCCGCAATGCACAGGTCGCCCTCTACCAGAACCGGGATGTGGACTATCTCGTGGCTACCGACGCCATCGGAATGGGGCTGAACATGGATGTGGACCATGTCGCCCTCGCCGCCCTGCACAAGTTTGACGGCCAGAACTCCCGTGCCCTCACGCCGCAGGAAGTCGCCCAGATCACCGGTCGGGCTGGCCGGGGCATGAGGGATGGTACCTTCGGCACGACGGCCTCCTGCCCGCCCATGAGCCAGCAGCTCGTCAAGGCGGTGGAAGACCATGAGTTCGAGGCCATCAAGGCCGTCTACTGGCGGCAGACGGCTCTGGATTACACCTCGCCCGAGACGCTTCTCAACAGCCTGATGCGCAAGCCTCCCCGCCCCGGCCTGATCACCGGGCGTACGGCCTCCGATCTGGATGTCCTGACCGGCCTCATGCAGATGGACGACATCCGGGAGGTGGCCCGTGGCCACAGGGCAACGGAACTGCTCTGGGATGTCTGCCAGATTCCGGACTTCCGCAAGCTGGGCGATGGCAGCCATACACGCCTCTGTGCCCGCCTGTTCCTTGACCTCCTGAAACATCGCCGCATCCCTCCAGCGTGGATGGAAGGCCAGCTGAGAGGGCTGGACAGGCTGGATGGCGACATGGACACACTGATGCACCGGCTCTCCGGCGTGCGGGTCTGCGCCTATGTGGCTGCCCGGACGGGCTGGATGCACCAGAGCCGCCAGTGGCAGGAACGCTGCCGTGCCGTGGAGGACCGCCTCTCCGACACGCTGCATGAACGGCTGAAGGAACGCTTCGTCAACAGGCGGGCCACCGCCCTGCTCCGCCGTCCTGAACCCGGGGCGGCCTCCGAGGCTCTCCATGCCGTCACCCCCCAGAACCGCATCATCGTGGAAGGGCACGAGGTCGGGCAGATTGTGGGCTTCACCATGCAGATCGACACGCCCGCCGACAGCCGGGAGGGTGACCTGCTGCGCCGGGCAGGCAGGCGTGCCCTGCGGCAGGCCATGCCCGCCCGGATACGCCATTTCCTCACACAGGACATCAGCCGGTTCACCCTGACCGATGACAGGCAGATTCACTGGGAAGGTGCCCCCATTGCCACCCTCGTGCGGGGCGATGACCTGTTTCACCCCCTCATCCAGCTTCTGCCCGGTGAGTTTCAGGACAACCACCAGAGCCGACAGGTACAGACCCATCTTCAGGCCCTGATGACGGAGCGGATCAGCACCGTTCTGGAATTCTTTTTCCGTCTGGAAGACAAGCTGCAGGACAGTCCCACCCTGCGTGGCCTCTATTACCGCCTGCGGGAGGATGGCGGCACCACCCCTACCCTGCCCGAAGACCGCACCCTTACCCCTGCCGAGAGAAAACGCCTGCACCGCAGCGGGGTTCGCATCGGCTGGCGGCAGGTCTACTGCCCGCAGCTGTTTCGCCCGGCCTGCCTGCCGATGATGGTCCTGCTGCACAACATCTGGCATGACCGCCAGCAGGCCACACCCGATGCCGCCCGCATCTGTCTCACAAGCGATGGCCATCCCATCCCCCCGCCGGGCTGGGAAAAGGCCGGCCCCGTGCATGTCCGTCTGGACAGGCTGGATGCCCTGCTCTCCACCCTTCGCCCTCATGGCAGACAGCCCGGCCGCAATATCATGGCTCCCGACACACTGGCTTCATCCCTCGGGATAAAGGCGGCCCTGCTGCCCGCCCTGCTCAAGAGCCTGAACATTCCCCATCATGCGCCGCAGCCGCTTTCGACCGGGCAGTATGGCGTCGCCTCGCCCCTCATCATTCTGGGTCGGACGGGCCGCAGGGACACACGGCCTTCCGGCCGCCAGAAAGGCACCGAACGGCGCAGGAACCGGCAACAGAAACCGTCTGCTGGCCGCAGGGAACGGAAAGCCGCCCAGAAGCAGGCCGACTCACCATTCGCAGCCCTCCGGAACTGGTCATCTGGCAGATCATCATGATGGACGGACAGCGACTTGATCTCTGGCTCTATTACACCCGCCTGGCCAAAACCCGTGGTCTCTGCGCCGCCTTCATCCGCAAGGGACGGGTTCGCATCAACGGACAGCGGACCCACAAGACCCATGCCCGCCTCCGGTTGGGAGACATCGTCAGCTTCGCCTCTCCCCACCGTCAGGGGGAGGTCTGCGTATGGCGTGTCATGCAGCTGGGAGAGCGACGTGGTCCTGCCAGAGAGGCCGCCCTCCTTTATGAACGGATCGAGGAAAAGACGGCCAATTTCTGACAATAGGCTTGCAAAAGGCCCTCCGCTTTCGGCATATCAGTGCTGGAATCTTTGAAATGGGCCGTTTGGCTGGCCTGCAACACCAAACCGGAGACGGCAATAATGGCCTATGTGGTCACAGAAAACTGTGTTCGCTGCAAGTTCATGGACTGTGTGGAAGTCTGCCCCGTTGACTGCTTCTACGCTGGTGAGAACTTCCTCGTCATCAATCCTGATGAATGCATTGACTGCGGCGTGTGCGAGCCTGAGTGCCCGGCAGAAGCCATCTTCCCCGACAGTGATGCCCGTGCCGCTGACTGGATGGAGATCAATGCCAAATATTCAGCCATCTGGCCGAACATGAGCCAGAAGGGCACGCCCCCGGCCGACCGTGAGGAATGGAACGGCAAGGAAGGCAAGCGTGAGATGCTCTCCGAAGAGCCACACAAGGACTGACGCCAGCCTTCTTCCTGCTGGAACGGAGCAGAACCTCCGGGGGGAATTCTCCCTCCGGGGGTTTTTCTTTGCATGGCCGCCACGGCTGCATCACACATAAAAAAAACCGGTGGAGGTTTCCCCCCACCGGTTTCTTCATGTCGCTGACATGATGGGCCGGTCTATCAACCAGCCATCATGTTCGCCTGAGCGTCCCAGAGAACGAACAGATACCCGGCAACCACGATCAGGACCATCAGGGCCGTCACGATGAAAGCTGCCAGATTCTGCCGCTGGGAGAGGCTCTTCGTACCCATGTGCAGGAAGAAGATCAGATGGACGACCATCTGGACCGCAGCCAGCACACCGAGAATGGCAATCGTCTGCCAGAAGGAGAAGGCCTTGCTGAGAACAGTGGCAAAGGATGCCACTGTCAGGACCACGGCAAGGATGAACCCTACAATGTAGGAGCCATAGGAGCCGTGATTTTCACCTTCGTGCGATGTCGTATGATTCCCGCTCATTAGACAACACTCCCCAGGTAAACGAAGGAAAAGACGCAGATCCAGACGATGTCAAGGAAATGCCAGAACAGGCTCAGGCACGTCAGTTTCGTCTGCATCCGGGTGCTAAGCCCCTGTTTGCCCATGATCTGGAAGAACAGGACCAGCATCCAGATCAGACCGATCGTGACATGCAGCCCATGTGTCCCTACCAGCGTGAAGAAAGAAGACAGGAAGGCGGACTTGTCCGGCCCTGCGCCGTGAGCCACGAGCTCGTGGAACTCGTTGATCTCCAGAACGACGAAGGACACGCCGAGCACGAAGGTCAGCAGCAGCCAACCCAGCACGGCACCCTTGTTCTTCTTGTGGGCGTTGATGGAAGCAAAGCCGTAGGTGATGGAGGAGAAAAGCAGGATGGCTGTTTCGATCTCAACATTCTTGATATCGAACAGGTCCTTCCCCGTCGGCCCACCAGCAAAGTGATGGCAGAGTGTAGCAAAGACGGCAAACAGCGTGCCGAAAATGATACAGTCTGTCATCAGGTAGATCCAGAAACCAAAGATCGTGGTTTCCTGCTGATGATGCTCATGCTCATCGTGATGAGCAGAGGGCGCGTGCATTACGTCATAAGACATGGTTTTCATCGCCTCCCTTTACTCTGCTGCCTTGGCAGCGGCAAGCCGCCGGGCAAAAGCTTCTTCATCAGCACGGATCTCTTCCACGGTGACGTAGAAATCAACATCCAGGTTCGCACTGCGGTGAACGATGGTGAAGAAGGCTACGACCAGCCCTACGATCACAGCCCACCAGATGTGCCAGACCAGCGCAAAGCCGATCAGCAGCCCGCAGGCACCCAGCATCGGGCCAACCGCCGAATATTTCGGCATGTGGATCGGCTCCAGCTCGGAGACCGGTGCCGGGCGACCCAGCTCCTTCTCGATATGGAACGTATCCAGGCCACGGATGACCGGCAGACGTGCGAAGTTGTAGTGCGGAACCGGAGACGGAAGGGACCATTCCAGCGTACGGCCAGAACCCCAGTTGTCACCCGTCAGATCCAGAGCATCCGGCTTCTTGTTGACGGCGTCAAACGCAGCCAGCACGAACTGGATGACCTGGCAGGCCAGACCAGCAGCCAGAACGAACACGCCAACACAGGCCACGAGCAGCCAGGGGTGCCAGTTCGGGTTGTCGTAATGGTTCATACGACGGGTCATGCCCTCCAGACCAACAGCATAGAGCGGGATGAAGGAGAGGTAGAAACCGACGAACCAGAAACGGAACGCCCATTTACCCCAGACATCGCGCATCTTGTAGCCGAAAGCCTTCGGGAACCAGTAGCTCAGACCAGCCACGTAACCGAAGAACACACCACCGATAATCACGTTATGGAAGTGCGCCACCAGGAACAGGGAGTTGTGGACCACCCAGTCCGCTGCCGGCATGGCCATCATGACACCGGTCATACCACCGATGGAGAAGGTGATCATGAAGCCGACGATCCAGTGCATCGGACCTTCGAAGCGGACACGCCCCTTGTACATGGTGAAAAGCCAGTTGAAGATCTTCACACCCGTCGGCACGGCGATGAACATCGTCATGATACCGAAGAAGGTGTTCACATCAGCACCAGCACCCATCGTGAAGAAGTGGTGAACCCACACGATGCTGCCCAGGAAGGTGATGATACCCGTTGCGATGACCATCGTGGCATAACCGAAGAGCGGTTTGCCGGAGAAGGTCGCTGCAATTTCGGAGAACACACCGAAGGCAGGCAGGATGAGGATGTA
This sequence comes from Bombella apis, assembly GCF_018221685.1. Lineage (GTDB taxonomy): Bacteria > Pseudomonadota > Alphaproteobacteria > Acetobacterales > Acetobacteraceae > Bombella > Bombella apis. The sequence continues at coordinate 664,468 of NZ_JAGJTM010000004.1, read as the reverse complement.
AACTTCCGGATGACCCCAGGACCAGATCAGGTTCAGGTAGAGCATGACGCTACCGCCACCATCATTGGTAAAGAAGTGCATGCCGAGGTAACGATCCAGAGCCAGCAGAGCCATGGAAACCGTCAGAACCGGGAAGGTCGTCAGGATCATGACGCAGGCAAAGAAAGCCGTCCATGTGAAGACGGGAATGTGCATCCACTTCATGCCGGGGGCACGCAGCTTGATGATCGTCGTCAGGAAGTTCATCCCTGTCAGCAGAGTACCGATACCGGAGATCTGCACCGACCAGATGTAGTAATCCACACCGACGCCGGGATTGAACTGCAGTTCGGAGATCGGCGGGTAGCCGAGCCAGCCAACATTGGAGAACTCACCAATGAAGAGGGAGATGTTGATGAGAATGGCACTGACGAGCGTCATGTAGAAGCTGATCGAGTTGATCAGCGGGAACGCAACGTCGCGCGCACCAATCTGCAATGGCACCACGAAGTTGAACAGGGCCTGCATCATCACCATGGCCATGAAGAAGATCATGATCGTACCATGGGCCGAGAAGACCTGGTCATAATGGTGCGGAGGCAGATAACCGGGGTTACCTGCGTAGGCAAGGGCAAGCTGTGTACGCATCATCAGCGCATCGGCAAAGCCACGCACAAGCATGACGAGACCGAGAACAACATACATGATGGCGAGCTTCTTGTGGTCGACCGTGGTCAGCCACTCGCGCCACAGATAACCCCATTTTTTGAAATAGGTGACCGCCGCAAGAACGGCAATCCCGATTACAGCCACACCGATGAATGTACCGACAAGAATCGGCACATCATACGGTATGGACGAAAGGGTAAGTTTTCCGAGCATCTTTAGATCAGTCCTCACATGCCGGTATTGGAAGGTGCAGCCGTATGAGACTCAGCAGGCATGTCCATGGACTTGTCGCCCATGCTCGTGCCGTGGTTCTCATGGGTCATGCCGACATTGTATTTCGCAACAATGCTCTCAAACAGCCCAGACTGTACGTTGGAGAAATACACGACCGGAGCCGGCTTGGGTGCCTCAGCATGCGGGGCAGCCGGTGCGGCGTGATATTTCAGGTACGTCTGTGCATCCAGGGCTTCCTTGGCTGCGAGCGGATTGTCGCCACTGCGTACATTCTGTACCCAGGCGTCAAACTGCTCCTGCGGCATGGCAATCGTGCGGAAGCGCATGTCGGAGAAGCCCGGCCCCGTGTACTGGGCGGCCTCACCCTGGAAATTGCCCGGGCGGCTTGCCATCAGGTGGAGCTGTGTTTCCATCCCGGCCATGCTGTAGATCTGTGACCCCAGCTGCGGAATGAAGAACGATGTCATCACACTGTCAGACGTAATCCGGAAATCCAGAGGTGTCTTTGTGGGGACATCCAGCTCGTTGATGGTTGCAATCCCAAGGTCTGGGTAAATGAACAGCCACTTCCAGTCTAGGGAAACAACTTCCACATGGAGCGGCTTTGCATCGGGCGCACCAACTTTTACCTGCATCTCTTTGGAGATGGGCTTGTACGGGTCGTAATAATGCGTGCTCCAGTAATTGAAGCCACTCAGAACAAGAATGATCAGAATGGGGACACCCCAGATGAACACTTCAATCTTGTTTGAATGTGACCAGTTCCGCAGATATTCCGCCTTCGTATTGGAAGCCCGGTATTTCCAGGCAAATACGAGTGTCGCAATAATCACCGGAACCACAACGCACATCATGACGGCCCATTCAAGCACCATCATGTCGCGATTACCTTCCCCGATCGGGCCGGCTGGCTGAAGAAGATCAACCGTACAGCCCGACAGCATCAATGCAGGCAACGCCGGGAAAAATCGCCAGAGTCTTTTCATGGATCCTGCCTCTATCTGTTGTTCCGCCATAAAAAGGCCGGAACACTTTCTGACACAGTCAGGACAGCGCGATCGCCACCGAACGTTGTCATCTTATATGTGCCTTTCCCGTTCGTATCCTGACAACAGAAGGGAACTCCCTCCGTACTCAATATGAAATATGGAGCCCTGAGACCCCAGTGCCGCCCACTTTATTCTTCCCGAATAACGGAGATTACAAGGGGGCAAGCCTCATAAAAAAAAGGAACCCCGTCGGTCTTTTTAAAAAAAAGACCGGTTATCTGCCATTTCTGAGAAAACATCATATTTTCATCAAAAACAAGAAGATGATCGCTTAATTTTCCATTTTCCTTTCAACCGCAAAAAATCGCAACAAAAAAGGAGCCCGGAGGCTCCTCTTCCTGTCAGGGCACTGACCCGACTCATCAGTGGATCAATCGCGCCCACCAGATCTTGTTCCTGTAAACTGCAGCAGGAACTGAAAGAGATTTACAAAATTCAGATACATCGTCAGGGCATCATAGATCCCCATCTTCCCCGTCTCTTCAGCCGGAAGGACAGACGCATACTGCTGATAGGAAAGCTTGATGCGCTGGGTGTCATAAGCTGTCAGCCCCGTGAACAGCAGCACCCCGATGAAAGATATGGCCACTGTCAGCCCATGGGCCGGGATGAACATGTTGACCAGAGAAGCGATCACCAGACCTATCAGCCCCATCGTCAGGAACGACCCCATCCCCATGAGGGACCGGTTCGTCACATACCCCCAGAGAGACATGACGCCATACAGGGAGGCGGCAATAAAGAATGTCCGGACAACAGAAGACCCTGTGTAGGCCAGAAGCAGCGATGCCATGCTGACGCCCATGGCCACGCTGAACAGCACAAACAGAAGCTGCACTGTCGAACGGGAGAGACGGTTCACACCAAAGGACAGCACCATGACAAAGGCCAGAGGGGCGAAAACACTCACCATCCCCAGTCCGGTCGGAGCCAGCGCAAAAGCATCCCCTCTCTGCACGACATGAAAGAACAGCGCCCGGAGCGACGTATGGACCACGGCATAGGCCGTCACCCCCGTTATCCCCAGAGCAAGAGCCATCCAGTTGTAGACACGCAGCATGTAAGCCCGCAGACCCGCATCAAAAGCGGCAGCCGCCTGTCCTCGTGTTGTCTCGTAATCGGAATGGAAAGCCATGATATCCACTTGCTGCGATAAGTCTTCAGGGGGGACTCACTGGGCCCGCCCCTATCGTTCCCGTAGAATGTGGGGTAGTTTCTTCCCAAGTCAAGAATTCAGGACAAGACCCTGACTTTCTTTTTGTTAATCTCCCTGATTTGCGGGAGGCCCCATGAATCTTTCCCTCGCCCTCACGCTGTCCCCCACCATACAGGCAGAACTTGGCCTGCTGCGTGGCAGTCTGGATGATGTCCGCTGGTCACCGGCAGAACAGTGTCTGATCCCCCTCCAGCCCCTTGGCCACCTAAACAGCCGCCACGAGATGGAGGAGCTGGACATGACCCTGTCCCACCTGCGATGGGAACCTTTCTCTCTGGCCCTCCATCAGGTCGGCCATCAGATGGGAGAGATGGAAGACCGGCTGACAGTCAGCCTCACTCCGCAGGCTCCGCTGCTTGCCTTGCAGAAGCGGCTTGCCAGCACCCTCCGCCGCGCAGGCCTCTCCCTGCCCCGCCGTGCCGTCGTCCCGGAAGTGACCATTGCCTGGCTGGAACCGGCCTCCCCGACCGATCTCATCCCATGGATACAGCGGCACAACCTCTTTCACAGCTCTGAAATGACAGTAGACCACATCAGTCTGGTAGAGCATCTGCCTTCTGGCACCGGCCCCCATCTCCAGATTCTGGAAGCCTACCCGGCCCAGCCGGGACTTGCCCTGCCGCACGTCAGCCCTCTTCTGGCTGATGAGGAAAACGGGTTTTTCTAAAGGCCCAGCAGCAGCTTCAGGGCGTGATAATCTTCCGGCCGGCAGACAAGAAACCATCCCTCGTCGCCTTCAAGAGAAAAAAGACCAAGGCCGAAAGAGGCGTAGATGTCCGCCTGCCGTGCTCCCTGCTGAAGGACGGCCAGCTGGCACCCCTCCTGCACGGCGTAATCCCGCAGCCGCCAGACAGCACCACCCCGCTGTCCCCGTGCCCCCACGGCTCCGCCCAGACACAGGAGCACTGGCTCCGACAGCAGGAAAGGCTTCAGCCGGACCACCGCGCAGGCAGCCTTCCCCGTTGCATCCGACAACATGCCATCAGGCACGAAAAGGCGCTCACACGGCAGGGAAAGAGCCTCTGCTGAATCCTGAAGGCAGGCGTACTGCACCCGGGCATCCATGTTCCATGGGAGAAGATGCAGCCGTGCTTTCCTCAGGGCAAACCACAGCCCCAGCAGACAGCACACGGCCGCACCACCGAGAAACCAGCGCCCGACCGCCGTATGGGCATCATGAACCATAGAACGCCACCAGACATGCCCGAGATGCCGCTGACGGGCGATCCAGCTGACACCGGCCAACCCGCACAGCCAGAGCGAGAATGGCGCCAGAACAAAAGGAGAAAACGGCTCTACCCGCCAGTAAGCCTGCCTGTAATAGGTCTTGCGGAATGGCAGCAAAACGAACAACACGGCCAGCACGACAAGAAAAGCCACCCAATGGGCCTGCCTTACGGTCAGGATCACCAGCGTGATGGACAGAGCCCCGACAGAAAGCCGCCAGGCCAACGCCACCCGCTGGGACAGCCCCAGAGACAGGCCGACGAGCATCACCCCGATGAGGGTCAGCAGAAAAGCGGCGCCCTGAAGAAGGACCGCACTCCAGAAAGAATGGAACGGAGGCAATGGTGCCAGAAGGGCATAAACCACGATGACGATGCCCAGCACGGCCTGACTGCCCGTGGCAACGATCGTGGCGAAATCCGCTTCAGATGAACGCAGACTCTGGCTGTGCTCCACGGTCCTGCCAAACCGGGCCAGCAAAGGTGCCCCTTTTATGAACAGCTCATGCCCGGCAAACATGGCACCCGCCAGAAGCAGGGGAATGATGTAATAGAACAGGCGAAAAACCAGAATCCCTGCCATGATGTGCGGCACGGAAAACCACGGGGACAGCGCCAGCAGCATGGTGCTGTCGAACACTCCCAGCCCACCCGGAACATTGGCCAGCAGACCGGCCGTGTAAGCCCCGATATAGATGGCCAGAAACCCGCCAAATGTCAGGCCGCTCCCATTGGGCAGCGTATCCAGCACACACCAGGCGATCAGGGCGGTAGCAGACATGTCCGCCATGCTGGACAGGATCTGCCCCAGCCCGATCCGCCAGTCTGGAAACCGCAATGTCCACCTGCCAATATGCACTTCCTGCTTCCAGCAGGGCAGAAGCACATAGGCCAGCAGGACAGAGAAACAGGCTGCTCCCCCAAGATCAGTTACCCAGGGCGGCAGATGACGGACATAAGGAATAATGCCCGGCTGGGCCAGCAGGATGAACCCCACAAGCCCCAGCATCCCCAGCCAGTAGGTGACGGAACAGAACGCCACGATGGCCGCAATCTTGATCCCCGGCACACCCCAGTTACGATAGAGCCTGTAGCGCACAGCCGTGCCCGAAATGGCTGCGCACCCAAGATTATGGGACAGGACATAGGAACAGAACGCCACAAAGGCTGACCGCCGCCACGAAATGCCCGCCTGCACATGATGACAGGCCAGACCATCGTAGAAAGACAGGATGGCATAAGAAAGAATGGTTGCCCCGGCCCCCTTCCACAAGGCGGCGGCAGGAATGGCATGAAGCCCCGCCATCACCTGCTGGAGGGACAGATGCTGAAGCTCCCGCCAGATCACCAGCCCCGCAAAAATGAGCAGGACCAGCCCCACCATGGCCGGCAGACGCGTCAGAAAACGCCGCAGCCGTCCGTCAGCAAGTGACGGAGAGGCATCCGCACCATCTGGCATACCGGAGGGAGCTGTCATGCCTCAGCCTCTGGTTTCCTCCGTTGCCCCGGCAGGCCCAACAGGACGTGCCAGAGCCTCATCAATGAGGGCAACAGTCTCCTTCAGGCCAAACAAAGCCGCAAAAATGCCGAAGCGGGGGCCCTCTTTCTGCCCCAGAAGCACCTCATACAGGCACCCGAACCAGGACCGCAGCTCCGGCTTGGCAAAGTGACGCTTGCCGACCTCAAATACGACATTCTGCACATCATCCGGGGTCGCATTGTCCGGCACCGTCTTCAGCGTTGCTGCGAGGTCTTCCAGACCTTTGCGCTCTGTCTCCGTCGGAGCACGGAACACCTTGGTCGGACGGACACGCTCATTGAAGTAATCCAGAGCGTGCTGCACCAGCCGTGCCACATAAGGATGTGTCTCTGGCGACAGGCTGGAATCATAACGCCGCAGGAACTTCCAGAGTGTCTCCACTTCCCGGGCATTGGCCACGCTGGCCAGATTCAGCAGGGCTGTGAAGGAAACCGGGCTGGTATCCTGCGGGCGCAGTTTCCCTTCATGGATGAACCATACCGGATTGGAAAGGAACTCCTCTGCACTCTGCTGCTCACCCTTCTGCACGAGGGCCAGATATTCATCCGTGGCTCTGGGGATCATGTCCGTATAGAGCCTTTTGGCACGGGTCGGCTGCTGGAACATGTAATGAGCCAGACTCTCCGACGGGCCGTACCTCAGCCATTCCTCCACGGAGAGGCCATTTCCCTTGGACTTGCTGATCTTCTGCCCATTGGCATCGAGGAACAGCTCATAGGTCAGGTTCAGCGGTGGCTCACTGCCAAGAATGCGGCATATCTTGGAGGAAAGCTTCACGCTGTCGATGAGGTCCTTGCCGGACATCTCATAATCGACACCCAGAGCATACCAGCGCATGGCCCAGTCGGCCTTCCACTGCATCTTGGCCTGTCCGCCATAGACGGATGTCTCAAAGCTCTTCCCGTCCTCGTCCTTCCAGACGACTGTCCCGGCTTCCGGGTTCACGCTGATGATGGGCACCTGCATGACACGGCCCGTCTCGGGATGGATCGGCAGCACGGGGGAATAGGTCGCCCGCCGTTCCTTGCCCAGCGTGGGAGCGATCACCTCGATGATGCGGTCATGCTCTTCCAGAACACGCTTCAGCGCCGCATCGAAGATGCCGGACGTGTAGTAATCGGTTGCAGAAGCAAATTCATAATCGAACCCGAACGCATCAAGGAACTGGCGCAGGCGGGCATTGTTGTGCGCCGCAAAACTCTCATGCGTACCAAACGGATCGGGAATACGGGAGAGCGGCAGGCCAAGATGCTCAGCCAGCATCTCCTGCTGGGGGACATTGCCCGGCACCTTGCGCAGGGCATCCATGTCATCAGAAAAGGCCAGAAGACGGGTCTGGCGACCTGTCAGCTTCTCAAAAGCCTGCCGGACCCATGTCGTCCGGGCCACTTCGCCGAACGTACCGATATGCGGCAGGCCGGAAGGCCCATAGCCTGTCTCCATCAGAACCGGTTTGCTGGGGTCCCTGTCTGCCACACGGGCGGCCAGTTTACGGGCTTCCTCAAACGGCCAGAGCTTGGGGAAAGACGAATCATTCTGGGGAGAAGGCGTTTTGTTCTGCATAAGACTACGTTAATTATGAACCCTCCCCCCTCTGGTCAAGTATGCAGGCGGAGCGTGCACTGCTTTCCCCTCGCAGAAGGGGGACTTCCTGTGTATGAGTTGGAGCATGCCCAGCCTGTTCCGCTCCTACCTTGATGCGCCAGCCCTGATCGCACGACATGGCCTCTCCTCCCTCATCACGCCTGATGGTGAGGTGCTGGACATTCCCCTTGCCGAAGTCCGGGACATGCTCCGCCAGCTGCCGCCGCCGCTGCTCATCCACGGGCCTGCCACGCTCCGCCTGCTGGAACTGCCCCCGGAACCTCCTCCCGCTCCCTGGCTGGACCTGCTGGAACTCTTCCTTCTCGTCCATCCGGCCCGGAGCGTGACCCCGACAGCCCGTGGCCTCGCCCTGGAGCTGGGCCTTGCAGAACCGACGGATACAGCTCCCCTACAGGCCGACAGTCTCTACCGTATTGCCCAGCACCTTCTGGATGAGCTGTCAGGACAGCCTTCCCAGAAAATCGCCACGCTCCACCTTCTGCTGCCCACTCTGGACCAGGCCGGATGGAGCTGGCACGACATCGTGAAAGAGGCCCTGCCTCCTCCCTCTGCATCTTCGGGACGATCCAGAGAAATTGATGCCCTGAAAATATGGCGGCGCCTGCCCCAATGGGAGGAGCGTGCGCCCCGTCCCCCTGCTGGCAGCCAGCCAGTCAGCCAGCAGGAAGCCCGCAGGCGTCTTTCCGCCCTGCTGGGCAGGCATGCAGAACCCCGCCCCGGTCAGGCCGATTTTGCCTCGGCCACCAGCTACGCCTTCACCCCCCGGGATGTCGCCAATGCCCCCAACATCATGCTGGCCGAGGCGGGTACCGGCACGGGCAAGACAATGGGCTACATCGCCCCGGCCAGCCTCTGGGCCGAAAAGAATGACGGAGCTGTCTGGGTCAGTACCTATACCCGCCATCTGCAACGGCAGATCGAACAGGAACTGACCCGTCTTTACCCCGATCCGACAGAACGGCATAAACTTGCCGTCATCCGCAAGGGGCGGGAAAACTATCTCTGCCTCCTGAACCTGGAAGATATCACCACCGCCCTTCTCAACCGCCAGCCACAGGCGCAGCCTGGCCTCATCCCGCTGGTCTTTCTCGCTCTCTGGGCCGAGACCACGGAAGATGGCGACCTGATGGGGGGCGACCTTCCCGGCTGGTTCGGGGACCTGTTCCAGCCCGGGCTGCTGAACATGATTGCCGACCGGCGGGGCGAGTGCATCCATTCCGCCTGCCCGCATTATCAGAGCTGCTTCATCGAGCATGGCATACGCCGTGCACAACATGCCCGGTTCGTCATCGCCAACCATGCGCTCGTCCTGTCCCAGGCAGCGTGGAACGCCATGCTGCCGCAGGACATGGCACCCGGCAATCTGGCAGACGAAAATGGCGTCCCCACCCGTTATGTCTTTGATGAAGGCCATCATATCCCTGATGCAGCAGACAGTGCCTTCTCTCTGGTCTTCTCCGGACTGGAAGCAGCCGACCTGCGCCGCTGGATACTCGGGGCTGAGGGGAGCCGCTCCCGTGCCCGTGGCCTGATGCGCCGCATGGAAGACCTGATGGAGCGCCTGCCAGCCCTCAAGGATGCCCTTCAGGAGCTTGTCCTTGCCACACAGAAAGGCCTGCCACGCCCCGGCTGGAGCGGACGCCTGCATGAGGCCCGGCAGGCCCGCATGGCCCCGCCGCCACCAGACGTCCCCCCGCTGGAAGACAGGCCTGCCACCCCGCCTGATGACGATGAGGAAGACCCTTTCCCCCTCGCCATGGTCGAGGAAGCGTCCCTCCCCCAACCGGCCGAGGCGTTCCTCCAGATGCTGGACATGCATCTGGATGCCCGCATAGCGGAAATACAGATGCAGACCCGCGGCCAGCAGGGCCATTATCCTCGCCAGGAATGCGACCTGCACCCCATACCCGCCCCGCTGCGTGAACACGCCGAAACCCTGCTCACGGCCCTTCAGGACATCGTCACCCCGCTGGACCGGATCATCCGGCACCTTCAGGAAGCTCTGGAAGCGCAGGAGGAAGACCCCGATACAGCCTTCCAGCAACGGCTGGAGGGAACCATACGCAGCCTGCATCGCCGTGCCCTCTCCCGCCTTCAAGGGTGGATCAGCATGGTACGGGCCATCATGGAGCAACCCGTTGCCCAGACAAGCCTGCCGACCTATGTGGACTTCATCCACCGGGAGCCTTTACCCCCCACACGGCTCCTCCAGGGAGGACACGACATTGCCCTGAACCGCCACTGGCTGGACCCGACCATTCCCTTCGCCAGCACCCTGCAAAGCACCACGCACGGGCTGCTCATCACCTCCGCCACCCTGCGGGACCGCAGCCCGGATGAAGACGGGGAAGCCGGATGGGAAAAGGCTGAGCGACGACTGGGCACGGCGCATTTCCTCAAGCCCCCCATGCGGGCTGCCTTGATGAGTCCCTTCGACTATGCCCACCAGACACGGGCCTACATCATCACGGATGTCTCACGGGACCCGGCAGCACAGGCGCAGGCCTTTCAGGCTCTTTTTGAAACCGCCAATGGAGGAGCTCTGGGGCTTTTCACAGCCATTCAACGGCTGAAAGAGGTCCACCGCCGCATCCATGAGCCGCTGGGGATGAAGAACATCCCCCTCTACGCCCAGCATGTGGACGCCATGAACAACGCCACGCTGGTGGATGTCTTCCGTACCGAGACGAACAGCTGCCTGCTGGGCACGGATGCCATGCGGGATGGCGTGGATGTTCCCGGAGAGGCCCTCCGCATGGTGGTGATGGAGCGCACCCCCTGGCCCCGGCCCGACATCCTACACCGGGAACGCCGCCGCCATCTGTCCGGCGGCAGGCCGGGTGACTATGACGACCTCATCACCCGGATGCGCCTGCGCCAGGCCTTCGGCCGTCTCATCCGCCGTGCTGATGACCGGGGCGTGTTCATCATTCTGGACAGCCGGATGCCGTCCCGCCTTCTCTCCGCCTTCCCTGATGGCGTACCCGTCCAGCGTCTACCGCTGAGCGAAGCACTGACAGACATTGACGGCTTCCTGAACAGGTAAAACACAAAAAAGCCCCGCTCCCGAAAGAGCGAGGCTTTTCTTTCTGCCTGTACGGGACAGGAGGCCATCCCGGCCAGAGTGACCGGGATGGGGAAGGATGAGCGATCAGAAGCCGCCCATACCACCCATGCCACCCATTCCGCCCATGCCACCCATACCGGCACCAGCAGCATCGTCGGACTTCTTCTCCGGACGCTCGGCAACCATGGCTTCGGTGGTGATCAGCAGGCCAGCCACGGAGGCTGCATCCTGAAGGGCCGTGCGGACGACCTTGGTCGGGTCAATGATACCGGCAGCCACGAGGTCCTTGTACTCACCCTTCTGGGCGTCAAAGCCTTCGTTGTAGTTGCTCAGTTCCAGCACCTTGCCAGCAATCACGGCACCATCTTCACCAGCATTGTGGGCAATCTGGCGCAGCGGAGCCTGAAGAGCCTTGCGAACGATCTGGGCACCAGCACGCTGGTCGTCATTCTCGAAGGTCAGGTCATCGAACAGCAGGCTTGCACGGGCCAGAGCCGTACCACCACCCGGGACGATACCTTCCTCAACAGCCGCACGGGTTGCGTGCAGGGCATCATCAACGCGGTCCTTGCGCTCCTTCACCTCGACCTCGGTGCTGCCACCGACGCGGATGACGGCAACGCCACCAGCCAGCTTGGCCAGACGCTCCTGGAGCTTCTCACGGTCATAGTCGGATGTCGTGGCTTCGATCTGAGAGCGGATCTGGGCGCAACGGCCCTTGATGCCCTCGGCAGCACCGGCACCCTCGACGATGGTGGTGTTCTCCTTGTCGATATGCACCTTCTTGGCCGTGCCAAGCATGTCCAGCGTGACGGATTCCAGCTTGATGCCGATATCCTCGGAGACGACCTGACCACCGGTCACGATGGCGATGTCTTCCAGCATGGCCTTGCGACGGTCACCGAAGCCCGGAGCCTTCACGGCAGCGATCTTCAGGCCACCACGCAGCTTGTTGACGACCAGCGTGGCCAGAGCCTCACCATCGACTTCCTCGGCGATGATCAGCAGCGGGCGGCCAGACTGCACGACGCTTTCCAGCAGCGGCAGTATTGGCTGGAGAGAAGAGATCTTCTTCTCATGGATCAGGATGTAGGGGTTTTCCAGATCAGCCGTCATCTTCTCCGTGTTCGTCACGAAGTACGGGGAGATGTAGCCACGGTCAAACTGCATGCCTTCCACGACATCCAGCTCGGTGTGCAGGCCCTTGGCCTCTTCCACCGTGATGACACCCTCGTGACCGACCTTCTCCATGGCTTCGGAGATCATCTTGCCGACTTCGGACTCGCCGTTGGCAGAGATCGTGCCGACCTGGGAAATCTCATCCTGGGAGGAGATCTTCTTGGTGCGGGTCTTCAGTTCTTCCACAACACGCAGCACGGCCTTGTCGATGCCACGCTTCAGGTCCATCGGGTTCATGCCGGCGGCGACAGCCTTGGCACCCTCACGGATGATGGCCTGGGCCAGAACGGTAGCGGTCGTGGTGCCGTCACCAGCCACATCGTTGGTCTTGGAGGACACCTCACGCACCATCTGTGCGCCCATGTTCTCGAACTTGTCGGCCAGCTCGATCTCCTTGGCGACGGAAACGCCGTCCTTGGTGATGCGGGGGGCACCGTAGCTCTTGTCCAGAACGACATTGCGGCCCTTCGGACCGAGCGTCACCTTCACGGCATTGGCAAGAATATCAACACCACGGAGCATGCGCTCACGGGCATCAGCACCAAATTTCACGTCTTTAGCAGCCATAACACCTAATTCCTTCAAAGATGGTCAGAGAGAAAAATGTCCGAGAATGTGGCCTCAGCCGACGATGCCCAGAATGTCGCTCTCTTTCATGATCAGCAGGTCTTCACCGCCGATCTTCACCTCGGTACCGGACCACTTGCCAAACAGGACACGGTCGCCAGCCTTGACATCCAGCGGCACGACCTGACCCTGCTCATTGCGGGCACCGGACCCAACGGCCAAGACCTCGCCTTCCATCGGCTTTTCCTTGGCGGTTTCAGGAATGATGATGCCACCGGCGGTTTTTTCTTCACCGTCCAGACGGCGGACCACTACACGGTCGTGAAGGGGACGAAACTTCGTCATGGATCACTCCATTTTAGGCTGGCCCTTCCATAAAGCAGCGCAGCCGGGTTATCGCGCTCATTCTAGCAGCGCACCAGTAAACTCCCCGATCAAACGGGGCGAATGAGAGATAGTGATGCCCCCCTGTAGCGTCAAGAACTCCCCTCCGAGGCACCGGAGATTTTTTAATCGTTCTTACTTTTAAATAAACATTCATGAATAGGCGCATCCTGTCATGAACCACACCGTTTCATTCCCTCTTGCTCCTGACCACGAAGAGGTGAAAACTTCTCTTTTCCATTCCCTGAAAAGGGGCGTCTTTACAGGATCAGGAGAGGCCATCATGGACCTGCATCTGCAAGAACGAACAGCCATCATCATGGGAGGAAGCCGGGGGCTGGGACTGGGCATTGCCCGATCCCTGGCACGGGAAGGCGTCCGCCCCTGTCTGCTGGCCCGTGATGAAAACAGACTGCGGCAGGCCGCTCATGATCTGGCAGCCGATACCGGCATCACCCCGCACTGGCATGCCGTGGATTTCTCGGCACCAGACAGCGTACAGACCTGCCTGACAGCCCTCCAGAATATCATGCCGGAGACGGACATCATCATCGGCAATGGCGGCGGACCGCCCCTGGAGCCTGCCACGGCCTGCGATCCGGCACTCTGGCAGAAAGAAACCGCCACGATGCTTCTGCCTGTCATGCAGCTTGTCGGCCAGTATCTGCCGGGCATGAGGCAACGACAGTTCGGCCGGATCATCATGGTGTCCTCCACCAGTATCGTGGAGCCCATTCCCAACCTCGTTCTCTCCAGCGCACTCCGCTCCGCACTGGCCAGCTGGGGCAAAACCCTCGCCCGGGAGGTCGCCCATGATGGCGTGACGGTCAATACGCTGCTGCCCGGCCGCTTCGAGACGGACCGCGTCGCCACCCTGAACAGGATACGGGCTGAAAAGGCTGGTATTCCGCTCGAAGAGTTCCGCAGGCAGAAAGAAAACGGCGTGCCCGCAGGCCGCTACGGCCAACCCGAAGAGCTGGGGCACATGGCCGCCTTTCTGGCCAGCCCTCTGGCGGCCTACATCACCGGGACCCGCATCCCGGTTGACGGGGGCCTGCTTCACGGTTTCTGAAAGCCCTGCATGCAGAAAGACCTCCCCGCCATCCGGCAGGGAGGCCCTCCCTTCACAAAGCCATCAGGCTGGCGCTCAGCTGAACAGCACACGCCCCGCAACAGCGTCCAGACGGGCCAGAACGGAGAAGTCTCTGGCTTCCGGCGGCGTGATGATGGCATTGTCCAGCGCACGCTCGGCTGCACCGGTACCGGTGCAGATGGGGCGGGCCTTGCCAAGGGCCGGAATGGCCCGGCGAACAAGCTCCCGGGCATGTTTGGAGTTGCTCTTCATGGTACGGACGACAGCATCCACCGTGACGTGCTCATGCTCTTCGTGCCAGCAGTCATAATCGGTCACCATGGCAACGGTGGCATAGTTCATTTCTGCCTCACGGGCCAGACGGGCCTCCGGCATGTTCGTCATGCCGATGACCGACGCCCCCCATGAGCGATAAAGCTCGCTCTCGGCCCGGGTGGAAAACTGCGGCCCCTCGATCACGACATAGCTGCCGCCCCGTGTAACCGTGATACCCAGCTTTTCGGCCTCATCAGCCAGCGTGGTGGCCATGCGGGCGGAAACCGGCTCACCCATGCTGACATGGGCCACACAGCCTTCCTCAAAAAAGGTCCGGGGACGCCCCTGTGTCAGGTCAATGAACTGATCCACCAGCACAAAATGGCCCGGAGCCAGCTCTTCCTTCAGAGACCCCACGGCAGAGAGAGAGATGATGTCCGTCACACCGGCCCGCTTGAGGGCATCAATGTTCGCACGGTAATTCAGACGTGAGGGCGGAATGGGATGCCCACGGCCATGACGGGGCAGAAACACGCAGCGCACCCCCTCCAGCGTGCCAAAGAGGAGCTCATCGGAAGGAGCGCCCCAAGGGGATTCACAACGCCGCCACTCCCGGTTTTCCAGCCCGTCAATCTCATAAAGGCCTGAGCCCCCGATGACACCAATGACAGGTTCGATCATCTTGTCTGCAACCATAAATCCTCACTCCATCCTGCCTCGACCCGGTCGCCGCTCGCAGGGCACACAGTCCCGCACAACCCTTCCGGCAGTCCTCTCATCAGATAGCGGACAGTCTTTCAGAAGACCAACCCAAAAATCAATAGGCAGGGTTGCCTGCCCTTTTTACAACATCAGGAAAAGCCAGTAAGCCAGAATGAGCCTTTTGGCCTATGAACAGCATGACAACCCAGAGTGACAAACCATCCATTTCTGCCCCACACAGATCAGGAGATGCCCATGCCATCCTCAACGCCTTTTGCCCTGCCCGACCTGCCCCATGCCGGCCTGACGGACGAGGCCCGCAGCTGGTTCGAAAGCCTGCGTGACAGGATATGCGCCGCCTATGAGGCTCTGGAAGACGAGGCAGCAGCCGGGGACGCTCCCGTTCTGGCCGGGCATGAGCTGCCGGGGCGTTTCCAGCGTACGGCCTGGGAGAGGCCTGAAGGTGGCGGTGGTGTCATGTCTGTCATGAAGGGGCGTGTCTTTGAGAAGGTTGGCGTGAATGTCTCAACCGTCTGGGGGGAATTTTCACCAGAATTCCGCAAGACCATTCCCGGTGCGGCGGAGGACCCACGCTTCTTTGCCACAGGCATCTCTCTGGTGGCCCATCCCTGCAACCCCCATGTCAGTGCGGCGCATTTCAACACCCGCATGATCATCACCTCAAAGGGATGGTTCGGTGGGGGTGGCGACATCACGCCCATGTTCCCTGAAAGCCCGGAAGCCCTCGAAGATGCGGCCACGTTCCACCGGGCCTTTCAGGAGGCCTGCGACAGACACGACCCGGACTACTATCCCCGCTTCAAGAAATGGTGTGATGAGTATTTCTTCCTGAAACACCGCAACGAACCCCGTGGGCTGGGCGGCATCTTCTATGACTGGCTGGACAGCCAGAACCTCGCCAATGACTTCACCTTCACCCGGGATGTGGGAGAAGCCTTCCTGAACAGCTATGCCGGCATCGTCCGGGGGCGGATGTTCACTCCCTGGACGGATGGAGACCGTCAGGCCCAGCTCAGGCGACGGGGCCGTTATGTGGAGTTCAACCTCCTTTATGACCGGGGGACGCTCTTCGGCCTGAAAACAGGCGGCAATACCGAGGCCATCCTGATGTCCATGCCACCAGAAGTCATCTGGCCCTGAAGCATTCATGTCCAGCTCCATACGGAGCTGAAGAATGATCAGTCAGCATAGCCCTGCGGATGAGCCTGCCGCCAGCGCAGGGCTGTTTCAACAATCATGTCAAGCCCTGCAAATCTGGGCGTCCAGCCTGTATCGGCGTGCAGTCGTGCCGGGTCTGCCACCAGTCTGACAGGGTCTCCTTCCCGCCTTGGAGCAGGCTCCCAAGGTACCGACCGGCCGCTTACCCTTTCAACACTGGCAATAACCTCCAGATTGGAATAACCACACCCGGTCCCGATATTGTAGCATATGCTGCCCTGCTCCATCTGCTCCAGCGCCCTGAGATGGGCTTCGGCAATATCGGCGACATGCACATAGTCACGAATACAGGACCCGTCCATCGTTGGATAATCCAGGCCAAACAGCTTCAGCGTTGGCCGCATTCCCAACGCAGCCTCGATCGTCAAAGGAATCAGGTGCGTTTCAGGGCGATGATCTTCACCTGCCCTTCCAGCGGGATCGGCCCCAGCAGCATTAAAATAACGCAGGCAGGCGCTTCTCATGCCGTATATCCTGTCAGCCCAATGCAGGACACGTTCGATCATGAATTTGCTTTCCCCATAGGGGGAACCGGGATCAACAGATGCCGCTTCTGAAATGAGGCCAGTGCGCTCCGTTCCTCCAAACAGTGCCGCTGTGGAGGAAAAGACAAATTTCTTCACGCCATGGGCCACACAGGCTTCGATGAGATTGAGCGTGGTGAGATAATTCCGCCTCAGATAATGGAGGGGCCTTCTCACACTGTCACCAACACGGGACAGGGCAGCGAAATGCAGCACACCATCCCACGGCCCCTGGGCCATCACACCCGCTGTGGCCTCCTGACTGGCCAGATCGACCAGAAAGAAAGGGACGCCAGGTGGCACGGCTGCCCGATGCCCTGTGCTCAGATCATCAAGAACAGCAACTTCATGCCCTGCATCCAGCAGGGCAAGCACGACATGACTGCCAACAAAACCGGCACCACCCGTCACGAGATAACGCATCGGGGCCTCCTGACCAGAAAAGCCCCGAAAGAACTCACGACATCTGAAAACAGTCCGTTACTGGGCAATGGCTCATCCTGTCCCTACCTGACAAACACGCCATGGTATCCGTGCGGGTCATCATGGGACTTTCCGGCAGCACAGTGCCTCAGCCATCACTCCCAATAATGCCATCCACCAGCACATGGGGCAGCCCACGGGGACAGACCTCCAGACGGGTCTGGACACCATAGACATCTCCCAGCACGGCAGGTGTTGTCACGGCCATGACAGCCCCCTGTGCCACAAGCCGACCATCCCGCATATAGACAACATCATGAGCACGTTGCAGAGCGATGTTCAGATCGTGAACAACCAGTAGCGTCACGATATCACGTTTCCGTGTCTCACGACGGACGACGTCCATGACGGCAAACTGATACCGCAGGTCCAGCGCACTCAAGGGTTCATCCAGCAGCAACATGGCCGGACGGCGCACCAAGGCCTGCGCCAGTCCCACCATCTGCCGCTGACCACCAGACAGTTCATCCATGTAGCGCAGGGCCAGCCTGCCGATACCCAGCTCCTCCAGAACGTCGGTGCTTTCCCGCAGGGCACACTCGGCAGACACGGCCTCCCCCGCCCGACGGGCCACCATCACCGCCTCGATCACCTGAAGATGAACGGCAGGCGGCAGGCTCTGTGGCAGATAGGCAGCCAGCCTGGCCCGCTCACCAACCCCCAGTTTTGAAAGATCCTGCCCGGCAAGGCGAACACATCCCTCCGCCCGGGTCAGGCCGGCAACTCCCCGCATGAAGGTGGACTTGCCCGAGCCATTCGGCCCCAGCAGGGCCGTTACACGCCCGGCCCGCATGGGGGCAAGCGTCATGTCATGCAGGACCTGCCGCCGCCCATAATGGACACTGAAATTTTCAACTTCCAGCTGATGTGTCTGACAGTTCCCCATTTCAGGCCCCCTTTCTCAGAACCACGGCAAGGAAGAAAGGAATTCCCACCAGTGAGGTAACAATCCCCACCGGAATCACGACCCCCGGCAGAATGTTCTTGGCCGCGATGGAGGCCAGCGACATGATGAGCCCACCGCACAGGGCAGCCCCGGGCAGATAAAAACGATGATCCTCCCCCAGCAGGCGGCGGGCAATGTGGGGCGCAACCAGCCCCACGAAACCGATCGTCCCGACAAAGGATACAGCCAGGGCAGACAGCACACTGATGCGCAGCAGAGACATCATCCGCAGGCGTTTCGTATCCACACCATAGCTTGCAGCCCGGTCCTCTCCCAGCCGCAGGGCTGTCAGGGCCGGAGCCGCCCGGAAGCAGAACGGCAGCACCAACAGGCAACCGAGGCTCATGACGGAAATCTTGCCCCAGTCAGCCCGGGTCAGGCTACCCATCGTCCAGAAAACAAGGTCCTGAAGAGCATCCTCATCAGCGATGAACTGCATCAAGGCCACGAAGGCATGAAAAGTGAATACCAGCGCAATACCGAACAGCACCACCATGGCCGTGGAATGGCCCCGTGCCCGGGCCACCAGCTCCAGCAGACCAGCCGAACCCACAGCAAACACGAACGCCTCCAGCGGGACCATCCAGTTTTCCGGCACATAAGGGATATGCCAATGCAGCACGATGGCCAGAGAGGCCCCAAATGCCGCCGCCGCCGATACACCCAGCGTGTAAGGGCTGGCCAGGGGGTTATCCAGCACCGTCTGCATCTCCCCACCGGATATTCCCAAAGCAACGCCCACCAGGGCCGCCATCAGGGCATAAGGCAGGCGGATATGCCATACGATGACGGCATTCGTCCCGGATGAGGGATGCATGAGCGCATGAAACAAGGCCGCCGGGCCAAGACCGGCCGGGCCCAGGGAAAAATCAAGCAGTATGGAAAAAAGGATCAGCCCTGCCATCAGGCAGAGGACACCCACCCTGTGGCGGGTCAGCTTTACATAGGATGCCTGTATGCCTGTCAATCGTGCGGCAAGACGGGCCATTTCGTCTGATGGCCCGTCTGTTCTGGTCTCTGTCTCTTTAATGGGCATTCGCCTTGATCCAATATGTCCCGCTGTTCGGCATCACTGTAAAACGGCTCTGTACCAGGCTGCGGTCAGCATCCGGGTCCAGATCCCTGAAGCGTTCGGGATAAAACCATTTTGCCATGACCTCAATGGCGAGAATATTGAACGGACTGTCATAGAACGTGTGCCAGATACCATAGGCACGTCCATTGCGGACCGCCCCAAGCCCGGCAAGTTCAGGCGCTTTCAGCAGGGCCGCAAGAGAGGCCTGCGCCATCTCCGGCGTCACCTGTGATCCCATCTTCAGGCCCGGCCCGCTGTTGCCCGGCCCCCGGGTGCCATCCAGAATCAGCACGTCGGGATCTTTGGCGATGACCATCTCTGCCGAAACATCGCCGATATAACCCGGTAGAAGATCGGCTGCGATGTTTCGCCCCCCGGCAGCCTCGATAAAGGCTCCCATGTTGCCTCGCCCTGCCGTATGGCAGCAGCTCTGCCGCGCCCCGGCCAGCATGTTGATGAACACGCTGGGGCGTTGGGCCTCCGGGATTGTCTCCACGACAGACTGGATGGCCTTCAGGCGGCTTTCATAAAAATCCGTATAGGCTTTTGCTTCTGCCTCACGCCCGAGGGCCTGGCCGAGAATGACCATGCTGGGGACGGTCGTTTTTACCGGGTCCTGCCGGAAATCCACAAACAGGACAGGCACATGCGCTGCCCGCAGCCTGGCCGTCACATCACCAGTCTGCCCGGGACCATGGCCGGTCGTGCTGAAAATGGCGAGATCAGGATGAAGGTCCAGCACCTTTTCCGGACTGATCGTATCAGCGGTTGTCCGTCCTATCACGGCGACCTTGTCAGCCTCCGGAAATGTCTTGAGCATCTGCTCATAATTCTGTCTGTCGGCCTCCCGGAATTCCCCCTGCCAGCCGACGATACGGTCAAACAGATGCTTTCCCTCCAGAGGCTCCAGGGCGTAGATCAGCCGCCCTTCTCCCAGAATGATGCGCTGGGGATGATCCGGAACGGACACGACCGCCCCCGTGATGTCCCGCACATCCTTCGCCTGAGCCTGATGGACTGGCCACATACCGCCAGCCAGGGCTGCCAGCATGACGCCGGCAGAGCCAAACAGGGCTTTCAATGAAACCATGATCTTGCGCCTTTCCCGGAAAGGTCATCCCGCAGGGACACCGTGCCCCCATGGATGAAACCTCCTGCTTTAATTGATAATCATTCTCGATATTAATGTTATAGAAAACCTCTTCCCCTTCTCCAAGATCGGAATGATCCTCCCTTTCCTCTTCTAGCGTTTTTTCCGCAAAAGAAGCCGCAAGGCACCCTGATTTCCCTGATGGCTGTGCACCACACCCAGCACCATGGGCGCTATGTCGGCACGATGCAACCAATGAGGCAATTCCCGGCGGATGCTCCCTCCCCGGATGCCACTGCCCAGCCCGGTAACGACCTCGACGCAGCGCCACCCCATGACACGGCTGCGCTGCATGAAGCGGTGAAACTCCTCAAAAGCCTCCTGCACGACGTAGCCATGCAGGTCGAGCCGGGCATCCACACGCATCTGCCCACGGGACAGACGACGCCACTGCGTATCATCAAGGCCAGGAGCACGGACCCCCACATGCGGGGCAGGACGGGGACGGGGTGCCCTGGCCGGCTGGGCCATCACCAGCCTGACCGTCATCATCCCTGTATTCCGCCCTCCTTCCGACTGGCGGGCTACCGTACTCTCCGTCTTGCCAGTCTCCTCCCGGACAAACCCGCCCGCAGCCTCCCTTCGCCCCCGCAACGGGGCAACATCCCGGACGAAAGCTTTCCACAGCGCCGCTTCATCATCACCCAGAGTCCGTCTTGCCACCTTGTTATGCCCCGTCTTCCGTCACTGCGCCGGTATCACCCTGCATTATCATGGCACGCAGACGCTTGCGTGCAAACCGGACATAGGTCGTATCGGCCTCAATGCCGATGGAGCGGACCTTCAGCGACTCTGCGGCCACAAGGCTCGTCCCCGTTCCCATGAACGGGTCCAGCACCATCATCTCAGGATGCACCCCATGCAGGCGGATGCAACGCTCCGGCAGGGCAACGGGAAAGGTCCCCGGATGGCTGTAGCGGGCTGAACGACTCCGTACCGTTTCATAGGGGATGAACCATGTATCACCCCGACACCGCCGGTCCTCCCTGTGCTGGCGACGATGGATGTTGCTTTTGTCCGTGAAAGGAACACCCGCCCCGAGCCGGTCCAGCTCCACATCTCCCTGTTTGGTCAGGTGGAAAATATGCTCATGGTTCCGGTTGACGTAGCGAGGTGAATTGACCGGCTTGAAGTGCCCATGCGTCACCTCCCCTACCGATACGGACTTGATCCATGAAATATGGTTCTGAAGGGTAAACAGCTTCCTCAACCGGACCATCAGCTCGAATGGCAACCATGGCTGGGCAGATGACCCGGCTATATTGAGAAAAAAAGACCCATCATCCCGCATCACACGGGCTACCTTGGAGCAGATAATCTCCATCCAGTCGAGATAACTCTCCTCGGAGAGGCTGTCCCTGTAGCTGCGATAAGCAAGCCCCAGATTATAGGGAGGGGATGTCACCACCACATCCACACTGCCTGCGGGCATACGCCGCATGACACTCAGACAGTCTCCCCGGATGAGCGTATGCATCCCCAGCGTCTCACGACGCGCACGAATCATCTGGCTGTCTGCCCCGCCCCTGCTGCCATGACCTCCGTTGCCGTACCGACGACCGGCTGCTCACCAGCCTGCTTTGCCTCAGGCAGGGGGACGAGAACCATCATCTGACCGTGATTCTTCATGTCCCCAGCAATCCTGGCGGCCTTCTCACCCCACCCGAGGAACAGGTCCCCACGCGCTGCACCCCGTATGTCGCTCCCGGTATCCTGCGCAAAGACCATCCGGGACCATGTCACGAAACGCCCCTGCGCATCCTTGCCACTGATATTCACCCAGACAGGCATCCCATACCCCACGAAGCGCCTGTCCACGGCAAGAGAACGCTGAGGAGTCAGCGGCAGGCCAAAGCCCCCTGTCGGTCCTTCATCAGCCGTGCGCTGCGTGCGGCGGAAAAAGACATAACTGGGGTTTGCCTCCAGGACAGAAGCAACCTGATCCGGATTGTTGGCCAGCCAGTCCCGGATGCTCTGGGCATCCACATCTTCCGACTTCATCAGCCCACGTTTGACCAGCACGCGGCCAATCGGAACATAAGGCCGCCCATTGCGGCCATCATAGCCAAGAAACACCTGCTGGCCGTCCGGCAGGCGCAAACGGCCAGAGCCCTGCGTCTGCAGGAACAGCAGATCGACAGGGCTTTTCAGCCAGGCCAGCTCCAGCCCTTTCCCCTCCAGAGAACCAGAATTGATGGTTGCCCGGTCATCATAGGGCCGGAACACGGAATTCACCCAATGGCCATATTCCAGCTCGCCATTTTCATCCCGCCCCCGCAGGAGGTCTTTCGGGCGGGCATAAACAGGAATCTGATACTCTCCACCCTGTGTAAGCGAGGCAGAAACCTCAGGGTCATAGTACCCCGTATAGAAAGCATCCTGCTGGACGAGGTAGGGCTGGAACCAGCTCTCGAAGAACTGTCTGGCCTCCGTCCTGTTACTCCGCACCGACGAGGCTGCCACGCAGACATTCTTCCAGTCTTTCATGTCACGGCCATAAGGCAGGGTAACGGCGCCTCCAAGAGAAGTCCCCGCAGGCAGATGGGCGATACGCAGGCACTCCAGCCGCACCATGTTGACCAGCGCCGTATGGTCCTCTCCCTCCCAGCCGGGGAGCTGGCTGAAGCTGACAGGAGCAACATCCATCCTGCCCTTGGGAGCGCCGGGCATACACCCGGCAAGAAGAAGCATCAGAGGGCCCAGCACCAGACCAGCAGAGGAGAAACGACGTTTCATCATGACAGAGTTACCCCACCCCGGCATGAACAAGCACCGGGTCTTCATCATACCCGGCCTCCCCGTGCGGGAGACCAACCTTACCCAGCGGGGTAGCCTCAGTCCGCTTCTGTGGCAACCACCTTCCACTGGCCATTTTCGCCCTGTTCAAAGGTCCAGCGATCACGAAACTCCGTCAGGGCTTCCGTTCCCTCGACGAGCATCCCCTTCTCATCCCGGCAGTAGCTGACCTGCCACGACACGATGCGGACACCGAGACGGCAGGCACCACCCTCCCCATCTCCCGGATGCACGGATGCATAATCCAGCCGCTCGATCCGTCGCAGTTCCAGATGAACCTGCTCATGACGCTTCTTCCGCTCCTCCAGAACGTGACTGAACGTTTCCAGCACGGCGGGGGACAGAACCTTCTCCAGCGCAGGAAGATCAGCGCAGGCAAAGGCCTTGATGGTACGGGCGAAAATATCCTCAGCCTTCTTCAGGAAATATTCTGCCGAGAACCCACTGACATCCGTTCCGACTCGGGCCAGAGCCTGTCCGAGCTGCGTATCCGCCTCCGGGAGCCTGTATTCCGTCGCTTTCTGCTCTCCGCCGACACGGCCGGGCAACGGCGGCGGCTTGGGGGCATCGGCCACGCCCCCCTCCTGCCGCTGGCCAACAGCACGGGCTGCCGGCATCTGTTCCTGCCGGATGGCCTGCGCCCCCATGCGGCGCCCCAGAACAAAAAACACGGCACTGCCCACGGCCACGGCCAGCAGAGCCCAAAAAACGATATCCCAAGGGAAATCCGTCATCTCAAGTCCCAATCATCACACCCGGAGCCGGCCTGCACGGCCCTCTCCTCATCATGCCCTAAAGGTAGGCCGCCCCGTCGGCAATCTCAAGAGTGACCACCCTCTCGCACCGCAGCAGCAAAAGAAGAACCGCATCTGCTTGGCCCCTTCTTCAAGACATGCTACCGCCATAAAAGACGTGCGTACGCAGGAGGCGGGCCCATCCCCCCGTCGGAAAGCGGCTTCATCCCTGCGGGCGCCCCATCTAGAGTTACGTTCACGCAAGGATGATCCCGAATGTCCGACAAGACAAACCCTGAGGCCCCGCAGGACAACACCCCTCCCTCCCTGCCGCTGGCCATCAACCTGCAATATACCAAGGATCTCTCCTTCGAAGTTCCCCGTGGTGCGTCAACCTTCACCTCCCTTCAGGCTCCGCCGCAGGTTGGCGTGAACATCGACGTGCAGGCGAACCGCATCGAAAAAGAACAGTCCATCTATGAGGTCACGCTGATCATCCGCACCGAGGCCACCGAGGCCCCGGCAGAAGGAAGCCAGACCCCCGGGCCAGTGGTGTTCATCACGGAGCTCGCCTATGCCGCCATCGTCACGCTGGACAACCCGCCGCAGGAAATCATTGAGCCGATCCTGCTGGTGGAAGTACCCCGCCTGATCTTCCCCTTCGCCCGGGCCATCATCAGCGATGTCACACGGGATGGCGGCTTCCCGCCGGTGGCTCTCCAGCCCATCGACTTTGCCGCTCTGTGGCAGGCCAAGCAGGAGCAGAATTTCCCCGAGCCGGAAGGCGAAGCCTGAAGCCGGGAAACACGCTGTGGCCAGACCACAACAAGGAAAGGCGGACCCAATGAGGGTTCGCCTTTTTTCTTATCCTCTTCCCAGCAGCCTCAGGGGAGGACCAACCTCAACCTGCCCCCACAGGCCGCTCTCCCTGACACGCCCGGCGATGGCCTGGGAGAGACAGATGGCCCTGCAATGGCCAAGCTGCCGGTACAGGTCCGGCGGGCACAGCTCCATGAACAGGGAAACCGTCTCACTGGAATAAAAAAGGACAGCACTCACCTCTTTGCTCGCCAAGGCGGTCCTTGCCGCCGCAGCAAGCTGTCTGACAGGCTGTACCCGATAGGCCTCAACACGCTGCGCCCCCAGATTGGCCGCCAGATCGGCCCCGTAGGGCTGTCCATGCCGCCCCCGCCCGCAGGCCAGCACAAGGCCGGAGCCAGACAACCCTTTCTGGCGGCAGAGCGTTTCCAGACCGGCCTGTGTCCCTGATGCCGCCTCGACACGCCGGAACCCCATCGCCACAGCCCGCTCCGCCGTACGGTGGCCCACTGTCAGCAGCAGCCTGTCACGGTCCTGATGGACCAGAAAAGGCAGGGCCTGACCGCTCGTTACCAGCAGAGCGTGACAGGGCCGGTCCGCCATTGGCGGTTCCTGACGTATGGTCATGACAGGGCTGGCAACAGCCCGCCAGCCCTGCGCCTGCACGGCACCGACTGTCTCGCTCAGCCCCGGCTCAGGCCGGGTTACCAGCACAGTCTGACGCATGGTCGTTATGGCTGGACGATCTTCGCAAAGATGGCAGGCGGTGTATCCCGCCGCAGCTCACAGGCCAGCTCATAGCCCAGACGAGCCGCATCTTCCGGCAGTCCTTCAGTTTCCCGGCGCAGCAGGAAGGTGCCATCTTCGCTGGCCACGAGGCCAGAAAGATGAAGCCGCCCTTCCTTCAGCTGGGCATAACCGCCAATCGGAGTCCGGCAGGAGCCATCAAGTTCCGCCAGCAGGGCACGTTCCGCCGTGGCCACGGCACGGGCCTCCGGGTCCTCAATGGCAGAAAGCAGCTCCCTCAGCTCATGGTCGCTCTCCCGTACCGTCACGCCCACGATGCCCTGCCCGGAGGCCGGAAGCATCACCTCGGGGGAGAGCGGCACGTCGATGCGGTCTTCCATGCCGAGGCGTTTCAGCCCGGCGTAGGCCAGCAGCGTCGCATCGCACTGTCCTGCCCCCAGCTTGTCCAGCCGGGTCTGCACATTGCCCCGCAGCAGGGTGAAGCGGAGGTCCGGCCGGACATGAAGCATCTGCGCCTGGCGGCGGACAGACGCACAGCCCACGAGTGCTCCTTCCGGCAGACAGTCGAACGGCCTTTCAGGATCAACCGTCACGCCCCGTTTGCGCAGCATCAGCACATCACGGGCATCCTCACGCTTCATCGTGCAGGCCAGCACCAGTCCCGGCGGCAGGTGGGTCTCAAGGTCCTTGAGGCTGTGAACGGCAAAATCGATCCCGCCCACGGCCAGAAGTTCATGAATCTCTTTGGAGAACAGCCCCTTCCCACCGATCTCGGCCAGACGGTCCTTGAGGTTCAGGTCCCCGGAGGTCTGCATCTGCTCTTCCTTGAAGGCCCCCATGTCCCGCAGAACGGGACAGAAACGGGTCAGCCGGGTCAGGAAGTGCCGCGTCTGCACCAGTGCCAGCGGGGACGCCCGTGTCCCGACCCGCAGGGGAAGTTTGCGCCGGTCCGGTGGAGCCTGCGCATGGGAGCGGCGAGCCGCTTCGGCAGCAATTTTCTGAAGTGCTGCGGAGGAAAAGTTTGAAGCATTCATGGTGTTCCCTCCATAACCGATTCTGGAAGGGGTGTCATGCTCCGAAGAATCCGCCATAATGAACCAATCATGTCTGACATTTCCCACCTGACGCCGCTTCTGGCCATCGAGACCTCATGCGATGACACCGCCTGCGCCATTCTGGACGCCCACGGAGCCCTGCTCGGGGAAAGCGTCCTCTCGCAGGAGGATCATGCTGCCCTGGGCGGTGTCGTGCCGGAGCTGGCCGCCCGTGCCCACCTGAAGGCCCTGCCGGAACTGGTGGAGCTGACCCTCCAGCGGGCCGGACTGGAGCTGGAGGACATCGCCCTTTTTGCCGCCACGACCGGCCCCGGCCTGATTGGCGGGCTGATTGTTGGCAGTTCCTACGCCAAGGGGCTGGCCATGGCCTGCGGGAAGCCTTTCATGGGCATCAACCATATCGAAGGCCACATCCTGACCCCCCGCCTGCCTGCGGCCCTGCGGCCGGATGAAGCGGCCCCGGCTTTCCCCTATCTCGCCCTGCTCGTCTCTGGCGGGCACTGCCAGTGCATCACCGTGGAGGATACCGGCCAGTATCGCCGCCTTGGAGGCACGATTGACGATTCCGCCGGGGAAGCCTTCGACAAGGTGGCCAAGATGCTGGGACTGGGCTGGCCCGGCGGCCCGGCACTGGAGAAGCTCGCCAGAGAAGGCGACCCGCAGGCCTACAGCCTGCCTCGCCCGCTGAAAGGCCGCCCCGGCTGCGATTTTTCCTTCTCCGGCCTCAAGACGGCCGTCGCCCGCCACATCGAACCATACGGACGTGAGGCCCTGCCCCGACAGGTGGCCGCCGACCTCGCCGCCTCCTTCCAGCAGGCCGTGACGGACGTGATGACGGACCGCATCCTCAATGCTCTGGCTCTGGCACCGCAGGTCACCTCACTCGTGGTGGCCGGTGGCGTGGCGGCCAACAGCGTGCTGCGCCAGAGGCTGGAAAAAATTGCCAGCCAGCACGGGATCACCTTCCTTGCGCCCCCGCTACGTCTCTGCACCGACAATGCCGCCATGATCGGCTGGGCTGCGCTGGAACGGCTAAAACAGGGTGAAGTGCCGGACGACATCACCCTGGCCCCCCGCCCCCGCTGGCCGCTGAGTGAACGCCAGCCCTACCGGCCACAGGCCACACAGGAAACGTCCTCCACCGGACACAGCTCTCTGATGGAACCATCCGCATGACCGTCCAGCCACATATTGCCGTCATCGGTGCCGGAGCATGGGGCATCGCTCTGGCCTGCACCCTCTCCCACATCGCCCGGATCACCCTCTGGACACGCACTCCCGTTCCGGCAGGCATCCGTGCCCTGCCGCACCTGCCACAGGTCACCCTGCCAGAGGCCGTCACCGTCACCAGCGACCTGCCGACGGAAGCCGACATCGTGGTGCTTGTTGTCCCCACGCAGGGGCTGCGGGATGTCACCATGGCCCTCCAGAAGCATCTGAAGCCTGACGTGCCGGTCATCACATGCTGCAAGGGGATGGAGCGGGGCACCTTCCTGCTCCCTCTCCAGATCGTGGAGCAGACCATGCCCGGCCGACCGGCTGCCGTTCTCTCCGGCCCCAACTTCGCCATCGAGGTGGCCCGGGGCATGCCCGCCGCAGCCACGCTGGCCGCGCATGATCTCGCCTTCGTCACGGCGCTGACCGAACGCCTCACCACCCCCACCCTGCGCCTCTATGCCAGCACGGACCCGCTGGGCGTGCAGATCGCCGGGGCAGCCAAGAATGTCATCGCCATCGGGGCGGGCATCAGTGTCGGTGCCGGGATGGGTGAAAATGCCAGAGCCGCCATCATCACCCGTGCGCTGGCCGAAACGGCCCGCCTTGTCGATGCCATGGGGGGGCAGGGCCGTACCATGTACGGCCTGGCCGGAATGGGCGACCTGATCCTGACCGCCACGGGGGCTGGATCCCGCAATTACAGCCTGGGCGTGGCCATGGGGAAAGGCGAGAACATACAGGACATCCTCGCCCAGCGTGACACGGTGGCCGAGGGCGTTCTGACAGCCCCGACATTGCAGGAGCTTGGCCAGCGTTTCGGCATCGAAACCCCCATCATCAATGTCATCACCCGTCTCCTGTCCGGGGAGCTGACCCCCCATCAGGCCCGTGACGAGCTGCTGGACCGCCCCACCCGTTTTGAATAGGCCCCATCATGACCAGCTTTTATGATTTCCGGCTCCCCGCCCTTGAAGGCGGCGAGATTGACCTCTCCCAGTGGCGGGGCCGCCCCGTACTGGTCGTCAACACAGCCTCCGAATGTGGCTTCACCAAACAGTATGAGGGCCTCCAGACCCTGTGGCGTGACATGGGACATTCCACGCCGGATGGCCTCATCGTGCTTGGCGTGCCCAGCAATGATTTCGGCAGACAGGAGCCGGGGACATCGGAGCAGATCAGCCAGTTCTGCCAGCGTCGTTATGGCGTGAGCTTCCCTCTGGCAGCACGCTCCGTCGTCCGGGGAACGGAAGCCATTCCGCTGTTCCACTGGCTGGCGAAGGAAGGAGGCTTCCTCTCCCTGCCCCGCTGGAATTTCTACAAATATCTCATCGACCGTCAGGGAAAGCTGCACCGCTGGTTCACCCCGCTGACAGACCCCCAGGCCCCCCGCCTGCTGGAGGAGATCCGCCGGGTAAGCCGGAAACACGCCTGAACGATGCTGCGTCACCTTCTCACCGTTGGCAGCTGGACCATGCTGTCCCGCCTGCTGGGGCTGGTGCGGGACCAGCTTCTGGCCATGTTTCTGGGGGCCGGCCCCGTGCAGGATGCGTACCAGATCGCCTTCCGTCTGCCCAACATGTTCCGCCGCCTCTTCGGAGAAGGGGCCCTGAACGCCGCTTTCGTTCCGCTTTTCACGTCCCGTTATGAGAAGGAAGGCCCACCGGCTGCCCTTCTGCTGGCCGGGCAGGCCTTCTCCCTCCTGCTGCTCTGGCTGAGCCTGCTGACCATTCTGGCAGAAATCTTCATGCCGTGGGTGATCGACCTCATCGCCCCCGGCTTCCGCTCCCACGGCACGGGCCGTTTCGCCATCGCCGTGCAGCTCACCCGCATCACCATGCCCTATACGGTGCTGATCTGCGGAGCAGCCCTGGTCGCCGGCATCCTCAATGCCCGCAACCATTTCGCAGCCGCCTCGGCGGCGTACATTTCCTTCAACATCGTCGGGATCGCCGCCATTCTTGTGGGGGCCTTCTGGGGGCACCAGCATGTCGCCCCAACCAGCGCATGGGGCATCACCCTCTCCGGTATCGCCCAGCTTGCCGGGCTGCTCTGGGCAGCCCGAAAGGCCGGACTGACGGTGCCACTGGTCCGCCCGGCGCTGTCGCCCGACATCCGGCTGCTACTCCGCCGGATGCTGCCGGGGCTGGTCGGCTCCGGCGTCACGCAGATCAACCTGACCATCGACACCATCATCGCCACCCTGCTGCCAACAGGCTCCATCTCGTGGCTCTATTTTGCAGACCGGGTCAACCAGCTTCCTCTTGGCGTGCTGGGGGCGGCCCTCGGCACGACGCTGCTGCCGCTCTTCACCCGTCACGTCGCTGCCAATGACCGCTCCGCCCTCCAGACCAGCCTGACCCAGGCCCTGAACTACGCCCTGCTGCTCAGCCTCCCCGCCATGATCGGCCTGTTCAGCCTGGCACCGGAGATCATGGCCACCCTGTTCGGCTATGGGCATTTCACACCCCATGACGTGCAGAATTCCGCCGCAGCCCTCCGCATGTATGCGCTCGGGCTGCCCGCCTTCATCATCATCAAGCTGCTGGCTCCGGCCTTTTTTGCCGAAGGCGACACCACGACACCGGTCCGCATCGGCTTCGTCACGATGGGGATCAATCTGGCCCTCAACCTGCTGCTGTACCGCACGCTGGCCCATCTGGCTCCACCACTGGCCAGCACGCTGGCCGCCATCGTCAACATGGGGGCACTGGCCCTGCTGCTCTGGAGACGGGACTCGTTCCGCCCCACCGTCACGAGCCTGTCACGGGCCATCCGCATCATGGTGGCCGCTCTCATCATGGGCGTCTGGGCCTGGGGCTGTGCCCGCTTTCTGGCCACCGGCCTGCCGGAATGGCACGCCCTGCCCCGACTCTGCACCCTGATCATCCTGATCGGCAGCAGCGCCGCACTTTATGGCGGGCTGCTCGTGGCCCTGCGGGTGCTGGGACTGGAGGAACTCCGTACCCGCCTGCTCCGGCGTTTCAGGCGCTAGGCAGGCGGAAAAACAATTTCAGAGATGCGATTCCAAAAGCCGGACAAGGGCTTCCAGCTGTGCCTGATCTTCTGCCGAAAAGCGATTCTTCACGGGACTGTCGATGTCCAGCACGCCATGCACTTCCCCACCCTTCATGATGGGCAGGACGATCTCCGATTCCGAGGCTCCATCACAGGCGATGTGACCGGGGAAGGCATGGACATCTGCCACACGCTGCACGGCCCGTTCTGCCACAGCAGCCCCGCAGACGCCCTTGCCCACGGCGATCCGCGTGCAGGCCACCCGGCCCTGGAACGGACCAAGGACCAGCTCACCACCTTTCATCAGGTAAAAACCGACCCAGTTGACCTGCGCCATCGCCTCGAACAGCAGGGCAGCAATATTGGCCAGATTGGCGATTTCGTCCCGTTCGGCTTCCAGCAGCCCCTGAGCCATCGGGAGAACATCTTCAAAAACAACATGATTTTCCGGTGCAGTACTCATGAGGCCACCATGCCGCCCCGGGGCAGGTTGTGGCAAGGGAAACCACTCTACCCTGCCCTGCCATCATGACTCTGGCCTTCCCCTCACCATTTCATGATAATAAGAAGCATCGCATCTCAACTTAACCTTCTATTAATCTTCATGGGCTGCCCAGCCACGACAAAGCGGTGAGGTCTTTTTTCTGCATGGTCGACCAGAAACCATCCGTCCCTCCCATTCCCCCGCAGGTAACGGGGAAGGTCACGCCGACCATGGAGCAGTGGTTCACCCTGAAAAAGCAGGAACCTGATGCCCTGCTCTTCTTCCGCATGGGAGACTTCTACGAGCTTTTCTTTGGCGATGCCCATGCGGCCGCCCTTGCGCTGGACATCACCCTCACTCACCGGGGGACTCATGATGAGGAACCCATCCCCATGTGTGGCGTGCCCGTGGGCACGGCGCAGGTCTACCTCTCCCGGCTCATCCGCCGGGGCTTCCGGGTGGCCGTGGCCGAACAGACGGAAATCCCCCGCAAGGGCCAGAAAGGCCCGCTCCGCCGGGAGATCGTCCGTGTCATCACGCCCGGTACCCTGACGGAAGATGAGCTGCTGGAAGCCGGACGGGCCAACACGCTGCTGGCCATCGTCGCCCCGGACAGACGCCGCAGGCACTGCCTCGGGGCGGCCTGGATCGACATTTCCACCGGTACGCTGGAACTGCTCCAGCTGGAGGCAGACACCCTGGCCGAGCTGCTGGCCCGCCTCTCCCCCTCGGAAATTCTCTCCGACCCGGCCCTGATCCCGGCGGACCATGCCGGAATCATCACCCCCTCCACGGCCGCTCCCAGCCGGGAAGCCGCAGAACGCACCGTGACAGACGCCTATCAGGTCGCCCAGATGGATGCGCTGGGGGATTTCCGGGATGAACAGATCATCGCCTGTGCCGTGCTGCTGGACTATGTCCGCCGCAGCCAGGCGGGCAGGCTCCCCCGGCTGGCCCCTCCCATCGACCACGGGCTGGACAGCATCATGGGGCTGGACCCGGCCACCCGCAGCAGTCTCGACATTCTCCAGTCCCGGGATGGCGGCAGCAGGCACACGCTCTTCACCAGTGTCAATCAGACAGCCACAGCGGCCGGTACCCGCCTTCTGTCCCACTGGGTCAGCACCCCCAGCACGGACCTCACCCTCATCACGCAACGGCAGGAGGGCTGGAACTGGCTTCACCAGCATCCCCAGCCCACGGGAACATTGCGGGACATCCTCCGGCAGGCTCCCGATTCCGCCCGTGCCCTGGGGCGCATCTCCAGCGGCCGTCCCCTGCCACGGGACCTTGCCGCCATCCGGGACACGCTCCGGGCAGCGGATCAGATCACCGGGATACTCGGCGGACTGACAGAAACCGGCATGCCCGAGCGCATCCGCCATGTCGGAGCCAGCCTGTACGGGCGGGCCGACGCCCTGCTGGAACGGCTTGAGGCCGCCCTCAACACCGAGCTGCCCGTCAAGATCGAGGATGGTGGGGTCATCGCTCCCGGCTTTGATGCCGAGCTGGACCGCCAGCGGGACCTGCGGGACAACAGCCGCCGCCTGATCGCCCAGCTGCAGGTCCGCCTGTCGGAAGACTATGAGATTTCCAGCCTGCGCATCCGCCATCACAACCAGCTCGGCTACGTCATCGAGGTTCCTGCGGCGGCAGGCCGGAAACTGCGCCAGCATGAGGGGCTGAGCCTGCGGCAGGGCACGGCGAGTCTCGCCCGCTTCTCCAATGAAGAACTCTCCTCGCTCAACCAGGCCATTCTGGAAGCGTCGGAAAAAGCCGACGAGCTGGAACGTCACCTTTTTGCCGACCTGGCCCAGCACTGCCTCAACACCCCTGCCCTTGATGATGTCGGCCGTGCCCTGGCCGAGCTGGATGCGCTGATCTCCTGCGCCCGCATCATGGACCGTGGCACATGGTGCCGCCCCACCATGACGAACGGGCAGGATTTCACGCTCCGTGCCTGCCGTCACCCCGTGGTGGAAGCCGCCCTGCACGACCAGGCCGCCCATGACACGGCCTTCATCGCCAATGACTGCACCCTGCCACCGGAAAAACACGCCATCCTGCTGACAGGCCCCAACATGGCCGGGAAATCGACCTTCCTGCGCCAGAACGCCCTGGCCGTCATTCTGGCACAGGCCGGGCTGCCCGTCCCGGCACAGGAGGCAACGATCGGCATCGTGGACCGGCTCTTCTCCCGTGTGGGGGCGGCCGACGATCTGGCCCGTGGGCGTTCCACCTTCATGGTGGAAATGACGGAGACCGCCGCCATCCTCAATCAGGCGGGGCCACGCTCCCTTGTCGTGGTGGATGAGATCGGGCGGGGCACCTCGACGCTGGATGGCCTCTCCATCGCCTGGGCCACGCTGGAGGCCCTGCACTCCCAGCTGCGCTGCCGCACCATCTTCGCCACGCACTTTCATGAGCTCGGTGCCCTGCTGGAAACCCTCCCCCGGCTGGCCGCCTGCACCATGGCCGTGCGGGAATGGAAGGGGCATGTCGTCTTCCAGCACGAGGTCCGGCCCGGGCTGGCCCAGAAAAGCTGGGGCCTGCATGTGGCAAAGCTGGCGGGCATTCCAGCTTCCGTCCTCCAGCGGGCACGGGTCCTGCTGGCACGCCTCGAGGGCGAACGGGGACAGACCCGCCAGCCTGCCAGCCTGCCCCTGTTTGAACAGGCCGCCATGGAAACC
Organism: Bombella apis; assembly: GCF_018221685.1. Taxonomy (GTDB): domain Bacteria; phylum Pseudomonadota; class Alphaproteobacteria; order Acetobacterales; family Acetobacteraceae; genus Bombella; species Bombella apis. The sequence continues at coordinate 630,728 of NZ_JAGJTM010000004.1, read as the reverse complement.
CCTCCACCGGATGCCCCCCTGCCCACTGGCCATACCTCCACCGACGGACTGGCCACCCTCCATGCCCTGCGTGACGAACTGGCAGGGCTGGACCCGGACTCCCTCTCCCCCCGGGAGGCCCATTCAGCCCTCTATCAGCTGAAAAGCCTGATGGATGGCCTTGCCAAAAAGGATGTTGCGGATGCAGAATGACGCAACGGGTACCCTGCAAAACCTGCCAGAGCCTGCCGCCAACAAGAGAGCTGTCATGTCTGCTCCCCTCACCTCCCTCCCTCCATCACACATGAACCAGGCCTGGCAGCCCGTCGTGCCCCGCCAGGAAGCTCTGGAACAGCTGAGAACAGAACTCGGCCTGCAACGGGAGCGTATCCGCCAGCAGTTTGAAAAACGGGAAACGAGCGGTGTGGAAACAGCCCGCAACCTCGCCCTGCTGATGGACCATGTCATTGCAGAACTGGCCCGCCATGCCGGGCTGCCCTCTGCCCCACAGGAAGATGGAACAGGTGAGGCCTTCTGCCTCTGTGCCACGGGCGGACATGGTGCGGGACTGCTGGCTCCCTTCAGTGATGTGGACCTGCTCTTCCTGACCGAGGCCCCTCCCTCTGCGAACCTCATCAAAGCCATCGAGTACATCCTCTATACACTGTGGGACCTAGGGCTGCGGGTCGGCCATGCCACACGCACCATCGACAGTGCCATGGAGATGGCCAGAACAGACCAGACCTCCTGCACGACCCTGCTGGACATACGCCCTCTCCACGGACAGAAATCACTCGTCCTGGCTCTCCAGGAAAAGCTGGAAGCCTATCTGAAAGGCCCTGCACTGGAGCGCTTCGTCCTCCAGGCCATCACCCAGCGGGAGGAGCGGCACCAGAGGTTTGGTGATACACCCTATCTGGTCGAGCCACACATCAAGGAAGGCAAAGGCGGGCTGCGGGACCTTCAGGTCCTGAACTGGATTGGCTATGCCGTGCTGGGAAATGGTCTTTCAATAAAATCCAACCTCCAGCGTGCCCAGGGGCTGGCCCCGGCCTGTACCCTGCTCGGCCTGCTGACACAACGGGAAATATCCCGTACCCGCAGCCTCTGGAACTTCCTCTGGACGGTGCGGCTCAACCTTCATTACATCACCGGCCGGAATGAAGAACGTCTGACATTTGATGTCCAGCCCATTATCGGGGCCAGGATGCGCTATGGCAATCATGGTCATCAGCGAGGGGTGGAGCGCTTCATGCGCCACCATTTCCTCATGGCCCGGGCCGTGATGCGGCTGACCCATGTCTTCCAGCCTGCCATCCTTCTGCACCTGCGCAACCAGCTCCAGCAGCGCCCCCCGCGGGTGGAACCGGGGCCAGACGGATTCCAGCGCATTGATGGCTGCCTCAGTTTCCCCAACCCGCTGGCCCTTGTCCGGGAACCTGTGACCGTCCTGCGTTTTCTGGACTGTGCACGCCGCCATCAACTGGCTCTGCACCCTGCTGCCATACAGCATATCATCCGTTTTGAACGGCACAGCGCCTTCCTCCGCCATGATGATGAGGCCTCCGCCCTCTTCATCAGGCTGCTCTGCGAACCGGCTGCTGAACTTCCGACACCAGGCACAGCTACTGTACCGGAGCAATATCCCGAGCAGTGGCAGGACCGCCTCTTCTGGCTGCCACTGCTCAACGAGACGGGCATCCTCTCCCATCTCCTGCCTGGCTGGTCCCGCATCCTCGGTCGGACGCAGTTTGATGGCTATCACATCCATACCGTGGATGCCCATACGATCGAAGCCATCCGTATCCTGCGGATGATTGAGCAGAACCGCATGGCAGACGAGCTGCCGCTGACCTACAGGCTGGCCCGTACCATGACACAACGGCCCCTGCTCTATCTTGCCACGCTGATGCATGACATCGGCAAGGGCCGGGGCGGCAACCACTCCGAGATCGGGGCCGAAATCGCCACACATATCTGCCAGCAGCTTGGTCTCTCCGCCAGCGACACAGATACGGTCTCATGGCTGGTGCTCCACCACCTGCTGCTGTCCCGCACGGCTTTCAGCCGGGACATTGATGACCCCCAGACCATTCTGGACCTCGCTGACACCATCCAGTCCCCCAAGCGGCTGCGGATGCTGCTCCTGCTCAGCATTGCCGACATCCGGGCCGTTGGCCCACGGGCATGGAACGCATGGAAGGCCACCCTGCTGGGCCGCCTCTATGCCCGCATAGCCGATGTGCTGGAAGGCGGCCTGCAGGCCCGGGAAGATGATGAACGGGTGGAACACAACAAGGCCTTCGTCCGGCAGGAGCTGATGGACAAAGACATGGCCCCCGCAGACATCGCCTCCTTCATGAAGCTTGGCAGCCCCGGCTACTGGCTGAGCTTCGACCCGCAGAGCCATGTCCGCCATGCCGGATTGATCAGCCAACACCGTGAGGACGGGCGTGACAACGCCATCATCATGGACATCGTCCCCCTCCCGAGCCGGGGAATCACGGAGCTGACCGTCTTCTGCAAGGACAAGCCGGGCCTCTTCTCCCGCATCACGGGGGCACTGGCCCTCTGCGGGGCCACCATCGCCGATGCCCGCATCCATACGCTCCACAATGGCATGGTGCTGGACACATTCTGGTTCCAGACCCCTCACGGCGAGGCTTTTCTGGAGCCGGAACATGTAGAACGCCTGCGTGAGACAATCACGCAGGTCATGGAAGGGGATGTCAATCTGGACGAGACGCTCAGTGCCGCCAGCTTCCCCCTCGTCCGGCGGCTGGAAGCCCTTCCCATTCCCTCCCGTGTTCTCATCGACAATGATGCGTCAGAAAATCACAGCATCGTCGAGGTCAACGGGCGGGACAGACCGGCCCTGCTGTACAACATCACCGCCACGCTCAGCCGCCTGAAACTGCACATTTCTTCCGCCCACATCATGACCTACGGGCTGCGGGCCGTGGACGTATTCTATGTGACGGATGCGGAAGGTCACAAGCTGGCAACGCCAGAGCAGGAAGAGGCCCTTCAGACGGCCCTGCTGGAAACGCTCCGCCACACGGAGGCGGACATCTCCTGACGGGAACAGGGCCGTGCCTGCATGGCATGGCCCCGTCCGGTTCGACTCACATGTCGGTCGAGAAAGACGCCTTGAAGGTCCGTGGCAGCCCCTGGGTCAGATAACCGTTCACGCTGCTGAACGCCGTGTAGGATGAAGCCCAGTAATGGCTGTTGGTGAGATTTTCCACACCAAAACGGAAGGTCATCGGGCGTTTCGGTGTCATCATGAAGGTGTAGCGGGCACCGAGATCGTAGGTCGTCCAGTTCGGAATCCGCAGGGAGTTCTGGACATTGACCCACTGATGGCCCGTATGGGTGACACGCCCCGTCAGGGTCAGTCCCTTCATGAAGGGAATGTCATACTCCAGATTCCCGTTGATCGTATAACCGGGAATGCCGACAGCCCTGTTGCCGACATAGTCCCCCTTGACCTGCTTGGCCTGGATGAGGGCACTGCCCCCGTTGAAGCGCAGCCCGTGAATGATCTCACCATTGACGTTCAGCTCGATGCCCTGGTTGCGCTGCCTGCCACTGGCCTTGAATATCTGTTCCGTCCCATAATCCTCGACCAGCCCTGTCGGCCGGTCCAACCGGTAGAAGGCCAGGGACGCACTGAAACGGCCAATGTCATATTTCCCGCCAACTTCATACTGGACGGTCCGTGTGGGTGACAGGAACTGCTGCGCATTGACCAGATTGGGATAGAGGGAACTCCGTGCCGGGGCCTGAAGCCCCTGGTTCAGCCCCTCCACCCGGTTGAAATAGAGAGAAGCATGGCGGGCCACATGCACCACCAGCCCAACCACAGGCGTGATGGCATCCCGGGAATAATGGGTCGGCGTGTACTGGTAGCTGTTCTGGAGAATGTGCTGGTACCGGAAGCCTCCCGTCAGGGCGATGCGGTCGTGCCAGAACGACATCGTATCCGAGAAGAACAGGCTGTAAAGCTGCGTCTTCGTGGCTGGCGTTGCCGAAACGTGATGGACCGACGCCGGCTTGGCCTGGACCCCAGGGGCGTACAGGCTCGTATCGCCGACCATTCCGCCCGCATAGCCCGTGGAGGCCCCCGACCACAGGGCCGACCCACCGGCATTGACCTCATGCTTCAGGAAACCTGTTCTGAAATGCGCCCGCACGCCACCCCGGGTGCTTTCATTGGTCTGCTGGTAGGGGACGTAGGACCCGTATCCGAAGCCGGTGCCCTTCAGCCCGTCCGAGACATAGACCGTATCGTAATTGCCTTCCTCATGGCCTGTCATGCCCCCGAACGTGCCATAGAGCATGACATGGCTGTTCAGGTCATGCTCGACATTGAGCAGCCCGAACACATAGTGCATGTCCTCATAGCTCCAGCCCTGGCTCCAGTTGCGCCCCGGTCTCGTGGGTCTGGGAACGGCCGTCAGACCGGAATTCAGCACCACGGATCCACGCCCCTGCTGGACGTTCTGGTTCTGGTAGTTGATGTCGAGGCTGATCCGGGTGTCGTCATTGTGCCAGTCCGTATCCAGGCCCAGCGCAACAGAATGACGCCGCTCACCGGAAATGGAGGTCTGGCCGTCCATGCCCGCCGCATTGAAACGGATGCCGAACTGGTCATCCCTGCCGAAACGACGTCCCACATCCAGACTGCCGCCGCCCTGACCCCTGCTGGTGTAGTCGCCCGTCAGACGAGCGAGCGGTTCGCTCCCCGCATGTTTGAACTGGAGGTTGATGTTGCCACCGACCGACGTTCCCCCCGGAGCGGCCCCGTTGATGAAGGCACTTGCCCCATTCAACACCTGCACCGAATCATAGAGCTGGGGAGAGATCAGCTGGCGGGGGCTGATTCCATACAGGCCGTTGATGGCCACATCATCCCCATAAACCGGCATCCCCCGAATGATGAACGTCTCCGAGAAATTGCCAAAACCATAGGTCGTCCGCACGGACGGGTCGTTCTGAAGCACCTGCCCCAGTGTCTGGGACTGCTGGTTCAGGATCATGCTGGACGTATAGCTGCGCAGGTTGAAGGGCAGGTCCAGCCCCTTCTTGTTGCCCAGCACGCCGGCCTGCCCGCCCAGCTTCACTTCCATCTGCTCCCGCCGCCGTGCCTTGACGAGGATGGTTTCCACCGGGGGTGCGTCCGCCTGCTGACGGTCCTTTCCGACGCTCTTCTTCCTGATGTCAGCCTTGCCGTCCGGCTGGCCGGGCCGGGCCATCTGGCCCTTTGCCGTCTGTTCTCTGCCCTCATCTCCGGCAGCCCAGACGGGATGCCCCGTCAGCATGCTGCCTGCCAGAAGGCACCAGAGAGTGACGGTTCTGCGGGAAAAACGGAAAGGAATAACCATGCGTGCCCATCCTGAACTGTGAAACTGAATGAGTGCCGCTTTATATGTTAACGATAATTATTCTCAACTTTTTTTCATAAAAAAAACCTTTTTTCTCTTACCGTTTTTTACACCCCTGTCATTTTTGCGTCCTGCCCATTTACAGAACTGCCAAAACCTCGTAATAAATGAGAATCATTCTCATTTATGCCGTGTTGCGTCCATCATGTCTCCAAGGCTCCGCACCGCACTACGCCTTTTCCATCGCTGGATCGGCTTCCCGGCTGGCCTTTTCCTGTTCGTTCTCTGCTTCACCGGCTCGCTGGCCTGTTTTTCTCCGGAAATACAGGGCTGGATGCAGCCCCGCACCGCCCTCCACAGTCCCCTGCCCGCCATGACACGCACCGGCCTGCTGAAGGCCGGACAGAATCTGAAGACACAGCTCGACACGGGCATCTTCGCTTTCCTGAAACTTCCCTCTCCACGGGACCCCGTTTTCCGCCTCTGGCACTATGATGGGCGCATCTTCCTCGGCCCCGCCCTTGCGCCTGACACGGGCCTGCCGCTGACAGACCATGACGTCACCGGCGGCACGTTTTTCGTGACCCTCCATGCCAGCCTTCACCTGCCCAACCCATGGGGGCAGATACTGACAACCACCGTAGGCATCGGTCTGCTCGTGACACTGTTGACCGGCCTGTGGCTCCAGCTGCGCCGCTTCCTGCCGGACCTGCTGCTTTTCCGCCCCCGGGCTGCCTCCCAACGCCGCTGGCTGGACCTGCACCTGCTGTGCGGCACGCTGAGCCTGCCCGTCCTGTTCATCATCGGCCTGTCCGGCGTGATCCTTCAGTCCCAGAAGCTCATCCACATGATGAACCCGCCCCATCACCCCGCAGGCCATGCCAGTCGCCATCAGGCCCACACAGCCATACCACCGTCCCTGTCTCCCGCCATCATCAGCAGCCTGACCGAAAACGGCCTGCGGCAGTGGGGCACGGTAGCAGATGGATTCTTCATGCAGACCGGCAGGGAAATCGGCCTTTATGGCCCTGACACCCTGCATTTCTGCCTCCAGAGGCAGGCCCTGACACCTTCCCACCCCACCCTGCCGCCCCGGTCCGTTTGCCCGACCGTACACAGCTTCTTCGTGGGACTGCACAACCTGCGCTGGGCCGGACTGGCAACACGCTGGTTCTACTGCTTCAGCGGTCTGATGGGCTGCATCATCATCGGGTCCGGCCTGGTCCTCTTCCTGCAGTCGGAAAGGAACAGCATCGCCCATCACCCTGTTTCCTCCACAATCCGGCAGCGCCTCCAGCGCAGTCATGAGGCCGTCACCATCGCCACCACACTGGGGCTGCCCCTGGCCACGCTGGCCCTGTTCTGGAGCACACGCCTCCCCACGCCGTTTTCCCTGTCGCCCATTCTCTGGGAAGAAAGTGTTTTCTTCGGTCTCTGGAGCCTCTCACTGCTCCATGCCTTCATCATCAGACCGGCAACCTGCCAGCAGCTCGCCCTTGTGGCTGTTCTGGGCACTTGCACTACAGGACTCGACCTGCTGACTCGCCCTTTTCATACGGGGCGACCTCTCCTCTTCGGCGCCGTGGACCTTCTGGCAGCCTGCCTTGGACTGGCTGCCCTGTCCGTTCTTCTGCATCTTTTCCGAAAGCAGGCGGCATGATCATCCTGTTCCTCATGGGCCTCTGGGCTGCTGTCTGGCTGCTCCATCTCAACAGACTGCCCACCTACAGGCGACAGAATCCCTGCCATCTTCCCCCTGCCGGAACGCTACAGACGCTTCTCCGCCCGGCCCTGCCTGCCGCCGGCCTGACCGGAGCCTGCCTTCTGGAAGGACTGGACGGACTATTCCTCTGGGTCTTCACAGCTCCAGCCACGGGCTTTCTGCTCGGCCTGACCCTCCCCCATCTGCCACACTCACCAGCTCCCAAAGGCCGGAACTTGCAAAACCATCGGGGAACACCCAGATACCTGCCATGAAAATACGTCTGTCCTCACTGCTGACCTCAGCCCTTATCATGTCGGCCGCCGTTCTGGGGCTCAGCCCCGCTGCCAGAGCAGACCGCCCCTGGCAGGACGCCCATGTGCAGGCCCGGATTGTTGGCGAACATGAGCTGAGCCTGCCGCTGGCCCCCTCGCTGAATTCCCTTCCCGATGGGTCCCCCTTCGCCTTGGGTATGACGGGCAAGATCTATCGTCTGGACCCCGTGGACAGCCGCCTCACTCTCCTGATGGACGAGTTGCCCGCCATCACGGCCCTGACGGCGACATCCCAGGGCCTCTGGGCCGTAACACAGGCGCCCACGCCCGCACTGCTCAATATCGCACCGGATACAGGGGTCATCCTCAACCATATCGGCTTCAGCAATGCCCTGGCCGTCGGCAGCCACATTTCGGCCCTTCAGGTCACGGACAGCAAAGCTTTTCTGGTCGATGACGGCGTTCCGGCTTTCGTCATCATCGACCTCAGGAGCGGTCATGCAGAGCGTCTGCTGGAAGGCGCCCCCTCCCTCAGCAGCCATGCCCCTCTCATCAGGCATGGCCAGCCCGTCACGACGGCACAGGGGCAGCCCAAAACGGGGGGCAACGTGCGCTTCCTCCTACTGGACCACGGCAAAAACTGGCTGTTTTATCAGACCCCGACAGGGCCACTTTACCGAATCGGAACTGACATTCTGACCGATTCCAGCCTTGGCCCGGCGGAACGGATAGAAGCCATGACAAACTGGCGCCGTACCCCCAGCCTTGGCGGCATGACCATCAGCCGGGATGACACGATCTACATGATCGACATCGAACATGGAGACCTGCTCGCCTTTGGTGCCGACCGCCTGCCCTGGCGCCTGCTTCATGATGAGAAACTCTATGATGCCCAGGCCGTCACACTGCTCAAAGGCCGCTCAGGCGTGCCGGGACGGCTGGCTGTCCTGACCGGTTCCGCCATGCCGGAAAACGGCACGAATCCGGCCCCAATAACCAATCACCAGCATCTTCTGGAAATTACCCTGCCCTGATGGCGTTTCGGTGATATAGTGGGGGCATGCGTTATCGATCTACCCGCGGCACACTGGATGCCGCTGCCCCCGACTTTTCCGATATTCTGCTCAGCGGTCTGGCCGGTGATGGCGGGCTCTACATGCCCGATCACTGGCCGCATATCCCCCGCGAGACCCTGACAGGCTGGCGCACCCTCTCCTATGCCGACCTTGCGGCAGAGGTCATCGGCCTGTTCACCGAGGGCAGCATAGACCGTGACACACTCCGTACCATGGCGCACGACGTCTACGGACAATTCGACCATGCCGCCGTAGCACCGCTGGTGGAAGTGGAGGATGGTCTCTTTTCGCTGGAGCTGTTCCACGGCCCGACGCTCGCCTTCAAGGACATGGCCATGCAGATGCTTGGCCGCCTCTTCGAACATGTACTGAAACAGCGCAACCACCATGTGACCATTGTCGGTGCCACATCGGGCGATACAGGATCCGCCGCCATCGAGGCCTTCCGTGGCCGGGAACATGTGTCCATCGTCATTCTCCATCCCCATGGCCGGACGTCGGAAGTCCAGCGCCGCCAGATGACCACAGTGCTGGAGGACAACGTCCTCAACATCGCCGTGGAAGGCGACTTTGATGACTGTCAGGACATGGTCAAAGCCATGTTCGCCGATGAATCCTTCCGTACGGACTGCGCCCTCTCCGCCGTCAACTCCATCAACTGGGCCCGCATTGCAGCCCAGATTCCCTATTATGTCCGCTCCGCCCTCGCTCTTGGTGGGCCGGACCGCCCGGTTTCCTTCGCCGTGCCAACCGGCAACTTCGGCAACATCCTGGCCGCCTGGGTGGCCAGCCAGATGGGGCTGCCTGTCGATCATCTCTGTGTCGGCTCCAACCGGAACGACATCCTGACCCGCTTCCTTCTGAACAACGACATGACGAAGCGGCAGGTGGAGCCGAGCCTCTCCCCCTCCATGGACATTCAGGTTTCGTCCAACTTCGAGCGTCTGCTGTTCGAGATGCTGGGCCGTGATCCCAACCGCTGCCGTGCCATCATGGAAGAATTCCGGCAGACGGGCTGCATGGCCGTGCCACATGACGCCTGGGAGCAGATCCGGGAAACTTTCCACGGCGTTGCCCTGAGTGACGAGCAGACGACCGCCACGATGAAGGCACTTTACGCTGAAAGCCATTATCTGGCAGACCCTCACTCCGCCATCGGCTTGGCAGCGGGGCGGCGCTTCCGTGAAGCAGGCGTGCCGATGGTGGCCGCCGCCACGGCCCACCCGGCCAAGTTCCCCGATGCCGTAAAGAAAGCAACCGGCATCCATCCGGAGTTGCCGCCGCATCTGGCAGACCTCTTCTCCCGCAAGGAACGTTATGAGGTTCTTCCCAACGACCTCGAAAAGGTCAAAGCGGCTGTCCGGGCGCATCGCGGACGCTGAGTCCTCCGCTGGCTGCTACACATGGGCAAAAGGGGATGGCCCTGTCAGGCTGTCCCCTTTTCCGTCTGCCCCGTGAAAAACGGGGGGACTGGAAAAAGACTCCCAGCACCCCATATTGCAAACACTTTCCGCTTCTTCTCACATCATGGACACGCAGAACTGCATGAGCGAACAGATCAGACGTACGACTCTTGAAAATGGCCTCAACATCGTGACGGAACGGATGGAGCGTGTCGAAACCGTCTCGTTCGGAGCCTATGTGGCTGCTGGCACCCGCCATGAAAGCGAAGCCACCAATGGAGCAGCCCATTTTCTCGAGCATATGGCCTTCAAAGGAACAGGGCGTCGTTCTGCCATCCGCATTGCCGAGGAAATCGAAAATGTGGGCGGTTATCTCAACGCCTACACGGCCCGAGAAAACACGGCCTATTACGTCAAGCTGCTGAAGGATGATCTGCCACTTGGCGTGGACCTCATCGGCGACATCCTCACCCACAGCACCTTTCTGCCGGAAGAAGTGGAGCGGGAACGTGGTGTCATCCTTCAGGAAATCGGTCAGGCGAATGATACGCCTGATGACATCGTCTTTGACCATTTCCAGGAATGTGCCTACCCCGATCAGCCCATGGGCCGCCCCATCCTTGGCACGGAAGATGGCATCGCCAGCATGAGCCGGGAGACGCTCATGGCCTACATGCATGAGCATTACAGCACGCAGAACATGGTCATCGCCGCAGCGGGCAATCTCCACCATGATGAGGTTGTCGACCTCGTCCGTACCCATTTTGCCGACCTGCCCACGCACACGCCACCACAGGCCGTACCGGGCCGGTATGTCGGCGGGATGAAGCAGACGGACCGCAAGCTGGACCAGGTCCACCTCCTGCTGGGTTTCCCCGCCCCCGGCTATCGGGAAAAAGGCTATTACAGTGCCATGATCCTCTCCACCCTGCTGGGAGGTGGCATGTCGTCCCGTCTGTTCCAGGAAATCCGGGAGCGGCGCGGGCTCGTCTACAGCGTCTACACCTTTGCCAGCCCCTTTGCGGACAGCGGCATGTTCGGCCTCTATGCCGGGACCGGGCCAGACAAGACGGACGAACTGATTCCTGCCGCCCTGACTGAGCTCAGCACCCTCCAGAAGGGAATCAGCAAGCAAGAACTGGACCGTGCCCGCACGCAGCTCAAGGCCTCGCTGCTCATGTCGCTGGAGAGCACAGGCAGCCGCTGTGCCCAGATCGCCCGCCAGATCCAGGTCCATGACCGCATCATTTCCACCAGCGACATGATCCGCAAGATTGATGCCGTAACGGAAGAAGACGTCCTGGCCATGGCCCGGACCATCTTCAACGGGGCTCCGACGCTGACCACCATGGGACCAGCCCGCAACATCCCCGGGCCAGATGCCATCCACGCCGCACTGAAATCCGCATGACCGATCTGCTCCCCCATCTTGAGGCCGCCCTGAAGTTTGCCCGCCAGCACGGTGCCGACCATGCCGATGCGGTCATGCTCCGTGGCCGGAGCCGCTCCGCCATGATCCGGCAGGGTCAGGCGGAAGGCCTCCGCCATGCGGAGAGCCTGTCCCTCGGGCTGCGTGTCTTCCATCAGGGCCGTGTGGCCACGGTCTCCGGCAATGACGTAACGCCGGAAGCCCTCTCACAGCTTGCAGAACGGGCCTGTGCCATGGCCAGGGTCGTTCCTCCATCCCCTGATGACGGTCTGGCAGACGAACCGCTCATGCCTGTTCCTGCCAGCACGATTGCAAAGCTCGACCTGTTCGACCCCTCTGGCACGCCGGATACGCCGGCCCTGCTGGACAGAGCCCGTGAGATGGAAGACGCAGCCCTCTCACATGCAGGCATCACCAACAGCAGTGGTGCCTCAACCAGCACGACCCTTCAGGACATCGCCCTGGCCACCAGTGCCGGCTTTGCCGGCCAGTATCAGCGCAGCGGCCACAGCTGTGGCGTCAGCGTCCTGGCGGGAACAGGAACAGGGATGCAACGGGATTATGCCCTGCACAGTGCCGTGCATCAGGCCGACCTAGAAAATCCTGCCCGGCTGGGCCATGAGGCGGCCCGCCGTGCCCTTGCCCGGCTGAACCCTACCCGCCCCAGAACGGGCCTCTATCCGGTCCTGTTCGACCCCCGCGTGTCCGGCTCCCTGCTGGGGCATCTCGCTGGGGCGATCAATGGATCCGCCATCGTGCAGGGGACTTCCTTCCTCAAGGACAGGCTGGATGAAGCGGTATTTGGGTCTGGCGTCACCATCACCGATGACCCGACCCTGCCCCGTCTTGCCGGTTCCCGCCCCTTTGATGGTGAGGGCACGGCCTGCCTGCCGCTGGACCTTGTGAAAGACGGGCAGCTTCGCCACTGGCTGCTGGACAGCCGCTGTGCCCGCAGGCTGGGTCTGCCCGCCAGCAATGGCCGGGCCAACCGGACCGGCGGGGGCAATGTCCACCCCGGTCCGTCCAACCTGTTCCTTCATGCGGGCACCCACTCCCCTGAAGAACTGAGACGTGATATCAGGGAGGGTGTGCTCATCACCGAACTGATGGGCAACGCCATCAACATGCTGACAGGCGATTACAGCCGGGGCGGTTCAGGCTTCATGATCCGCAATGGCGAGATTGCCGAGCCTGTATCAGGCATCACGGTGGCAGGTAATCTGCTTGACATGTTTGCGCGGCTCATCCCCGCCAATGACCTCAACCTGATGACGGGCCATCACGCCCCAACCATCCGTATTGACCAGATGAGTCTTGCTGGAGACTGACCAGATTATGCGTATTCGTCTTTTCCCCCTCGCAGCGGCAGCCCTGTGCCTGCCACTCTTTGCCCTTGCTCCGGCTGCCGATGCCAGAGCTGGCATGGGGTCTTCCCTGGGCAGCCGGGGCTCCCGCACCTATAGCCCCCCGCCCCGCACCAGCCTCACCCCCAACTGGGCCCGGCCCATGGACCGCAGCATGACGCCCCGCACGCCGTCCTATGCCTCTCCGGCACCGGAGAGCGGCTTCAGTCGGCCAAACTTCGGCAACAGCATGCGACCACCCTTTGCCATGCGGCACCCCTTTCTGACCGGGCTGGCTGGTGGCTTCCTTGGGGCCGGGCTGTTCGGAATGCTGAGCGGGCATGGCTTCTTCAGCGGTTTCAGCGGAGGCGGCGGGTCCTTCTTCGGCTTCCTCATTCAGGTGCTGGTCGTTGCCTTCATCATCAATTTCCTCATCAAACTCTGGCGGAAACGGTCTTCCAACAACACCATGTCCAGCAATGCAGGTGGCTCTGGCCTGTTTGGTGCAGCCGGTGGCGCTTCCTCCCCCTTCACCAGCCAGCCGCAGCAGGCTCCTTCGCAGGGCGTGACCCTGACGCCTGATGATTACAGCACCTTCCAGCAGTTGCTGATAAACGTACAGGCTGCCTGGAGCGCACAGGACATGATGTCCCTCCAGCGCATGGCGACGCCTGAAATGGTCAGTTACTTCAACAACCAGCTTTCCGAGCTGACAAGCCGTGGTGCCCGCAACATCGTCTCTGATATCCAGTTCCTGCGGGGTGACCTTGCCGAAGCCTGGCGGGAAGGCACAATCACCTACGCCACCGTGGCCCTGCAATATTCCGCCATTGATGTCACGACCGACAGCATGGGCAATGTTCTGGACGGCAGCAAAACCGAACGCCAGACCATCACGGAACTCTGGACCTTCCTCCGTGCCGATGGCCGGGGTAACTGGATCCTCTCCGCCATCCAGCAGGCCGGGTGACCACTCCCCTGGGCGAGAGGCAGCCACCCTGCCTCTCAGCCGCCCTCACCTGAATGAAAAAACCCCGCTTGCCTGAACCTTTCATGGACAGGCAGGCGGGGTTTTCTTTCCCATCTACGAGAAGACGTCACAGTCGGTACAAAGCCACCACGAACAGGGCCAGCGTGAAAAAGGAAAGCCCGAGAACGATGCCGAAGAGACGGCCCTGGCGGCGGGAAGGAGTGTTATGATCGCTCATGCCAGAAGAACCCTGTCAATCAGAAGGCCACAGAAGAGGAAGAACAGATAGGCCAGTGAATAGCGAAACGCATGACGGGCCGGTTTATCTTTCGTCAGGCTGTTCCCCTTCTCATCCTGTCTGTCGAACAGGACCCGCAGGCCGTAATAGATGAAACCGAGGTCCAGCAGGCTGGCACAGACCGTGTAGAACCAGCCACACTGCCCGACCACGCTCGGCACGAGAGACACGGCCCCCAGAATGAAAGTGTAGATGACGATCTGCCAGCGTGTATGGCGTGCGCCCTTCACGACTGGCAGCATGGGGATGCCCGCACTCTCGTAATCCTTGCACGCATAAAGAGAGAGCGACCAGAAATGCGGAGGCGTCCACAGAAAGACGATGGCGAACATCACCACCGGCAGCACGTCCAGCGATCCCATCGTCGCTGCCCAACCGATCATGGGGGGGAAAGCTCCGGCTGCGCCGCCAATCACGATGTTCTGCGGCGTGCTGCGCTTGAGCCACATGGTGTAGATCACACCATAAAAAAAGATGGAAAAAGCCAGAATCCCTGCCGCCAGCAGGTTGGTCGCCAACCAGAGCAGCACAACGGAGGCTACCGACAGCACAACCGCATAAACCAACGCACTCGTCGGTTCGACCCGCCCTCCGGGAACAGGACGGATGCGGGTCCGCTTCATGATCGCATCAATGTCACGATCATACCACATGTTGATGGCACCCGCCGCACCGGCCCCGATGCAGATGCAGGCAATGATAACCAGCCCGACAGGTACGGACGGCCATTTCGGCGCTACGGCCATGCCCGCCAACCCGGTGAAGACCACAAGTGAAATCACTCGTGGTTTGAGCAGCGCCACCCAATCTTGCAGAGCCGTATCACCAGCATGTCCCTCGACACGCAGCGCCCCCAGAAAACGGGCCAGTGGAGAGGCCGAAAGACCGGATGATGCCTGCATGGAAAAACACCTTACTCTTCAGGAAAAAGCCCCATTGTCCCCTGGGTCCGCTCTACCAGCAGGCCATACCAGACCATTCCGGCAGACAGGGCGAACATGAGCAGGCTGCAGCCCATCAACAGCACGGCAGGCACGATCAGCTGCGGCAGAATGGAACAGAGCGCCCCGACAAACGTGATGAAAGCATGAATCATGCCAAAAATGGAGAAAGATCGCCCCCACCGTGCCAGTCTGGCCCCGCACCAGCCATAGAAAGCTGCACTGAGAGCAAGAAGGCTGCCGAACATCACAAGCTGATGCCCTGCCGCCCCCAGAACGAAGGCCCCCGGCGGCACCCCCTGTATGCCCCAGACTGGTTCGGTCAGCATGGCGGCCCAGCCAGCAAGCAGCAATACAAGCCCACCGGAAGCCCAGGCCGCCACTGGCCCCGATGGCAGGGCAGTACGCCATATATCCCTGGCAAAGGCTACGAGAAGAACCAGACAGGGAACCCCTAGCCCGATGCTTAATCCAGCGCTGTAAACCGATGACGGAAGCCCGCCGAAGAGATGGTCAGCCCAGAGCAGAACAGGCACCACACCCATGACGCCAAACGCATGGGGAGCACAGCGGGGTACCCACCCCTGCTCCTTCTGCCCGGGCAGAAGAGCAGCCATGATGATGCCAAGCGAAGGCACGCTCAGCAGGGTCATTTCCACACTGCCACGCAGAACCGTCAGAAGGGCTTCAGGCCCGGCACCAGCCAGACCACTCCGCAGCAGAAAAGCCAGCAGAACGGGAGCGATGATGAGCACAGACAGAGCATTGGCCAGAAACGCCCAGACCAGCGGCGGACAATCACGGAAGGGGATGGACCGCATCTCCAGAACCGTGGCCAGCACATTGAAAGCCAGCGCCAGCACGCCAATGCTCCAGAGAGCCAGCCCGACAAACGGCATGACCGGCAGCAGAAAGGCACCTACAGCCAGCACGCCAAAACCGGTACGGACCGCAAACGGCAGCGCCATGCCCTCGCCTTTCAGCAGGTCCGGCAGGAACCAGCGGGCCATCCCGCCCAGAAAAGCCGGGCATACAACATAAAATGTCATCAGCACGGCATGGGACACAACGACACCAGGAGACGGATGCACATGCAGGAAAGGCAACCCCATGGCGCCCCCCAACATGCCAGCAAACAACGCCAGCAGAAAAAACGCCCCACCGCTTCTCCCATGACGGGATGAAGATACTGTCTGAAATAACGGCCTTGAAGTCACTCTATTCCGCCAGCCTGTTGCCACCATGAAACATCTGCCTTTCTCGAAGGCAGATGGATTTCCCCTACTTAGTCTTCTCAGGCGGCAATGTCACGAGGGTGAACAGACCCGCCGGAGGGACGGGCACGATGGTCGCCCGGGCCATATCCTCCGGTGGAAGCAGGGATTCAATGGCAAAATCAGGATGCCAGCCCAGCGCACGGGAGGCCCGGGCCATGACCTTCTCCACCTTCAGCCGAAGGCCCCCACGGGCAAGGAAATGGTTGACAAAAAGGATGTGTCCCCCCGGTTTCACCACCCTCTTCAACTCTGCCAGAAGCAGGTCCGGATGAGGCACGACAGAGGCCACGAACATGCCGACGGCGATATCAAAGCTGTTATCGGCAAAGGTGGTATGTTCGGCGTCCATCACCATAAGTTCATCAACATTACGGAGACCTTCCCTCTTCACACGCTCCCGGGCAAGGGCCAGCATGTCTTCCGAGAGGTCGATTCCTGTAATGCGTTTGTCGGACCTGTAGGAAGGAAGGGCCAGCCCGGTTCCAACTCCCACCTCCAGCACACGCGTGCCCGGAAGCGCATTGACAGCCGCCACGGCCCGCCGTCGCCCGAAAGCGGATACACCGCCAAAAACCTTGTCGTACATGCGAGCCCAACGGCGATAGGCATCACGTACGCTGTCAGCATCGAGGGAAGAACGGGGTTTAAGGGAAGACACCATGAAAATGCAGCCTCAACTGTCTGCCCCCAACAAAGCGGGGAGCATTATCGCTACTGATACCGATCAGTCCGCCCCTTTCTTGCCCCCCAACGCCCTTGGCTGACAAGGTATTCTGACGATATTATGCGAAAAAATTTGGTCTACCTGTCCAGAACAGAACCAGAACTCATGACTGGATCACACGATGAAGCATCTCGATCTCATATTGGCCCTTCTCTGCCTGTTTTTCTGGGTGGCCCTTTATGTCGTCTATTACCATGAAAGACTGTTTCCATGGCTCATCAACAGGTTCAGCCGGGACAGACCATCCAGGGACCTGAAGGTGGAAAATGGATATTTCTCTGATGGCGTACCCATTCCATTCCGGGACAATCTCTATCCTTCCGACCCTGAAAAAGATGCCAGGACAGAGGACGGCTCCACATCACCGGAAGAGCCTCCCCACGAGACCGTAACACGGAAAACGGACCAGACACCAAACAGGTGAAAGGCCTGACCATAGGGCCAGGCCGCTTCCATGTTTCCTTTCAGGAAAGACGGGCCTCGATGCAGTCCCAGATCATCCCGGCACTGTTGATGCCATCAAAACGGTCCAGTTCCTGTAGGCCCGTCGGGGAGGTGACGTTGATCTCCGTCAGCCAGTTCCCGATCACGTCAATCCCCGTGAAAATGAGGCCATGTTCCTTCAGGTACGGACCAATGGTCCGGCAGATTTCCCTGTCACGGTCCGTCAGTTCCACACGCTCGGCACGGCCGCCGACATGCATGTTGGACCGGGCATCACCCTGCGCAGGAACACGGTTGATTGCCCCGATCGGCTCGCCATCCACAAGGATGATGCGCTTGTCCCCCAGCCGCACGGCAGGCTCATAACGCTGCACCATCAGCGGTTCACGGGAGCGGGAGAAGTGCATCTCCAGCAGGGAGGAGAAATTCTCGTCATCCTCCTTCACCCGGAAGATGCCCGCTCCACCATTGCCATAAAGCGGCTTCAGGATGATGTCCCTGTGCTTCTGCCGGAAAGCGGCAATCGCCTCCCGGTCCCACGTCACCAGCGTTGGCGGCATGAGCTGGGGAAAATGCGTGACCAGCAGCTTCTCCGGTGCATTGCGTACGGATACCGGATCATTCACCACGAGGGCCTGCCCCTCGCCCGTGCCATGAACATGCTCCAGCATGTGGGTGGCCGTGATGTAGCCCATGTCGAAAGGCGGGTCCTGCCGCATGAGCACGACATCACATGAGCCGATGTCCAGAACCTCCTCCGGGCCAAAGGCAGCATGATCGCCTTTCTTCCGCTGTACGGTCACCCTGCGGCTCCGGGCCTGAAGACGGCCTGCCGTGCCCTTTCCTTCCAGCAGGGACAGGGTGGTGGGGTGATAGACATGCAGCTCGTGCCCACGTCGCTGGGCTTCCAGCATCAGGGCAAAGGTGGAATCACCATCGATGTTGATGTCTTCCAGCGGGTCCATCTGCACGGCAACACGCCGCCGGGAGGAAGAGGACTGGACCATAAGAATAACTCCGCAAAAGCAGTTCAGGACCGAACGGTTTCTTTCAGGCCCCCACCATATCAGGCCGGGTCTGGATAGGCGATGGACAGCACTTCCACAAGGACAGGGCCGGATGGTGTCTGCATGGTGACCTCGTCATGCACGGCAGCTTTCATGAGAGCACGGGCCACCGGAGCCTGCAGGCTGACCTCCCCATGCTCCAGCCGGGACTCATCCACGCCAAGAATCGTCACGGTATAATGACGGTCCTCCTCATCCGCATAGCAGACGGTGGCGCCGAAGAAGACACGGTTCCGGTTGGTCTGGGCTGCCGGGTCCACAATCACGGCCTGATCCAGCCGTTTCGTCAGGAACCGGATGCGCCGGTCGATCTCCCGCAGGCGGCGTTTGCCATACTGGTAGTCCGCATTCTCCGAACGGTCGCCATTACTCGCCGCCCATGAGACGACCTCCACGACCTGCGGCCGCTCCTTCTGGGTCAGCTCTTTCAGCTCAGCCCGCATCCGGGCCGCACCCTGTGGGGAAAGATAACGGTGCAGGGCAATCTTCTCGGCGGCCATGCGGCGTCAGCCTTCCGCCGGACGACGTGAGACATCAGCACGGAAGCGGATCATGCCGCCAAGGCTCTGCCCCGGTGCCAGCACATGCACGCCACGCCCGGCGATCTCCGGCCTGTTGAGGGCATCCGTCATGCTCGTGACCGGCTCGATGGCCACATAGCCCTCCTCCGGCTGGGAGAAGACCACCAGATGCGAGAAAATCCGGTCCGCTTCCACCGTCAGGTCTGGCAGACCCCCGGGCTGCTCCAGCCGGGCCTGACCGGCAAACCCGGCAAACCCGTTATCCAGCTTCAGCTCCTCAAGGGCCTGCCCTGTCGAAAAATCCCACTCACCTTCGCAGGATTTTTTTTCGGTCGGCAGGCCGTGACCGTCCGTCAGCCAGACCGAGTCCGCTGCGAATTTCAGGCGGGATTTGGCCTCCGAATGGAAGAAAGGATGGAACCCCAGACCGACCGGCTGATCGACCGTATCGCTGTTCCGGATCACGATGGAGACATGCAGCCCGTCCGCCCGCAGCTCGTAGGACATGACGGCCCGATAGGCATAGGGCCATTCCCCCCGACCGGCTTCATCATCAGAAGGCGTGTGATCGAAAGTCAGGATGGCGTGACTGTCCGTTCTGTGCGCCACCTGCCATTCATGCTCCCAGCCATTGCCATGGATGGGATGCGGGCAGCCCTCCATGTTGGGGACAAGCCTGTGCTCCTCTCCCCCGAAGGCAAAATGGCCGTCTGCAATCCTGTTGACATAGGGCAGCAGAGGATAGGCCCCCACGGCCACGCCCTTCTGGTTCCGCAGGGCCGGATTGGCGACCGGACGGAGCATGTCATGCCCCTGCACCTGCCACTGGCCAAGGGCAGCCCCCGTCTCCGGCAGGATGGTCAGGCTCTGCCCGTCTCTCTTGAGTTCCAGCATGGTCAGTCCTTCTTTTTCCGTCTGGTCGTCTTGCGTTGTCTGGCCTGCGAAGCTGCCGGGGCCGGAGCAATGAGGCCAATGTCGCTGGCCTCCCGCCGGTGAATCTCGTCCCGCAGGGCGGCGGCCTGTTCAAAGTCCAGCTCAGCTGCTGCTTCACGCATTTTCTTGCGCAGATCGTCAATGGTGAGCTGTGGATCAGACTCCGGCGAAGCTTCCTTGCCCGCCAGCTCTTCCTGAAAGAGCGTGTCGCTGATGCGGCTGCGGACCGTCTGCGGCGTGATGCCGTGCGCCTCGTTCCAGGCCATCTGCTTTTCCCGGCGGCGGGCCGTTTCCTCGATGGCGTAACGCAGGCTGTCCGTCTCCTTGTCCGCATAGAGCAGGACACGGCCATTCACGTTGCGAGCGGCGCGGCCGATCGTCTGCACAAGAGAGGTGCGGGACCGCAGGAAGCCTTCCTTGTCTGCATCGAGAATCGCCACAAGGGCACATTCGGGAATATCCAGCCCTTCCCGCAGCAGGTTGATGCCCACAAGAACATCAAAGGCCCCCAGCCGCAGGTCCCGGATGATCTCCATGCGCTCCAGCGTATCAATGTCGGAATGGAGATACCGCACTTTCACGCCATGTTCGGAAAGATATTCCGTCAGGTCCTCAGCCATGCGCTTGGTCAGGGTCGTGACGAGGACACGGCCATTCTCGGCAATGGTCGCCCTGGCCTCATGCAGCAGGTCGTCCACCTGCCCTTCCACGGGTCGGATGATGGTGATGGGGTCTGTCAGGCCGGTCGGACGGATGATCTGCTCGGCAAACACGCCTTCCGTCTGTTCCATCTCCCACGGCCCCGGCGTGGCGGACACGAAGATGCTCTGCGGCCGGAAGGCATCCCACTCCGAAAAAGACAGGGGCCGGTTATCCAGACAGGAGGGAAGACGGAACCCGAAATCTGCCAGCGTTTCCTTGCGGGCACGGTCCCCCCGTTCCATCCCGCCAATCTGGGGCACACCGACATGGCTTTCATCCACGATCAGCAGGGCATCTTCCGGCAGATACTCAAAGAGGGTTGGCGGCGGATCACCGGGACGGCGACCTGAAAGATAGCGGGAGTAGTTCTCAATTCCCTTGCAGACGCCTGTCGTTTCCAGCATTTCCAGATCAAAATTGGTCCGTTGAAGGATGCGTTCTTCCTCCAGCGGCTTTCCCTTGTCCCTGAAATACTGGATGCGGTCCTGCAGTTCATCCTTGATGCTGACCATCGCCTGATTGAGCGTGGGGCGGGGCGTCACATAATGGGAGCTGGCATAGAGGCTGACCTCTTCCAGATCAGCCGTCTTCTCCCCCGTCAGCGGGTCGAATTCGGTGATGCTTTCCACCTCATCCCCGAAGAGCATGACACGCCACGCCCTGTCCTCGTTCTGGATGGGGAAAATGTCCACCTGCTCCCCCCGCACCCGGAATGACCCACGCTCGAAGGCCAGATCATTCCGCTGGTATTGCAGCTCCACCAGATGGCGGATCAGGTCGTCCCGATCGATGATCTCCCCCGGCACGAGGCGGATTTTCATGCGGGCATAGGATTCGGGCGAGCCGATACCATAAATGCAGGACACGGAGGCCACGATGATGACATCGTTCCTTTCCAGCAGGGCCTGCGTGGCAGCATGGCGCATCCGGTCTATGCGCTCGTTGCGCTGGCTGTCCTTCTCGATGAAGGTATCCGAACGGGGCACATAGGCTTCCGGCTGATAGTAATCATAGTAGGAAACGAAATATTCCACCGCATTGTCGGGGAAGAACTGTTTCATCTCACTATAGAGCTGGGCCGCCAAGGTCTTGTTGGGAGCCATGATGAGCGTGGGCCGCTGCGCCGCCTCGATCACCTTGGCCATGGTGAAGGTCTTGCCCGACCCTGTCACACCCATCAGCACCTGATCCCGCTCCCCGGCCTGCAACCCGTCCAGCAGGGCGGCAATCGCCTGCGGCTGGTCCCCGGAGGGTTCGTAATCCGATTTGACGACAAACCGGTTGGTCTTCGGTTTGGCGGGCTGTTTTTCAGGGAAAAAATCCGTCTGACGGGGCGCGACCGGTTTTTTCTTTCTGCGGGACGACGAAGAAACTGCCATGGCCCCTAGATGGGAGCATGTTCCTGCCACCACAAGATGCCTCTGACGGAATAAATGAAGCCACCCGTTTCCGGCTGTTCATTCCTCATAAAAAGACTGGCAGTTTTTACAGGGTCGTTTACCATCACACCGCCTCTTCACTGCCCAATGAGGCTCCACTTCCACAAAAAGGTCAGAACCTTATGGATATCGAACAGATCGAGCAGAGCTACACGCAGTTCCGCAACACGGCGCAGCAGGCCTTCCAGCTGATTGACCGGCTGATCGGCCAGATGCAGGATGCCTCGCAGAATGGCGACGCACAGGCCGGGGAATGGGCTGCGAACCTCCAGCAGATTTCCTCCATCTTCCAGAATGGCCAGGGCCATGCCGGGGACCTCGTCGGCCAGCTGGCCGGTCTGGTGAGCCATCTCGGCGAGAAAAACGGGGGCGAAAGCTCCGGTGAACAGGGCAGCGGCTTCGCCAGCTTCGGCAAGGCCCTCCAGCAGGACGTGATCCAGGAAATCGGCGGCAACCTGCTGAGCAAATTCTTCCGCTGACAGTTCCCTGCCCACCCTGACAGGCAAGGCCGGACCGGTATGCTCACCCGTCCGGCCTTTCCTTCATCTGGCGGGCTGGACCTGCGCCTTCCGCAGGGCGTCCTTCTGCCGGGCCGCCAGAACATCCACATTGAAATCCTGCGTCAGCTCCATGAAGAGCCGGTGCCAGTTCACCCGTGCTCCCAGCCGCAGGAAGGCACTGCCCAGCCCGATGGCCGAGCGGTCCAGCATGACGAATTCCCGTGGCAGAGTGATGCCGCCCGTGCGCTTCAGCCCGTCATAGACATGCTCCAGCACCCGGCGGGCCTCCTGCGGGTTGTTGCTCTCTTCCACGTTGCAGATTTCATCCGTCATGAGAGGACGATAGAAGAAGCGTGCCCACTCATTGAGCACGGCGGCCCGCTCCCGTGAAATGTCCCTGAAGCCCCAGTCATGATAGGCCTCGTAGGCCCGTTCCTCATCGCCATCCCGCAGGGCATCGAAGAGAGACAGGACACCACCGACAAACCGGGGCGAGAAAATGCGTACGGAACCGAAATCCAGCAGATTCAGCCCACCATCCTGCCGCACGGTGAAATTGCCCATATGCGGGTCACCATGCACGACGCCATAATGATAGACGGGCCTGTACCAGGCCTTGAACAGCGCAACCGCAATGGCGTTGCGCTCTTCCTGCGGGAGCTGTTCCTCCAGCACGGACTTCATGGAGCGGCCCCCCACCCAGTCCATCGTCAGCAGCCGTTCCGTGACCAGCCCGGGTACGGGGGCAGGCACGGTAACTTCCGGCACATCCGCCAGCATGAGCCTGTAGAGCCGCAGGTGGCTGGCCTCCCGTGTGTAGTCCAGCTCTTCCCGCATCCGTTCGGCCAGTTCGGCATAGACCTCATCCTGCCGGATGGCATTACCCACGAGGCTGAACACGCCCAGACCGCGCTTCAGCTGCCGGAGGTCCTGCTCCATGGCTCCCGCCATGCCGGGATATTGCAGCTTGCAGGCCACCTCCCGCCCGTCGGCCAGAGCCGCACGATGCACCTGCCCCAGTGACGCCGCCGCCACGGCCTCATGGCTGAAAGACCGGAAGCGGGATTCCCACCCCGCCCCCAGCTCGGCCCTCATCCGCCGCTGGACGAAGTTCCATCCCATCGGCGGCGCATTGGCCTGGAGATGGGCCAGCTCCTCGGCATAGTCATCAGGCAGGGCACCGGGAATGGTCGAGAGAAGCTGGGCAGCCTTCATCATCGGGCCTTTCAGGTTGCCCAGAACGGCCCGCAGCTCCTCCGCATGGCTGGTCGTGTTGCTCCGCAGGCCCAGCTTGTGCCCGGCCATGCGGGCCGCAACACCCCCCACCATGCTGGAGGCCCGGAACATGCGCTGCATGTTATCGACAAAGCCCGTCCTGTCGATGTCACGTTCACGTGCCATGATCTCAACCCTTACCTGTTGCCCTGTCAGGCAGTGTGCCAGCCTGCATGGCGTGCAGGCCGGCTTTCATCCTCATGCAGCCGGTTCAGCCTCAAGCTGGTCGATCAGCCCGGAAATGACATCCAGACCACGGTTCCAGAAGGACGGATCACCGGCATTCAGCCCGAACGGTGCGAGCAGCTCCTGATGGCGCAACGTGCCACCGGCGGCAAGCATCTCCTTGTATTTTTCCGCAAAGCCTGCCGGGCTGTCCTGATACACGCCATAAAGCGCATTCACCAGACAGTCGCCAAAGGCATAGGCGTACACGTAGAAGGGCGAGTGGATGAAATGCGGAATGTATGACCAGTAGAGGTCATAATCCGGGGTGAAGCTGAAGGCCGGGCCAAGGCTGCGTGTCTGCACGTCCCGCCAGATTTCACCAAGACGCTCGGCAGGGATTTCGCCCCTGCGGCGTTCATCATGCACCTGCACCTCGAACTGGTAGAAGGCGATCTGCCGCACGACCGTGTTCAGCATGTCCTCCACCTTGGAGGCCAGCAGATGATGACGGCGTTTCGGATCACTCTCCGCATCCAGCAGGGACTGGAAGGTCAGCATCTCCCCGAAGACAGAGGCCGTCTCGGCCAGCGTCAGCGGCGTGTCGGAACGGAGATAGCCCTGCTTCTTCCCGGCCAGCATCTGATGGATGCCGTGCCCCATCTCATGGGCCAGCGTCATGACGTCACGGGGACGGCCATGATAGTTCATCAGCAGATAAGGATGCACGGAGGGCACGACCGGATGGGCAAACGCCCCGGAAGACTTGCCCGGTACGGCTGCCGCATCGATCCACGGGCTGTTGAGGAACGTGCTGGCATGGCGGCCCATCTCCTCATCAAAATCCTGATAGGCACGCTGGACGATCGCCTTGCCCTCATCCCAGCTCAGCCGCCTGTCCTGCACGTCGGGCAGCGGGGCATTGCGGTCCCAGTGTTCCAGCTTGTCCAGCCCCAGCCAGCGGGCCTTCATGCCGTAATAACGGTGGGAGAGACGGGAGAAGGACGACTGCACGGCATCCACCAGCGCATCCACCACCTCGTCTTCCACCATGTTCGCCCGGTTGCGACTGCTGACAGGCCGGGGGTAACCCCGCATGGTATCAATCGTGGCCTTGTCCTTGGCCAGCGTGTTGGTGATGCCCACCAGCAGCTTGTTGTTGGCTGCCAGCGTGGCACTGATGGCCCTGGCTGCCCCTTCCCGCTTTTTCCGGTCGCTGTCCGTCATGTAATTGAACACGTCGCCCAGCGGCTGCTCTTTCCCCTCGAAGGAGACCATCAGCCCGGCCATGGTCTCGTCAAACAGCCGCACCCACGCATTCCGGCCAGAGACGGCCATGTCCATCAGAACACGCTCCACCTCATCGGAAAGCTGATAGGGGCGGAAGACCCGCAGGTCCCGCAGATAAGGCTTCCATGAGGCCAGCTCCGCATTCTCGCTGAAGCCTTTCTCAAGGGCTGCATCATCCAGCCGGTTCAGCTCCAGCGGGAAGAACAGCAGGAAAGCTGAAATGGCGGTCAGACGCTCCCGCACGCTCTGGGCGAAACGGCCACAGGCAGGGTCGGTCGTGTGGGCTGCAAAGAGAAGCTGGGAATAGGAACCGATCTTCCCCAGCCCTTCCTCGATCACCTCATAGCCCTGGAGGGCATGGGCCAGATCGGCCGGAGAGGCCTTGCCCAGCGTACCCTTCCAGCGGCTTTCAAATGTCCGGGCCTCATGGTCCAGCCGGACGAAATCCGATTCAATGGCCGGGTCCTCCGGGGAGGCATAGAGGTCGGAAAGGTCCCAGCGGGGGGCAGCCACGGGCGCAGCCGCCTCACCTTCCGGGGCGGAAACCTGCCTGCCTTCCGGCAGACGGGCAAAGGAGCGTGTCTTGAGAAATGATGTCATCATCCCTGCAGACTAGCCAAGCGAGGGGGCTGTGAAAACTCTCTTTTCTGTCACGGTCCATCCTCCAGCCCCGCAGCCCTGCCCGGGTGGCCCCTGTCAGGCTGACAGGCTTCTGAGATCGGCCTCCTCATACCCGATGATGCGGGCATAATCCTTCGGCACGACATGCCGGAATTTCGGCAGAACCTCCTCCCAGTGGTGAAGAAGATCCGCCGCATAGGCACTGCCCGTCTCACGCTCGTGCCGCTCCACGAGGCCCCGCAGCTCATCTTTCCACCGTCTGGCCGTCACGGGCTGGCACATGACCGTGTCGTGATTCACCCGTTTCGGGAAATCGCCATCACGGTCCAGCACATAGGCCGTACCACCCGTGAAGCCTGCCCCGAAATTGTCCCCGGCCTTGCCCAGAACAACGACCGTACCGCCTGTCATGTATTCGCAGCCATTGGAGCCACAGCCTTCCACCACGGCCACGGCACCGGAGTTCCGCACGGCGAACCGTTCTCCGGCCTGCCCGGCGGCAAAGAGTGCTCCCGCCGTCGCACCATAAAGCACCGTGTTGCCGATGATGGAATTCTTCTCCGTGGCGCAGGGTGTCGCACTGCTGGGCCGCAGCACCAGAGTGGCCCCGGAGAGGCCCTTGCCGACATAATCGTTGGCATCACCTTCCACCTCGATGCGCAGCCCCTGTACGGCGAAGGCCCCAAGGGACTGACCGGCAGACCCACGCAGGGAGAGCGTCAGATGCCCTTCCGGCAGGCTGGCCATGCCGAAGCGACGGGTGATGAGGGATGACAGCCTCGTCCCCACCGCACGATGCGTGTTGCGGACGATATAGTGCAGATGCAGCTTCTCCCGCCGCTCGAACAACGGCTGCGCATCAGCGATGATCTGTGCATCCAGCGTGTCCGGGACCTCATTGCGGCCCTCCAGCGTGCAGTGACGGGCAAAGCCGCCCGTATCCGCCTGCACCAGCAGGGCGTTGAGGTCCAGATCATCCAGATAATCCGAGCCACGATAGACCTGATGGAGCAGGTCCGTCCGGCCGATGATCTCCTCAAGAGAGCGGTATCCCAGACGGGCCAGAATATTGCGGACATCCTCGGCGATCAGCGTGAACAGGTTGATGACCTTCTCCGGCGTGCCCTCGAACTTCTTCCGCAGCTCCTCATCCTGCACGCAGACACCGACAGGGCAGGTATTGGTATGGCACTGCCGCACCATGATGCAGCCCATCGCCACAAGAGCCGCCGTACCGATGCCGAACTCCTCGGCCCCCAGCATGGCGGCGATCACCACGTCACGCCCGGTCTTGATTCCACCATCAACGCGCAGCTTCAGCCGGTGGCGCAGACGGTTGAGCATCAGCACCTGATGGGTCTCGCTCAGCCCCATTTCCCACGGCAGGCCGGCATAATAGATGGAAGACTGGGCACTGGCCCCCGTCCCGCCGGAATGGCCGGAGATCAGGATGGCATCAGCCTTGGCCTTGGCCACACCGGCGGCGATGGTCCCGATGCCCGTCCGGGCCACGAGCTTCACCGTCACGGTCGCCTCCGGATTGATCTGCTTGAGGTCGTAGATCAGCTGGGCAAGGTCCTCGATGGAATAGATGTCATGATGCGGCGGCGGCGAGATCAGCGTGACGCCCGGCGTGGCATGACGGAGACGGGCGATCAGCTCCGTGACCTTGAAGCCCGGAAGCTGGCCTCCCTCACCCGGCTTGGCCCCCTGTGCGACCTTGATCTCCAGCTCCCGGCAATTGTTGAGATATTCCGCCGTCACGCCGAAGCGGCCGGACGCCACCTGCTTGATGGCCGAGGACGCATTGTCCCCGTTAGGCCGTGGTGTGGCCCGGGCCGGGTCCTCGCCTCCCTCGCCGGAATCGGACTTCGCCCCGATGCGGTTCATGGCGATGGCCAGCGTCTCATGCGCTTCCGGACTCAGCGCACCGAGGGAGATGCCCGGGGCAACCAGCCTGCGGCGGATCTGGGTGATGCCTTCCACGTCATCCACGTCAATGGACCGTGCGCTGGAACGGAAATCCAGCAGATCACGCAGGGCGACCGGCTCCTGCGCCTCCAGAGCGTCCGCATAACGGCGGAAGAGCCTGTAGCTGTTGGCCTGCACCGCCGTCTGAAGCATGTGGACCGCACTGGCCGAAAAGGAGTGCGCCTCCCCACCCGGGCGGATCTTGTACCGCCCCCCGATGGGCAGCGGAGACACGTTGGCGGGCTGCCATGCCTGCCTGTGCGCCTTGATGACGTTCCGGGCGATACCGGGCAGGCCGATGCCCGAAATGCGGGACGCCATGCCGGGGAAGAACTCGGCCACAAGCGCACGGGAGAGGCCGATCGCCTCGAAATTGTACCCGCCACGATAGGCCGAGACGACCGAAATCCCCGCCTTGGACATGATCTTGAGCAGCCCCTTGTCCACGGCCTTGCGGTACTGCTCCATGGCCTGCCGCAGGGTCATCTTTCCGAACAGCCCCCGCTGGAGACGATCGGCAATGCTCTGCTGGGCCAGCCACGGATTGACCGTGGAGGCCCCCACTCCGACCATCACGGCGAGGCTGTGCACGTCCAGCACATCGGAGGCCCGGACATTCACGGAGGTGAAGGTCCGCAGGCTGTGATTGGTGAGATGGACATGCACGGCCGCCACGGCCAGCACCATGGGAACCGCCACGCGGTCCTCCGTGGCGTGTTCATCGGTCAGAAAGAGATGGGCACAGCCACCCCGCACGGCATCCTCGGCCTTCTGGCATATCTGCGTCAGGGCCGCCCGCATCCCGTCCTCACCCTCGGCCAGCGGGAAGGTACAGTCGATGACCTCACCCTGCCTGCCGCACATCTCCTGAAGACGGCTGAATTCGCCATTCGTCAGGATGGGGCTGGAAAGCTGGAGAAGCTGGCACTGGCCCGCTTCCTCGGCAAGGATGTTGCCCAGATTGCCCAGCCTCGTCACCAGGCTCATGGCCCGTGTTTCCCGCAGGCTGTCGATCGGCGGATTCGTCACCTGGCTGAATCCCTGCCGGAAATAGTGGGACAGCCCCCGATAATGCCGGGACAGCACCTGAAGCGGCGTGTCATCCCCCATGGAGGCCAGAGCCTCGCTGCCATTCTCCACCATCGGCTGGAGCGTGGCCTCCATGTCCTCATAGGTCAGGTTGACGGCCAGCTGGCGACGGCGCAGCATCTCCGCATCAATGCCGTCCGGTTCCGTCACCCGAGCCATCAGCGGCCCGACATCCTCGATGCCGTCCCTGATCCAGCTTTCATAATCCTGCCGGTTGATAAGCATGTCCAGCACGTCATCCGGCGTGTAGAAACGGGCTTCATCAAGGTCCAGCGCAAGGGTCTGCCCCGGCCCGAGCCGCCCACGCAGGGCGATGGCCTCATCCGGCACACGCACCATGCCCGTCTCGGACCCGACGATCAGCAGCCCGTCCTTCGTGATGCTGTAGCGCAGCGGCCGCAGACCGGCCCTGTCCAGACCGGCGATGATCCAGCGGCCATCCGTCCCGCACAAGGCCGCCGGACCGTCCCACGGCTCGATGACGGCATTGCAGTAGCGGTAGAATGCCTTGGCCCGGGCGGACAGGGAAGAATTCGCCCCCGCCGCTGCCGGGATCAGCAGGGCCTTGGCCGATGGTGCCGTCCGTCCAGCGAAGGTCAGAAGCTCGAAGACATTGTCCAGAGCGGCCGTGTCGGACCCCGCCACCTGCACGACCGGCTTGAGGGCCTCCATGTAGTCATCCAGCACCGGGCTGCTCAGCCGTGTCTCATGCGCCCGCATCCAGTTGACGTTGCCGGAGAGCGTGTTGATCTCCCCGTTATGGGCGATCTTGCGGAAAGGCTGGGCGAGCTTCCATTTCGGGAAGGTGTTGGTGGAATAACGCTGGTGATAGATGGCAAAACGGGAGACAAACCGCTCATCCAGCAGGTCCGGGTAAAAATCCGTCAGGTTCTCCGCCAGAAACATGCCCTTGTAGATGAGGGAACGGCAGGACAGGGAGCAGATGTACAGCTCCACCTGTGCCCGTGTCGCCGCCTGCTCGATCCGACGACGGATGACGTAGAGGTCCCGTTCCAGCGTTTCCTCATCACGCCCCAGCGTGTTGCGGATCATGATCTGCTCAATCTCGGGGCGGGTCTCGTTGGCCTTCTCGCCAATGCAGGCCGTATCAATCGGCACCTGACGCCAGCCATAGATGCCATAGCCGAACCGCAGGATTTCCGTCTCGATGATCTGGCGGCAGCGTTCCTGCGCTCCCAGGTCCGTGCGGGGCAGGAAGACCATCCCGACGGAGATGCGTCCCTCGATCCGCAGGTCACCCGCATTATGGATGGCATCCTCAAAGAAATTCTGCGGGATTTCCACATGGATGCCAGCCCCGTCCCCCGTCTTGCCATCAGCATCGACGGCACCACGGTGCCAGATGTTGCCCAGGGCCTCGATGCCCGCCTGCACCACGGCACGGCTGGGCCTGCCATCCATCGCCGCCACAAGCCCCACACCACAGGCATCATGCTCCTGCGCCGGGTCATACAGCCCTTCCAGCCGTTCAACATTGGCCTGATAGGCCTTCACGAAGTCCTGCGCCGTTTCCGGAGCGGATGTCATGGTCGTGGTTTCGTTCATGGTGGTCATCAGGCACACTCCCCGACAGATGTTGCGGTCCGGGCAGCCCCGGCAGACAGATGGTTCATGATGGAATCGGCGGCGTCCCGCCCGTCCCGGATGGCCCAGACGACGAGGCTCGCCCCCCGGACGATGTCCCCACCGGCAAAGACACCCGGCAGGCTGGTTTCATGCCCGCTGCCGGAGACCTCCAGCGTGCCCCACCGTGTCACGGCGAGGTCGGGCCGGTTCCAGAGGTCCGGCAGGTCTTCCGGCTCGAACCCCAGCGCACAGATGACCAGATCGGCTTTCAGTTCACGGGTGGATTCCGTCGGCTCCACGGCCCGGCGGCCCGCCGCATCAGCTGCCCCGAGGCGCATCTCCCGCAGGCGGACGGCCTTCACCCTGTCATCGCCAAGGAAGGCCTCCGGTGTCAGCATCCACTCAAAGCGGGCTCCCTCTTCCTCCGCATTGAGAACCTCCTGACGGGAGCCGGGCATGTTGTCACGGTCCCGACGATAGGCGCAGACCACTTCCCTCGCCCCCTGCCGGATGGCCGTGCGGACGCAGTCCATGGCGGTATCACCGCCCCCCAGCACCACGACACGTTTGCCTTTCGCTGTCAGACCAGCAGTCTCATGCTCCGTCTGGGAGGCCTTGAGGTAAGGAAGGGCCTCCACCACGTTGGCCAGACCGGCCCCCGGCCCCTTCACCTGCCGGGCACGATACACACCCGTGGCCAGAAAAACGGCATCATGCCGCTGACGCAGTTCCTCCAGAGGCAGAGCACCATCGCCATGCCCGACGGACTGCCCCAGGTGGAAGATGATTCCCTGTTCCTCCAGCAGCTTCCAGCGACGTTCCACGACGCTCTTGTCCAGCTTGAAGCCCGGAATCCCGTACATCAGCAGCCCGCCGGGTTTTTCCTGCCGTTCATAGACGTGCACCTCATGCCCTGCGGCCCGCAGACGCTCGGCACAGGCAAGACCGGCCGGGCCGGACCCGACAATCCCCACGCTCTGCCCCGTTTCCTCGGCGGGCAGACGGGGCAGGACCCAGCCTTCCGCAAAGGCCGTCTCGGTAACATACCGCTCCACGGCCCCGATGGTCACGCTACTGAAACCCGGACGGATGACGCAGTTCCCTTCACAGAGGCGGTCCTGCGGGCAGATGCGGCCACAGATTTCCGGAAAGCTGTTGGTGCTGGAGGAAAGTTCATAGGCTTCCTTCAGCCGCCCTTCCGTCGTCAGGCGCAGCCATTCGGGAATGACATTGCCCAGCGGGCAGTGGACCGTGCAGTACGGAATCCCACACTGGGAACAGCGTGACGCCTGCTCCTGCGCCCTCTGAGGGCTGAACCCGGCGTAAATCTCGCCAAAATCCCCCCGTCTCTCGGCAGCCGAGCGTTTGTCCGGGAGTTTCTGGGAGCAGTTTACGAACCGCAGCATCTGTTCAGCCATTATGACATCAATCCCTGTCTTGCCTGCACCGTGAGGCGCAGAATGGTCCTTGTCGCCCCAGCACTAAACAGCTCAGCCATAAAAGACCAGACAGTACCGCTTACCTAATGAGTGTCATAACATCCTGAAAATGCGCATGATTGTCATTTTCATTTTACAAAATAAGTCCGAAACGGACCTATTATCACCCTGACATCATTCCATTCGTTTTTTTTCAAAAGGATGCATTTTCCTCATTGACGTCCCCCCTCCTGCGCCGTAAAAGCATCTTCAACAGAGCTGAGGCGGCTTCCTCACGGAGACAGCTTCCTCTTACAGCTTTATGCCCAGATGGCGGAATTGGTAGACGCGCAGGCTTCAGGTGCCTGTGTCCGCAAGGACGTGGAAGTTCGAGTCTTCTTCTGGGCACCAAGGCTTTCTCCCCTGACATGCAGGGCAGAATTGTCCCCTCTCAGAAAATCCGGTGAATCTATGAGCACTCCGCGTAACGCCATTCATCTATATGAGGGCGACCTCCCGGACAATCTTGAGCTGGGCTCTTCCATCGCCATTGATACCGAGACCATGGGGCTCAACCCCCACCGGGACCGCCTCTGCCTCGTGCAGATTTCCGCCGGGGATGGTCAGGCGCATCTCGTACAGTTCGTGCCGGAACATCTGGGCGGGCGTGGCTACGGGCACTGCCCCAACCTCAAGGCGCTCCTTCAGGACAGTTCTGTCACCAAGCTGATGCATTTTGCCCGGTTCGACGTGGCCGTTCTCCAGCATTATCTCGGCATCACGCTGAATTCCGTCATCTGCACGAAGATTGCCGCCCGTCTTGTCTATACCTTCACGGACAGGCATGGCCTTGCCTATCTCAGCCGGGAGCTGCTGGGCGTCGAGATGTCCAAACAGCAGCAGAGCTCCGACTGGGGCAGCCCGACCCTGACAGAAGAGCAGCGCCAGTATGCAGCCTCCGATGTGCTGCATCTCCATGCCCTTTGGGAAAAGCTGGAAGCCATGCTCATCCGGGAAGGGCGGCGTGATCTTGCGCAGAGCTGCTATGATTTCCTCCCTGCCCGTGCAAAGCTGGATCTTCTGGGCTATGATGTGTCGGACATTTTCGCCCATCGTGCCTGACATAGCTGCTCCATGACCTCATCTTCCCTCTCGACCGCCTGCCGTGCCCTCCAGACAGAACGTCAGGGGCTTGAGCAGCTCGAGGCGTGCCTGCGTGGCCCCATGCAGGAAGGGTTTGAAGCCGCTCTCACTGCCATACTGTCCATGAAAGGCCGCCTCATCCTGACAGGGATGGGGAAATCCGGCCATATCGGGCGCAAGATCAACGCCACCCTGGCCTCCACGGGAACACCATCACTGTTCCTTCATCCTGCCGAAGCCGCCCACGGGGATCTCGGCATGGTAGAGGCCGATGATGTCATCCTCTATCTCTCCAATTCCGGCGAGACCAACGAGCTGGCGCCAGTCCTGCTTCATGCAGCCCGCCTGAATCTCACGCAGATCGCCTTTACGACACGGGCCTCATCGACACTGGCCCAGTCGGTGCAGATTCCCCTCATCCTCCCTGCCGCGCCGGAAGCCTGCCCGATGGGACTGGCCCCGACGACCTCCTGCCTGCTCCAGCTGGCCCTGGGGGATGCGCTGGCCATCGCCCTGCTGGAACGCCGTGGCTTCAATGCGCATGATTTCGGTCTCCTGCATCCGGCAGGGACGCTGGGTGCCCAGCTCCGCCCCGTCAGCAATTTCATGCATACAGGGCAGGACATGCCACTGGGCCATGAAAACATGTCCCTTCGTGCCGTGATTCTGGAAATCACCCACAAGAGTTTCGGCTGCATCGGCATTCTGGATGACGAAGGCCGCCTTGCCGGGCTCATCAGCGATGGTGACCTCCGCCCCGCTTTGGACCGTGATCTCGACAACACCACGGCCGTGGAGATCATGAACCGCACGCCCCTGACGGGCACGGCAGACATGCGGGCTCAGGACATACGGCACCTCATGAATGACCGCCCTGTCCCGGTGAACAGTCTTTTCATTCTGGATGAAGAGCGTCGCCCTGTCGGGATTCTTCATCTGCATGATCTCCTGCGGGCAGGTCTCTCATGAACGCACCGCAGCCCAACCGGGAAGATTTTGACCCGGACCGTCTGGAAAAGACCCGCCAGCTGGATGCCATGCGACAGGAAAGCATGGCCAGACGGCGCACGCCCCCTTCAGCCGAAGCCATGGCCAGACGGAGCCTGCTGCTGAAGCGGGCCAAATGGGGTCTCCCCGGTCTTGCGATGTTCCTGCTGTTCTCGGTCGCCATATGGCCGGAAATCAATCATCTGATCCACCAGAACAGCGCCATTCTGGCCAGCATGCGTCATGCCCATACGGATAGCGGCATGATGGAACATGCCGCCTACCACGATCTTGATTCGCAGGACCGCCCCTATACCATCACATCCCGCATTGCCCGCCAGAGCGAGCCGGACCGCATCGACATGACCGAGCCTGAGGCTGACATCCTGCTGCACAATCATCAGTGGGTCCATGCCCGGGCGGATAGCGGCATGTATCTCCAGCACGAACAGACGCTGACACTGAACGGCCATGTCGTGATCTACCGCAGTGACGGCGTCCTGCTGAACAGCCCTTCAGCCGATATTGACCTGCCCCAGCAGGTCATCGCCACGCATGACTGGGTCCATGCCGACGGGCCCTTCGGCACGCAGGATGCAGAAGGCGCCTTCATGGACCAGCAGACAGGGACTCTTCAGTTCCTCGGTGCCGGACGTACGGATCATTTTGAGGATTTATCACCCGCCCCCTCTTCTCCCGCAACGCCGAAAAGCCCATAAAGGAAGCATGATGCGTCTCCCTGTTTTTTCCCGCCCTCATGCTTTTCTTGCCGCTGCCGGTTTTCTTCTGGCCGAGGCCCTGGCCCCCTCTCCCACTGCTCTGGCAGCCGACCCGACACCCGGGGATCAGGCCCATGGGCAGGTCGTCCATCTTTTCTGGAAGAAAGAAGAGATCTACGACCATAACCGCCAGACCGTTACCCTGACGGGAGGTGCCCGTGCCCAGCGGGGCGACATGACTGTCGATGCCGATACACTCATCGGTTATCTGCGCCCGAAAAAGCAGGCCGCAGGCACATCCGGTACTGATGAGAGCCAGAAAAATGGTGGCAGCAGCGACATGGAACTGTACCGTGTTGAGGCCTTCGGCCATGTCCATATCTACAATCTGGAAGATCAGGGCTGGGGCGATCACGGGCTGTACGATGTTGACAGGGCCGTCCTGCTGATGACGGGCAAAGCCATGAAATTCACTACGCCCCGTCAGCTCATGACAGCTCGGGACCTTGTGGAATATCACCCCCAGACCCATACCTCCATTGGCTGGGGAGAAGCGACCGTCAATACCAGTGACGGCAAACGCATCACCGCTGATGTCATGCAGGCTGTGGAACTTTCCGATGCCCAGAAAGCCGCCAACAGGGCCAGCCAGGCTGCTGGTGGGGAAAAAGCGAAGAGTGGCAATCTGGACCGGGCCTATGGCTGGGGCCATGTGGTCATCCGTACGGACCGGCAGACCGCCACCGGGGACCGTGGCGTCTATCTGGCCGGACCGGAGCTGGCCCGGCTGATCGGCCATGTCCGTGTCACGCAGGGGCAGAACCAGAACAATGGTTCGCAGGCCATCGTGAACATGAAGACCGGCGTCTCCCATATGCTCTCCGGCTCCAGCGATCCCGTACAGGGGCTGATCGTCCCCAATGAGGCAGGCAAATGACCATGCAGGAAAATCAGGGGAAACCAGGCCTGGCTGCCCGGGGTATCGGCAAAAGCTACAAAAAGCGCACCGTCGTCCATGATGTCTCTCTCCACGTGCAGCGTGGCGAGGCTGTCGGGCTGCTTGGCCCGAATGGTGCAGGAAAAACGACCAGCTTTTACATGATTGTCGGGCTGGTGCAGACAGACATGGGCAGCATCACTCTGGACGGTGCCGACATCACCCCCCTGCCCATGTACCGGCGGGCCAGGCTGGGAGTCGGTTATCTGCCGCAGGAAGCCAGCATTTTCCGAGGGCTCAATGTCGAGCAGAACATCCTTGTTGCTCTGGAAGCCGTCGAGAAGGACCGGGACAGGCGGCAGGCCATGCTGGATGGCCTGCTGGCTGAATTCGGCATCACCCGTCTGCGCCACTCTCCTGCCCTGGCTCTCTCGGGGGGTGAACGCCGCCGTCTCGAGATCGCCCGCGCCCTGGCAAGCCAGCCAAACTACATCCTTCTGGATGAGCCACTGGCCGGGATCGATCCCATTGCCGTCAGCGAGATCCGTGCCCTCGTCTCCCATCTGAAGGACCGTGGCATCGGCGTTCTCATCACGGACCACAACGTGCGTGAAACGCTGGAGGTCATCGACCGGGCCTACATCCTTCATGGCGGCCGTGTCCTGATGGAAGGAACACCGGAAGCCATCGTGGCCAACGAGGACGTGCGCCGGGTCTATCTGGGAGAGAATTTCTCCCTGTAAAGAAAAAAAACTCTTTCACACCCCTGCCATAATGAGCTGCCAGTATCTGTCAGGAAAAGTGGATGTGCCCATGTCCACTCCGGATGCTGGGGAGGCCATGAAAAAAATCCTGTTCGAAGGTTCACAGACCTGCTCTTTCGTCACGTGCAGCATGATCTCGGACCGTACCTCCCACCAGCTGAGCCTCTACTGGGGCATCGGACACAGTGACCTCCTCGACCTCGCCTGCATGGTCGTCATAGTCCTTCCCCTATGCCTGCTGTTTGACTGGATTCAGACACGTTGCCGCTCGCAAAACAGACGATGATCCAGCCTTCCCTCCGCCAGGAAAGGGCAGCCCCACGGCTGGCCCTTCATTGCAGGAAGGTCGGCACCATGTCCTGCTCTAGGATGGCATCCACGGCACTGTCCTCATCCTCGGCAATGCCAACCGGGGTGCCGTCCGCTGCATGAATGGCCACCAGCGTGGCCCCCTCATGCGTTATGGTCCGGAAATAGGCAACTTCCTTCATCCCCCAGTCCCGCAGCTCCGCACCCGTCATGGTACGGGCCCGGACCTGCATGTCCCCTGCCAACCCAGCGTCGGCAGAGGCTCCCCTCTCATCATTCCCGGCCAAAAGGCTCCTCCTCTGCGACAGGAGGAAGATCACGGGCCAGCTCCACATCACGGGCTGGTGGTGCCGGGGCCCGTACGGCTCCCCCGGAACTGCCCTGCTGGATGGCAATATGCTTCACCCGCACCTCCGGCTCCGGGCGATGAAGGTCGATGTGCAGCAGGCCGTTATCCAGCCAGGCTCCAGCAATCTCGATTCCCTCCGCCAGAACAAAGGCCTTGTGAAACTGCCGTGCTGCAATCCCACGGTGCAGGAAAACGCGCCCCTGCGTGTCATCCGCCTGCCGCCCACGAATCACGAGCTGGTTGTCTTCCTGGGTGATCTGGAGATCATCCATGACAAAACCTGCAACAGCCAGCGTGATGCGGAGTGCCGTGCGGCTCAGCTGTTCGATATTGTAGGGCGGGTACCCATCCGATGCTGTTTTTGATGCCCGTTCAAGCATTTGTTCCAGATGATCAAACCCCAGAAACATGGGGGAAGTGAAAAGACGTCCAGACGACATGGCTCTAAAATGCCTCCTCAGGGAGCGAGACGTGAATGATGACGAACGACCCTACACAAGGCATCGCTCGTCCCCGCTGATATGAGGATGGAAAGACGATGATGCAAGGCCCGCCATGCCCCGGCCTGCCGCATCAAAGAACAGGCTGGCATTACACACAGCCAGCCGCTAACATGCCTGCCATGAAAAATTTAGAGTTTCTCGACCGGCTTGATGACATCGCCCCGACATCAATCCTTGTTGCCCCCCAGCCCGTGCTGAGCCAGGTGGCCCATGAGGTCCGCCCGGAAGACATGGCGGCCCTCCGTGAGGCCCTGCCGGGCATGTTCTCCGCCATGTACAAGGCCCCCGGCATCGGTCTGGCCGCCCCGCAGGTGGGGCTCAGCCAGCGTTTCGTGCTGGTTGATGTCGCCCGGGAGGATGAACCCCGCCGACCGATGGTCCTCATCAATCCCGAGATCATCGAGTCCACCGAGACCCTGGCCGTGCGGGAGGAAGGCTGCCTCTCCCTCCCCAACCAGTATGCCGAGGTCATCCGGCCGGAGTCCATCCGTGTCCGCTATCGTGACCTGGACGGCCAGACCATCGAGCAGGATGCGGACGGCCTGCTGGCCACCTGTATCCAGCACGAAATCGACCATCTTGATGGCATCCTGTTCGTCGATCATCTGTCCTCCCTGAAGCGCAACATGATCATGCGCCGTCTGGCCAAGGAACAGAAGCGGAGACGATAACCCATGCGCCTCGTTTTCATGGGATCGCCGGATTTTTCCGTCCCGGCCCTGCACGGCCTGATCGAGGCCGGGCATGAGATTGTCGCCGTCTATACGCAGCCCCCCCGTCCCGCAGGCCGGGGCAAGGCCCTGCGGCGTCAGCCCGTTCATGAGGCAGCCGATGCGCTCGGCATTCCCGTGCGGACCCCGGAAAAACTGCGCCACAATGATGAGGAGCTGGCCTTCTTCCAGAGCCTGAAGGCCGATGCCGCCATCGTGGCTGCCTACGGCCTCATCCTGCCGGAAGCCATCCTGAAGGCTCCCCGGCTGGGCTGCCTGAACATCCATGCCAGCCTGCTCCCCCGCTGGCGAGGGGCCTCGCCCATCCAGTCCGCCATCCGGGCCGGAGATGCCGAAAGCGGCGTCTGCATCATGCAGATGGACAAGGGGCTGGATACCGGAGCCGTCCTTCTCTCCGAGGCCACCCCCGTCACACCCGAGGACACGGCAGGCAGCCTGCA
This sequence comes from Bombella apis, assembly GCF_018221685.1. GTDB lineage: Bacteria > Pseudomonadota > Alphaproteobacteria > Acetobacterales > Acetobacteraceae > Bombella > Bombella apis. Next base: position 592,020 of record NZ_JAGJTM010000004.1, on the reverse strand, counting down.
TGACCGGCTGGCTGGGATCGGTGCCCAGCTGGTCGTCCGCACGCTGGAGGAACAGCCAACTGCCGTTCCACAGGATGATTCCCGGAGCTGCTACGCTCCAAGACTGGAACGCAAGGACGGGCAGATCGACTGGGGCCGTTCTGCCGTGGAGATTGAACGTCAGGTACGGGCCTTCATTCCGTGGCCCGGCAGCTACACGCTGCTGGAGGGGCAGACCTACCGCATCGGAGCCGTCAGCCTGCCTGACGAGGCCGAAACTGCCGCCCTCATGGCCTCGGCTCCTGCTCCAGGCACGGTTCTGGATGACAGGCTGACCATTGCCTGCGGGACAGGCTGCCTGCGGATCGAGCGCATCCAGAAACCGGGCCGGGCCATGATGGACCGGGAGGCCTTCCTCCGTGGCACGAAACTGGACAGAGGGATGCGCCTTGACTGACGCCGCCCCGCCCGGCATCAGCCGCTGGGCCATCCGCATCGAATTTGACGGGCGGCCCTATGTCGGCTGGCAACGCCAGAAAAGTGGCCTTTCCGTCCAGCAGCTCATCGAGGAAGCCGCCGAACACCTCACGCAGGGCCGCAAGGTCAGCAGCGTGACGGCGGGCCGGACCGATTCAGGCGTCCATGCCGCCGGACTCGTGGCCCATCTGGACTTTCCCGATGATGCCCCCCTCAGCCGCAAGGCCGTGCGGGACGCCATCGGCTACCATCTGAAGCCCCATCCCATTTCCATTCTGGAAGCCGCCCCGGCCCCCGAGGGCTGGAACGCCCGCTTCTCCGCCACATGGCGGCGTTACCGCTATACCATCCTCAACCGTCCGGCCCGTCCGGCCATGCAGGAAGGGTTCGTCTGGCACATCCGTGCCCCGCTGGATGTCGAGGCCATGCAGGAAGGTGCCAGCCATCTGCTGGGCGGGCATGACTTCACCTCCTTCCGGGCGGCGGCCTGTCAGGCCCGGGACGCCCTGCGGACGCTGGATGAACTCACCATCACCCGCTCCGGCGACCATGTCTATGTGGACGTGCAGGCCCGGTCCTTTCTTCACCATCAGGTCCGCAACATGGTCGGAACGCTGGCTCTGGTCGGCCATCATCAATGGCACCCGGACCGTGTGAAAGAAGCACTGGAAGCCCGGGACCGCTGCAAGGCTGGCCCCACGGCTCCCCCCGACGGGCTGTGCCTGATGGATGTCGGCTACCCGGATGATCCTTTCCGGCCATAAACTCTGCTGGTTTTCATATGATCCGTACCGACTTCGGGTTCATGCTTCTGTCCCTCCAGAATGCACCCCCAGCAAGACGGTTCACGACATCGGGTGGCAATATGAGAGGATGCTTCTGGGGCTCCACCTTCTGGGCAATTTCATGCAGGCCCGGCGTTTCCAGAGCCTTGTCGTATGCCGTAGGAGGCGTGTAACGGACATTGTTCATGTCGTAAGTTGCAGCAGGAACGTTCAGTTCCTTTTCCAGAAGACGCATGACGGACAGGGGCTGTGTCACCAGGCTGTCATAATCAACCAGTACCAGTTTGGACGAAAACTGTCCGAAAAACGCCTCCTGCAAGGCCTGATACGCAAAACCGAAAGCCCCCGCAGGAGACAGCAGATAATTCACCCGCTGATGAAGCGTGGCCCGATGTTCCACGGGCACGAGATAGGATGAAAGCATCGGGTCCCTGCCAATGATGCGCTCAAAGGAGTTGATCACCCAGACAGGATCACGCACACAGCAGATCACTTTTGCATCAGGGTAGAGATAGTCCAGAAGCTGAAGCTTGCTGCACCAGGCCCGGTTATTGTCAATGACCAGATTCGGCCTTGATGGCATGTCGTGATATGTATCCATTGTCTTCTTAAGAAGATTCATGACCTTTTCATCGCTGAATTCAGTTTTATATTCACCTTCTGAAATAACGGAAAGCATCTTTGTCATGAGAGAACAGACAGGTGTTGAATATTCTGCACAGTAAATGTCAGGATGCTGCCCTAAAAGAACACTAAGAAGGGTACTTCCTGAGCGGGGAAGACCGGATATAAAGTGAACATGACGAGACATTACGTACTTCCCGGCCCTGTTTTTTTTGTTTCAGTCTGTATTGCATGAGTATGTGTCATAATTATCACTGTCAACTTCAAAAATGTATAAAAATTTATTTATTATGCCACAGACCCTCTTCCGGGCTGGATAAGACCCTTTCCCTGACGACAGAGTGGTAAAAACATCCTAAACTTTCCTCTCCAGACATGAGGCCACGGACGCTGCCGAACGCCACTCACGGGCAGTGCTGTCTCCTGAAGGGAGGGACGTTTTTTGACTGACACGCTGATTGACGGTGCCATCACCATTCTGGGTGATCTGCTGCTGGACCAGTACATCACCGGGGATGTCACCCGCATCTCGCCGGAAGCCCCCGTCCCTGTCCTGCTGAGCAGCCACCAGCGGTCCACGCCCGGCGGAGCCGCCAACGTGGCCGTGAACGTGGCCGCCCTCGGTCATCCGGTCCATCTGGTCGGCGTGGTGGGTACGGACCAGGCGGCCGGGACGCTCCGTCAGGCCCTTTCGGTATGGCAGGAGATCAGGCTGGATGGTCTAGTCGATGATGCCAGCTGGACGACCATCACGAAGACCCGTGTCCTCAGCGGGCGGCAGCAGATCGTCCGGCTGGACAATGAAAAGCTCGTCCCTTTCTCCAGAGCCACCGAGGAGGCCCTCATCGCCTCCACCCTGAAGGCACTGGAAACATCCCGGATTCTCATCTGCTCCGACTATGCCAAGGGTGTCCTCTCCGACCGTGTCCTGCACGCCGTCATGGAGGCCGCCCGCCGCCGGAACATTCCCGTTCTGGTGGACCCCAAGCGGGCCGATCTCTCCGCCTATCGGGGGGCCAGCCTGCTGACACCCAACCGGCAGGAACTCGGCAAGGCCCTTGCCGCCTCCGGCATCGCCCACCCGGCAGGCTGCCCGTGGACACTGACGGATGATGAGGAGGTGGAACAGGCCTGCGCCGCCATCGCCCCGCTGACGGGCGGCAACATTCTCCTCACACGCTCCGAAAAAGGCATGACGCTCTGGCAGCAGAAGGCCGCCCCGCTGCACTGCCGTGCCCATCCTTCAGAAGTCTATGACGTCTCCGGGGCCGGGGACACCGTCATCGCCACGATCGCCTGTGCTCTGGCCAGTGGCCGCTCCCTGGCCAGCGCCGTGACCATGGCCACCACGGCCGCCGCCATTGCCGTCAGCAAGCTGGGCACGGCCTTTGTCACCCGGGACGAACTGCACCAGAAGCTGCTGGAAGAAATCGCCGACAGCGGAGCCTGCCTTCCCCTGCCCGACGCCTGCGCCATCGTGGAGAACTGGAAACGGCACGGAGCCTCCGTCGTCCTGACGAATGGCTGTTTCGACCTGCTCCATCCCGGCCATGTCTCGCTCATCCAGTTTGCCGCCAGCCAGGGTGACAAGCTGATCGTCGCCCTCAACACCGACGCCTCCATCAGGCGGCTGAAAGGCCCCCGCCGCCCGCTCCAGACCGAACAGGCCCGGGCCACGGTCATCCGTGCCCTGCGGCATGTCGATCTGGTCGTCCTCTTTGATGAGGACACGCCACTGGACATCATCTCCGCCCTGAAGCCCCACGTCCTCGTGAAAGGGGCCGATTACCGGGAAGATGAGGTCGTCGGGGGTGATGTCGTCAGGGAACATGGCGGGCATGTCTGTCTGGCCCCGCTGCTGGACGGACATTCCACAAGCCGCATCGTGCAGACGATGGATGACAGCCACCCGGCAAAGGACACCCAACAATGACATACAGACAGACATGGCAGGACTGGCTGCTCCACAAGGCTCTGCCCCTCTGGTCCCAGGCCGGTTTCGACAGGGATGCAGGCCTCTATCACGAACGGCTGACCTTTGAGGCCACCCCCATCACCCTGCCCCATCGCCGCCTGATGGTGCAGGCCCGGCAGATCGCCACCTACTGTCAGGCCACCCTGAACGGCCATTACGACGCCGGGGAGCAGGCCCTGACGGTGCTGGACCATGTCACACAGCGATATCACCGGGCTGATGGCAGCGCAGGCTGGGTCTTCGCCCTTGGGCCTGATCTGGCCCCTTCCGACACGAAACGGGACCTGTACGGCCACGCCTTCATCCTCTTTGCCCATGGATGGGCCTACCGTCTGGGCAAAGACCCCGCCCTGCTGCACAGGGCTGAGGCCAGCCTGGCCGAAATCGACCAGCTCTTCCCCTCCACACATGGCGGATACCGGGATGTCCTGCCTGCCACGTCGGACCGGCACTCCCAGAACCCCCACATGCATCTGCTGGAAGCCTGTCTGACACTTTTCGAGGTCTCGGGTCGGGAGGTGTTCCTCCATCATGCCGATGCCATCCTGAAACTGGCCCTGCACTCCTTCATCCCGGCCGGAACGGATGCCCTGCTGGAATTCTTCACGCCGGAATGGAAGCCGGAACGGCCTGCGGGCCAGAACCGTGTCGAACCCGGCCATCAGGCGGAATGGTGCTGGCTACTGGGCGAGTATCTCCGTCTTGCCCCCGATGGCAGGCACGCCGCTGCTGCCCGTCAGGCGCAGCAGCGCCTCCATGACCGCCTTCAGAAGACCGCTCCCGGCCCTCTCCTGCCGGATGCCCTGCTGGATGATGGCTCGATGCTGGAAGCCTCCACACGCATCTGGCCCCAGACCGAAATGATGCGCCTTCTGGCCCAGCATGGTCCGGCGGATCTCCAGTCCCGGCAGGAACGGCTCGCCACCATGAGCCAGCTCTTCTTCACCCATTATGCCCCGGCCCCGCTCAATGGCGGGTGGATCGACCGGCTGGATGAGCAGGGTAAGACTGCCACGGACCACATGCCCGCCAGCAGCCTCTATCACATCTACAGTGCCGGACAGGCCATCCTCGGCACCACTCCATAAGTCCGCTCCACCGGGGACGGACCATCACACGGAAAAACGTCCATCCCCGGCAAGGTCCCGGCGGCTGCGCTCCAGCTCCACGGCGTAGCAGCGCAGCGTGTGCCGTTCGCTCAGCTGCCCGACAGGCTGGCGGGACTGACGATCCTCCACCACGGCCAGCACATCAGCTTCCGCCTCTGCAAACAGGTCGGCTGCCTCACGGATGGTCATGTGCGGCTCAAGCATGATGTCCCGATAGCAGGCCAGACTGGAGACAGGCTCCTCGCCTGCGCAGGCCGCCGTGATCTCGGACACCAGGACAATTCCCTGATACCGGCCCTCCTCATCCACCAGCACGAGCCGCTCCTCAATTCCCAGCGTCAGCTGCGCCTGTGCCTGCCGGATGGTCATGGCCGCCGGAAAGCTGCGGACCTGTGCCCGCATCAGCTTCTGCACGGTCAGGGTACGGAAGCGGCCCACATCCACGGCAGAGCGGATGGTCTCTCCCCGCAGGTGAAAACGCCATGTCGCAAAATTGTATCCGAAGAGCCGCCGGACCGTCAGCAGGGACAGGGTGGCCGACAGCACCACGGCACTGCTGAGCGGCATGATCCCCGTCATTTCCAGCACCATGCAGATCATCGTCATGGGGCCTCCAATGATGGCCGTGGCCATGGCCGCCATGCCGAGCACGGAGCAAACATGACCATCCACCGGGGCCAGACCGTAAGGAGCCAGCAGAGCCCCGAACGCCTCACCGGCCAGAACACCCAGAAACAGCGAGGCAAAAAACAGCCCGCCCCGGAAGCCCGACCCGATGGACAGGCACGACGCCACCGCCTTGAGGACCAGCAGCAAAAGAGCCAGGGACGGCACGATCTCCCCCTTCAGCACCAGCCCAACCCCACCATGCCCGGCCGACAAGACCGAGGGGAAAGGTGCCGCCAGACAGGCCACAAGCAGACCACCAGCGACAGGCCGCAGCCAGACCGGTACAGGCAGCTTCTGGAACACCGCCTGGGTCTGCGTCACGCAGTACATGATGAGAATGGCCACGAGGGCGCACAGAATGGCCAGCAGGCTGACCCCGGGCACATCAGCCCAGCCCATCTGCCAGCGGGTCACCAGTGGTGGCAGGCCGCCATCCATCCGCATGAGATGCCGGACACCCAGCCCGGCCATGGCCGCCAGCGCAATGGGAAACAGGTTGGCAAGACTGTACGTTCCCAGCACCAGCTCGAACGCATAGAAGGCTCCGGCAATCGGAGCATCAAACCCGGCACTGACAGCCCCGGCCGCCCCGGCCCCCACCAGAATCCGCATGTCCTCCCGCCGGACATGGAAGACCCGCCCCAGCCACGAACCGAAAGCAGCAGATATCTGCACATAGCCAGCCTCCAGCCCGATGGAGGCCCCCACGCCATTGGACAGGACCGTCTGCACAGCAAGACTGACACTGTCCCGGACTGACATGCGCCCGCCATGCAGGGCATTGGCCTCCACCGGGTCCACCGGGCGCCGCTTCATCCAGCGGCGCAGCAGGGCACTCAGCCCGCCAACCGCCAGACCACCACCGCCCAGCACCAGCAGACAACGCCATAGTGGCAGTGCAGGCAGTTCCGACAGTCTGCCGCCATTATGCAGGCCATAAAACACGACATGCAGACCGAGGGTCACGACATTGATCAGCAGGACACAGCAGCCCGCCAGTCCCCCCGTCAGCAGGGCCAGCAGGAACAGCCCCAGCCCGTCACGCCGGACGAAGGACCGCAGCATGGCAGGAGCCAGCAGTCTCATCCGTGATGACCCGTTCCCTCTGGACATGCGGGGCTCTCTCCTCTTTCCAGTATCGGCCGTGCTACAGAGTCCCGCCCTGTATACAGAAAACCCGCCTCAGACGGGCGGGTTTTCCCAGGCATCCATCATTCTGGAAGAAGTTCAGACACCAAAACGCTGCATGAACTCCAGATAAACCTGTGTCAGCTGCTCCACGGAGGCCAGAGACACATGCTCGTCACGCTTGTGCATGGTGGCCCCCACAAGCCCGAACTCCGCCACGGGGCAGCAATGCGTGATGAAGCGGGCGTCGGATGTTCCCCCGCCCGTGTCGAGCTTCGGCGTCCTCCCCGTCACGGCCTGCACGGCCTGGGAAAGTTTCTCCACCTCGGCACCGGGTTCCGTCAGGAAAGATTCCCCGCTGACAGCCACATCAAGATCAGCCTCCGGCGCATGGCAGGCAACGACATCCTCGATCCAGTTACACAGGCTGCCGCTCGTATGAAGGTCATTGAAACGGATGTTCACCCGGGCCTGTGCCGTGGCGGGAATGACGTTGGTGGCCGGATTCCCGACATCCACACTCGTGATCTGCAAGGAAGACGGAGCAAACCAGTCACTGCCGTGATCCAACGTGCGGGATGTCAGATCATGCAGGATCGGCACAAGGCGGTGAATGGGATTGTCTGCCAGATGCGGATAGGCCACATGCCCCTGCGTGCCCTTGACGGTAATCACCACATTCATGCTGCCACGGCGGCCGATCTTGATGACCTCGCCCATTTCAGCCGGATTGGTCGGCTCGCCCAGCAGGCAGAAATCCGGGGCCTCGCCCTGTTCTTTCATCCATTCTAGCACGGAACGGGTGCCATACCGGGCCGGTCCTTCCTCATCCCCCGTTATGAGGAAGGCCAGACTGCCCTTCAGCGGTCCGGCCTCCAGCCTGCGGGCTACGGCAGCCAGAGCAGCGGCGACACCGCCCTTCATGTCCGCCGTGCCACGGCCGTAGATATGCCCGTCCCGGATGTCTCCGGCGAAAGGGTCGCAGCTCCAGCCCTCACCGGGAGGAACGACATCCGTATGCCCTGCGAAGCAGAGACAGGGACCGCCCTGTCCCAGCCGGGCATAGAGGTTGGGCGTCTGCCCGCCTTCGGGACCGAAGGCAAGGCGTGTGACCTCAAACCCCATCATCTCCAGCGACCGGGCCACGACGCCCAGTGCCCCGTCATCCGCCGGAGTGACGGAGCGGCACCGCAGAAGGTCCTGCAACAGGGCGACGGGATTGGAAGGAGATGATGGATGGCTCATGAGGTCACTCAGTCACGCAGCAGCTCATTGATGGATGTCTTGGAGCGTGTACGCTCGTCAACACGCTTGACGATCACGGCGCAGGCCAGGGACGGCCCGCCCGGAGTCTTCGGCGGCAGGGTTCCCGGCACGACCACGGAATAGGCCGGAACACGCCCCATATGGATCTCACCCGTCGTACGGTCCACGATCTTGGTGGAGGCCCCAAGGAACACGCCCATGGAGAGGACTGAGCCACGCTCCACGACCACGCCCTCGGCCACCTCGGAACGGGCACCGATGAAGCAGTCATCCCCGATGATGACCGGTGCGGCCTGGAGCGGCTCCAGAACACCACCGATCCCGGCACCACCGCTGATATGGCAGTTCTTGCCGATCTGTGCACAGGAGCCGACCGTGGCCCATGTATCGATCATCGTGCCGCTCTCGACACGGGCCCCCAGATTGACGAAGCTCGGCATCAGCACGACACCCGGAGCGATGTAGGCGGAACGGCGGACGACAGCCCCCGGAACGGCCCGGAACCCGGCCTTCTCGAACTCTGCCTTGCCCCAGCCGGCGAATTTCAGCGGCACCTTGTCAAAACCCGGAGCCCCACCGCAGCCATTGGCCATCGGCTCGGATTCATACAGGCGGAAGGACATGAGGACGGCCTTCTTCAGCCATTCATGCACGACACGTCCACCTTCCTGCTGCTCGGCAACGCGGAAGGTCCCGTCATCCAGCCCGGCAAGAGCGGCTTCCACGACATCACGGGCCTGACCCTGCGTCTGCGGGGACAGGCTGGCACGGTCTTCCCAAAGGGTTTCAATCTGCTTGCGAAGCTCTGCGTGATCCATAAAACGCTCCTTATTCTACAACCATAATCCAGGCAGGCTGCCCTGCCCCATCTCTCAGTCCGCCTTGATGAGCGTACCCTGCCCTGCCCTGGTGAAGAGTTCCAGCAGGCAGGTATGTGGCACCCGACCATCCAGAATGACGGCCGCCTTGGCCCCGGCCTGCACAGCCTTGAGGCAGGTCTCCACCTTGGGAATCATGCCGCCCGTGATGTGCCCCTCCCGGATGAGACGACGGGCTTCCTCGGCTGTCAGCTCCTCGATGCGCTGGCCATTCTCATCCAGCACGCCGGGAACATCCGTCAGCATCAGCAGGCGGGAGGCTCGCACGGCACCGGCAACCGCACCAGCAGCCGTATCCGCATTGATGTTGTAAATCTCACCTTCATCCCCAGCCCCGAGCGGCGCCACGACCGGGATCAGGCCAGCCCCCAGCAGGGCATACAGCACCCGGGGGTCCACATGCTCCGGCTTGCCGACAAAGCCCAGATCGACCGCTTCCCGCCCGTTTCCTTCCGTCCGGTGATAATGGACAAGACGGCTGGCCTGGATCAGACGCCCATCACGCCCCGAAATGCCCACGGCCAGCGCTCCAGCGTGGCTGATGAGATCGGCCACCTGCTTGTTCACCGTGCCGGAGAGGACCATCTCGATCACATCGATCATCTCACGGTCCGTGACACGAAGGCCATCAATGAAGCGGGACTCAACACCAAGCCGCTTCATCATGCTGTTGATCTGCGGACCACCGCCATGCACCACGATCGGGTTGATGCCCACCAGCTTGAGCAGGGCAATGTCCCGGCCAAAGGTAGCGGCAAGGCTGTTCTCGACCATGGCGTGGCCACCATACTTCACCACGATGGTGTCGCCAGCATAACGGCGCAGATAAGGCAGCGCACCGGCAAGGACGGCAGCCTGCTGCTGGTCGCTCAGCAGGCCACCATGGGCCATCAGGGCATCCGGGAAAGCGGTAGAAGAGGTATCAGAAGAAGACATGGGCATTTCACTATACAGAAAAACTTTTCAGGGCCGTGTACCGGCGGGCTCGGCAAAGCGGGCCATTATGCCACGCAGCTCGGCAATCCCCAATGATGTCGTGCTGCTTGTTGCCACAATATGCGGGAAAGCCGCCGCATGGGTCTTTGCCAAAGCCTCCACCTCTTTCTGCCGTGTGGCCAGAGCGGAAGCCGACAGAGCATCACATTTCGTCAGTACAATCTGGAACACCACAGCGGCCCTGTCCAACAGGTCGCAGACCTCCCTGTCGGAATCCTTGAGGCCCACACGCCCGTCAATCAGCAGGATCACGCGGGCCAGATTCGGCCTGCCCCGCAGATAGGCGAACATCGTCCTCTGCCAATCTTCCTTCACCGCTTTGGAGGCCTTGGCAAAGCCGTAACCGGGCATGTCCACGAGGGAGAGCCTCCCCCCCAGATTGAAGAAATTGAGCTGCTTGGTCCGCCCCGGCTCGGACGAAGCCCGGGCCAGAGCCTTCCGGCCTGTCAGCGCATTGATGAGGCTGGACTTGCCCACATTGGAGCGGCCAGCAAACGCCACCTCCGCCCGGTCGGGCGGGGGCAGCTGCTCGATTGTCTGCGCCCCGAAGAAGAAATCACAGGGACCTGAAAAAAGTCTGCGGCCTTCCTCCAGCTCATCCTCGCTGGGCAGGACTGTCTGCATCTGCTCCATCACGAGCCCTTCTTCTTCTCACCGCCCTTGCGCGGTGCCTTGCCTTTGCGACCGATCAACGGCACGGGCAGGCTGGTCCGACGCTCGATGTAATGCTGCTGGAGGAAAGTCAGCACGTTGTTCCATGTGTAGTAGACCAGCAGGCCCGCCGGGAAGCTGGACATCACGAAGACATACACGATGGGCATGAACTGCATGATGCGGGCCTGGGCCGGGTCCATGCTGACCATGCTGTGCTTCTGGAGCAGCCAGAAGGTGATGCCCAGTGCCGCCCCCCAGATGCTGAGATGCAGGAAGGAGAAGATGTGCGTGGGATCAAACGGCAGCAGCCCGAACAGATTGAACAGATTGGTCGGGTCCGGTACGGAAAGGTCCTTGATCCAGCCAAAGAAGGGCGCATGGCGCTCATCGATGCTGAGATTGAGCATCTTGTACAGGCAAAAGAAGATCGGTGCCTGGATCAGCATGGGCAGACATCCACCTGCCGGGTTGATCTTCTCTTCCTTATACATGGCCATGACCTTCTGGTTCATGGTTGCCGGATCATTCTTGTATTTTTCACGTATCTCCGTGACCTTCGGCGCAATCATGCGCATGCGGGCCGAAGACTGCGCCGCCTTGGAGGCCAGCGGGAACAGGACAATCTTGACGATCAGCGTCATGGCCATCAGCCCAAGGCCGAAATTGCCGATATGCGCATAGAGCCAGTGCAGCAGAAACAGGATCGGCTTCGTCAGGAAGCTGAACCAGCCGAAGTCGATGCTGTCATCAAAACGGGGCAGCCCCAGCTTGCGACCATAATAGCGCAGCAGGCCCGGCTCCTTGGCCCCGGCAAACAGGTAACTGCCCTGCCCGAGGCGGGCCCCGTCCTGAATGACCTGCGGCTCCTGCGAAGTGAAGGTCACACGATAGGACCCGTGCTCTTCCGGCAGGTAGCTGTACCGGATGCGCACGTTGGCAGACGCATCCGCCCCAACGGCTGTCAGCCAGTACTTATCCGTGATGCCACCCCAGCCGCCTTTTCCGGCGTCTGTCCATGACACATGGTCCGGGCCGTTGCCATCAGTCCGCAGGGACTTGTACCCCTTGTCCGCCAGACGGCCATTCATGACGGCGATTGGCCCCTCATAAGCCGTGAAGGAACCGGTATCCTCCGGCAGATAGTCACGCTGGACACGCTGGAACGGATAGACCGACACGGGTTGGCCGGAATGGTTCTCCACCTCCTGCCGCACCGTCACCATGTAGTGGTGGTCCTGCTCCAGATGAATGAGGAAGCGGACCCCTGCCCCATTGTCCCAATGCAGGCTGACCGGGGATTCCGGCGTCAGGCTGGTCTGCTCCCCATCAACCTGCCAGAGGGAATGGTCATTGGGTAGACGGGTGGTGAACCCGGCAGCATTTTCCCAGCCAATGACCAGATAGGTCGGCTGGGCACTGCCTGCCCTGTCCAGCAGACGGACCAGAGGGCTGTCCTTGGCAATCGTCTCACGATAGCGGGTCAGCTCCAGATCATCCAGCCGTGCACCACGAAGGTTGAAGGAACCCTGCACATCCGATGACGTAACCTTCAGCCGATGTTCCTGGTGATCATCCGCCTCATCCATAGGGCCAGCAGGCGCCGGAGATGCCAGAGCGGGTTGCTGCACGGCAGACGCTGGTGCCGGAGCAGACCCCTGATCCTCCACCGGTTTGTGTCTGTCCGGCGGAAGGAAGATGTTGAAACCGATCAGGATCATGGCCGACAGGATGACGGCCAGAATAATACGTTTGCTACTTTCCATCGGGCTGGAGCCGCTCTTTCTTCATGCTGGAAGGGTAGATTGCCTCTTCACTGGCGTAAAATCGTCCTCAAAACAATAGCCACGCCATTTTTTTTACATTTTCTGCCAGAGCATCAGAGGCGGATCAGGGGGGATAGTCCACGCCACCCGGATGAAAAGGATGGCATCTGCAAATGCGGCAAAGTGTCAGCCACCCACCCCGCACAGGACCATGACGGCGGATGGCTTCCTCGCCATAAACGCTGCAACTGGGATGAAAACGGCACTGCCGTCCCATGAATGGACTGAGGAACAGGCGATAGAGCCTTATCAGCCCCAACAGAAGAAGCGAAAACAGCCCGCTGGCCGCCCTCATTCTGCCTCTTCCCGGCCAAGGGCCTGCAGAACCCGACGCACGTCATGCTTCAGAAGGGGGAAAGGCCGCTTTCTGGTTGCGGCGCGTCCGATCAGGACGAGATCACCAGAGGAAGGACAACCTTCCTCTTTCACCACCAGGCGGAGAGCCTCCCGCAGGCGGCGACGGGTACGGTTGCGCACGACAGAATTACCGACCTTCTTGGTCACGGTAAAACCGGCCCGTACCGTCACGTCCCCCGGCTCCGGCAGAACCTGGCCAATCAGCCCGGGAGACACGACCTTATGGCCCTTGCGGGCCACACGCAGAAACTGCGACCGCTTCTTCAGGCGGTCAGGCTGTTTCATGCTCAGGCAGAAAGTTTCTTGCGGCCCTTGGCGCGACGGCTTGCCAGAACACGACGACCACCAACAGTAGCGGAACGCGTGCGGAAACCGTGGCGACGCTTACGAACCAGACGGGAAGGCTGATATGTGCGCTTCATCTTTTCAATCCTCTAATCTCAACAACACACCTGTGAAGGCGTGTATTAGAACAGGACGCACCCAGTAACGCCCCTCCACTCAGGGAGTGGCTTTTAAGGGGATGGCCCTGCCCTGTCAATCCTGCAATTCCATCCAGAGCGGACAGATCCCGAAGCTGTACCCGGCTTTTGAGCTCAGGCGTCCTTCTTTTCAATCAGCTCGATCTTGTAGCCATCAGGGTCCTGCACGAAGGCAATGACAATACCCGTATTGCCCATCGGTCCGGCCTCACGGGTGACACGCCCACCGCCCTGGCGGACCACGTCCACGGCTGCTGCGACATCACGCACGCCAACAGCAAAATGCCCGAAGCCTGTCCCGTGTGTGTAATCCTCGGTCTGATCCCAGTTATAGGTCAGTTCGATCTCGGCCTCACCACGGGCATTACCCTCATAACCAATATAAACCAACGTGAAACGCCCCTCCGGCACCTCCAGCCGACGAAGTTCACGCATGCCCAGAAGGTGATAAAAAGCCAGACTGCGATCAAGGTCCCGCACACGGACCATCGTATGAAGATAGATGCTCATATATCTTTATGTCCTTTTGTCAGAAAGGAAGTCTGGTCCCAGCCCGTAGAGAAACAGTCCCAGACGATCCGCCTCCTTTATACAGCGATCTGGCTCCATGACCAAGGTAAGCCGTGCGGGAAAGGCGATCCCCCGCAACCCGGCTGCTGCCGCATTCCTGATAGTGACCGGCCCAATGGCAGGCATGTCCGCCCGCAGCTCCTGTCCTGCCTTTGGCATTTTCACGAGCACCCCACCAGCCACCCCATCCTGCCGCAGACCTCCACAGCGATGCAGCATGGCATCCGTTCCTTCAAGGGCCTCAACAGCCAGTGTCAGGCCATTCTGCACCACACATCCCTGCCCTATGTCCAGAGGCCCCATGACAGACAATATGCGCACGGCCTGATGAATGTCGGCCATGGCCTGACGGTCAGGGGGAACCCTGCCCCATGCTCCCCAACGATTGCTCTCCGTATCCAGGAATTCATGCGCTCCCCGCACCCGGAAGCCTTCTTCTTCCAGCAGCCGGATGATGGATGCCAGCAGGCCGTCATCACCGGCAAACAGGGCACGCCCAAGCCGGGCCAGCAGGCGCACCCCCTCCGCATCTGGCCGCAGAGACCGCCATGAGGGCCGGCGGACAGGTCCTATCAGGACAAGTTCGGAACATCCCTGCCGACGCAGAGACCGAAGGATCGCACCGGCCGCTGCCAGACGGATCATTTCATGAGAATAAGGGGCCAGCAGGGCTTCATCAGCAAAACCCTGGAAGCCTATGAGAAAAGGCTCCCGCCCTCTTTTCCTGAGAGCCTCTGCCACCTGAGCTGGAAGCGGCCCGCCACCGGCCAGGATCCCAACCCGTGCAGGCCTGCTCACCTGTCAACATCCCTGTCACTGCCAGCCTGTCCCGGCCGCGTCAGCCCACGGCGGCTGGGAGCCTCCATGAAGCGTAGCATTTCCCGTACACGCTCAATGTGACCATAACGCTGACGCACCTGGTCCATGCGTTCTCCCAAAAGCGGCCCACCACGGCCAGACCGTGGATAAAGTTCCCGGAACGCCAGACGCATCTGCTGGATCTCACTGGCCTCCACGCCAGACCGCTTGAGACCGATCCAGTTCAACCCAACCAGCCTGGCCCGGTTACCCAGGACGCTGCCGTACGGGATGACATCCATCTCCACACCGCACAGCCCTCCGACAACAGCCCCATGCCCGATGCGGACAAACTGATGCAAGGCCGCAGAGCCCATGATCCTGGCATTGTCCCCGATCAGGACATGCCCCCCCATGACTACGTTGTTGACGATGATGACACCATCACCCAACACACAATCATGAGCGATATGGGCATTGGCCATGAGCAGGCAGCCCCGGCCAATCCGGGTTTCTCCCGTGCCTTGTGCCGTGCCCCGATGGATGGTCACATTCTCCCGTACAACCGTCCCTGCACCAATATGACACCTGGTCGGCTCTCCAGCATATTTCAGGTCCTGCGGGGGATAGCCTACGGTCGAAAAGGGGTAAACCTCCACCCCATCCTCCAGCACCGTATGCCCGTCCACCATGACAGAAGCGTGCAGCCGGACATGATCTCCCAGCCGCACATCCGCACCGACCATGCACCAGGGACCAATCCTCACTCCCTGACCGAGGGACGCCCGTGGATCCACAAGAGCCGTGGGATGAATCTCGGTTTTTCCAGGGCGCTGTCCCGGTTCTGGCATCAGGATCAGTCCACGATCATGGCGCTGAAAGATGCTTCCGCCACCGTGGTTCCATCAACCTTGGCAACCCCACGGAACCGCCAGACCGTTCCACGGGCGCGTTCCTTGTTGACATGAATGCGCAGCTGATCCCCCGGCCCGACCGGGCGACGGAATTTTGCATTCTCCACCGTCATGAAATAGACCAGCTTGCCCTCGAAGGCCTTGCCCAGTGTCAGCACGACAAGCGTGGCCGCCGTCTGGGCCATGGCCTCAACGATGAGCACACCCGGCATGACAGGGCGTGCTGGGAAATGCCCCTGGAAGAATGGCTCATTGACTGTCACGTTCTTGATGCCAACGGCTGATTCCGCCGCCCTGATCTCTTCCATCCGGTCCAGCAGGAGGAAAGGATAGCGATGAGGAATCGCCTTCATAATCTGCATCACATCTACGCTCTCAGGCACCTGATGTGTCTGCCCAGCAGCATCACCCACTTATCTCATCTCCCGGTTTTTTTTTCAACAAAATGCAACCGTCCGCCCCTGTCCCCGCGGGGAGAGGCAGTCAATGTCTACACCTTATTACCAAAAAAAATCCCGAAACACCAACTGGATCATCTTACTTGCGCGAAAGCTTACGCAAAGTCGCCACATTTCGGAAGAATTCCCTGAACGGCATGGCCGGGCTGCCGATGACATCAGCCCCGGCTTCCACATCATTCATCACGCCACACTGCGCCCCGATACGGGCCTTGCTGCCAATGTGAATATGACCGATGAGCCCAGCCTGGGCTGCAATCGTCACGAAATCCTCAATCTCGGTGGAACCTGAAACACCAGCCTGCGATACCACGATGCAGCACCGACCCAGACGGGCATTGTGACCAATCTGCACCAGATTATCGATCCGGGTCCCGGCCCCGATGACCGTATCCCGCATGGAGCCTCGGTCAATCGTTGAATTGGCACCGATCTCCACACCATCCTCAAGGATGACACGCCCCAGCTGGGGAACGGTCTCAAATCCGTCAGGCCCCACCGCAAAGCCGAAACCATCCTGCCCGACCCGGGCCCCGGGATACAGGATGACCCGCTCCCCCAGCAGAGCATGAGTGAGAGTTACATGCGCCCCGATCCGACAGCCATCTCCCAGCACGACATGGTCCCCCAGCATGGCATGAGGCCCAATGACACAGCCATCACCAATCTGCACGCCATCGCCGATGACCGCAAAAGGACCTATCTCCACCCGGTCACCAATGACGACATTCTCACCAATGACAGCCGTCGGATGCTGGCTGGCCCGTGCAGGCGGAAGAGGATGGAACAGACGGGCAACCCGGGACCATGCCAGATAGGGCTCCCGACTGACCAGAGCGGCACAGCCTTCTGGCACCTTGTCCGCAAAAGCAGGGGCCAGCACGACGGCGCCAGCCTTCGTCTCCTTGAGAAGGGGCAGATAGCGGCGGTTGTCCAGAAAGGAGATGTGCTGCGGGCCAGCAGCATGAAGCGGGGCCACGCCCTCGAAAGACGCCCCCATCTCAGCGCAACCTGCGGCCTCCGCTCCCGTTACTTCCAGAAGGTGCTTCAACGCAAAAGGGCCACACCGCCTGAAAAAACGGGAATCACCCGGGAGCTGGTCCGCCACCATCGCCCTTCCCCTTACTTCTGGCGACGCAGGATGGACCCCTTGGCCTGTGCCGGAGCCTCGGCAGGCTGCTGCGGAGCCGCCTGATTCATCAGGCGTTCTTCATCAGCCGTTGTCGGCATCTTCCCGGATTTTGCCAGAACCTCCGGGTCCACCCCGTCATCCGGAATGAAGACATGCGGCAGAACCTTGTTCAGACGGTCTGCTACCTCCTCGGTTATGTCCTGACCATCCACATGCAGGACAGCCTGCTCGGCATGCAGAACAAGATTCATGCCATGGGCCGCAGCCACCTTGGCAATGATTCCATCACGCTGCTCCAGCACACGCTCGATCTGATGGAATGCCACCTGATAGGCTTCCTGAATGATCCGGGCCTTGTTGCTGAAATCCCTCTGATCCTTCGCACGCCGCTCCTGCAGATGACGGACACGGAGCTGGAGCTGGTCGGATGTCAGAGTGCGAGCCTGAACCTGAAGCTTCTGCTGCTCTTCCCTCCAGGCGCCCTCTTCCTTCTGCACCGCACGGGCCAGACGGTCACGACGCTCACCAAGCACCTGCTGCATTTCCTGCGCAGCCGTGGAAAGCTGCATCACACCCTGAACGCTGATGAGGCCAAGCACAACCGGCGGCGGGGCATCTTCCTTCGGAACAGCCGGAGAAGGCGGTACAGACGGCAGAGGCAGCACGGGCGCTGCCTGCTGCTGGCCTTCCCCATCCGGAGCGCCAGCATCACCACCATCATCCAGGCCTGCCATGTCCGGCACGGCAGCCGGAGCAGGAGCAGCAGCCGGAGCCGCATGATGATGGGAGGCGGCTGGAGCCGATGGCTGGGCCGTTTTCGGAACAAACCAGGCACCGTTTCCATCATTGCCATCAGCAGCCACGGAAGAACCAACCGCCATGAAAGCCAGAGCACTCGCGGTCATCAGGGTCAAAGGCAGTGAAAAACGTGACATGAAAAACCTCTTTATGAAAATGGGCATCCCCCAGGTCACCCTGCCAGCCCGGAATGAAGCCGGCATCGTGGCCTGCACCTTTCCTCAGAACTGCTGCCCGAAGCCAAAACGAACCGGATAAAGCCTGTCCCCATGCTCACGATGGATCGGGACCGCACCGTCAATATTGACCAGGCCGAAGGGGCTCTTCCAGGAAATACCAAGACCACCAGAGACACGGGGCGTCATGGTGCTGCCGCCAATCGGCGTATAGTACGGGTCGTTCCAGTTACGGTAATGGTTGCGGTCCCTCACACGCTTGCCGGAAAGACTACCAGCATCGATGAAACCACGCCCGGAGATGCCAAGGCTGTCACCCATCGGCAGCGGGAAATTCAGCTGGACAGATGCCGTGTACATGAAAGTACCACCGATCAGGTCCTCCTGTCCGGCACCCGGGCAGTAGCCATTCCGGGCCTGCCCCAGCGGCGTATTGGCGGCACCGCTGTGGCAGGGCGCCTTGTAATGACTGCTGCGGGGCCCGACACCACCCTGGAGGAACCCGCGCAGGTTCTGACCACCGAGGTAGAAGTTGTCGACGATGTTGCGGTCGCCGCTGGAGCTCCAGTCATGCATGTAGCCAACACCGCCCTTGAACTGGAAGCCCCAGCTGTGGCTGCCTGTCAGGTCATCCAGCGGCAGATAATAGCTGCCATTGGCTTTGACACGGTAATATTTCTCGTTGCCACCCAGACCGGCAAAATCACCTCCGGCACTGAGAACGTAGCCAGACCGTGGATTCATGCGGTTGTCACGACGGTCATAAGTGATGTTCGTGCCAATCTGGGAAAGGAGCGACCAGCCTGCGGCATCACGCACATAAACGGACGGCGTGTCATCTTCCCACCCCGGATACTGCGACCCCGGCACCCCGTTACCCACGTGACGGTCCACGACCGTATAGGTCCAGGACTGGGAAAGATACCGGTTATAGGCATAACCAAGCCGGACAGACGCACCATACTGGCCTTCATTATAGCTCTGATACGTCTGGTAATTGTTCTGGATCGTATAAATGTCGAACCCGGCCACGAAATTGCGCCCGAGGAAGTATGGATCCGTCACGGACAGGTCGGCCTGTTTCTCATAATAGGCAACCGTACCGGAGAACCCGGCATCAATCCCGGTCCCCAGCAGGTTATGCTGCTTCAACCCGAGATTCCCCATGATACCGGCATCGGTCGAGTACCCACCGCCGAGGGAGAACTCGCCGGTTGGCTTCTCCACCACATTGGCACTGACATTGACCTTGTCCGGCGCAGACCCCTGGGACTGGTCCACATTGGTGCTGCTGAAATACCCCATATCCTGAAGGGCCAGCTTGGAATATTTGCGGTTGAACGGCGTATAGGCATCGCCCTCGACCATCGGCAGGTTGCGGCGGATCACATGGTCACGTGTGATCGTATTGCCGTTGATGTCGATCCGCTCCACATAAACATGCGGCCCCTCGACAATATCAAACAGCAGGTCAACGACCTTCTTTTCAGGATTGCGGGCAATCTCAGGCCGGACCATGGCAAACGGGTGCCCGTTGGCCTGGAGCCACTCCTGCATGTCCGTCGCATTGTCCTGCACGGCCGTACCGTCATAATACTGGTTCTTGTAAACCTCGATGTGCCTCTTCATCGTGTCAGCCGTGACATGATGCACATTGGAACGCACACCAATCTTGCCCAGACGGTACCGTGGCCCTTCATGCAGGGTGTAGGTGACGTAGAAGCTCTTGTGGTCCGGAGAGAGCTCACCCGTGGCATCCACCATGTGGAAATCCACAAAGCCGCTATGCAGATAGAAACGTCTCAGCAGTTCCGCATCGTAGCGGATACGCTCCGGGTTATACTCATCCGAGGAAGAAAAAAAACGGTACCAGGCATGTTCCTTGGAAGACACGACATGAGACAGGGCAGCTTCGCTGAAACTGTCATTGCCAACAAAAGCAATCTTCCGGACCAGTGTCTGCTGGGATTCATTGATGTTGAAGATCACATCAACACGATTGTGGGACAGACGGATGACCTGCGGCACCACCGTGGCCCCATAGCGGGCACGGGCCGCATACATGTTCAGGATTTTCTGCCTGTCCACAGCCACGGTCTGGGCCGAAAAGACGGCACGGGTCCGCAGGCTGATCTCCTTCATCAGGTCCTTGTCCTTGAGGGCATGGTTCCCCTCGAAGACAATCCGGTTCACCACGGGATTTTCCGTCAGCTCCACCAGCAGGGTGCTGCCTTCACGCCTCAGCGTCACATCCCTGAAGAGACCTGTAGCGTAAAGTGTCTTCAGCGAACGGTTCAGCGCATCACGGTCAAAACTGTCGCCCGGCTGCACGACCATGTAGGAAAGGACGGTACTGGTCTCGATCCGGGTATTGCCGTGGACTTCGATGGCCTGGATCAGACCACCGGCCGACGCATAGCCATCCCCCGCAGACCGGCGGGCATGATGGATGCTGCGCCCCTTCTGGGGGGCTGCCTCTGCCGCACAGAGCAAAGCCGGTGCCGTACAGACAGAAGCCAGCAGAGCCAGTCGAACGGCCATCGGCCGGAACCTTTTCGTACGCAATCCTGACAAAACCGGTATTCCTCGTCCCAAATTTCTACGAACGGCCATCCCGCCACACAACCCTGATGCAGGAGGTCCAGACAGTCCCATACGCACAACCGCACCAGACAGACTCCCACGACATCACAATGAAGGGAGCTGCCTGTTTCAGTTATATACTCTACCCTAGAAGGTCTTTTCCATCATTGGAGGGGGAAAGATCAACCCCCATGTGCAAACAACCAGTGAAAAACTCCCAACCCTCTGAGATCATTCACCGTTGAGAAAATGAAAAGCCCCACGACCAGCAGCAGCCCGAACTGGAGGGCATAGCTCTGTGTCCGCTCGGAGAGAGGCCGCCCCAGAACTGCCTCAAAAGCATAGAAAAGCAGATGGCCGCCATCCAGCATCGGCACGGGGAACAGGTTCAGCAGGCCAAGATTGAGCGACAGGAGAGCCACGAACCCCAGCGCACTGGCCACGCCATAATCCACGGCCTGCCCGGACATGTGAATGATGCCGATGGTCCCGGAGAGCTGCCTGGCGCTCCGCTGCCCGCTGATGATCTGCCAGATTCCCTCCAGCATGTTGCCGCACATGTCCCACGTCTGCCCGATGGCCGCCGGAACAGCCTTGTAGACAGGCAGGGGCGCACTGTGGCTGACGGCAAAACCAACCCCCAGCCGACCGACGTCATGCCCCCCCTGCTGGATACGGTCCAGCGTGACCGGAAGCTCCAGGCTCTGCCCCTTCCGCAGCAGACCAACCTTCATGACCTCACCCGGATGGGCCGCCACCTGCGCCTGGATGTCGCCAATGCTCAGGATGTGATGCCCGTCCAGACGCTGTATCTCGTCACCCACCTGAAGCCCGGCCTTCATGGCTGCACCATTCGGGGCCAGCGTGCCGATGTCGGGCCGGGCCTCCGGCCTGCCAAAGCAGGACAGCAGCACCACGAACAGAAGGATCGTCAGCAGGAAGTTGAAGACAGGCCCCGCCACCGTCACGATTGCCCGCGAGAGGACAGACTTGCGGTTGAAGGCATTCTCGTCACCTTCTTCCCGGGGCGCATCGGGACGGTTCTCAAACCCGTGGAGTTTGACATACCCTCCCAGCGGCAGCAGGCTGATCTGCCAGCGTGTTCCAACCCGGTCCTTCCATGATGTCAGTGCAGGACCGAACCCGATGGAAAAGACGGTCACCTGCACACCACGCCAGCGTGCGGCCAGATAATGGCCCAGCTCGTGAATGAAGACGACGATCCCGAAAACGGCCAGACCGGCAAGGATGCTCTGAAGACTATGCATGGCCGACCATCCGCTTCATCTGTGTCCGGGCCAGCTCACGCCCCATTTCGTCCCAGTGATAGACATCCTCCAGAGATGTCGGCACCGGGTTTTCCGGCATGGCCTGAAGGCTGGCATCAATCAGCTCACCAATGCCAAGGAAACGGATCTTCCCGGCGAGGAAAGCCTCCACGGCAATCTCGTTGGCAGCGGAGAACACGGTCGGGGCCACGCCACCAGCCCGCAGGACCTGACGTGCCAGACGCAGCGGGATGAAGCGGTCCTCATCCACTGCCTCGAAATTCATCTGCCCGAGCTTCACGAAATCCAGACGCTCGCATCCCGTCTGCATCCGGGTCGGGGCGGCCAGCGTGTGTGCGATGGGAATCCGCATGTCCGCCGTCCCCATCTGGGCCACGAAGCTGCCATCACGGAAACAGACCATGCCATGCACGACTGACTGCGGGTGAACCAGCACGTCTATCTGATGTTCAGGCAGATCGAACAGGCGGGCGGCCTCGATGACCTCCAGCCCCTTGTTGGCCATGGAGGCGGAGTCAATCGTGATCTTGGCCCCCATGGACCATGTGGGATGCTTCAGGGCCTGTTCGGGCGTGGCCTTCGCCATCTCCTCCTTTGTGGAGCAGCGGAACGGTCCGCCAGAGGCCGTGAGGACGATCTTCTCCACGAGGGACATGTCCGCTCCGCCCAGGGACTGCACGATCGCATTATGTTCGGAATCAACAGGCAGCAGCTCGGCTCCGGCATCACGCACAGCTTCCAGCATGACGTTGCCAGCACAGACGAGAGCTTCCTTGTTGGCCAGAGCCACCTTGTGCCCGTTGCGGACGGCTTCCAGCGTGGGGGCCAAGCCGGCAGCCCCAGTGATGGCGGCCATCGTCCAGTCCGCTTCCAGCGCACCGGCCTCGATGACAGCCTGCCGTCCGGCAGCTACCTTCACGCCGGTGCCAGCGAGACGCTCTTTCAGCTCCTCGTAATGCTGCTCATCATTCAGGACGGCCAGCTCGGCGTTCAGCTCACGGGCCTGCTCGGCCAGAAGGGCGGCGTTCTTTCCCCCCACGAGAGCCCGCACCTGGATGGAGTCTGCCTGCTGCTTCAGAAGATCGACTGTCGAGACACCAATGCTGCCTGTACTGCCAAGCACACTAATGCGCCGACGCCCGGAACCTCCCCCCATGGAATACCTCTCCCTTGATGATTTCAACATGATACGTGATGGCGGGTCTGCCTCATGACAGACCTATAGCAGAGACTGCCGCTCCAGAATAAGACTTAACGGAAAAGCTGCCAGAATGGCCCCTCTCCGGCCATGAGGGCCAGGATGGCTGCAACAGGGGCCGCCAGCAGGAGGGCATCCAGCCGGTCCAGCAGTCCCCCATGACCGGGGATGAGCCGCCCTGAATCCTTGACGCCCAGACGCCGCTTGAAGGCACTCTCCAGCAGATCGCCTGCCTGGGCCGCCACGGCAATCACTCCACCCGTCAGGCAGGCAGAGAACGACCAGCCATGACCCGACCAGTGCCCGACCAGCCCGCCGAGGATCACGGCTCCCACGATGCCCCCCAACGAGCCGGAAATGGTCTTGCCGGGAGAAATGGCCGGGGCCAGTTTCGGCCCGCCAATCAGACGCCCGGTGGCGTAGGCGCAGCTGTCACTGGCTATGACGGCGAAAATGACGAAAAAGGTCTCCAAAAAACCGTCAGGCCGCCCCCGCAGCCAGAGCAGGGAAAAACCACCCAGCATGGCCACCAGAACCGGACCGCAGGCCCGCCTGCCAAACAGGACGCTGGACACCAGAAGGTAAAAGGCCGCAAACCACTGCCCTTTGATGGCGATCAGTCCACCACAGAGAGGCCAGAGCAAAAGCAGAGCACCCCGCAGACTTTTCATCGGCTGGCCAAGCAGGGTTTCCCCTTCCCAGACAATCCCGACCATGACGAACAGCACCAGTACCCGATAGGCCCATCCACCAAACCAGAGACAGAGGAGCACCACGGGAACAATCACAAGGCTGGAGAGGATGCGTTTCTGCAACTCTGTCATTCTGGCCGCCCACCGAAACGCCTCTGACGGCGCATGTACCGCATCATGGCCTCGGCAAAATCCTTCTCACCGAAATCCGGCCAGAGCACGTCAAGAAACACAAGTTCTGCATAGGCGGACTGCCAGAGCAGGAAATTGGAAAGTCGGCTCTCCCCACTCGTCCGCATGACAAGGTCGGGGTCGGGCATGTCATGCGTCTGGAGGGCACTGGCGAACAGGGCTTCGTCAATCTCATGCGGCTCCAGCGTGCCCGCCCGGACCCGTTCGGCCAAATGGCGGGCACTTCCGGCAATCTCCGCACGACTGCCATAGGAAAGAGCCAGAGCCAGAGTCAGCCGGGTATTGTGGCGTGTCTTTTCCTCTGCCCGACGCAGCTCCCGGCAGAAAGACCCCCCGAAACGTTCAGGATCACCAATGATGCGCAGCCGGACACCCTGCTCATCCAGCTCCCGGAAACGATGCCGCAGATAAAACTGCATCAGCCCTGTCAGGTCGCTGATCTCCTCACCGGACCGGCGCCAGTTCTCTGATGAGAATGCATAGAGTGTCAGATAATCCACCCCATGCTCCATGGCGGCACGGACGCAACGCTGCACGGCCTCGCCTCCCTCACGATGGCCCTGTGCGATCGGTACGCCACGTGCTCTGGCCCAGCGTCCGTTACCATCCATGATGACGGCAACATGACGTGGGAGTGTGCCAGCCGGGCGGGAAGAAGGGTGAAGTTCCGACAATGTTCTGGCGATCAGACCTGTTTGATGTCCCGCTCCTTGTCAGCCAGCAGGCTGTCCACACGACCGATATGCTCATCTGTCAGCTTCTGGATGGCAGCCGTCCAGACCTTCATGTCGTCCTGACTGATATCGCCATTCTTTTCCAGGGCCTTGGCCTTGTCCATGCCATCCCGGCGGACACCACGCACGGCCACACGGCCACCTTCGGCGTAACGGGCAGCGGCCTTGGCCATCTCGTTGCGGCGTTCCTCTGTCAGCTGCGGGATGGGCACACGGATGGTCTGCCCTTCAGCAGCAGGGTTCAGCCCCAGCCCACTGTCACGGATGGCTTTCTCAACAGAGGAAACAACACTGGCATCCCAGACAGAGACCGTCAGCATCCGGGCTTCCGGCACGGCAACGGAACCAACCTGGGAGAGGGGCACCACGGAGCCATAAGCCTCCACACGTACCGGCTCCAGAAGGTTCGGGCTGGCACGGCCGGAGCGCAGGCCAGAGAGATCACGGCGCAGGCTCTCCAGCGCCCCTTCCATGCGACGTTTGAGGTCATCAAGCAGGTCGTTCAGTTCTGTGCTCATGGCAAATCACTTCCTCAGTAATCGTTCCGTTCGTCAGCCGGTGCGGGCTGACATGGTAATCTGGTCGCTCGCTCTCAACCCTCAACAATCCGGGTGAAGCGCCCTTCACCTTTCATGGCTGCCGCAAAAGCCCCCGGCGCATGCATGTTGAACACGATGATCGGCAGAGCATTCTCCCGGGCGAGACTGACAGCTGCTGCATCCATGACCTTCAGATTGCGGGCCAGGGCATCCATGTAGGTCAGCTGTTCATAACGCTCGGCATCGGGATTCAGGCGAGGATCATCGGAATAGACACCATCAACCTGCGTTCCTTTGAAGAGGGCATCGCACTCCATCTCGTTCGCCCGCAGGGCAGCAGCCGTATCAGTTGTGAAGAACGGATTGCCCGTACCGGCTGCGAAGATAACCACACGGCCCTTCTCCATATGACGGACGGCCCGGCGGCGGATATAAGGCTCGGCAATGGAGGCCATGTGGATGGCCGTCATCACCCGGGTCTCCACATGACGCTTCTCCAGCGCATTCTGGAGCATCAGGGCATTGATGACCGTTGCCAGCATCCCGGCATAGTCCCCCTGCACCCGGTCCATTCCCTTGGCGGCAGCGGCCAGTCCACGGAAGATGTTGCCTCCCCCCACGACGAGACAGACCTGCCCGCCCAGAGCGGCCACACCGGCGATGTCCGCAGCCACCATGTCCACCATCTCCGGGTCAACACCGGCAGTTCCCTTGCCCATCAGCGCCTCGCCAGACACTTTGAGAAGGACCCGTTTATAAGGGAAGTTCGGCTCTTGGGGGGCGGTGCTCATGATCGTACCGGCTCTCTGGTTGATGATGTCCTGAAATCTGTCTGCTCCCTCATACAGAGCTACCCCTGCATGAACAAGCGAAACTCGTGCGCTTCAGCCATAATCTGCAAGACCGAGGGCCCGCAGGCGGGCTGTCTCCTTGTCCCACGCAGCCCTCTCCTTCACATTGAGGAAAAGATGGCAGGGAGCATCCAGAAGGCCTTCCAGCTGTTTCCGGGCCCGCATCCCGATCTCCCGGATGCGCTGCCCCCGCTCCCCGATGAGGATGGCCTTGTGCCCTGCCCGTGACACGTAGATCGTCACGTCGATGCGGATGGATCCGTCCTTGCGTGTCTTGAAGGATTCCGTCTCCACCGTGGCATGGTAGGGAATCTCCTCATGGGTCTGGAGGAAGACCTGCTCCCGCACGATTTCCGCTGCCAGCAGACGGTCTGGCAGATCTGTCAGATCATCTTCAGGGTAATGGTAAGGCCCAACGGGCATGGCCCTGGCCAACCCGTCCAGCAGGCCCTCAACCCCATCACCGGACCGGGCACTGACCATATAGACCTCTTCCACCGGCAGGAGGTCCGTGATGGCCTTCGTCAGAGGCAGAAGCTGATCCCGCTGGATGAGGTCTGTCTTGTTCAGCACCAGCCAGACAGGCCGCTTCCCCTCTTTCAGTCGAGCGATGATCTCCCTGATCTCGTCTGTCAGACCGATGCGGCTATCCACCAGCAGCAGGTTGAGGTCAGCATCCTGCGACCCGCTCCAGGCAGCATTGACCATCGCCTGGTCCAGCCGTCGGCGGGGCTTGAAGATGCCCGGCAGGTCCACAAACACGATCTGCGCCGTATCCCGCATCACAATGCCAAGCGTACGGAACCGTGTCGTCTGCGCCTTGGGGCTGACAATGGACAGCTTGGCCCCAGCCATGCGGTTCAGCAGGGTGGATTTTCCTGCATTGGGAGCCCCGACAAGAGCAACAAAACCGCAGCGTGTCTCTCCGCCCGTGGCGGTCTTTTCTGTATCCTCAGGCACGTTCTGTCTCCTGCCCCATCTTCTTCAGCAAATCTGTCGCCGCCGCACTTTCAGCCAGCCGCTTGCTGCCTGCACGGCCAACACCCACCTGCCCCAGTGCCCGGACCTCCACACGGAATATCGGTGCATGGGACGGCCCATCAGCGGCGGTCAGTTCATAATGCGGCAAGGCCTCGCCACGCCCCAGCAGAAACTCCTGAAGCAGCGTTTTCGGCTCCTTGTGGGGCTGTCCACTCTTCTCGATGTCCCTGTCCCAGAGGCGACGGACCACATGCCGGGCCGGGTCCAGCCCGGCATCCAGATAGAGTGCGCCCAGCAGGGCTTCCATCGCATCGGCCAGAACACTGGCCAGAACACGTATGCCGGCACTTTCCTCATGCTGGGCAATCTGTATCGCCTCGGAAAGCTCAATCCCTTCCGCAATCCGGGCCAGAACAGGACGGGAGACCAGATGGGCGTGGCGGGCCCCCAGAGCGCCTTCCTGCTCCTCCGGATAGCGCTCAAAGAGCCATTCCGCCATCAGCAGGCCAAGCACCCTGTCCCCCACGAACTCCAGACGCTCGTTGGACCCCTGCCCCCGTGGCGTTTTCCCCGGAGCATGCCCCTTCTGCCGCCCCCGGTTCCGTCCCTGCCGCCGTGGCACGGCGGACCGGTGGGTCAAAGCCTCATGCAGAAGTGCGGGGTCAGCAAAACGGTGTTCCAGCTTCGCCTCGACATGGCGGACAGCCTCATCACGTGTCATCATTCGTCAATACCACGCAGGAAACGGCCCCAGCGTATCTCTGTCGGCCAATACCAGAACTGCCAGGCCGGATGCCGCATATCAACGGAGAACAGCACCATCTTTGCCCGTCCGACCAGATTGATCACAGGCACGAACCCCAGATCATGACCGCCGCTATCCGTCAGATAATCACGCCCGGCCGGGACAGCACAGGCACCGCTCTCATGCCCTCCCTGAAAGCGGCTGTCCGAACTGTCATCCCGGTCATCCCCCATGGCAAACAGGCAGCCCTCTGGCACGGTATATTCAGGCGTATTGTTGGCAAGGTCATCATCCCGCATCTTCAGGATATCATGCGGTACCGTCTTGCCATCCTCCCGGGGCAGCATTTCCCGATAACGGGTCCCAGACAGCACATAGCCCCGCTCATCCATCACGCTGTAATGCCCCCGGTCCTCCCGCGGCACTTCCTGACCATTGATGAAGAGATGCCCCTGTTCCATGCGGATGCGATCCCCGGGCAGGCCGACAATCCGCTTGATGTAATCGACTGACGTATCCTTGGTGAACCGGAACACCGCCACATCCCCACGGTGCGGCATGGAAGCGAACACACGTCCCGAAATGAACGGCGGCGAGAACGGAAAAGAATACCGGGAATAACCGTAGCTCATCTTGGAGACCGCCACAAAATCCCCGACCTGAAGGGTCGGGATCATGGAGGCAGACGGAATATTGAACGGTTCGACCAGCAGTGAACGTACGGCAACCACCAGAATGAGCCATAGAAGAATCTGTCTTATGGAGGCCAGAAGGCTTTCCGGCTTTTCTGTCTGTTCTTCCTGTCTGTCTTCGTTCATGGTCCCTGTTCATCCTGTTCTGGCAAGAAGCAGGCAGACTGCCCTGCCCGTTTCTGCCATAGCCTGCCTGACCCGCCGGGTCATGCGTTAATTCCATCCTGACGATATTTCAAGCCGCCAAGACTAAAGGGCAACAGCCTGTATCAGCACCTGTGCCATGGCCATGGGCGGCTCATCACTCAGGCTCAACAGCAATTCGGCCCGATGCCCTGCTGGCAGGCGCTGGTCCAGAAGGGTCGCCGCTGCGCCCGAAAGGCTGAGCACAGGAGCCCCCAGATCATTCCGCCCCACGGAAATATCCTGAAGCTGCACCCCCTGGGCAAAGCCTGTTCCCAAAGCCTTGGCGCAGGCCTCCTTCGCTGCCCAGCGTTTGGCACAGGCCCCTGCCCGGGCCGCCCCCCGCAATGCCTGCACATACTGACGCTCCTCCAGCGTGAACACACGCTCCAGAAACGCATCCCCATGGCGGGCCAGGGCCCGTTCGATCCGCCCGATGGAGCAGAGATCAACCCCGATCCCCAGAATCATGAGGTCATCCCTTTGTCCGTTCGGCCTGAAGAACACCCTTCTCGGCCCGGAACCCTGCCAGAACCGTTGCCAGATGCCCCTTGCTCCGCACCTCGAGGTCCACCAGAATTTCCATGAAATCCAGCTGGCGGTTCACGATCCGCAGATTGATCACGCTGGCCTCGTGCCGTGTCGCCAGGTTGGTCAGCGCTGCCAGAACAGCCGGGTCATTTCCCGCCACGACGGAAAGGCGGGCCGTGTAACGGGGGGCATCCCGCCCTGTCCGCCCAAGGGCCTCCTCACTCCATGAGATTTCAAGAAAGCGCTCGGGCATGTCCGAAAACATGCTGAGATTGTGGCATTTGCGCCGATGTACGGTCACTCCCTTGCCCTGGGCAATGATGCCCACGATGCGGTCCCCCGGCAAAGGACGGCAGCAACCCGCAAAGTGCAGTTCAATACCCCGCCCGACACCATTGACCAACGTGCCCTCATAACTGGAAGGCCGTCTTGGCGGCAGGGGCTTCTGGTCCAGCCTTCCCTCCAGCCGGGGGGACAGGCCGGGCACGATACGGGGCACCTGCCCCTGACGGGACAGCTCCGGATAGGCCGCCCCTACAACATCCCTCGGGTCCAGCTGCCCGGCCCCGACGCTGCCATACAGCTCATCAAGGCTGTTCTGCTTCAGCGTGCCAAGAAGGCCCTCCAGCACTTTCTCCGACCCATCAACACCTTTCTGGCGGAACGCACGGGCAACAGTACCACGGCCATTCTCAACGTTGTTCTGCCGCTGCTGGAGGGCCACGAAGCGCCGCACACGGGCACGGGCCTTGCCCGTGACGACAAACCGCTCCCATGACGGGGACGGCGTGCCCCCCCGTGCCGTCATGATGTCGATCTGGTCGCCATTCTCCAGAACATGCTTCAGCGGGACAAGACGCCCATTGACCTTGGCCCCCACACACCGGTCCCCGACCTGACTGTGTACGGCGTAGGCAAAGTCCACCGGCGTAGCCCCACGAGGCAGGGAAATGAGCTGTCCCTTGGGGGTGAAGCAGAAGACCTGATCCTGATAGAGTTCGAGCTTGGTATTCTCCAGAAACTCGTCCGGCCCCTGACTGTCCTCCAGAATGTCCAGCAGGTCCTGCACCCAACGCAGCTTGCGGGTATAGGCCCCGAATGTTTCCGAAAGAACGGCCGTCTCATGCTCGCTGGGGCTGCTGCCATCCTTGTAGCTCCAGTGGGAGGCCACGCCATTCTCTGCCAGATCGTGCATCTCCGGTGTACGTATCTGCACCTCGATCTTCTGGCTGTGCGGCCGATAGAGCGTCACCCCTGTATGCAGGGACTGGTAGCCGTTCGTCTTGGGGGTGGAGATGTAGTCCTTGAAGCGTCCGGCAATCATGGGGTAGGCCCCGTGCACCGCCCCCAGCGCCGCATAACAGGCTTCTCTCGTGGGCACGAGAATGCGGAACGCCATAATGTCGGAAAGCTGCTCGAAAGCAACATTCCGCCGCTTCATCTTTTCCCAGATGGAATAGGGGGATTTTTCCCGCCCGATGACGGTCGCCCCCTCCACCCCGGCTTCCTTGCAGAGTGTGGCCAGCTCGCAGCGTATCTGCTCGATCATGTCCGCACCCTGCCCACGCAGGTAATTCAGCCGGGCCCGGATGGTGGCATCAGCCTCCGGCTCCAGATTGACAAAGGCAATATCCTGGAGTTCCGTCTTCACCCGGTCCATGCCGATGCGTTCGGCCAGAGGGGCGTAGATGTCCAGTGTTTCCCTGGCGATACGCTGCCGCCGGTCTGTCCGCTGGACATAATGCAACGTCCGCATGTTGTGCAGCCGGTCCGCCAGCTTGACGATGAGCACACGAATGTCCCGCGACATGGCGAGCACCAGCTTGCGGAAATTCTCCGCCTGCTTGGTCCTGTCGGACTGAAGCTCCAGCCGTGTCAGCTTGGTCACGCCATCAACGATGGCCGCTACATCCTTGCCAAAACGCCCTGCCAGCATCTCCAGAGAGATGCCCGTATCCTCCACGGTATCATGCAGGAAACCCACCATGATGGACACGGGGTCCATACGGAACCCGGCCAGTATGTTGGCCACGGCAATCGGATGGGTGATGTAAGGATCACCATTGTCCCGGCACTGGCCCTCATGGGCTTTGGCGGCCAGATCGTAGGCCTCCTGCATCAGGGCCAGATCAGCATGGGGATCGTAACAGCGGACCCGCTCCAGCAGGCCGCTTATGGAGGGGTAGAAATCCTGCAAAAGGGCGTCCCCGGCACCAGCCACCGTCTCCGCCGGGAGATCGGTGGAAAGCAGCGTTTCATCAGCCATGGATCAGCCCCCATTCTTCACTGATGGAAGAACCTGCATCCCATCCCCGCCCGAAGGCGAAGAAAAGGGGGCCCTTCCCCAGGGCGCACACCTCAGTTCCTGAAAGGCTTAGCGACGCCCCCGGCCGGAGCCGGCTTCATCAGCTGCCATGTTGGCAGCTTCCTCTTCCGCAGATACATCCTGAAGACCGAAAATGTTCTGGTCTGTCGGGATGAGGTCCATCACTTCCTCATCGGAAGGCTCGACTTCCGGCTGGTTGCTCATGGAGCGGACAATGCCGTTCTTCAGCCCCTCGAGGCTCACATGATCCTCGGCGATCTCACGCAGGGCAACAACGGTATTCTTGTCATTATCCCGCGGAACCTGCATCTCCTCCCCGCGGGAAAGACCACGGGCCCGCTGGGCGGCCAGCAGCACCAGGTCAAAACGGTTCGGAACCTTCTCGATGCAGTCCTCTACGGTCACACGTGCCATAAAACCGGCGCTCCCCACTCACATGCTGAAATGGCCCCTGCAAACGGGCCGGGACAGCCCCACCTGCCGAAACAGGCAGCCCATCCCATTGCTATCTCACAATCTGGGCTTTTGTTACCACAAAGGCCTTTATTGACGCAACGCAAAGCTGTAAGAGGGAAGCAGGAGGCTGTCCTGCTTTCTCCACCCGACATGCCTTCCATCATCAGATCTGGTGCTGAGTCCGCCATACATACGGAACAGGGAAACAATCAAAGGGCAGCCCTGCCCGAGACTGACAGGACATTTCTTGATCAACACTCCCCGCACCCAAGACTAACCCAAGACCATATGTGAGCCATATGTCCAACCTTCTCCTACGCAAAAACGATCGCACATCACTTTTCATCAACGGGGCCAGCCTGCACCACGCCGCACGCAACCTGGGGTTCGAGGTCGATTTCCTCGCCCTGCGGGACCTTTTCGAACAGCAGTGTTCCTTCCAGCGGGCCTTCTATTATGCGGCCATGCCGGAGACGGAAGATTACTCCCCCCTCCGCCCGTTGACAGACTGGCTGGCCTATAACGGCTATCATCTGGTCACCAAGACGGCACGGGAATTCACCAACCAGTCCGGCCAACGCCGCGTAAAGGGCAACATGAATGTCGAGCTGGCCGTGGACCTGATCGAACAGGCCCCCCGGCTGGACCATATCGTGATCGTCAGCGGGGATTCCGACCTGCGCCGTGCCGTGGAGGCCGTGCAGTCCCGTGGCGTGCGGGTCACGGTCATTTCCTCCGTCAAGACGACACCACCGATGATTGGTGACGACCTGCGCCGCCAGACAGACCACTTCGTGGAACTGGCTGACATTGCTCACCACTTCACCCGCCGCAATGCGGACAACCGGTCCCGTCCCCCCATCCGCCACCCGGCCGATGCAGAAGATTACGACGACGAGGAATGATCCTTTTCCAACCCCGCTCCGGCGGGGTTTTTTCATGGCGGCTTTCCATCACGCTTCCGCCATCCCTCTTTAATCCTTACCCGCCCCGGTCCATCTCCCCCGTAAAGACTGACTCAACAAACCCTGAAAGGAACCCGCCCATGTCCATCAAGACCATCGGTTTCATCGGTTATGGTGCCATGGCGTCCCTCATGGGGCGCAATCTGGTCCGGGCCGGATACGATGTCGTCGCTCACACGCCATCAGGCCGGAGCAATGGCGCTGAGGCGGATGTCCCCATGCTGGCCTCTCCCTGCCTCGTGGCGGAAAGGAGCGACGCCATCATCATCTGTGTCCCGAATGACGAGGCGGAGAACACGGCCCTGCATGGCCCGGATGGCCTCCTGGCGGGACTGCGGAGCGGGCAGCTCGTGCTGGACACCTCCACCGTCTCACCGGAACAGGCCGACCACCTCGCAGCCCTGCTGGGTGAGCGCAATGTCGCCGTGCTGGACGCCCCCATGTCAGGCAGCACGCCGGAAGCCGAAAAAGGGGCCCTCATCATGCTGGTGGGAGGCCCGGAAGCAACCGTAACGCTCGCCCGCCCCATTCTGGACCACATCGGCCGCATCACCATCCATGCCGGTCCGGCCGGGAGCGCAGCCCGGCTGAAGCTCGTCGTCAACGGCATCATGGGGGGCACGCTGAACATCATTGCTGAAGGGATCGCCTATGGCCTGGCCGCTGGCGTGGAGCGCAGCGTCCTTTTCGATGCCCTTCAGGAACTGGCCGTCATCAGCCCCCATCACAAGCGCAAGATCGGCATGGGCAAGGCAGGGCATTTCCCCTCCCAGTTTCCAACCCGCCTGATGAGCAAGGACATGGGCCTGCTGATGGAGGCCGCCCGCCGCTGTGGCGTCCCGATGCACGGCATGGCGGCAGCCTCCCAGAATCTGGCCGCCTCCAATCGGAATCATGCTGATGACGATTACTCCGCCCTGATTGCCCGGATGGAACGGGAGGCTGCCAACCGCTGAAAGGTACCCAGCGGTCCTTCTTCCCACTATTGGGACTGTTTTACTCTTTTTTTAAGACACTCCGCCCCACACACCTTGACGTTGCCGCCCGGCAACCATAGCTAGAGGGGGTCATGAATTGGCAGGAGGGATGCCTCCTGCCCCTCATATGTCAAGGAAGATTCACATGGCTTTTGAACTCCCAAAACTCCCCTATGCCGAAAACGCCCTGGCCGATGCCGGCATGTGCCAGGAAACACTGGAGCTGCACCACGGCAAGCACCATCAGGCCTATGTCACAGCCCTGAACGGCTTCGTCGAGAGCAAGCCGGAACTGGCAGGCAAGGCCCTTGAAGAAATCATTGCCCTGTCTCACGCTGATTCCTCCCTGGCCCCGGTCTTCAACAATGCCGGCCAGCACTGGAACCACTGCATCTTCTGGAACTGCCTCTCCCCCAACGGCGGCCGCATCCCCGGTGCGCTGGAGAAGAAACTGACCGAGGATTTCGGCTCCGTTGATGCCTTCAAGGCCGCTTTCAAGCAGGCTGCCACGACACAGTTCGGGTCTGGCTGGGCATGGCTGGTTCTGGGCTCCGATGGCAAGCTCAAGGTCACCAAGACGGCCAATGCCGCCAATCCGCTCTCCGAGGATGAGGGGCGTACGCTGCTGGGGCTGGATGTGTGGGAGCACTCCTACTATCTGGACTTCCGCAACCGTCGTCCGGACTACGTCACCAACTTCCTCGACCGTCTCGCCAACTACGAGTACGCCGAGAGCTGCCTGAAGGGTGCCTGATCGTCCGGCCCACCCGACATGAGAAAGGCCCTGCCACGGTTCATCGTGGCAGGGCCTTTTCTTTATGGTGCCAGCTGGGCATGAAACCCGCTGAGGAACGTTCCCTTACGCCTCGTTGGCAGGCTTGCCCTCACGCCGCAGGATGGTCGTGATCGTACTGCGGATGACCTTCACCTTCACGCCCTGTGCGATTTCCACATCCACTTCCTGCGAATCATCACGGGTGTTCTGTACCGTCCCCACGATGCCACCTGCCGTGACAATCCGGTCACCACGACGCAGGCTGTTCTGCTCCTCCCGCAGTTCACGCTGGCGCTTCTGCTGTGGGCGGATCAGGAAGAAATAGAAGACCACAAAGATCAGCACGAAAGGTGCATACTGCACAAGCGCTGCCGAACTGAAGGCGCCGCCATTGGTACCGGCATCAGCGGCATAAGCCGTGGAAAAAAGAATATTGTGCATAGGTGGTGTTGGTTCCATCTTGATGAGATAATTGCGGACCATATCGTGCCAGACCGTCACGTCAAGCTCATTACACAGGAAGACCATGCCAGCAACCGCTCTTCTCCCTCTCCTGACCCGCATTGCCGAAAGTCTGGAACGCATGGCTCCTCCACCAGCAGACCCTGCCATGCTGGATGACCCCACGCAGGACAGCTTCATCTGGCAGGGCGGGAGCGGCCATCTGCTGCCCATCCCCCACATGCAGGCCGTCCCGCTGAAGCTGCTGAAGGGCATCGACCGGCAGATCAGGCAGGTCATGGGCAACACACGCTTCTTTGCCCACGGACTGGCAGCCAACAACGTGATGCTCTGGGGTGCCAGAGGCATGGGCAAGTCCTCGCTCGTCAAGGCCTGTCTTCTGGCCGTCAATGAGGAACAGCGCAGGAACGGCCAGCCCCCGCTGGCACTGATCGAGATTCCACGGGATGACCTCGCCACCCTGCCGCAGCTGCTGGCCCTGCTGCGCCGCACCTCCCGCCGGGTCATCCTGTTCTGTGACGATCTCTCCTTCGAGACTCAGGATGCGGATTACAAGTCCCTGAAATCGGTCCTGGATGGAGGCATCGCCGGACGGCCTGACAATGTGCTGGTCTATGCCACCTCCAACCGCCGTCACCTCATGCCGCAGAACATGATCGAGAATGAAGCGGGGGATGCCATCAACCCGGGCGAGGCCATCGAGGAAAAGGTGTCCCTCTCCGACCGGTTCGGCCTGTGGATCGGCCTCTATGGTGCTTCCCAGCCCCATTATCTCAGCATCATCGATGCCTATGCGGAGGAGAGGCAGCTCCCCATCGCCCGGGAGGAGCTGCACCGGCGTGCCCTGCAATGGGCCATGCAGCGGGGCAGCCGCTCCGGCCGGGTCGCCTCGCAGTTCATCACCGCCCTGAGTGCCGAACTGGCCGAAGAAGCCCGCTGAACAGCAGAACGGCCCGCCTGAAACCAGAGCGGGCCGTTCTTCATGCTGCGGACCAGTCAGAAGGCTGCACTGATCGTTCCGAAATATTCCCGTGTCGCCCCGCGCTCCAGGGACTGGTAATCCCCCACGGGCGGGTTGTTGTTCTCACCCATCATGGCGATGTATCTGTTGTTGAACAGGTTGTAGACGTTGAAGCTGACCGTCAGGTCCCGCACGCCTGCCAGTTTCCTGAACGTATAAGTCACCCCCGTATTGGCCAGCCAGTAGCTGCCGATTGAGGTGTCGTTCATGAAGCTGTAATACCGCCTGCCAAAATAGTTGGCATCAAAATGTGCATTCAGCCCACGCCATGTATAGGCGATGGAAGCCTTGTACATCCATGCCGGGTAATTGACGATATTCTTGCCCTTCAGCGGATAATAGTTCCCGGCACTGGAGGTCACGTCCCGGTCATAGGTGCCCTTGTTGTAGCTGAGCGTGTTGGTAATGATCAGCCCCGGCAGGGGACGGACGGACACGCTGCCATTGGCTCCCGTCATGGAAATGCGCCCGAAATCGAATTCTTCAGAAATCGGATTGAACATCGTTCCCCGTGCCCCAGCCAGAAGCTCGTGCATCAGGGTGGAGTGATAGACGGTCGCATCCAGCTGCACGATGGAAGACGTGAAACGATACCCCCCCATGTAGGTCCAGGCCCGGGCCGGTTTGGTCTGCGCCTTCTGCCGCAGAAACTCCTGCTGGTTGGGCACGGAGAAGAGCGAGTTTGCCACACCCGTGCCGGAGACCTCATAGGCCCGCATGTTCTTGGAGACGTCGATGTAGAACTCGTTCTGCCGGTTCAGACGCCAGTCCAGATTGAAATGGGGCAGGAAAGCTCCCGTGGCATGAAGGGAGCCGGAGGGCAGGCCACCGGCATCCAGAGCCGCCCATGAGTCGTCATTCTCATGCCCGCCACCGGATGTCTGGGAGATCAGGGAGCGGAAACCCGCTGTCAGCGTCAATCCCTTGAGGATGGTGTAGGTGTCCTGAAGGTGGGTCTGCACCACATTGGTACGCCATCTGAAATTATAGACCCGGTCGGCCGGCCCATACACATTGTAAGGCCCGACCGCCTTGACGGGCGCACCCGCCCCCAGCTCCGGCTCCAGATAATTGTAAAGCCCGGCGGTCTGGTTGTTGTTCTCGTACCAGACACCCGTATTGATCCTGTGATGCCTCCAGCGATAGTCCAGACTGCTGTTGATGCCGAAACGCTGCTGGCTGTTCTTCCAGACTTCCTGATAGAGCGGCACGCCATTCGGCGTGGCGACCTGCAGGTCCGGGTCCTCCGAAGCGGCGGATGCGGCAGCCGTGTAGCTGTAATTGCCGGACTGGGCATGACCATAGGCCGTGGTATGCCATGTCAGATGGTCCGTCAGGGCAAGATCAAGATTCAGGCCACCCAGAAAATTGGTCTCATGCTGCCCACCGTCATAATAGGGCATCTGACAGGCATTCACCTGCCCGTTGGACCCCGGATAGGCCATGAAATTGTTCGGGCTGTTATTGCACTGCTGCGCCCACTGATAGGCCTTGCCATAATCCGGGTAGAGATGCGGGACACGCCAGCCCAGATTGTTGATCATCCCCAGTGAGAGGTCCGGATAGTTCTGCTGCTGAAGGTCCGTCCAGTCGAAGAAGGCCGAAACCCTGCTGCGCTCGCCAAGCGGCTGCACCAGCTTGGCATTGACCTGCTGAAGGAACTGGTCCCCCTTCTCCTCCCACATGCCTTCATCCGTACGGGCGTAGGAGGTGTAGAATTTCGTGCCGGAGTCATTCAGACGGCCGGAATCAAACCGGGCATAGGTGCGGTAAGACCCGTAACTGCCAAAAGCCTGGCTGACCTTGCCCCCCAGCCTGTCGGACGGATCGCTGGAGGTGAAACGGATGGTCCCGCCCAGCGTGTTGGTGGATGGCACATCCACGCCACCCCCACCCTGCGACATCGTCATGCTGCCGATATCATCAGGAATGATGGCCGAGGCAAGGCTCAGACCATTGACGGACTGATAGGTCTGGTCATTCAGGGGAATGCCATCCAGCGTCACGCCCAGCTGGTTCATGAAAAAGCCACGGACGTACAGATTCGCCCCGAAACTGTCGATTCCGAACGGGTCCGTGGAGGTGAAGCTCACGCCCGGCATACGGTCCAGTGCCTTGTAGGGGCTGGTCCCGGGCACATATTCCTTCATCACGCTTTTCGGTACGACCAGCTCCGCCGCCCGGCTGACGTGCGAGGCGTGGACGGACAGGCTCTGCACCCCATGAGCAGACACATATTTCGGCCTGTGATGGCTGGCCGCCTTCACACGCCCTGCACCAGTCCCTGCCGCTGCTGCCTGGTTTCCACCCTTGCCTGTCATATCCCGGCGACTGCCATGCCGGTGCCCCGTCAGGGTGTGCCCACCATGCTGTGCGGCAGAAACACCTGCCGTTTTACCAGCGGAACTCACCGGAGTTGATGAACGGGTCTGGGCAAAGGCAGTTCCACTCCCCATTCCCAGAAAAATGGCAGCAGAGGACAGAAGAAGATGGCGGCGCAATGCGTCTGGCACTCCCAACAATATTGGCACACAATAAAAAGCCCATGTCAGGGTTGTCTCCCTGTCAGGGCAGCTATCAACTCATGTTATGGTGGACTTCCTACAGAGCAGCAGCCTCTGCCGCAAAGGTTATGACGTTTTTTTAACGTTTCCTCTTTCCCCTGTGACATAAAAGGCGCATTTTCAACTGGCATCCCATACAACAGGACATTCTGGATACGGAGCCTCTGATGACCTCACCTTTCCGTCCCCACACTCTGCTTGTCGTGGCAGCCATCCTCATCCAGCCGGATGGCTCTGTCCTGCTGGCACAGCGGCCGGAGGGAAAAACATTTGCCGGACTGTGGGAATTTCCCGGTGGAAAGGTGGAAGTACCCGAATCCCCGGAAACCGCCCTGGCACGGGAGCTCCATGAAGAGCTGGGCATTACCGTTCAACCCGACCGCCTGGAACCCTTCACGTTTGTCAGTGAAGACTGTGCTACCTTCCACCTGCTCATGACGCTCTATCTTGTCCGGGAGTGGGAGAATGACCCTGTCGGGCGGGAAGGCCAGACACTGGCATGGGTGCCTGCCTCAAGGTTGGATGAATACCCCATGCCCAAGGCCGATGCCCCTCTTGTTCCCCGTATTCAGGCCCTGCTGGGCTGACATGGACGAAAAGGGCCCTCGAAAGCCCCTTTCCCGGCAGGTCTACCCTCAACAGACGAAGGATCAGATACCTTCCAGCACGAAACTGTGCTGCGGATTGCCCGGAACGTCCGTCCGGAACGCAAAAATGCCACCAGCCTGCGGCTGGGCTGCCAGCTCCTCGGGGTCCAACCCCTTACAGGCTGTCGTCACGAACACGGTCCTGTAATCATCCCCACCAAACGCCACCTTCGTGACATTGGCTACCGGCAGGGCAATCGGGTCCATCATGGTGCCATCCGGGCGGAAGCGGGTGATCTGTCCCCCTGCCCATGTCCCGCACCAGAGATTGCCCTCGCTGTCCGTCACAACCCCATCTGGATACCCTTTGGTGAAAGTGGCAAAAATGCGCTTGCCTGTCAGGCGGCCATCTGCTGCGACATCAAAGGCGTAGATACGCTGCCGGGGACTGTCGCAGGCATAAAGCACCCGACCACAAGGTGACAGAGCCGGACCGTTGGAAACGGTATAACCACTATCCCAATGTGAGATATCCAGCTGGCCGTTCCTGTGGTCAACCCGGTAGAGAGACCCGCTCTCCCGACTTTCCCCGTCATCCATCGTACCAAACCAGATGCGCCCCCGCTGGTCGACACAGCCATCATTCAGCCGGTTCCCCTCATCGTCCGGCTCGATGACGCAGGCCCGCTCGAAATAGCCTTTTTTCACATCAAACCGATGCAGACCATCCGGCAGACC
This sequence comes from Bombella apis, assembly GCF_018221685.1. Taxonomy (GTDB): domain Bacteria; phylum Pseudomonadota; class Alphaproteobacteria; order Acetobacterales; family Acetobacteraceae; genus Bombella; species Bombella apis. The sequence continues at coordinate 551,891 of NZ_JAGJTM010000004.1, read as the reverse complement.
GGCCAGAAATGTCCCGTCACTGACAGGCAGAAGAAAACCCGTACGATTGGGAGCATCCCAGCCTGACAGGGAGCCATCCGTCAGGCTGTACCGATGAATGCGGTGGCTCACAATATCGACAAAATAGAAAGAATTTTCTGCCTTGATCCAGACCGGCCCCTCCCCCAGCACTGCTCGAAACTCTGACAGGCACACGGGCTTATGGTGTTCCAGCTTCACAGGCATCTCTCCCTTTCTAAAAGGCCATACCCTCCCATATAATGAAGAAGGTTCAATTTCCACACCCCCGGATGCCACGCCCGAGGGCCCCAAGCCCGCAGAAAAACAATGCGGCCAGCACCAAGGTATTACAGGCTCATGGCTCCCCGTACTGCATGTTTTCTTGTCATCGGCAATGAAATCCTTTCAGGCCGCACGCAGGACGCCAACATCCGTGTCCTGGCCCAGGCCCTGAATGGCCGAGGCATCCGGCTTCTTGAAGTCCGGGTCATTCCCGACATCCCGGAACACATCATAACCACCATCAATGACTGCCGGGCCCGATTCGATCTTCTCTTCACCAGCGGCGGCATCGGCCCCACCCATGACGACATTACCGCTGCATGTGTGGCCGAGGCCCTTGGGGTCCCCCTGACATGCCATGAAGAGAGCTTCCACCAGCTGGAAGCCCTCTTCCCGGCGGGAGAATTCAACAAGGCCAGACAGCGCATGGCATGGCTGCCCAAAGGCGCAACGCCCATAGAAAACAGAGTGTCCACAGCACCCGGGTTCTCGTTGGGCAATGTCCATGTCATGGCCGGAGTCCCCCGCATCTTTCAAGCCATGGTGGGCTGGCTCATGCCACGTCTTGAGGGCGGAGCTCCACTGACCAGTGCCAGCTGGTACAGTTACAATGTCTATGAAGGCGATCTTGCCGAGGCACTCACGGCCATCCAGCATGACTTCCCTACACTGGATATCGGCTCCTACCCGTTTGACGAAGGACAGAAACGGGGTGTGGCCCTTGTTGCAAAAGGCTATGACGCTGAGGCTGTCACCTTGGCTGGGGCGGCCCTGCGCACCCTTCTTGCCAGCCTGGGCTTCACCCCCCTGGAGGGAGATCCTCCACGAGGAGCCTGAAAAAAAAGCCGCCTAAAAAGGCGGCTTTCCCAAAAACTCCATATCAGTCAGGCGGAACGGTCAGCCTACCCGTGTCATTTCCAGATAACGCTCCCGACGCCGGGCCAGCAGCTCTTCCTTTGAGAGCCCCTGGACGGAGGCCAGTTCTGCAGCAATGGCCTCACCCACGCGATTGATGGCTTCAGCAGGAAGACGCTGGGCGCCCCCCACCGGCTCATCAATCACATGATCGATCAGGCCAAGTTTTTTCAGATCCTGCGCCGTCAGACGAAGCGCTTCGGCAGCGGCTGGCGCCATCTTGGGGTCACGCCAGAGAATGGAAGCGGCCGCCTCGGGAGAGATGACAGAATAAATGGCATGTTCCAGCATCAGAACACGATCGCCTGCGGCAATGGCAATGGCACCACCAGACCCGCCCTCGCCGATCACCGTAGCGATCAGCGGAACCTTGACCTGAAGGCAGGTATCAATCGCCCGGGCAATCGCCTCTGCCTGCCCGCGGGCCTCGGCATCAATCCCCGGCCACGCACCGGCCGTATCCACGAATGTCAGAATCGGCAGGCCAAAACGCTCTGCCATGCGCATCAGACGCTGGGCCTTGCGATACCCTTCCGGTCGGGCCATGCCAAAATTGTGACGGAGACGACTCTCCGTATCAGAACCACGCTCGGTCCCGATGACCACGACCGGCTGCCCACGGAAACGGGCCAGCCCCCCTACAAGAGCCTGATCATCCCCAAAAACACGGTCCCCGGCGAGCGGGGTATAATCCGTCATCAGCGACTGGATGTAATCCAGCGCATGAGGCCGCTGTGCGTGACGGGCCACCTGCACTTTCTGGAGAGGGGTCAGCTTGCTGTAGAGCGTGCGGAGCTGCTTGTCCGCTTTCTCCGCAAGGCGGGCTGTCTCCTCATCAATGTTCAGACCATCCAGACCAGCGCCATCCTCCTGGCGACCAACCTGACGAAGTTCACCGATCTTGGTCTCAAGCTCGGCAACCGATTTTTCGAAATCTAGGAACTGGCGCATGTTCTGCCCGATAGCACGCAAACAGGACGCAAGACAGCCCTAAATTGACACGAAGCAGGAAAACTCTGCCGGAGCCGGCTATCACCCCCGCTTTCCCGCCTCCCCGCTCTGCCTGTCCTGCCCCAGGGGATGATGCTGGCGGACAACTTCTTTCAGCCGCTCCGTCATGACCTGCGTGTAAATCTGGGTCGTCGTGATATCGGCATGTCCCAGCAGCACCTGAAGCGCCCGCAGGTCCGCCCCCCTGTTGAGCAGGTGGGTCGCAAAGGAATGACGCAGCACGTGTGGGCTGACACGCAGGGGGTCCAGCCCGGCCTTGAGCGCACAGGCATGAAGTATCTTGTCGAATCCCTGCCTTGTCAGTGGCTTCCGGGGATTGCGCCCCGGGAACAGCCACGGGCTGTCCAGCACGGCATCATAGGCCAGCAGCGCCTCTGCCGCTTCCCTGGCTGCGCTGGAGAAAGGCACGAGCCTTTCCCGCCCGCCCTTGCCCCGCACGGGCAGCATGCCGCCTCTCTGCCGGACACAGCCCGCTGGCAGGCTCAGAAGCTCGCTGATGCGCAGGCCTGTCGTGTACAGCATCTCCAGCGCCACACGGGAGAGAAGGTCCCGGCGCAGATCCGCATGGCCGCAGGTGCCCTTTTCCAGAAGTCGCCTGACCTCATCCTCACTCAATGGATGAGGCAGACCACTCTGATAGCGGGGAGATGCCTGCCCGGCGGTCATCTCGTCCGCCCGCACGCCCATCTGGAGCATGAAACGGGCAAACTGCCGAAAGCAGGAAAGACGGCGGGCCTGTGTCCGGGCGGAAATGCCACGGCGCCCCTGATCGGCAAAATAGGCCTGTACACTGCCCCGGGATACATCTGCCAACGACAGGGGCGCACACCAGCAGGCAAAATCTTCCAGATCAGCCCGATAGGCCGCTCTCGTCTGCTCTGCTGCTCCCCGTTCTGCCACGATGGCCTCAAGAAACGCCTCTATCAGGGCAGCAGATTCTGCAGGGCAGCGCCGGACCTCCCGCCCGTCCGTCATGAGGGCCGCTCCTCAATGCCCTCCAACAGGTGGAAGCTCCGGCAGGCCCGGGGCCGCCTTCTGGGCAGAGGTGGCAGGGGACACGGCCTGCGGTGTCAGGTCACGATGCACCATCACCGGTGCCGGGGGCTGCGTATCGTGAGCCGTCAGGACGTACCCACCCCCCACCAACACCACAAGAACCAGCAGGACCAGCACCAGACGGGCAACGGTTTTCATAAGACGGCTCCATGTCAAAGGATACGTCCCGTTTATAGAAGGATCATCCCGTTTTAAAAACCCTCTTCTCTTCCACCGGAGACACACCCTCCCAGAGACATGGGCGATGAGAGACCTACCCCACCTCTCTCACCCGTGATAGAGGGACAGCATGTCCCCTTCCTTGCACGCCCCGCAGCCAGCCAGACCACCGTTCCGCATCATTGTCCTTGTCGGCCTCATGGGGGCCGGAAAAACGACTCTGGGACGGATGCTGGCCCAGCATTATGGCATCCCCTTCATCGATACCGATGCCGAGATCGAAAAAGCCTCCCGCCAGAGCATCCCGGAAATCTTCGCCCACCATGGCGAAGCCCATTTCCGTGCCGGGGAACATCGGGTCATACGCCGCCTCCTGAAGAACGGCCCCTGCATTCTGGCCACCGGTGGTGGCGCCTGGATGCATCCGCAGACCCGTGCCCTCATCCACGAGGCAGCAGATGTCTGTGCTGTCTGGCTGCATGTCCCCATGGCTGTCCTGCTCAGACGCCTGCTCAACAACCGTGGAAGCCGCCCCCTCCTCGCCCAGGGCGACCCGGCGGCCACCCTGCGTCAGCTCGCCACCGTGCGGTATCCGCGCTATGCCGAGGCAGACATCATTATCGACTGTGGAGATGAAAGCGTGGAACAGGCCACCCGGACCATTACTGATACCCTTGCCAATACGAGTCTGCCCCATCATGTCCCGGTTGCTCTCGCCGGCCACAGTTATGAGGTTCTCATCGGCCGTGAGCTGCTGGCGCAGGCGGGCCTGCGGGTAAAGCCCCATCTGCCCAACGGCCACGCCATCATCCTGACCGACGAGACAGTTGCCACCCATCATCTGGCCACGCTGGAACGCAGTTTCCGTGAGGTCGGCATCCGCTTTCACACCATCATCGTGCCTCCGGGAGAGGGCAGCAAATCTCTCGCCCGTTTTGAAGCCGTCATGGAAGAAATGCTCGAACGGGGCATCGAGCGTGGCACCACCGTTATTGCCCTGGGTGGGGGGGTCATTGGTGACCTTGCCGGATTTGTGGCGGCTACGGCGCTGCGCGGGATTCCCTTCATCCAGATTCCCACAACATTGCTGGCACAGGTGGACAGTTCTGTCGGAGGTAAAACGGGAATCAATGCCCGGGCCGGAAAGAATCTCATCGGAGCCTTCTGGCAGCCCCGGCTCGTGCTGGCCGATACGGAAACGCTGGCCACTCTCCCCCGCCGCCAGCTCGTGGCGGGTTATGCAGAAATCGTCAAGGCAGGCCTCATCGCTGATGCCGAACTGTTTGCCTGGTGCGAAGCCAATGGTCAGGCCGTTCTGGAGGGAGAGCCCGGGAAGCTGGGTGAAGCTGTCCGCCGGGCCTGTGCCTTCAAGGCCGGAGTCGTACAGGACGATGAACGGGAGCAGGCAGGATCAGGCGGTCGGGCCCTGCTCAATCTGGGCCACACCTTCGCCCATGCCTTTGAAGCCGAGTTCCATTATGACGGCCGCCTCCTGCATGGGGAAGCCGTCTCCATCGGCCTGCACATGGCCCTGGCACTGTCCGTCAGGATGGGGCTTGCCCCCGAGGATGACCTGACACGGCTTGACACCCATCTCCACGCCCTGGGAATGCCCGCCGGTGCAGCAGACCTGCCCCACGGCCTCAGTACGGAAACCCTGCTGAACCACATGGGCCGGGACAAGAAGTTGCGCGACGGGAAGATCACCTTCGTTCTGCTCCGCGGAATCGGCATGGCTTTCACCTGCCGTGATGTCGCCATGGATGATGTCCGGGCCCTGCTTCTGGCTGAAGGTTTTGCCCCCTGATACCGCCACATTCCAGCCTTTATTCCGATAATGTGTTGTATTGGTCACAGTGTATCTTCCATCGCAAACGCAGGGCGGAAAACCTCTTAACTTCCTACCAGCTTTCCATTACATCTCAGTTATCGGCCGCGCTGGCTCCATACGGTGATCGTTCCGACGCCCGCCAACCGTAATGGCCGTAAGTATACAGAATTAAGGACTGAGGAAGTAAATGCGTATTCGTAATGCACTTCTCGCCATGACCTCAATGGTGGCCCTGCCGTCATTTGCCATGGCCAGCACGATCACCGGCCCGTATGTCGACATGGCAGGCGGTTACAACCTGGTTCAGCACCAGCAGTTCCGTCAGGGTAACCCTGGCACCTCCCACGGTCGTGGCATCGGTGGCAACGCCCACTCCGGCACCGGCTTCAACGGCTACCTCTCCACTGGTTACGGCTTCGGTAACGGTCTGCGCCTCGAAATTGAGGGCACCTACAACCAGACCCACATCACCCGTCTGGGTGGCGCCTTTGCCGCTGGTGGCAACCGCAAGGCCCACGGCAAGAGCGAAGGCTGGGGCGGGTTCGCCAACGTGCTGTATGACATCGATCTCGGCATGTTCGGCCTGAACGATGTTCCGGTTACACCGTTCGTCGGTATCGGTGCCGGTTACATGTGGCAGCGTTACCGCAAGGTCTACAACCGCAGCACCGGTCGTCCTGACCCGAACTTCAACAACACCCAGGGTGGTTTCGCTGCTCAGTTCATCGCTGGTGCCGCTTACGACATCCCGGGCGTTCCGGGCCTGGCTCTGACCACGCAGTATCGCTTCATGGGCCAGACGGGTTCCATGAGCGGCGTGACCAGCGGCCGTCAGTACCTGCACAACAACAACGAGAACCATGGCAAGGGTGACCGCGTAAGCTTCAACACGCGCTACACGCACCAGTTCATGCTCGGCCTGCGTTATGCCTTCAACAATGCTCCGCCGCCGCCGCCGCCGGCTCCGCATGTTGTCGTTCCGCCGCCGACTCAGGCTGCCCGTACTTACCTCGTCTTCTTTGACTGGGATAAGTCCAACCTGACCGGCCGCGCCCGCGACATCGTTGCCCAGGCTGCCCAGGCTTCCACACACGTGCAGACGACGCGCATCGAAGTTAACGGTTACACCGACAACTCCGCTGCTCATCCGGGTCCGCGCGGTGAGAAGTACAACATGGGTCTGTCCCTCCGTCGTGCAAACAGCGTCAAGGCTGAGCTGATCCGTCTGGGCGTTCCGGCTACGGCCATTGACATCCACGGTTACGGCGATGCCAACCCGCTGGTGGCAACTGCCAAGAACACGCGTGAGCCGCAGAACCGTCGCGTTGAGATCATCCTGAAGTAATCTTCAGAGCTGATTTTCAGCCCGGGCCTTACGGTTACGGAAAAAGGGTGCCTTCGGGCACCCTTTTTTTATGGCCCGTTCCTCCTGTGCAACCTTTCACAAGAAAAGATTTACCTCTCCCCTGTGAAGCTGTGTTAGGGTCCCCTCCGCCTCTGCAACAATCCTTATGGTTTTCCAGCTGAAAAATGCTTGAACAGTTCATTCCCAGAAGCCTGATGAAGTTCCTTCCTCTCATGCAGCGCTTCTTCTATTTCGGCGTTGTGGGAGCTGTCGGCTTTCTCGTGGACTGGGCAAGCCTCTCCCTTTTCCGCCATGTTGTCGGGCTCCGTGCTGCCGCCCTGCTCGCTTATGTCATTGCCTCAAGCAACAACTGGATTCTGAACCGTTACTGGACATTCCGGGACTGTTGCCGCAAACGCCACAAGGTGCATCATCAATGGGGGCGCTTTGTACTGGCCAATCTTCCCGGTTTCATCATCAACCGTGGGATCGTGCTGGCCCTCTTCAGCCTTTGGCCGCTGACACGGCATTACACCGTCATTGCTCTGCTCTGCGGGACAGCAGGCGGCATGTTCATCAATTTTGCCCTCTGCCATCACTTCGTCTTTCACAAGAAGACCCCCCAGTCATAAAGCCCCATTCCCCGGCTGGTGGTCTTCTTTTCCTGCACGCTTCCCTGCATCTCCTCCATCGGACCTCCATTTCCAAAAGCCAGAAAATCGGCTAGAAAACAGGAACCATCCTTTCTTTCTCCGGAACCCGGACCTACAGACTCATGATCAGTACCAACGATATCCGCGCACAATTCCTTCAGTATTTTGAATCCCACGGGCACCGCATCCTTCCGTCTGCCTCTCTGGTTCCGCAGAATGATCCGTCCCTGCTCTTCACCAATGCGGGGATGGTGCCTTTCAAGAACGTTTTTACCGGGCAGGAGACCCTGCCTTTCAAGCGGGCCACAACAGCCCAGAAGGTCGTCCGTGCCGGTGGCAAACATAATGATCTGGACAACGTCGGTTACACGGCACGTCATCACACATTCTTTGAAATGATGGGGAATTTCAGCTTTGGAGATTACTTCAAGGCTGAGGTCATCGAATTTGCCTGGACGCTGCTGACCAAAGGCTTCGGCATCCCGGCCGAGAAGCTGCTCGTCACCGTCTATGCGGACGATCATGAGGCCGCTTCCCTATGGAAGAAGATCGCTGGCCTCTCGGATGACAAGATCATCCCCATCGCCACGTCCGACAATTTCTGGCGTATGGGCGATACCGGCCCCTGCGGTCCGTCCTCCGAAATCTTCTACGATCATGGCCCGTCCGTGGCCGGTGGCCCTCCAGGCAGCCCTGATGAAGACGGCGACCGGTTCGTCGAGATATGGAACCTCGTCTTCATGCAGTTCTTTGAAGAAGGCGAAGGCAAGCGGACCAATCTTCCCCACCCTTCCATTGATACCGGCATGGGGCTGGAGCGTTTCGCCGCTGTCATGCAGGGCAAGAAGGACAATTACGACACGGACACGATCCGTGCCCTCATCGAGGCCTCTGCCGACCTGCTGAAACAGGATGCGGATGGCCGCTTCAAGACAAGCCATCGTGTGGTGGCCGACCATCTGCGGTCCACCGCCTTCCTCATCTCCGATGGTGTTCTGCCCTCCCGTGAGGGACGTGGCTATGTGCTGCGCCGCATCATGCGCCGTGCCATGCGTCACCTCCACCTGATGGGGGCGAAGGAGCCGGTCTTCTACCGTCTGCTGCCTGCCCTCATCCAGCAGATGGGCCATGCCTATCCTGAGCTGAACCAGCACAAGGCCCTCATCACCGAAACCATGAAGGGTGAGGAAGAACGCTTCTCCGCCCTTCTGGGCCGTGGCATGGCCCTGCTGGAAGACGAGATGGGCCGCCTCTCCAGCAACGGTCATCTGCCCGGTGACGTGGCCTTCAAGCTCTATGACACGTTCGGCTTCCCGCTGGACCTGACGCAGGACGTGCTACGTGAGCGTGGCCACAAGGTCGATGAGGCCGGTTTTGAAAGTGCCATGGCCGAGCAGCGCCAGCGTGCCCGTGCCGCCTGGGTTGGCTCCGGTGACAGTGCCGTGGAGACCGTCTGGTTCGATACCCGTGACCGCTTCGGCAGCACGGAGTTCCTCGGCTATGTGAGCGAGGCTGCCGATGCCCAGGTGCAGGCCGTCTTCCGTGGCAGCGATGAGCTTGCCGAAGCCAAAGCCGGTGACGAAGTCGCCATCCTGCTCAACCAGTCCCCCTTCTATGGAGAAAGCGGCGGACAGGTTGGCGATCATGGTACGCTGACAGCCCCGGGCCTGCGGATCGAAATCACTGACACGCAGAAGAAGAACGGCTCCCTGATCGTCCATTATGGCCGCATCGTGGAAGGCACGCTCAGGCCGGGCATGGATGTTCATGCCGAGATCGACCACGTGCGCCGCACCGCCGTGCGGGGGCATCACTCCGCAACCCATCTCCTGCATGAGGCCCTGCGCCGCCATATCGGTGAGCATGTCACCCAGAAGGGCAGCCTGAACACGCCGGACCGTCTGCGCTTCGACATCAGCCAGCCCCGCCCTCTGACGGAGGATGAGCTGAAAACCATCGAGGCCGAGGTGAATGCCCGCATCCGCCAGAACAGCCCGGTCGAAACCCGCCTGATGACGCAGGAACAGGCCATTGAAAGCGGCGCCATGGCCCTCTTCGGTGAGAAATATGGCGATGAAGTCCGTGTCGTCTTCATGGGCAATGAGGATGAGAAAAACCGTCAGGCCTATTCCATCGAACTCTGCGGCGGTACGCATGTGACCCGTCTGGGTGAGATCGGCCTGTTCCGCATCGTCTCCGAAAGTGGCGTCTCCTCCGGCGTCCGCCGTATCGAGGCTGTCTGCGGGGCTGCGGCCGAGCAGACCATCCGCACCAGTGAGGAACGGCTGGCCGAAATGGCTGCCCTCCTGAAGGTCACGCCTGCCGAGGCTCCGGCCCGTCTTGCCGCCCTGCTGGAAGAACGCAAGGCCCTCAATGCGCAGATTTCCTCCCTCCAGCACAAGCTGGCCACGGGGGAAGGGTCTGCCTCCAGCGAGACCGTCAATGGCGTCACTCTGGCGGCCCGCTTCCTTGAGGATGTCAGCCCCAAGGACCTCAAGGGGCTGGCTGATGGCCTGCTGAAGCAGATCTCCTCCGGCGTGGTGGCCCTGATCTCCGGCGCCAATGACCGGGGCAGCATCGTCATCGCCGTCAGCAAGGACCTTACGGACCGCTTCGATGCCGTGAAGCTGGCCCGGGAAGCCTCCGCCCTGATGGGCGGCAAAGGTGGCGGTGGCCGCCCTGACATGGCGCAGGCTGGTGGCTCCGAACCGGCTGCCGATGCCGTATTCGCCATGCTGCGCAAGACACTGGCCGAAGGCTGAGACCTGCGAGACCTCTTTTCTGACGAAAAGAACTACCCTGAAGAGAGCGTCAGGCCTGTTATGGAGGGCCTGACGCTTTTTTCTTGCAGATGATCCTTCTCTGGCCTTGCCCGCCCAGGTCATGAAAGACATTTCATGAATCAGGAGGGGCTTTCGTCTGGACGCTTCTTAAAAAGATTTTTAATATATGGCCTATGGGCACCGTGACCTGCCTTGCCCATAGTGGGCTCGCCAGGGCTTTGCCCCGCATGATGCGTCTTTGATCAGGAAACATAACGCTATGGTCTTCCACCGTAACACTCTTCTGGAACTCCTTGATGGCGTCCGCACCTTTGAAGAAGAGGTGTATCCGGAAAAAAAGGATCTCTTCCAGAGTCTGGCTTACGATCAGAACCCACCAACGCTATTCATCACCTGCGCCGACAGCCGCATCAGCCCGAGCCTGATCACCCAGACAGAACCGGGTGAGCTGTTCCTCATCCGCAATGTCGGCAACATCGTTCCGGCCTATGGCAACATGGTCGGGGCCGTGGCTTCCGCCATCGAATACGCCGTCGGAGCTCTGGGGGTAAAAAACATCATCATCTGTGGCCACTCCAACTGCGGGGCCATGTCCGCCCTCATCAATCTGACCACAAACCCGGAAAAGCTGGCCGACATGCCAACCGTCCGCCGCTGGCTGCACAATGCCGAGGCCGCTGCTGCCACCATCGGCGATCTGCGGGCTGAAGATGTTGGCCCCAAAGATGTCCGCGATCTGGCTGAGGCCAATGTCCGCCTTCAGCTCACCCATCTGAAGACACACCCGATCGTTGCCAAGGCTCTGTCCCGTAACGAGCTGAACGTACAAGGCTGGTACTACGACATCCAGAATGGACGCATGTACATTCTCCACGAGAATAACAAGACGGAATATTCCGTTGAAGAGGCCATCGCCCTTCTCAAGGAAACCGGCACAGCCAACCATGCCTGACAGCGTGCCCTTTCGGGCACCGGAGAGCCGTCTGTCCCCCGGGGCAGGCGGTTTTTCATGCCACGCCCTGTCCCTTGCACTCTCTCTGCTGTGCAGCTTCATCCTGCTGCTGTCCCCAGCACAGGCTTCGGAAAGCCTGAAGCTGACCAGCTGGAACATGGACTGGCTCACCCTCCGCCCTGCCAGTGACCATACCCTGCCCCCTGATGCCCCCACACGCACGGCTGCGGACTTCGCAGCCCTGCGTCATCAGGCACACCGTCTCCACAGTGACATCCTCGCTTTTGAAGAAGTGGACAGTCTTGCGGCGGCCCAGCTTGTTTTCCCTCAGGACGAGTATGACCTCTACATCACGCCAGACCCTATTCCCCAGAAGGTCGGACTGGCGATCCGGCGGACGGCCGGCCTGAGCGTCACCGTCAATCCCGAGATCACGGCTCTCAATATCCCGCAGCCGGGGCATCATCACCCCCTCCGGGGCGGCATGGATGTCACCCTCCGCAAAGGAGCCTCCAGCCTGAGACTGCTCATCGTCCATCTGAAGACCGGATGCTGGGCACAGCCTCTTGCTGCCAGAAAACGTGCCTGTTCCCTGCTCTATCAACAATTCCATGTCATCGAGGACTGGATACTGGACAGGGTGGATGACGGGACGCCCTTTGCCATTCTGGGAGATTTCAACCGCCGCCTGACACCGGCTGACCCTCTCATGCAAAATCTCCAGAACGACGCCAGCCTGACCCTCACCACGGCGGGCTTTACCAGCCCCTGCCGCCGCAGTGGTGACCTGTTCATCGATCACATCCTGCTCGGCAATCAGGCCCGGGACTGGTTCATTCCGGGAAGTCTCCGTGTCATGCTCTTGCGCAATGTGGCACAAGGGCTGACCCTTTCAGACCACTGTCCTGTCTCCGTGCAGATCAGGCTGCCCTGAAAACAGAAAAGCCCGGGACGGTCTCCCGCCCGGGCCTTTCCTCATGTTTCGGGCAGGAAGAACTTCAGGCCGTTCCAGACATCCCGATCTGCTTGATGTCATGGAAACTGAGAGCCTCATTCATCTCGATAGCCCGGTTCATCATGAAGCCAGAACCGGCAAGGAAGACTGGATCACCATCCAGATCATCAGCCATCGCACTCCGGTTGAGGGCCACAAACTGCTCCAGGGCAGCTTTATCGCCCGTGACCCAACGGGCAAGCGTGAAAGGCGTGCTCTCAAAACCGACCGGCACGTTATATTCCGCCTGGAGGCGGGACTGCAGCACGTCCAGCTGGAGGGTCCCCACCACGCCCACGATTGGCGGGGCTCCATCCTGCGGGCGGAACAGCTGGACGACCCCCTCTTCCGCCAGCTCCACGAGGGCCTGACGCAGCTTCTTCGCCTTCATGGCATCATCCAGCCGCACACGACGCAGGATTTCCGGGGCAAAATGCGGAACCCCCGTGAAGCGCAGGTCTTCACCATCCGTCAACGTATCACCAATGCGAAGTGTCCCATGGTTGGGAATCCCCACCACGTCCCCGGCAAAGGCTTCCTCCACCAGCTGCCGGTCCTGCGCAAAGAAAAACTGTGGCGTATGAAGGGCGAACTGCTTGCCGATACGCACATGCTTCAGACGCATCCCACGGGTCAGCTTCCCTGAACAGACACGGGCAAAAGCCATGCGATCCCGGTGATTGGGGTCCATATTGGCCTGAATCTTGAAAATCAGGGCCGTGACATTCTCTTCCGTCGCCTGCACATCCCGTGTCTCAGAGGGCTGGGCACGGGGCGGCGGCCCATAGGCAGCCAGAGCATCCAGAAGGTCCGTCACCCCAATCTCTTTCATGGCTGAACCGAAAAAAACGGGCGTCAGATGTCCTTCATCGAAAAATTCCTTCTCGAAAGGAGGAAGGGCCACCTCGGCCAGTTCTACTTCTTCCCGCATCTGGGCCAGCCGCTCATCATCCTCGGGCAGCTCTTCCTTCAGGTGCAAGGACTTCGTACGAAGGTCATAAATACCGGCAAATTTCGCCGCACGCCCGACCGGCCATGTCGCCGGGGAGACGTCCAGAGCCAGCGCACTGGAGATTTCATCCAGCAGGGCAAAACAGTCCTGCGCCTCACGGTCCATCTTGTTGATGAAGGTGACGATGGGAATATCCCGCAGACGGCAGATCTCGAACAGCTTGCGGGTCCGGGCCTCGATGCCCTTGGCGGCATCAATCACCATCACGGCGCAGTCCACCGCTGTCAACGTGCGGTAGGTATCCTCGGAGAAGTCCTCATGGCCCGGCGTGTCCAGCAGGTTGAAGACACATCCACCATAATTGAAGGTCATCACCGAGGTGACGACCGAAATGCCACGGTCCTTCTCGATGCTCATCCAGTCCGACCGTGTCCGCCGCCGCTCTCCCTTGGCCCGGACATTCCCGGCCATCTGGATGGCCCCACCTGCCCGCAGGATGCGCTCTGTCAGCGTGGTCTTACCGGCATCAGGATGGGAAATGATGGCAAAAGTGCGCCGCCGGGGAATCTCCGCAGCGATGGTAGGGTCGGACATATCAGCCTTCCTGGGAAGAGAGCGTAAGAAACGGCAAACGCCGGACGGTAAAACCGCCCGGCGCCTCCATATACAGCCAGTAGCCGTATCTTAGCGGGAGTAGAACTCGACCACCAGATTCGGTTCCATCTGCACCGGGTAAGGCACATCGGAGAGCTGCGGAACACGGATGAAGGTACCCTTCATCTGGCGATGATCCACCTCGATGTATTCCGGCACATCACGCTCGGCACTCTGGACGGAATCCAGAACGATGGCGAGCTGCTTGGACTTCTCACGCACCTCGATCACATCGCCTTCCTTCACCAGATAGGAGGGGATGTTGACGCGTTTGCCGTTGACCAGCACATGACCGTGGCTGACGAACTGACGGGCAGCGAACGGCGTCATGGCGAATTTCAGACGGTAGATGACGGCATCCAGACGACGCTCCAACAGGCCGATCAGGTTCTCAGAGGTATCACCCTTGCGGCGCACGGCCTCGTCATAATAGCGGCGGAACTGCTTCTCGCTGATGTTGCCGTAATAGCCCTTCAGCTTCTGCTTGGCCATCAGCTGCACGGAGTAGTCAGACGGCTTCTGACGGCGGCGCTGACCATGCTGACCCGGGCCATATTCACGACGGTTGACCGGGGACTTGGCACGGCCCCACAGGTTGACGCCGAGGCGGCGGTTGATCTTGTACTTGCTCTCAAGACGTTTTGACATCGGTTAAACCCGTATTCTCTCAGACCGGCGGCCCTGTGCGACAGCCCTTTGTTGCACCGGTAGGTTCCCCTCCCCCATCACGGGGTACTTGGAGAACGGAACAGCCTGCGAACCTCATGGAACAGTGCGCCACAGCACGCATCATCCCGGCCAGACCATCCAACATTCCCGGCAATGGCACTGCCGTTACACGAGGCAGGACAGAGTGTCAAGAAATCCGACCATGTGGGAAGGTCGTACGCCATGCCTGAACGGCAAGAAGAGATTGGAAAAAGCAGGCCATATCCCGTATATCCTCGTCATCCCCAATCAGACTGGAGCACTCCCTTTATGGAGCAGACCGAAACGGTTACAGGCCCACGCCTGACCCCGCCTCATGGCGTCGCCCCGGCCATTGCAGCCCTCATGCTCGGGACCTTTACCATTGGCACGGGAGAATTCGGAATGATGGGCATCCTGCCTGCCTTCTCCCATGCCCTTGACATTTCCATCGGGCAGGCCAGCGCCGTCATCTCCGCCTATGCTCTTGGCGTGGTAGTGGGTGCCCCCATCATGGCCATCGCCGGAGCCCGCCTGCCCCGCCGGACAGTCCTGCTGCTTCTGCTCTCCCTGTTCTGCATCGGCAATATCGGCACCATCCTCTTTACCTCACTCCTGCCCATCGAGGTCATGCGCTTCATCACAGGGCTGCCCCATGGGGCCTATTTCGGTATCGCTGCCCTGACGGGTGCCTCCATGGTCGAACGGGCCCGGCGGGGACGGGCCATCAGCATGGTCCTGTCCGGCATCATGATCTCCACCGTCATAGGCGCACCACTCAGCACGTTCCTCTCCCAATATGTTCCGTGGGAAGTGATTTATGGAGCCCTGTCCGTTCTGGGGCTGATCTGCGTGGCCGGGGTAGCCTTTTTCATCCCCGCTGACCGCCCGCAGAACAACATCAATGCCCGTTCCGAGCTGTCCGCCTTCAGGAACCCCCACGTCCTGCTGACCCTGCTGACCGGGGCCATCGGTTTCGGCGGCATGTTCGCCGTCTATACCTTCCTGACCTCCGGGCTGGGACAGGTAACGCATCTCAGCCCCTGGATGGTCACGCTCTATCAGGTCATCTGGGGATGCGGAATGGTCGCCGGCAATGCCTTCGGCGGGGCCATGATTGACAGGAACCTGAACCGCACGACCATTTTCAGCCTGATTGCCAGCGTTGTCTTCATGCTGGCCTTCTGGCTGCTGCTTCCCTCCAGTACTGCCATGCTGGTTGTCTGCTTCTTCCTGCCTGCTGCCACGATCATCCTCAGTCCCGCCATGCAGGCCCGTCTCATGGATGTTGCCGGAGATGCCCAGACGCTGGCAGCCTCGCTGAATCACTCGGCCTTCAACATCGCCAACG
Source organism: Bombella apis (assembly GCF_018221685.1). Lineage (GTDB taxonomy): Bacteria > Pseudomonadota > Alphaproteobacteria > Acetobacterales > Acetobacteraceae > Bombella > Bombella apis. The sequence continues at coordinate 536,266 of NZ_JAGJTM010000004.1, read as the reverse complement.
CTCTGGGGGCATCCCTGGGTGCCATGCTGGTAGAGCACGGCCTGGGCATCAGAGCCGTTGGCTGGGGCGGGGCCATCCTCTCAGCCAGCGGGCTGCTGATCTACCTCGTCACGCTCCAGGTCGCCCGCCTTCACAAGCCATGAAAAAACGGCAGGCCCCTCAGCCGGGGGCCTGACCGCTGGAGACCGGCACAGCCGGAGCTGCTTCTTCCAATGAACCTTCAATATTGGACAGAACACTGCTGCTGCCCAGCGTACCAGCCGCATAAGCCAATGATGCGGCTGCACTCAACATGCCGTAATAGCTGTCCGAAACGGACAGGCGGGCATTGAGCAGCGTATTCTGGAGCTCCAGCATCCGGGTCATCGTACCATCACCCGAACGGTAGGCTGTAAGGGCGGCATCAAAGCCGGTCTGGCTAGCCTTCTGGAGGCTCAGTGCCGCCTGATAGGCCGTGATGCCCGTATGCAGCATGGCCTCTGCACTCACGATCGTCCGGACAGCATTGTTCTGCGTGTCCTGCAGCGCAGCACGGGCACTGTCTTCCCGCTCATGCGCCTGCCGCAGACGATTGCGACGCAGCCCGCCATCATAGATCGGCACGGAAATACCTGCCGTGATGAGACCCCCGAATGTATGCACACGATCGTTGATCGAGTTCACATTGACAAGCGGCAGATTGCGAAAATGCAGGTCATCAAAGTTGTACCCGACATTGCCACTCATGAAAATCTGCGGCCTGTAGCTGGCACGGGCGCCTTCCACCGCACTCTGGGCGGCACGCAGGCTCGTATAGGCTGCCAGGACATCCGGCCGACGGGCCACAGCCTCATGCACCATCTCATCACTCAGGCGGATATCCTCAACGCGGATGTTCCTCCCGCTGTCCGTCTGCACATGCAGTGGCTGGGATGGATTCACGCCCACGGCAGCCAGCAGCTCCAGCCGGTATGTCTCCACATCCCCTTCCGTTCTGGCCAGCACCAGCTCGGCTTCCGCCACGGCCTGCTCGGCCTGTGACGTATCAATGACCGTCCCTTCCCCGTTTCTCAGGTTGGCATCTGCGGCCCGGGCAATCGCATGGGCATTCTCAAGAGACTGGCGCACAAGCGCCACATTGTTCAGAGCAGCCGCATAACGGTAATAAGCCAGAGCCACCTTGTGGATGACCTTCTGGTGTTCACCAGTAAAGAGGATGTTCTGCCCAATGCTCTTCTGGGTCGCTTCCTCCATCACGGCACGACGTTTGCCGAAGTCGAACAGCAACCATTCCAGCCCGACCTGCTGACGTTCCAGTGTGCCCTGAAGGCGGGTATTCAGACTCGCATGCTGGCCTGCCACCCGGAAGCGGTTGTGTGGCTCCAGCAGGCCATACCCCCCCATGGCTACGGCTGTCAGATGCGGCAGATAGGCCGAGCGGGCAATGCCCGTCTCTGCCGCACTGACCCGTGCTGCATCCCAGGCCTGACGTGTAGAGGGGTTGATGGACTGGGCCATGTCGATCAGATCGGCCAGATCGTAGGAATGATCCACCTGCACGGTGCCCAGTGCAGCAGGCTGCGGCAGGACACGGTCCGATGCGAGGCGGTACCCCGCAGGCATTTTCAGGACACGTCCCCCCTTCTGGCCCGGTGCCCCTTTTTCATGCCCCTCGATGATATGACCATTCACATCAACCGGTGCATTCCATGGCTGGTTGGGGGCAGGCGGCATATTCCGCATGGCCGTTGTCTGGCAACCACTCAACGCACTGCTGCAGAGAAGAGCACTACAGACCAGCACGGCCCTGCGCCATACCTTCCCCGGCTGCTGCATTTTTTTACGCTCCATGACCTGTTTCCACTCAAAACCATCCATCAGAGACCTCCTCCTTCCTTAAGGGAAGCGGTCTCTCCCCCCTTCAGTATCTGCCCCAGACGAAGAGACTGTTTCTGCTGGCTGGCAGCAATATCCCCGAACAGACACCCGGCACTCATGGCCGCACGCCGCAGGAACAGCATGTACTGCCTCATGCGATGTTTTGTCGGACGCATGGCGGCCGGTTCTATCATGACCTGCCGCAGCTGGCTCATGGCCCCACTGGCCGTTTCCTGTATCCGTGCCGCCTGAAGCATGCGCTGGTCGTGATTCCAGTCCGTGATATCCTGCGCCAGCAGGCCATCAAGCGCCTTGAGCTTTTGCAGGGCCCCACCCATCGCACTGTGTGGCCAGAACATGGTATGCACGACATATGTGATGGCCAGACCGATCAAGATACCGATGATACGGTCACGGGGCACTGTCAGGTCCGTCGTTGGCGCATATTTGGCAAGATCAGCCAGCGTGAAGGTCACGATGATCTGCAACCCAAGGTAGGAAATACGCTGGTCGCCGGCCTTGACCCATGCCCCGATGAAAATGACCACACCCATGACCAGCATGATCTCGGCTATGTCCGTCATGTGTGGCATGAGCCATACGATGGTGCCCATGGCCATGAAACAGCCTATCAGAGCCCCGACAATACGCAGCCGCTGTTTGTCCAGCACGGCCCCCATCGTCGGCAGGGACACGATGAAGCAGGTGATGATGCACGTATGCACCCCCGGCCAGTTCAGCATCTTGTATGTGATGATGGAAAGGCAGACAGAGACGGTCCCCTTGACGGCAAAGCGGACATGCTCCGGGTCCGTAAAGGCACCAGGAAGGAAAAAGCCCGATTTCTTTTTCGGTGCGGCATTTCCGGACTGGCTGGAAGGCAGCTGCACGTCCTCGGCTGTCAGGGGCTGGTCCAGACCGTTCAGCAGGCGCTCCATCTCCTGGGCGATATCACCTGAGCAGACCTGATCCGTGCCCGTTTCGGCCGGGCGGCCACCTGTTTCAAAACACTCCGCCGCTTCTTCCAGCCGCTTGGCCAGATACGCACAATCCTCCATGGAAATGGGGGCGTTGGGCTTCAGGCAGCGTTCAACAAATTGCAGGATGCCAAAACTGTTCAGAGCTGCCCGGCGCAGGTAGGACAGGTCTTCCGGGCTCCAGCGCTGTTCCGCGGTGGCAGCACCGAGCATGCCGAACATGCCGCTGACCCCCTCACCCACGGTATCCATGACGGCATCCTGCCAGGCCTGAGGGATGCCGCGCCCCTCGCCCCGCCGTCCCAGACATTTCGCCGACAGGCGCAGCCGCTCGATGATCTGGTCCGTGAGGACATGCTCTGGAGACGGAGAAAGACAGCTCCCCACAAAGGCCATCATGCCGGCGATGATGAGAAACACACGCCATGCCGACAGAACAAGACGGGCGATACTGTCACCGCTCTGCACATTGTCCAGCGCCACCAGCATGTAGGAAAGGATCAACCCGCCAATGACACTGATCATGCCAAGGATGGTTGTCGTGCTGAGGAAGAAAAAGACGAAGCTGAGAACAAGGTTGAAAATGAGCGTTGCCAGAAAATTGTTGATTGTCGTGGCAACCCCCACATAGAGAGCCCCCGTCACACCGGAAAAGAAGATGATGTACATGACGGAGATCTTCATGTTCGCCACCCTGTTCCCCTGCCACAACGCCCCCAGGGTGAGCGTGAGCAGGGTCAACATGGGCAGCTGCCATATCTCACCTATGAGGACGAGCGCCATGCATACGATGGCGGTCCGCAAGGCCAGCGCCGTGCGCCCACGGGTTGGCCTTACGGCCAACCGCCAGAGACGCATGAAGGCGTCCAGATAGGGTTTAACCATGACAGGCAGCACCATGGAGAATTTCCACGTTGGCTGTTGCCCCCAGTCTCATCAGATGTTCAGGAGCATGTTCGATCCTGATGCGCACAGGGAAACGCTGGGCAATATGCACCCAGTCCATCTGCCGCTCGACAGACGGCACACCACGTTCGCTTTCCCTCATGTAATCGGTCGTCACACCCCGGCCAATGCTCTCGACAACCCCGTGGATGGCATGGCTGCGGTCGATCATGGAATACACGGTGGCGCAGTCACCCGGACGGACCGGCTTCAGGTTGATTTCCCGGATTGGGGCAATGGCATACCACTCATCCTTGGAAACCAGCGTAAACAGGTTCTCGTTGGCAGCCAGCACCTCGCCTTCCCGAACATTCAGACTCGTCACATAGCCATCTATGTTGGCCGTCACACGGGTCTGACGCAGCTCATAGCGGGCATGTTCCACCGCCACGGATGCTTCCTGCAACATGGCCTCGGCGTGTTTGACATCACCGACAGCCACCTGGCTGGCCTGCTGTTCGTGCTGGGCTTCTGCCAGGGCATCCACGGCAGAGTTGAACTTCGTCACGGCCTGGTCATAGACCTGCCATGACACATAATGCTGCTCGGCCAATGGCTTGAGACGAGTCACCGTACGCCAGGCAAGGTCCTTCTCATCCTCGGCCTGGTGCCGCTTGCGCTCGTTGGTTGCCGCATTGGCCATGCGGACGGCCAGAGCACGGCGGGCGTCGTTCAGGTCGGCCTGTGCCTGTGTTTCACTGGCCTCAGCCTTGTGCAGGGCAATCTCATAGGGTTCGGGATCAATCTGGTACAGCAGATCCCCCTTGTGGACGACCTGATTTTCCCGGACAGAAAGAGTCTGGAGGCGCCCACCCACCAGAGCGGCCACATGTACGCTTTCCGTATAGATGACAGCACTATCACTGTTGGGATGCTGGCCTGACCGGTGATCCACATACAGGACACCGAGGAGAGCACATAACAGCGTAGCTGCTGCAATCACGCTCCCCACCGGGAAGCGGCCTTTAATCCGTTCTTTTTTCATGAAACCGCCCCTGAATTACCCGTAGAGAAGAAGCCAGCCGACAAGCCCTATCATCGTGCCCATGGAAAGGTAGGTGACCAGATGATACCGCAACAGGCCATCAATATGCAGGATCAGAAAGACCAGCCGCAGCAGGGCGGCGGACACCGCACCGATGAACAGGCAGATGAGCCAGGCCGGAAAATACGCACCGGCCAGAGGAAAGCTCGGTGCCCCGATCCCGGCACAACCCTGCAAGGGCACCATGAGCAGGGCCAGCCCCCACCTTGGGGCTCCATGAGCCCTGAAAGAAAATACTCCGGGCAGCTTCATGCACGCTCCTGTTTCCAGCTACGGGGACAACACACAGCCCTGAAGGGCCTGCCCCCGTACATACGGAAACACCTGCCCTCGCAAAGCATCTGACCAACCAGACCACTCATCTTTTTTACACATCGAAGCGCCCGACGATACGGGAGCATGACCCCTTTTTTCAAACGAATTGAGACAACCAGCATCTCAATCCCTATAAAGTAACATTTAACAACCTGAAAAATGTTTCAGATTACCTATCCTCCCGCAGGGTCTTCCCGCAAGTGACCTTTTTAAGGCCGTGCATCCCCCGTCCTGTACAGCAGAAGGTAAAGCCGTGCCCCAAGGGCAAAGGCCGTCACACCCAGCCCGGCCGCAAGGCCGATCCATAGCCCCTCCACACCATAGCCCTGGTGGAAAGCCAGCCAGTACCCCAGACCGATCCCCACGACACCATAACTCACGATACTGATCACCATCGGAACAAAGGTATCCCCACAGCCCCGCAACGCCCCGTTGCAGACAGCCTGCACCCCGTCGACGATCTGGAAAATTCCGGCAATCTTCAGCAGCAGGACAGTAGTGGCGAACGTACCGGCATCCGGTGGTCCACCAGTATAATAGAGGCGGGCGATCCAACCCGGCAGCAGCATGAGGACAAGGCCCGTCAGAATGGTCCAGGCCAGCACCAGCAACAGGGCACCGCTGGAAGCCCGACAGGCTTCTGCCCTCTTCCGGGCCCCCCGCCAGTAAGCCACCCGTACGTTCGCCGCCTGCCCGATGGCCAGACACACCATGAAAAGCAAAGAAATCGTGTTCAGTGCAACCTGATGCGCCGCAAGGCTGCGTGTCCCCAATCGCCCTGCATTGAGAGTCGTGATCTGGAACAGCAGCAGTTCGGAGGCTGCCGTGACCATCATGGGCAGACCCAGCACCAGCAGTTCCCTGAAGAGCGGCCAGTGGACCCTCGCAGGCTTCAGCAGGTGCCGAAGCTGTGGCCGCCCGAGGCAGAGAAGCAGCAGGACGAGGCTCATGGCCCAGCCCGTCAGCATCGTGGCATGAGCGGACCCGAACAGCCCATAGGCTGGCAGGCCGAACCAGCCATGAATCAGGGCCGCATTGAGCACCCCATTGCACAGGGCCATGGCTGGCATCGTCCACAACAGCAGGGATTCCGCTCCCAGGGATGGCAGCGCCACACGACACAGGCCAAGCAGAACCAGATTGGGCCACAGGGCATAGAGCAGCACATTGATGAACTGCCCTCCCTGCCTGGTCACCATCTCCGGCTCCCCCATCAGGCTGAAAATACCGCTGGAACAGAGAAGAAGGAGCAGACAGGGAATAAACGCCACCATGCCCAGCACGACCCCTGCACTGATGATGCTGCGCCTGTCATGCCCGCCCCCATGGCCATGCTCCACACCACCACGGGCATGGGACAGCAACACGCCGACTCCACCAAGCACGGCCTGAAAGGAGATCATCGTCGTGAAAAAGAAATTGTTGGAAATTCCCCCGATGGCGACTGCATCCACCCCCAGGCTGCCCAGCAGAACGGTATCCGTCACCGCCATGGCCATCTCCGAAAGCTGGGACAGCGCAAGAGGCAGGCCAACCTGCACAAGAGTGCGGATATGGGTCGGCATCCCCACAATCTGGGGGCCCTGTTTCATACGTGATGCAGACATGAGACCGTCTCTATCGCATATAAAGCAAAGTGCAAATTCTAAAAATAAATTCCCCTGTTGCACCAAACGCATCTCTGTCGCATTGAACAGACATGAGCACGCAGAAGAGCAATACAGCCCCCATCTCCCCCCGGCCCGGCCTGAGGCTTCACAACAGCCATCAGCGCACCACTGTTCCCTTCACCCCCGATGATGCCAGCAATGTCCGCCTCTATTTCTGCGGGCCAACCGTGTATGACCGGGTCCATCTCGGCAATCTGCGCTCCATGCTGAGTGCAGACGTGCTTGTCCGGCTGCTCAAGGCGCTCTACCCACAGGTTACCTACGTTCGCAACATTACCGACATTGACGACAAGATCATCCAGCGGGCACGGGAGAATGATGAAGACATCTCCCATCTGACAGAACGGACCACGAAAGACTTCCACGACGATCTTGCTGCCCTGAACATCCTGCCTCCCACTGTGGAACCCAGAGCCACCCAGCACATTCCCGACATGCTGGAGATGATCGGCCGCCTCATCACGCAGGGCCATGCCTATGAGACGGAGGGGCATGTTCTCTTCGACGTCACATCATTCCCCAGTTACGGGGCCCTGTCGGGCCGCTCGCTGGAGGACATGCTGGCCGGTGCCCGAGTGGACGTGGCCGACTACAAGCGCAACCCTGGCGATTTCGTCCTCTGGAAACCTTCCCGCAACGATGAGCCGGGCTGGGACAGCCCATATGGCCGTGGCCGCCCCGGCTGGCACATTGAATGCTCTGCCATGGCAGAACGCTATCTTGGGGAGAGTTTCGACATTCACGGCGGTGGAAACGACCTGCTTTTTCCCCACCACGAGAATGAACGGGCACAATCCCTCTGCTGCTATCCGCATGGCCATTTCGCCCGGCACTGGGTCCATACCGGGATGCTGCTCTCCAATGGTGAGAAGATGTCCAAATCCCTGGGCAACTTCCATACCATCCATGAGGTGCTGGAGCGTACTCCAGCCGAGGCCCTGCGGCTGCTCTTTCTTGGCTCCCATTACCGTTCCACGCTGGACTTCACATGGGAGAAGCTGGACGAAGCCCGCCGCATCATGGACCGATTCTACCGGGCGCTGGAGAAAACGCCACCAGCCAGCACGGACAGCCTTCCGGCCGACATGCTGGAAGCCCTGTGTGACGACCTCAACACGCCGCTGGCCCTCAGCGCTCTCCACCGTTACGCCGATGCTGCGCTGGAAGGCCAGCAGAGTGCTGCGAACCACCTCTGGGCCGGCGGGCAGCTGCTTGGGCTGTTCACCATGAAACCGGCAGACTGGTTCCAGGGAGGGACAGACCTTGACCCCGCCACCATTGAAGCCCTGATTGAAAAACGTCTGGCCGCCCGCAAGGCCCGTGACTTTGCACTGGCCGACCAGATACGCAACGACCTGGCAGAACAGGGCATCCTTCTGGAAGATGGACCTGCCGGCACAACATGGCGGAAAGGATAAGTCATCCCATGACAGGCCGTAATGGTGGAGCTGATCTGGCTCCGCCCGCTCCCTTTGACCCCGTCGTCATCCTTGTCCGCCCGCAGCTGGCTGAAAATATCGGGACCACCGCCCGGGCCATGGCCAATGGCGGGCTGTTCCATCTCCGCCTCGTGGCCCCCCGTGACGGCTGGCCGCAGCCCCGGGCCTGGTATGCCTCCTCCGGTGCCGACCGCATCCTTGAAGAGGCCACGGTCTTCGAGACGGTGGATGACGCCATCGCCGACCTCCACCGTGTTTTTGCCACCTGTCCACGCCCCCGCCACATCATCAAACCGGTCATGACAGCCCGTGGAGCGGCAGCAGAACTGCGGGCCACCAGCAGCCGGAAGCTGAAAAGCGGCATCCTCTTCGGTCCCGAACGGGCAGGGCTGGACAATGAGGACATGGCCCGGGCGGACACACTCATCCGCTATCCGCTCAATCCCCGCTTCATGTCGCTGAATCTGGCCCAGGCGGTGCTGGTCATGGCCTACGAATGGTACCTGACCGAAGATACGGTACCGGAGCAGTATCTCATGACCAACGAGACGCATGTGGCAACCAAGGGCGAGGTGGAAAATTTCATGACCCACCTGCTGCGGGATCTCGATGAGTGCGGTTTCCTCCACCACGAGCAGAAAAGGCCGGGCATGATCCGCAACCTGCGCCATCTTTTCGCCCGTGGAGAGGTAACGGAACAGGAACTGCGGACACTGCATGGTGTCGTGAGCGAACTCTCACGGGCCCGGAAAATCCGCCATATGAAATGACCCGTCCCGGTCTGCCCGGCCAGATTCCGGGCAGGCAGCATCCCCATCCCTCCATCCTGCCATAGGCTCCCCATGCATCTGAAACTGCCAGAAACCCTGCTCCACCAGCATAAGACGGCACCACAGACACCGGGTCTGAGCCTTCTCTCGCAGGACAACATCCTGAACATCGTCACGCGCAGGAAAACAAAGGGCCGCCTGCTGGGAGACATGTATCACAACTGTCTGACCATGGGGTGGCTGCCCTTCTTTGCCACGATGACAGCCGCCTATCTGCTGCTCAACCTGCTGTTCAGCGTCGGTTTCTATCTCGTGCCGCATGGGCTGAGCAACGTGCACAGTGGAAATTTCTGGGGAGACTTCTTCTTCAGCGCCCAGACCCTCTCCACAGTCGGATATGGATATATCTATCCCCAGAGCCCAGCGGCCAATGCACTCGCCACGTTCGAGATGCTGGTGGGGGTCATCTCGACCGCCATCATCACCGGGCTTGTCTTCGCCCGTTTTTCACGCCCGCAGGCCAGGGTCCTGTTCAGCAGCATCGTCACGATCTTCCAGGAGGGGGAGAATCTCAAACTCAATTTCCGGCTGGGGAACCTGCGCAATACACCGTTGATGAATACCAGCGTGGAGGCCATTCTGGCCCGTACGCGATGCGACAAAAATGGCCATACCTCGCTCCAGCTGGAAATACTGCCACTGGTTTACAACCATTTCCCGGTTTTTCCGGTCAGCCTCTCCTTCACCCACCACATCACGGAAAGCAGTCCACTCCACGGGCTGGACAAAGCCACCCTTGAGGAACAACAGGCCCGCATTTTCCTCATCTTCAATGCCACCGATCCCGTTTCAGCGCAGGATGTCTTCGCCCACCATACCTACATGGCACAGGACATGCTCTACGGGGCACGCTTCGTCAGCCTTCTGAGAGCCTCCGGACAGGGCCTGATGGAAGTGGATTTCAGCCTCTTCCACACGACATCTCCAGACCCGCTGCCCGCCAGGGATGAGGAGCCCATCACCGTGACAGATGAGACCTCTGCCGGGACAGACTGACAGGCAGCCCGCCCCGGTCTCATCAGGTCAATGCTGCATGGCATCCTGCAGACGGTGCAGGACCCGCTCCCGCCCCATGAGCGGCAGAAGGGCTGCCAGTTCAGGCCCGGCATCCTCGCCTGTCAGGGCCAGACGCAGGGGCAGGAAGAGCGTCTTTCCCTTGCGGCCGCTTTCACTCTTCAGCACGTCAGTCCAACGCTTCCAGACCGTCCCATCCCACGGTCCTTCCGGCAGGAGACGGGCTGCTTCCTGAAGAAACCCTGCCTCTTCAGGCTGGGACGGAGCCACGATGTCCCCCTGCACGACAGACCACCAGTGAGCGATCTCCACGGCCAGATCGATATTGCCCCGGATGGCCAGCCAGAAGGCCTCATCAGCCCCTTCCGGCAGGTGAGGCCGTATCTCTTCATAGGACATGCCATGCAGGACACGGCGGTTCAGCCCCAGCAGCTGCGGAACATCGAACCGGGCCGCTGACCGGGACACATGGCCGATGTCATAGCCGCGCACGATCTCATCCATGCTGGAGGCGGCCTGCGGGTCATCCGAACTGCCCAGACGGGCCAGATAGGCCACGAGGGCACGGGGTTCGATCCCGTCATTACGCAGTGTGGAAAGGGCCAGCCCTCCCAGACGCTTGGACAGCTTGCCACCATCCTGCCCCAGCAGCAGTGGCAGATGCCCGAAGGTGAAACGCCCTTCCTTCGCCCCGAGGGCCTCGGCAAGGTCAAGCTGCACGCCCGTGTTGGTCACATGGTCCTCACCCCGCAGGATGTGGGTGATGCCCATGTCCAGATCATCAATCACCGAGGCCAGCGTGTAGAGGATGCTGCCATCCGCCCGCACCAGAACAGGATCGGAAACGGCGGTCAGCTTCACATGGCAGTCCCCCATCACGAGGTCGGTCCAGCGGCGGGTGGCCCCGCTCAGCTTGAAACGCCAGTACGGCACCTTGCCGTTGGCCTCTGCCCGGGCACGCTGCTCGGCCGTCATTTTCAGCATGCCACGGTCATAGAGCGGCGGCTTGCCGGCCCGCAGACGCTGCTCCCGCTTGTATTTCAGCTCCAGCTCACTCTCAAAGCAGGGATAGAGCCGCCCCGTTTCCTTGAGGTGCTCGATCACCTCCTCATACCGGGCAAGACGTTCCGACTGGCGGGCGTACTCGTCCCAGTCCAGCCCCAGCCATGTCAGGTCCCGGCGGATGGCTTCCTCATAGGCACTGTTGCCACGCTGCGTATCCGTATCATCCATCCGCAGCAGGAACCGGCCACCATGCCGACGGGCGAACAGCCAGTTCGCCACGGCAAGACGGGCATTGCCAACATGAAGATGCCCTGTTGGTGAAGGGGCAAAACGTACTTTCATACCGTACTCTGTTCTCACTCTCTCATGGGACGCATGGCTGCAGGACCAGTTCCCGGTCCCTTACTGCTGCCCGTTCTGACGGCGGCGGATGACCTCTGCCACGAAAGCCTCATCATCATCGTCATCCTGACCGTCCTCATCAGGCGGTCCGGCCAGTTCCTCGTCACTCACGAGGCGGCGGGGGTCCAGTGCCCGCCAGTCACATTCCATCGGCGTGGCCGGGCTGGAAACGAAATCATCCAGTTCCGTGCTGGACTTCCATCCGTCTTCCCCAGCATCCACAACCTCGGCATTCTCGCCAAAAGCAAACCAGCTCTGCAACACATCCCGATCCGCCGCACCGGGGACACGGCACCGCTCGATGCTGTCCCGCACATAAGCCCGGGCAAAAGCGTTGGCGTGGGCGAGGTCAAAGAAGCCCTTCACCTCTTCCACCACATCATCGTCACCCTCACTGGCGCCGGACTGATCCAGAATACGGACAACCCAACCGGCTTCATCCTGCTTCATGGTTGCCTCGGCCTCTGCCTGCACGGCTTCCTCAGTACTCTGCCCGCTTTCTCCGCCCCGGATTCCATTGATGAAAGCCCGTCTGGCTTCTTTATCCTCGTCATTCATCATCCGGCCCTTTCCTGAATTTTCTGAAGAAGGAACTCACGCCCGATCTTCACCCTCGGCTCACCGTCGTAGGAAACAATATCAGCCGTGGCGTAGGTTTCTGACCAACGATCCGGCAGGAACGACCCCGTCCCCACAATGTCGATCGGTGCAGAAGCATCATGCATGGCCATGCATTTGGAAATACCGAACCCGGACGAAACGACAATTTTCACCTTCGGAAAACCTGCCTCATCCAACGCTTCCCGCATCCGCCAGATGGCGGCCGCAGAAACGCCCGTCCCTACCAGATAGCGCAGCTCCTTTTCCGACCGGTAGCGGCGGATGGTGCCTGGCGTGTTCCGCTCCAGCACCTCATAGGAACGCTGCGGGTCCAGCCCTTCGAGGAAGCGCCCTCCGTGCGTGTCCAGCCGCACACTCAACTCACCTGCGGCGGCCCTTTCCGGAAAGCGGCGACAGACTTCCAGCATGTCCGTCACTTCCTGCCCAAAATAGTCCACCAGCACAGTCAAAGGTTCATCAGGGAAACGCTCCACATACATTTCCGCCGCCCGCAGGGTAGACCCGGCATAACCGATGAAGGCATGAGGCATGGTCCCCAATCCACGCTCCTGCCCGAAAAAACGGGCCGTGGCATGGTTGGCATTGCCGATGAAGCCCACGGCCCCTTCCGCCTGTGCCGCCCGTGACCCCACGGCAGCAGCATAGGCCATCAGCTCCTGCATCTCACCACCGGCACAGTGACGGGCATCCATCGCCAGAAAAGGCACCTTCGGCAGGGCAAGGGCCATCTGGTAGGCGTTATGAGCTGCCACGCAGGCAGCACCCGTCTTCTGGAGCAGCAACGTCTCCAACGGCGCCAGCGCAACAAGCGACCCTGTCAGATAGAAGAGCGGATCCCCTGCTCCGACCCATGTACCTTCTGGATGCACCTCCGTGATCCTGACGGAAAAACCCTGATGACGGGCGACATTCTGCACCCATTGCAGGGCCAGCCCATAGGCCGCCACGACTGGACGGCGGACGAACACGGCATAGGTGACCTCACAATCGCCAAACTGGCTGACGATGTCCCGCATCCGCAGGAAATAGGCATCCGTCCGTCCCTCGATCTGCGGCGCATCCAACGCCTCCTGCGGGCTGCAGGCCTGCTCGAGAGTCTGTTTCCAACTCATCACGCTGTCTCCCCTGACAGAACTGGGCCGATCCTGCGCTTACGGCCGGGCGGACACCTTCAGCGTTTTTCGAAAATACGCTTCAGCCGGTCTGAAAGCTGAAAGGCGATCTCCAGAGACTGCTCGGCATTCAGCCGCGGGTCACAGAATGTCGTGTACCGGGTCGGCAGATCGGCATCCGTCAGACACCGGGGACCACCCGTACATTCCGTCACGTCGCTGCCGGTCATCTCAAGATGGATACCACCGGGCACCACACCGGCCTGCTCGAACACATCAAGGAAGCCCATGATCTCGTCCAGAACATGCTCGAAAGCACGGGTCTTGTATTTGTTGGACGACGTGGTGGTGTTGCCGTGCATGGGGTCACATATCCATGTCACGGTCCGGCCTGTCCTGCGCACGGCCTCCAGCAGCGGGGGCAGGAGCTCACGCACCTTGCTGTGGCCCATGCGGGAAATGAGCGTGATGCGGCCTGCTTCATCCTGCGGATTAAGGATTTCCAGAAGTTTCTGGAGGTCCTCAATGGTCGTGGTCGGCCCGACCTTGATGCCGATCGGGTTGTCCACCCCACGCAGGAACTCCACATGCGCCCCCTCCGGCTGGCGGGTACGGTCGCCAATCCAGAGGAAATGGGCCGACAGGCCATAATGGCGGCCTGTCACCTCATCCACACGGGCCAGAGCCTGCTCATACGGCAGGAGCAGGGCCTCATGAGAGGTATAGAACTCCACCTCGTCGTAATGCGGGGCATTGTCCTCCACGCCACAGGCTTTCATGAAGGCCAGCGTATCCTCCACCTGGGAGGCCAGCTGCTCATAACGCTCACCCTGCGGGGAGTTGCGGACATAGTCCAGATTCCAGCGATGGATGTCATGCAGATTGGCAAACCCGCCCCGGGAATAGGCCCGCAGCAGGTTCAGCACGCCTGCCGCCTGAAAATAGCCCATCTCCATACGGGCCGGGTCCGGCCTGCGGGCCTCGGCAGTGAATTCCGGACTATTGACATTGTCACCACGGTAGCAGGGCAGCTCCACGCCATCCCGCTTCTCCACATCGGAAGAACGGGGCTTGGCATACTGCCCGGCCATGCGCCCGATCTTCACGACCGGAACCTTGGCGGAGAAGGTCAGGATGGCAGCCATCTGCAACAGGACACGGAACGTATCCCGGATGATGTCCCCGGTGAACTCCCCGAAACTTTCGGCACAAGGCCCTCCCTGAAGAACGAAGGCCTCCCCGCGGGAGGCAGCCGCCAGACGCTCTTTCAGGCGGCGGGCCTCCCCGCCAAAAACGAGCGGCGGATAGCGATGCAGACGTTCTTCCACTGCGGCAAGGGCTGCCCCATCCTCATAGGTCGGGGCCTGACGGATCGGACGCAGGCGCCAGCTGGCCGGTGACCATTGTGTCGTGCTGCTGTGCCCGTCTGACTGCTGCATCTTGTTCTCCTGCGACAAGGGAAGCGACCCTGCTCATGGGATGGGCCGCCCGTAACGTAATGGTTGGAGCTGTCATTCCAGTGGGTGATTTTATGACCGAAATGTCCGCTGAATGGTAGAGCAGGCCGCAAAATATTCAACCCGGCTCCTTTCGCCCATGCGGCCATGCCATGACCGCCCTGCGGTTCCTTCATCATTTTACCCTGAAAAGGCTTGATCATCCCGCCGCCTGAAAGGATATATGGGGGAAGGAAGTACTTCCCATCTACGCAGGAACAGAACACACATGGCTTCGCCTTTTCATTCAGTCTCCAGATGCCTGACAGCCGTGACGGCTGCCCTCGGTCTTGCGGCTCTTGTTCCGGCTGCTATGCCGGGTGCCATGGCCCAGACGGTCCATTTCAGCACCCCCTATCAGGACAACCCCGCCACTACCTCCTCAAAACAGGCTGCCCAGCAGGCACAGAAAAACGCCGTGAAAGGTGGTGAGCACTTCCGTGCCCGGGGGCATCGTCCGCCGCCGCCGGGCTATCAGGATGTTCCCTCCACGGAGTTCGAAAATGGCCCGGACCCGGAGCACGAGGCCCATCTCCGCTCCAACCGTGATGCTGTCACGGGCAGCAATCTCGGCAAATTCGGCAGCTCCTATCAGGATACCAACCCCATCCAGAGTGGCCAGGTGGGTGACGCTACCGGCAATGGCTGGGTCGCCCCGCGCGGCAATGGTTTCTGAGGGGAAAAGCGACCTGTAAACGGTCAGCCCGCCCCCGGAAAAGCCCCGTCTCCCCACTGGGAGACGGGGCTTTTTTCATCCTGCCCCCAGTACCTGCCCTGCTGCGGCGCCATACCCCCTGAGAAAGAACGTCCGGCTTGTCTGATACTCAAAGCGGATGATCCTGAGGCAGCCTATCCCGGCAGCAAGGTCCCGCCGGCGGGACAGCCCTCTACTGCCATGGAAGACAGTTTCCAGATGGGCCTGTTCCTGCGTGAACTCTTCCACCGTCATCGGGCTGCTTTCCTGCCCCTGTTCAGTCAGATGGATGATGTCCCGGACCATATGCTCCCCGGCGGCCAGGGCACTTGGGGGCAGACGCCCGAGCGCAACAAGGTCCCGCAGGGTCAACAGGTTCCGCCCGACCGTCATGACGGCCAGCGTGCCACGAATCATGCTGTCAACCTCATCCTGCGGGATCTGGCCCGCAAAACGGATGATCTGCTCCATCCGCAGGGTTGTCTCGTTGGTCCAGAGCCGTTGGGTCTGGGCCCGTCCCCGCAGGGGCTCTTTCAGCTTCTGAATCTCCTTGACCAGCTGCCGCCGCAACTGTACCCATGCCTGTGTCACGGAGAAAGGCAGAACCGTGCGGAACACCTGCACACCGCTCCACAAGGCAAGCAACAGGGCAAGTGACTGGTTGAACCATGTCACCTCATCCACCCTGGCCTGATTGTCCAGAGTTAGAACCCACGGAAAGAAATTGACATAGGACGCTGCAACCCCTGCCAGAGCGGGTATACGCAGTGCCAGCCCCCCGAGGAACATCAGCACGGCAACCGGTATGGCGAAAACGGCATAGTCCGACGTGATGGGCATGACCAGGAAAACCGGAATAATGCTGGCCAGTACGGAGCAGACAGCCCCATAGAAGAAATATTTGCTGATCAGGATCATGTTGTTCATGATTGCGAACCGGGCGCACACCACGCTGAGCAGGCTCATGTAAGCCCCCCCATAGGACCATGCCGTCACCTCCCAGACAAAGGCGCCGATCAATATGGCCACGGCAGCCCGGATGGCGTTGATGGTTGCAAGCCGCCCATCCGCCTGACGTTTTATGCGATGGCGTTTCAGGGCGGGCAGTTTCCGCAGACCTGCATAGTGGGACTCCACCGCCGAGCGGAAATCAATGAGCATGATCTCCACCCCTACCCCAACAATACCCTGCTGGAGAGCATCCTCATCATCCCGGGAGAGGCAGCGTTCCAGCTCGTCATGATTTTCCTGGAGCATGGTTTCAAGCTGGCCCAGCCCAGCCATGACATGAGCCGTGTCCTGCCTGAGCAGGGCTGCGATGCCATCCAGCTCCCCGGCGACACGTTCCAGGCCGGCTGCCAGCCGGGCCGGTATGTGCGGTGCTGATGCAAGACGGGAGCGGACCCCCACCCCACGGGCCAGCACGAAGGAAACACGCTCCAGCGTCACATAGGCCTGATCCGCCTCTTCGCCTGCATGACGGGAATCAATACGGATGAATTCAAGCTGATCATTGAACCCCTGCAACGAGCCAAGAATGCGGGTCATCTCCGCCACACCCTTCTCGTCCTGACGCAGGATGAGGGCCAGAGCCGCGGCTGTCTGGCTGAGCAGGGCAGCCATACGCTGCTGGAGGTCCGTACGGGCCACCCGGTCTGCCCCCGGCACGGTGACCATTCCTGCCACCATTTCACACACCACACCCAGCAGGATGTAAGACCCGCGGGCCATGGCAATATAGAAGACCTGATCGGGATGTTCCGAAGCACCGACAGCAATGATGGCCCCGGTATAACCGGCCAGAACCATGGCATAACCCCGGAAATTCTCCAGCATGCAGGCCATGCCGGTACACCAGCCAACCCAGCCGGCCAGCAACACAAAGAAAATCCACGGATGCTGCGGGGCTACCGCTATCAGGCTGATGCCTCCCACCATGCCCAGCAGGGTTCCGGCAATGCGCCAGCGCCCTTTGGAAAGGCTCATCCCACGGGAATTCTGCGCCACGATCCAGACCGTCATGGCAGCCCACTGGGGCGATCCCATCTCCATCCAGAAGGCGATGGCCAGTGCCACAAGCGAGGCGATGGTCGTCCGCAGGGAGAACAGAACGGCACTCAGGGTATTCGGCTGTAACTTGAGCCAGTTCATGATCCGCCCTGTCCTCCTGCCTGCCCGTTCAGTGGCGGTCCACCAGACGGGTGGGCGTCCTCATCGTCACGAACTCTTCTGCCGTGCTGGGGTGCAGGGCCACGGTCTGGTCCAGCTGCTTCTTTGTCAGCTTCGCCGTCACGGCAATGGCCAGCATCTGGATGATCTCAGGAGCATCCGGCCCGACCATGTGGGCACCCAGCACCACATCACTGTGACGGTCCACCACCAGCTTCATCAGTATCTTCCCGGCCCGTTTGGGCAGCGTCTGCCGCATGGGGGTGAAGCGGGACGTATAGATGGCAAGATCATGCGTTTTGGCTGCCTCTTCCTCGCTCATCCCCACGACACCCACGGGGGATGAGAAGAAGACGGCCTTCGGCAGGGTCTCGAAGGACCATGTCCGCCCCTGCGGATTGAAGAGCTGCTCGGCCAGCATGTGACCTTCCGCAATGGCAGTAGGGGTCAGGTTGTACTGATCCCTGACATCCCCGATGGCATAGATGGAGGGCACATTGGTCCTGCCATCCACCCCCGCCACGACATGTCCTTTCTCCACCGCCACACCTGCGGCATCCAGCCCCAGAGAATCCACGGCAGCCCGGCGCCCCGTAGCCATGATGACCGCATCGACCTCGTAAGAGGCCCCGTCATCCATCACCAGACGGACGGCCCTGCCGCCACCAATATCCTCCAGACGGACCGGCGAGGTGCCCGGATGCTGGGTGATGCCATGCAGGTCGATCAGCTCCCTGAGATGCGTACGGACTTCCTCATCAAATCCACGCAGTGGCAGGGGCTGGCGGTAGAACAGGTCCACCTGCGAGCCCATGCCCGCCAGAATCCCGGCGAATTCCACCCCGATATAACCGCCGCCAATGATGGCAACCCTCTGGGGCCGCTCGGGCAGATGGAACAGCTCATCAGAGGTGATGGCCAGCTCAGCACCCGGAATATCCAGCCGCACGGGGGTGGAGCCAGGTGCCAGCACGATCTTCCTGGCCCGGATGCGCTGGACCGGAGCCTCCGGTGCCAGAACGGACGGGCCGATCTCCAGCGTATTGGCATCCAGCAGCCGGGCATCACCCGTGTAGAGGTCGATCCCGGCCTTCTCCAGCATGGAGACATAAATGCCATTCAGCCGCTCGATTTCCCGGTCCTTGGCGGCAAGGAAGCCGTACCAGTCAAAGGAGGACGGGCGCTGCACATCCCAGCCGAACGCCGGGGCATCCTCGATCATCCGGCCCGTTTCGGCTGCATAGACCATCAGCTTCTTGGGAACACAGCCCAGATTGACACAGGTACCACCCCAGTGTCTGCGCTCGGCAATACCCACACGGGCACCATTCTGGGCTGCAATGCGGGCGCAGCGCACCCCGCCCGACCCCGCACCGATCACAAAGAGATCATAATCCTGCATAACGTTCCTCCCACCTCTCCCCCTTCAGCCAGGGGAAACAGGCCCTGATTATCGCCACACCTGCATGACCCGTTTCCACCAGATAGCAGAACGGGCAGGCCCGAGGGGCTTCACCGATGCGTGAGGGGCCCCGCCACACATCGCCTACTCATACCCGCTCGAACCTGCCCGCTTACGGGTCCGCTGATTTTACAGCCTCGCCTTTACCGCTCGGCAAAAGCCTTTTCGACCACATAGGAGCCCTGACGGCTCATGTTGCCTTCCTCAAAGCCACGCTCTTCCAGCAGCTTCTGGGTATCGGCCAGCATCTCCGGGGACCCGCAGATCATCACGCGGTCATGCTCGGGGTCCAGCTCGTCAATGTTCAGGTCACGGAAGATGCGCCCGTTATTGATCAGGGCCGTGATGCGCTCCTGCACGGGGAACTCCTCACGGGTGACAGCCGGATAATATTTCAGCTTGGCGGCCACATCCTCACCAAGGAACTCATGTTTGGGCAGGATGTTCGTGATGTAATCACGATAGGCCAGCTCGCCACGCTCACGCACCGTATGGGTGAGAATCACGTTCTCATAACGGTCATAGGCGTCCGGGTCCTTGATGAGGCTCAGGAACGGCGCAAGACCTGTCCCGGTGGAGAGGAAATACAGATTGCGGCCCGGCTTCAGGTTGTCCAGCAGCAGGGTCCCCACCGGCTTGCGGCCGATCAGCACCGTGTCACCCACCTTGACGTGACGCAGGCGGGAGGTCAGCGGGCCATTCTCCACGGCAATGGAGAGGAACTCCATCTGGTCCTCATAGTTGGCGGAAGCAAGAGAATAGGCACGCAGCAGCGGCTTGCCCTCCACCTCGATGCCAATCATCGCAAACTGGCCGTTGGAGAAACGCAGGCCAGGGTCACGAGTCGTTGTAAAGCTGAAAAGGCGGTTCGTCCAGTGATGGACCTGCTGGACCTTGGCCGGATAGAGGTGACCATATTCCTTGGTCGGTTCGACAAGGCGATACTGGCCCTCATGCCCTTCAAAGGGGACAAGGCCGGTCAACGGCTCATCAATCACGGGTGTGGGGGCGGATTCAGCGGGGTAAGGCGTGCTCATGATCCGTCGTCATCTCCAGAAATGCAAAAATCACATCATGTTCAGTCAACAGGGCACGGCACCACCCGGAGACCGGGGGCACCGACCAGCATGTTCGACAACATGCCTTTCTTTTACCCGATTGTCACCAGAAACGGGACGCCATGCCCCCTTTTCTCTTGACTTCCCGGCCCTGCCCTCCTGAAAACACCTGCATGACAGACAGTTCCCAGCCCCACGATCCCTCCTCCTTCACCCCCGCCTCCCCGGCAGAACGTGCCCTCGAACAGGCTGAATCTGCCTTTGGGGCGCAC
Organism: Bombella apis; assembly: GCF_018221685.1. Classification (GTDB taxonomy): domain Bacteria; phylum Pseudomonadota; class Alphaproteobacteria; order Acetobacterales; family Acetobacteraceae; genus Bombella; species Bombella apis. The sequence goes on along the minus strand of NZ_JAGJTM010000004.1, from coordinate 515,883 downwards.
CTGGCCATCACCCCACGGGAACGGGCCGCCCTCCTGCGGCAGGTCGCCCGCCGGCTGGGAGCCGACAAGACGGAGATCAACGAGGCCGAGCTGCTCCATGCGCTCTGCCAGGTCCGCCGCCGCAGCTGGGCCAGTGGCATGATGAACCGTGCCCATCGCAACGGAGATGTCTGGGTCCGCAAGGCCGATGTCCTTCTGGCGGCCGAACGCATCAGCGATCCGCTGATTGACGAGAACGGCCAGAACGCCGTGCTGGAAAGCGTGCTGGAAGAACGCTGGCGGGACATGGCAGACACCCCCCTGCGGGTGCTGGACGACATGCGGGCGGACTTTGCCGATGTCGGCACCTTCCTCTCCGGCACGCAGATTGAACGGCTCTCCCACAGCATCGCCCGGGCCTTTGGTGGCGTGGACCTTGGCTTCGAGGATGAGATGATCCTTGAGGAGGAACGCCGGGCACGGGAGCAGGAAGATATCCGGGCCAGGGCCGAAGCCCGCCGGGCACGGGAACTCCAGAAGATCAGGGACTGGGAAGCCACCCTTGTCGGCTTCGAGAAGGTTCCATCCCTGCTGCACTGCTCCCGCCGGGAGGCCCTGCGCTGGATCGCCGAGAACCGCATCCCCGTCGCCAAGCGGGACATGCAGCCGGACGGGCTGGAGATTTTCCATTTCGACCCGGCAGAGCTGAAAAAATGCCGCCCCCTGCTCAACAGCTGGCGACGTGGCACGGGCCAGAAGGAGAGTGACGGCTATGATGACAGCCCGCAGGCCCGCAAGGGCAATGCGGCCATCGCCCGTGTCGCCGCACTGGACCGCTTCGCCGCCCATTTCCGCACTGCCCGTGCGCTGAAACGCCGCATCACGCTGGTGACCGGCCCGACCAATTCCGGCAAGTCCCACACGGCACTGGAGGCCCTCTCCCAGGCAGAGAGCGGTCTGGCCCTCGCCCCCCTGCGGCTGCTGGCCCATGAATTCCGGGAAGCCATGCTCAGCCGGGGTGTTCCGGCCTCACTGACAACCGGAGAAGAGCGCATCATCGACCCCACGGCCCGCCATCTGGCCGCCACGGTGGAGATGTGCCCCTTCAGCAACCCTGTTGACGTAGCCATCATTGATGAAGCCCAGATGCTCAGCGACCCGGACCGGGGAGCGGCGTGGACGGCCGCCATCATGGGCGTTCCGGCACGGCACGTCTTCATCCTCGGAGCGGCGGACTGCATCCCGCTCGTCAAGCGCATTGCCGAACTCTGCAATGACCCGGTGGATGAGATCCATCTGGAGCGCAAAAGCCCGCTCCGCCCCGCCGGAACACTGGCCCTGACGGACCTGCGGGCCGGTGATGCCCTCATCGCCTTTTCCCGCCGGGACGTGCTGGACCTCCGTGCCGAACTGATGGCCCATAACCGCCGGGTCGCCGTCATCTATGGTGCCCTAAGCCCGGAAGTCCGCCGGGCCGAGGCCGCCCGCTTCAACCGGGGTGAAGCGGACATCCTCATCGCGACGGATGCCATCGGCATGGGCCTCAACCTCTCCATCCGCCGGGTGGTGTTCAGCACGCTGCGCAAATATGACGGACGGCAGACACGCAACCTTGTCTCGCAGGAAGTCAAACAGATCGGTGGACGGGCAGGCCGTTTCGGCAAGCATGAGGAAGGGCTGGTCTGCGTGCTGGAAGGGGCAGGCCGCCCCAGCTTCATCCGCCAGATGCTGGACGCTCCGCCGGAACCCACGCTGGAACTCCGCCCCCTCGTCCAGCCCGATGCGGACATCGTGCAGGCCGTTGCGCAGGAAATGGGATCAGACAGCCTTTACGGCGTGCTGACCCGCATCAAGCGGGCCGTCCTCCGCCCTGATGACCCAAATTACCGTCTGGCCGACATGGAGCAGGCTCTGGAAATTGCCGCCGCACTGGAAGGCGTGGACGGGCTGGACCTCTCCACCCGCTGGACCTACGCCATGTGCCCGATCAACACACGGGACAACGGCATCCCCCGCCTTGTGGAATGGGCCGCCCTCCATGCCCGTGGGCAGCGCATCTTCCCCCCCGGCACGGGCCGCCTCCCCGCTGCGGCCACGGCCGGGCGGGAAGAGCTGGAACGGGCCGAGAAACGCCATCGTCGCCTTGTCACATGGCGGTGGCTGGCCATGCGCTTCCCAGAGAACTATCCGGAACTCATCGTTGCCGAACGCAATGCCGCCATTCTTGATGAATGGATCGAACAGGTTCTCCGCACCCAGAGCCGGATGCGTGAATCCTCCCGCCGTCATCAGGGCCGCCGGACTGGCCCTCCCGGGCGCCAGGAAAACCATGGTCGGCCCAAAGGGCCACGAGGCAAGGCTGGAGGCTTCGAGAAGAAAAAACCACACAAACGGCGCAGGAAGGAATAATCCACCACAAAAAACGGGCGGGCCTTTCACAAGGCACGCCCGTTCCTGTTTCAGGTCAGCCAGTCAGCCTCAGCGGCTGGGAATGGTGACCATGGCCCCTTTGGCAGAAGCTGTCTCTGCAATGGCATGAATGAACTGGAGCATCGAAAAAGCCAGCTTGCTGGCCAGATCATCCTTGGCAATCCAGTACCATGATCCCTCATACTCGACGGAGGTATAAGCCTGCTCGTTGCTGGGTTTTTCCGGACTGCAATGAATGATGATGGCCGGCTGCGGTTCGTTCGGACCACGGACCACGGACGGAGCCGTGATCCCCTTGTCCACCATCTTTTTCGGCACTTCCATCGTGCTCGCAACGTCTTCCCAGATCGACAGCATGGAACGTGTCACCATCGCCACCTGGCCCGGATGATCCGCCGTACGGCCGTAGATGACCTCGGCCTGTTCACAACCCGGTGGCAACTGGAGAGCCTGCCGCACCTGCCCCTGAAGCTCGGTAATCTCCGGCGCACTGCTGTGGGGCAGCAGGATGAAGGTCCGTTCTGGCTGAGCGGGTTGCGTCTTGGTTGCCGGTGTCGGCGCAATGCTCCGGATACTCAGCGCATTGCCTGCCTGGAGTTTCCGCAGTGCCCGCAGCAGATAGGTGAAACGGATGGAAGCTTCCTTGCCTTCCGTCCCGGCAATCGTGCTGGTCGTGTTGCTGGCTGGACCGATGGACTGCATCGTCATCTGCAACAGCGTATCGACCGGCAGACCGCTGGAAATCAGCGGCAGAAGCGTCTGCGGTGAGATGGGCCGCAGGATGTTGACCGAGAACTGCATCCCGGAAACCGGCTGATACGTCACCGTCGGGCTGTCACTATAGGAATAGCCCAGCGAGCCGCCCAGTGTTCCCCCGGCACCCTGAATCCAGGGCGTACCGCTGATGTTCGCACTGGTATTCGTCTCTGCCGTATAGGCCGAGATGATCTGTGTCGGTTCGATCAATGTAGGTGACAGGGAATAGCGGAGCTGCACGATGTTGAAGAGCATCTCCTGATTCTGCTGCCGACTCATCTCCTTCTCATAATCCAGCCGGTCGCGCCGCATGTTGTGTGGCCCGATAGATGATGAGCAGGCAGACAGGGCCAATGTACCCACAGCAAAGGCACATCCCAGAAAACGAAGCAGTGTCATGAGTTATCCTGAAAAACAAAATATGCCAGAGCGTCCATGCCGCCTGCACATGATCAAGTCCACGACATCTATCACAGGCCCCCCGCCACTGACCAGCAAGCAGGCTCATGACTCAATGGAAATATTTTTCAGGCCTCAAGCACCATCAGGCAATCATCCATATCCCAGCCGATACGGATGATCCCTCCTGCTTTTTCAGGCCCGGATGACGTCCAGACCACCCATGTAGTGGCGCAGAACCTCCGGCACCCTGATGCTGCCATCTTCCTGCTGGTGGACTTCCATCAGGGCGATCATGACCCGGCCCACAGCAAGGCCGGAGCCGTTGAGGGTATGGACGAAAACCGTCGTCTTCTCCCGGCGCATCCGGGCATTCATGCGGCGGGCCTGAAAGTCCCTCGTGTTGGAGCAGGACGACACCTCACGCCATGCCTGCTGCCCCGGCAGCCAGGCTTCCAGATCGTACGTCTTTGCCGCACCAAAGCCCGTATCCCCGGCACAGAGAAGCACCCGGCGGAAGGGCAGGCCCAGCCTTTCCAGCACCGTTTCGGCAGCACGGGTCATGCGCTCATGCTCCGCGTCGCTCTCCTCCGGTGCTACGACGGACACAAGCTCACATTTGGTAAACTGATGCTGACGGAGCATCCCCCGCACGTCCCGCCCTGCCGACCCGGCCTCGGACCGGAAACAGGTGGAAAGGGTTGTCATGCGGCGTGGCAGGCTCTCGGCGGGCAGGATGTCCCCCATGACGGAAGCCGTCAGCGGCACTTCACCGGTCGGGATCAGCCAGCGGCCATCATCGGTATGGAAGGAATCCTCGGCAAATTTCGGCAGCTTGTCCGTGCCATACATGGCTGCATCATTGACGAGCAGAGGGACAGTCACTTCCTCATAACCGAATTCACCCGTATGGGTATCCAGCATGAACTGCCCCAGTGCCCGCTCCAGCCGGGCCAGGGCGCCCCGCAGCATCACGAAGCGGGACCCGGCAATTTTTCCCGCGGAGGGGAAGTCCATCATGCCCAGAGCCTCGCCCAGCTCGAAATGCTGCTTCGCCTCGAAAGCGAAGGACGGCACCTCCCCCCGCTGATGCACGACCACATTGTCGTTTTCATCCCGGCCATCAGGCACGTTTGCATCCAGCTGATTCGGCAGCTGCTGGAGCACATCATCGATACGCTTCTGTATCTCATTGGCACGGGCTTCCAGAGTGGCGATCTGGTCCCGAAGGGCAGCACCACGAGCCTCAATCCCAGCCGTATCCTCACCTTTGCGCTTGGCCTGTCCGATTTCCTTGGCCAGCCCTTTTCTCTGCCCCTGTGCCTCCTGCAACTCGGCCAGGGCGGCACGGCGCTGCTCATCCTCCTTCACGAGGGATTCAGCCACGGCGGGCAGGCCACGACGGGCAAGGGCGGCATCAAAAGCGGCGGGGTCTGCACGTAGGGCTCTGAGGTCATGCATGGGTCGGGATACTCCGCTGGGTCTCTACAACTGTCAGGGTCTGTCTATACCAGTTTCCCCTGCCGGGGAAATGTCGCCTTCAGGCGGCGTCCCCACGCTCGGGCAGGGCCTCATCATCGTCATCGGCCGTAACCGGCTTCGGCTCGACCATGCGGGCGGCAAGGATGGACACCTCGTACAGCCCGACCAGCGGTATGGCCAGCCCAAGCATGGTGATGGCATCCGGCGGGGCGATGACCGCCGCAATGGCGAAGGCACCCACATAGGCATAACGGCGGATGCGCCGCAGCAGGGCCGTACCCACCAGTCCGGCCCGGACCAGAAGGGTCAGCACCACGGGCAGCTCGAAACAGATGCCAAAGGCCATGATCATCTTCGTGACCAGATTCAGATATTCCGACACGCGGGCCTGAAGTTCAATCCCCATCTGGTTCTCACCACCAAGCTGCTGGAAGGACAGGAAGAACTTCCACGCAAACGGAAAGACCAGATAATAGGCCAGCGCCGCCCCGGCCAGAAACAGCAGCGGCGTGGCGATCAGGAACGGGGCGAACGCCTTCTTCTCATTGCGGTACAGACCCGGCGCAATGAAGATCCATGCCTGGATGGCCATCATGGGAAAAGACAGGAAGAACGCCCCGAACACGGCCACACGCACATAGGTGAAGAAAGCCTCGTACAGGGCGGTATAGATGAGATGCGGCTGCTCGCCCTTCTGCCGCATGATGCTGGCCAGAGGCGCCGCCAGAAACCGGTATATCTCGCCGGAAAAATGATAGCAGACGAGAAAGGCCACCACAAAGGTTGCCAGAGACCAGATGAGCCGCCGCCGCAGTTCCATCAGATGATCAAGCAGAGGCATGGGCGTATCACCGGCCACGCTGCGCTCCTGCGCCTGCCCTGGCACCGTTCCGTCTCCCGGCGCCCCAGCAGGCTGCTCCACCTGCTGGGCGGGTGTCCGTGCCGTATCACCGGATGTCTCAGGCTGAACCATGCTGCGGCTCTCCTTTCATGCTCTCAGAGGGCTGGGCTGCTGTCAGGATGGCCGCACGACGACCATTATGCAGGGCAATCTCCGGCGGAAGAAATGCCGGACGGTGCCAGTAACGGGATTCCTCGATCAACCGCAGGGCTGTTGTCGGAGGAAGGATGGCCGGGGCACGCTCCAGCGCTTCTGCCTGTGCCTGCATACGGGCGTTATGAGGCTGGGCGGGGGGAACATGGGACCGGGAGCCCCCCAACTCCTCACTGCCCGGTGCGGGCGGTGGTGGCGGTGGTGGCGCCATGGGCATCCCTTCCTGCCGCCCAACATCCAGCTGCCTGTCCAGCGAGCGGTCCGGGTCAATGGCCCTGCGCAGCTGCTCCCGTGGGCTGAACTGCCTGATCTCCCGCAGCTGGTCCCTCGCCTCGCTGAGATCCGCCTCCTTGACCATCTCATCAATATGCTGCTGGAACTCTGCCCCCAACCGACGGATGCCCTTTATGGCTCTGGACAGGGTCCGCATGGCTACCGGAAGGTCCTTGGGGCCGATGCAGACGAGGGCCACGATCGCCAGAAGGGCAATTTCTGTCCAGCTCAGGTCGAACATCGGTGGCCATCTCCCCTCATGAAGGCTGTATGGTGTCTTCTAGCCCAGTTCCCGCCCCATCGGAAGAAGGCTCGAAAAGCAATTCCTCCCTACGGGGCAGGTCTGCAAGGCTTGCAAGGCCAAACAGTTTCAGGAACTGGGGCGTCGTTCCCCACAGTACGGGACGGCCCGGTACCTCCTTGCGACCCTTGGGCGTGATCAGCCCTTCCTCCAGCAATGTATCAAGAATGCTCTGCCCCAGCCGGACCCCGCGGATCGTCTCGATCTCCACCCGGGTGCAGGGCTGGTGATAGGCCACGATGGCCAGAGCCTCCAGTGTCCCCTGGCTCAGCCGTCTCGGCCGCTCGATCACCCGTGCCAGAGCCGGGCCGAACATGGCTCTCGTCCGAAACTGCCAGCCACCGGAAATGGCCTGAAGCTCCACCGCATGGCCCCTGTACCGCTGGGCTACCCCATCCAGCACGGCACCCGGACTGTCGGCCTGTGCCTCCAGCCCCTGCTCCCGCAGAAGCCCCACAATGCTGCTGGCCGTCACCGGCCCTGCACTGGCAAAAAGCAGAGCCTCCACGAGGCTTACAGCTCTGGCAAACTCATCCTGCCCGGCCATGTCCGGCGGGAGCTGCTGAAAGGCTGGCCCTCTCTCATTCATGCCCGGTCTCCTCTCTTTCCCGCCATTCAATAGTGCCGAAGGCCCTGTCCTGCCGCAGCTCCAGCCTGCCGCCACGGGCCATTTCCAGCCCGGCCATCAGGGCACCGGCCAAAGCAGCCCGCTTCTCCAGCGCTCCACCTTCCATCAGCTCTGGCAGAACATCTGTCAGGGACTGCCAGCCTGCCACCCGCCTGCGCCCCAGCAGGCGGGCCAGAGCCTCCCGCGCCTGCTGGGCACTCCAGTACCGTGCCACACGGGGGGAATAGGTCCGCTTGCGCCCTCCCCGCCGCCGTGCCGCCAGATAGGCCAGAACAAGGGACGGCACATCCCCCTTCAGCGGTGCCATTTCAATCCGTGTGTGATTTTCCGCCTCGGCCCGGGCGAAAACATCCCGTCCCAGCCGTGGCTGTTCCTCCAGCCAGGCGGCCGCCCGGTGCATCTGCTCCAGGTCGATCAACCGCTCATGCAGCTGGCCCGCAGCATCCTCCGCTTCATCATCCTGCTCGGCCGAGGGCAGAAGAAGGCGGGACTTCAGCCACGCCAGCCAGGCTGCCATGACGAGCCAGTCCGCCGCAATTTCCAGCCGCAGCGCCGCCGCCCCCTGCCGGGCCCGCTCCACAACCTCCAGATACTGCTCACTGAGCTGGAGAATGGAAATCTGCTGGAGGTCCACCTTCTGGGAACGTGCAAGGTCAAGCAGAAGGTCCAGCGGTCCCTCGAATCCCTCCAGCACGAGATGCAATGCGTCACTCACTGGCTGATGCTGCCACGATCAGTTCGTCGCCACGGCGCAGGCCTGTGCCTGTGCATGCAGCCGGACACAGAGCTGGCGTGCCGCCGCCCTGTCTTCGAACCCGCCTATGCGCAGCCGAATGAAGGTTTTCCCGTCCCGTTCCACCTTCCGGTAGACCGGATCATACCCTCCCAGAAGGTCGGGCAGCCTGTGGCGCAGGCGGCTCCATTCCTGCCGGGCCTGATCCTCACTGGCCAGAGCAGCAAGCTGGACCTCATACCGCCCTGCCGCACCTGTTTCAGCAGCCTTTCTGCGAGGTCCCTCAGAAGACACCATCGGGGTGGCAGGCTTTGCCCGGGCGGGTACAGGCGGCGGCAACGCCTCATCAGACACATCATCCCCAGCAGCCTTGCGGGCCAGCGGTGCCTTCCGCTTTGGCGTCTCCACCCTGCTGCTGGCCTCATCCGGGCTGTTGTCCGCCTCATCGGCCTCATCCCCAGCATCGGATGATGGCTCACGCTTCTTCGGCGCGGACACTGTGGCTGAGGACGCCCCCTTATCCGCCACATCTCCCTTTGCCGTCTGATCCGCCGTATCATCTGGCGGCAGGGACGTGCTCTGGATGTCCCCGCCCTGGGTCACGCCACCTTTTCCAGCATCCGCGTCCCCTCCGGAGGCAGCCACCTGTTTCCCGGGCGACACTGCATCCCCTGCCGGTCCGCTATTGGCAGACGCTACCTTCTGGGCCGCTTCTCCCGCCCCAGGCCCGGAGGCGGACGGTGCCAGACGACCGGCCAGCAGGCTGGCATCCGGCTGTTCAGGCGGGGGAGCCAGATGCACGGCTCCACGACCGGTCACATCGCTCTTCGTGGTGTCATCACCCATGACCATCATGCCACCCGGATCAGCCGGACGATCCTTCACAGGGTAAGGTGGCGGACCGATGACCGGAACACCAGACGGATGATGGCTGGCCATCCAGCTCCAGACCCCACCAATCCCCAGCAGCAACGCAGCCCCGATCACGCCAAGCAGCATCAATCCCCGTGTGCCGGACTGCCCCCCCATGAGCGACGCCAGCAGGCCTGACCGTACCTCGGCCCGTTCTCCCCGAGATTCATCAGGGCGACTGCGGGGCGGCCTGCGGCTTCCTCCCCCCAGGCGGTCATCAGCCTGAGGGGGCGCTATGTCGTTATGGTGATCGTCCGGCATGGACATGGTTCAGCGCAGCTCCTCTACGGCTTCGACACCAAGGATGCCAAGGCCGATCCGCAATGTTGAGGCAATGGCGGCCACGAGGGCCAGCCGGGCCTTGCTGGCCTCCGGTGCATCATCCTGGATAAAACGCAGGCTGGTTTCCTCACGTCCCCGGTTCCAGAGCGCATGGAAGTCCGATGCCAGATCGATGCAGTATGTGGCGATGCGGTGCGGCTCCCGGGCAAGAGCGGCAGCCTCGACCTGCCGTGGCAGGCTGGCAATGCGGCGCAGGACGGCCAGCTCCTCATCCGCCGTCAGGATGGACAGGTCCTGCCCGGCGAGCGCCTCGTCCGTCACGGCGGCGGCACCATAGGTTTCTTCTCCCAACCGCAGGACGGACCGGCAGCGTGCATGGGCATAGTTGACGTAGAAGACCGGGTTGTCCCGGGTCTGCGCCACGACGGCGTTCAGGTCGAACTCCATCTGCGCATCGGCCTTGCGGGTCAGCATGGTGAAGCGCACGGCATCCCGGCCCACCTCATCAATCAGATCCCGCAGCGTGACGAAGGTCCCGGCCCGCTTGGACATGCGCACCGGCTCACCGTCCTTCACCACACGGACGATCTGGCACATGACGACCTCAAAATCCGTCTTCCCTTCCGTCAGGGCGGCGACGGCAGCCCTCATGCGGGAGACATACCCGCCATGGTCAGCTCCCAGAACATCGATCAGCAGATCGGAGCGGGACGCCTTGCGGGCGTGATAGCCGACATCATTGGCGAAGTAGGTGTTGGACCCGTCAGACTTCCGCAGGGCACGGTCCTGATCGTCACCGAATTCGGTGGAACGGAACAGCGTCTGCGGGCGGGCTTCCCAGTCTTCCAGCTTCTTGCCCTTGGGGGGCTCCAGCACGCCTTCGTAAAGCAGGCCACGCGTCTCAAGGCTGGCAATGGCGGCATCAACCTCGCCGCTCTTCAGCACTTCGGCCTCGCTGCTGAAAATCTCGTGATGGATACCCAGAGCGGCAAGGTCATCCCGGATCATGCCCATCATGTGCTCAAGGGCTTCCGCACGGACGGTCCCGAACCATGTGTCTACCGAGGCCACGCCACCATCGGCAGATGCGAGGGAGCGACCATGCTTTTCGGCCAGTGCCTGCCCGACGGCAATGAGATACTCACCCTGATATTGCAGGCCGCTGGGTGCCAGCTCTCCGAATTCCTCGGCAGGAATATCCGTACCGATGGCCTGAAGGTAGCGCCAGTAGGCGGCCCATGTCAGGGCGATGACCTGTGCCCCGGCATCATTGACATAATACTCCCGTGTGACCCTGAAACCTGCCGCCTCCAGCAGGTTGGCCAGCGCATCCCCCACAACAGCACCACGGCAATGACCGACATGCATCGGGCCTGTCGGGTTGGCGGACACATATTCCACATTGGCACGGCGCCCCGCCCCGAGGGTGGACCGCCCATAGGCGGCCCCACGCTTCAGCACGGCCCGGGCGACATCGTGAAACAGCTCCGGCTTCAGCGTCATGTTCACGAAGCCCGGACCGGCCATCTCCACATGGGCGATCTCCGGCAGGGCGGCCAGCTCGGCCACCAGCTCCCTGGCGATTTCGAACGGCTTGCGCTTTGCGGGCTTGGCGGCCAGCAGGGCGGCATTGGTGGCCATGTCCCCATGGGCGGCATCACGGGGAGGCGTGACCTCCACCCGGGCTGCGACATCGTCCGGCAGGTCTGGCAGAACGGCCTTGAGAGCTGTTACGACCTTCTCCCGCATGATGGCGAAAAGACAATCCGGGGATGATGCTGTCGGGGCAATGCCGGCCATATTCTGCAACTTTCTCTATCCAACCTGTCAAAATCCCCTGAAAGGGGGTCATGATCCACTACATGACAGGCCACCAGAACTGCCTGCCATCCTTGTTCCGTGCCACTATAAAAGCCACCGCCTCTTTTTGGAACAGCCCAGCAGGCACTCGCTGCCAGAACAGGCGATTCTTGCAACCTCTTACCCCAGAACGGACAGGTCCATCAGGCGGCGATGTTCCTCCATGGCGAAACGGTCTGTCATCCCGGCAATATAATCAGCCACGACACGACGTGCAGCAGCCTCGTTGCCTGCACGTCGCCGCTCCAGGGCCAGCTCCTGCCAGGGCGTGGGCAGAAGTTCCGGCTCATCCCCCAGAATGGCACATATGTCGGCCAGAGCGATGCGGGCCTTGCGGGTCATCCGCCGGACACGCCAGTGGCGATACATCCGGGCGTGAAGGAATGTGCGGATTTCCTTGTTCCGGTCTGCCATTTCCGGAGAAAATTCGACGATGGCACGACCCGCATGGCGTACGTCATCGGCACTCTGCGGCTTCAGCTCATCCAGAGCTTTCCGGCTCTGTTCAATCAGGTCGCTGACGAGCCGATTGATGACACGCCGGACCGTTTCATGACGGATACGCTGGTCACGGTCGAACGCTCCATGCCCTGACCAGTTCAGAGACCGGGCCTCCTCGAGGCAGGTTTTCAGCAGGGGAACCGCCTCGATGTCCTCAAAACTCAGAAGACCGGCACGGAGACCATCATCAAGGTCATGCCCGTGATAGGCCACGTCGTCACAGATGGCGGCGATCTGCGCTTCCACGGAGGCATGGCTGGAGAGTTCCAGCGGGTAGCGCCCATCAAAACTGGCCAGCCACGGTGCAGGACGGCGGACAGGCCCGTGATGTTTCGCCAGCCCCTCCAGCGTTTCCCATGTCAGGTTGAGGCCGTCGAAACCATGATAGCGGGCCTCGATCTCGGTGACCTGCCGGAGGGACTGGATATTGTGGTCGAACCCGCCCCAGTCCTTCATGGCGGCCTGCAACGCATCCTCACCGGCATGACCGAAAGGCGTATGGCCAAGGTCATGCGCCAGGGCGATCACCTCCGCAAGGTCCTCGTTGACACCGAGTGTCCGGGCAATGGAACGGGAAATCTGGGCAACTTCCAGCGAATGGGTCAGGCGGGTACGGAAGAAATCCCCCTCGTGATTGAGGAAGACCTGCGTCTTGTACTGCAGCTGACGGAAACCGGATGAATGAAGCACCCTGTCCCTGTCACGCTGCCACGGCGTGCGGGTCTGGCTCTCCTCCTCCGTGAACTGACGCCCACGGGCACCCTGCCGCTGCACTGCGTATCTGGCCATTTCCATCTGCCATCCCCATATCCGAGCGGGCCGCACGAAGCATACAGCCTTTCCGGTTTCGATTCTTGGCGGCCGGCCTTATAGTGTCAACATCTCTCCGCCATGTATGCTGCAATGGCGTGAAATTTTGTGATGATTATGGAGATTGTCCGTGGCCGATTTTAGCATTTCAGGGGCGGCAGCTGCCCGCATTGCAGAGATCATCAGCCAGCAGTCCGAACCGGACGGCATGGCCCTGCGTGTGTCCGTTCTCGCCGGAGGATGCAATGGCTTCCAGTACCAGTTCAAACTGGTGCGGGAGAAAGAGGCTGGTGACCATCTGATCGAAAAGGACGGGGCCCGCGTGTTCATCGACCCCGTCAGCTTCGACCTTCTGGAAGGGGCCGAGCTGGACTTCATCGACAAGCTGATGGGTGCCCATTTCACCGTCAACAACCCCAACGCCGCCTCATCCTGCGGGTGTGGCAGCAGCTTCTCCCTCGCCTGACTTTTCACTCTGGAGGCCCTCCACCCCATGTCCCTGACCTTTGCCAGCTGGAACATCAACTCCATCCGCACCCGTGCCCATCTGGTAAAGGACTGGCTGGACCGTAACCCGGACTGCACCCTGCTGTGCCTTCAGGAGATCAAGTGCGAGGCGCACCAGTTTCCGAAACTCTTTGAGGAAGCCGGATTTCACGTCGCCGTGGCGGGGCAGAAGGCCTATAATGGGGTGGCTCTCATCAGCCGTGTCCCTCTGACCGTCACGACCGATCATCTGCCCGGCTTCGAGAGTGACGAGGCCCGCTACATCGAGACGGAGCTTGAAGGGGTCACCATCGGCAATCTCTACCTGCCCAATGGCAATTCAGGCGGGGACGCCGGTTTCGCCAAGAAGCTGAACTTTCTTGAGGCCCTGCACCAGCGGTCCCTGACCCTGCAGAAAGAGGGACGATCCTTTGCCTTCATCGGGGATTACAATGTCTGCCCGACAGAAGAGGATTACGCCCCCAAGGCCCTGTCCCCGGACGATGCCCTGCTCCGCCCGGAAAGCCGTGCGGGCTTCCGCCGCCTTCTCTGGTCCGGCCTGACGGACGCCTTGCGCTGCCTGCACCCTGCTGGGCGGCATTACACGTTCTGGGACTATCAGGCGGGAGCCTACCAGCGCAATTCCGGCCTGCGGATCGACCATGCCCTGCTCTCCCCCCGCCTTGCCGACCGCCTGACCGGCTTCACCATCGACAAGGACGAACGGGGACGGGAAAAGCCATCCGACCATGTGCCGGTAGTGGTCAGCCTTTCCTAGAACTCGGCTTTCACCAGCTTCCGAAACAAGGCTTCGGCCTGCTCATGCACGTCCATGCCCGGCCTTGGCAGGGTCATGGCCTCGGCATGGGCGAATTCGGCTTCGATCAGCTCATTCACGGCAGGAATGGAGGGGCCGCTCTGCTGCTCCCGGCTTCTGGACTTGAGGTGCAGCAGCTCCCGGATGGGCCTGAGCACGGCGGCCGGAAGGTCGCAGCCCTGACAGAGGGCCTGAAAGTTCATCGGAGGCTGGCCATGCTCATGCAGGCGCATCCAGCGTAAGGCCATGGCTGGACGAAGTGCATAGAAGAGCCGCTTGTAATGCGTGCTGCCATCCTCCCGGATCGCCCGTCTCCAGCTGTTGCGGCCCAGATTCAGGTAGTGAAGCTGGCAGCTCAGTCCAGCTTCGACCTGTCTGGCAAAAGCAGCCAGCTCATCCGCTTCCTCCCGCCACAGATAACGCACCGGGCTGACCAGCCACTCCATCAGGGTTGGATTGGGTTTCGTCAGCAGGTTCAGGGCCTTGCGCAGGTCCCAGCCATTCACGTCCAGATCATCGGAAATGGGCAGCTCGATCACGTCCCGGCCCGGCTTCAGGGACAGGTACCAGTCCAGCCTGTGACGGTAGATGAAGCGGACATCGTAGTCACTGTCCGGTGAGGGAAAGCCCCAGGCACGGCTGCCGCTCTCCACGGCGAACAGGATGTCAACATCATGGTCCCGCTCGATCTGACGCAGGATGGTCATGACCTCCTCCCGTACGGCCGGTGCAATTTCCGGCACATAATCCGGCATGATCTCATCAAAATTCATGACAGGTCTCCTTCCCTTTCTTTCCCAGAATGGGACAGAGCGGCGCAGGAAGAAACACCTGACACGAAAAAGGCCGGAGCGGATCGCGCCGCCCCAGCCTTGCCCGGATCAGATCAACAGATCAGAGAACCAGAATCAGCCCTGCTTTTCCTGAGCTTTGCTGCCACCAGCGGAGGGCTTCGGCTTGGGCAGGTCCAGCTTGAGGGAAAGTTCCTTCAGGCGGGCAGGCTCGACCGGAGCCGGAGCTTCCATCATCAGGTCCTCACCGCTCTGGTTCAGCGGGAAGAGAATGACCTCACGGATGTTCGGCTCATCGGCCAGCAGCATGACGATACGGTCCACACCCGGCGCAGCGCCACCATGCGGCGGGGCACCATAACGAAACGCATTGAGCATCCCGCCAAAGCGGGCCTCCACCACATCCGGGCCATAACCGGCGATCTCGAAGGCCCGCAGCATCACGTCCGGCAGGTGGTTACGCACGGCACCGGAGGACAGCTCCACACCGTTACAGACGATGTCGTACTGATAGGCCTTGATGGTCAGCGGGTCCTGCGTGTTCAGGGCTTCCAGACCGCCCTGCGGCATGGAGAACGGATTGTGGGAGAAGTCGATCTCGCCCGTTTCCTCGTTGCGCTCATACATCGGGAAGTCCACGACCCAGCAGAAGCGGAAGGCATTCTTCTCGATGAGATCCAGATCGGTCGCCACCTTCGTCCGCACCACGCCGGAGAACTTGACGACCTCATCCCCCTTGCCCGCTGCAAAGAAGACCGCATCACCGGCCTTCAGGCCGCAGATTTCACGGATTTTCTCGACACGGTCAGCTTCCAGGTTCTTGGCGATCGGCCCCTTGCCACCTTCCTCATCAAAAATGATGTAACCGAGGCCCCCGGCCCCCTGATCCCGTGCCCAGTTATTGAGCTTGTCGAAGAACGCCCGGGGGCGGCTGCCCGCACCCGGTGCGGGGATGGCACGCACACGGCCACCAGAGGCTGCAATGCGGGCGAACAGACCGAAACCGGAGTCAGCGAACTGTTCCGTCACGTCCCTGATGATGAGCGGGTTGCGGAGGTCCGGCTTGTCGGACCCGTAATCCCGCATCGCATCGGCATACGGGATGCGGGGGAAGGCCCCGTCCGTGATCTTCCAGCCTTCCGGTGTGAATTCGTTGAACACGCCAGCCAGAACCGGCTCCAGCACGCTGAAAATGTCTTCCTGCGTGACGAAGGACATCTCGAAATCGAGCTGATAGAACTCGCCAGGGCTGCGGTCCGCACGGGAGGCCTCATCACGGAAGCAGGGGGCGATCTGGAAATAACGGTCGAACCCGGCCACCATCGCCAGCTGCTTGAACTGCTGCGGAGCCTGCGGCAGGGCGTAGAACTTGCCGGGATGCAGACGGGCCGGAACGAGGAAGTCCCGTGCGCCTTCTGGGGAGGAGGCCGTCAGGATGGGAGTCTGGAATTCCGTGAAGCCCTGCTCGACCATGCGGCGGCGCAGGCTGGTGATGACCTGGCTGCGCAGCATGATGTTGCGGTGCATCTTCTCCCGGCGCAGGTCGATGTAACGGTATTTCAGGCGCAGGTCCTCGGGATAGTTCTCCTGCCCGGCCACCTGGAAGGGCAGAACCTCCGCCCGGGACTGCACGTCAATCCCGCTGGCCCGGACCTCCACATCACCCGTTGGCAGGGAAGGGTTGCGCTGCCCCTCCTCACGCACCACGACCTCACCCGTCACGGTGATGACGCTCTCCACCCGCAGACGCTCGGCCTGTTCCAGCAGCGCCCCTTCGGACGGAACGACGATCTGCGTCACGCCATAATTGTCCCGCAGGTCGATGAAGAGCAGCCCGCCATGGTCACGCTTGCTGTGAATCCAGCCCGACAGCCGTACGGTCCTGCCTGCATCATCAGCACGCAGGGCGTTGCAGAAATGGGTACGGTACTGATGCATGAATTCAAACCTCGTCAATCTGTCTGTGACCCGGCTCCGCACAGGCTGTGCCCAATGCTCCGGCTCGCTACATGGAATGGCGGCCACGCCCTGAACGCAGCTCTCCCCGTAAGGGATTTCCTACCCCAATCGTGGTGGAAAAGCCAATCCTAATCAGCGCCACCACCCCGGAACTAGGGCCAGATGATGACCTCAGAAAAGATCGTAACCCCGGTACTTCCTGAGCACATGCCGCCGGACAACATTGATGAGACGGCACTTCATGGCGTAAAGGGGCGTCTCGAAGCGGATTTCCGGCCTTATGACCGGCTTCTGCCCGAAACTGGCCAGCATCTTGGCCGTTCTGACAGACCCGAAACCATCGAAATCAAAAATCAGGTTGCGCCTCTTGGCTTCCTCGATCGCCTTCCAGATCAGCAGCATGTTCATGCCCGGCACTCTGGAGCGGCGGACACGGACGGCCTGCCAGTAGTACAGCACCCTGTCATCCCAGACGAGCAGGGCTGCCGAGACGGGCACGCCCCCATCATGAGCATAGAGCGCCATGGCCTGGTCCCGATTACGGGCCTCCGTAAACAGGTCTTCCAGCAGGGCATAGTCATGATGGTTCTGTGGCAGTTCCTGCCTGACCAGGTCGATGAACGGAGCCACATCCCCAGACTGCTGGACAGTGAGTTTTTTATCCGCCGTGCGGATGAGGTTGCGGGTCTTCTGGTCACAATCCTGCCAGGCCATGTCCAGCGTTTTTTCAGGCATGATGCGGAAGGTGAAATCCTGGTACACCCTGAACCCAGCCAGCCTGAACGCAAAGGAGGACGCATTGTCGGGGTCCAGATAGAAATGGACACCATGATATTTGGGCAGGCTGGCAACGGTCCTGTCCACGACATGCCTGATATTTTGCTCCTGGCGAAATGTTTTTGATGGTGGCAGAGCAAAATCCGGCCCCAGCGTGCGGGTATATTTGGGCATCCTGATGACAGGAGAGCCAAGCCTCTTTTTCATTACGAAAGGAAAACGGGAAACAACCCTGCCCCCCATTTCCACATCAATGAAGGACACTGCCTGCCGACTGGCCGTAGCAAGCCACCATTCCTGATGAAAAATGGAAGTATGCGGACGAGACGGTGCAGTATCTGGCATAATATCTCAATACATGTTGTAACAAAAGAATGGATGGCGCCTCATAGCACTTGCATAATCATATAAAAATTAATTATTTTTTTAATTTGCAAATCCAGACCACATGAAACATTCATAATGTATCATTAATATTTCTTTTTGGTAAAAACAGAACTTACAATTATTGCAGAGCAGATACGAAGACTCTCACTTGTACCCACGGCATGAGCATGAGCTGACAGTCATGCCATCCCCTGTCCCTCTCCCGACAAAACAGCTGCGGAAACAGAAAACGGCTGCCCTGCAGAAGGCAGCCGTTAACCATGTGGAACAAACAGGATGCAAGCCCTATCACACGATGCTTGTCCGCACCTCTTTTGCAACGAACCCATTAAAATCGACCGCAGCACGAGCCATGGCGGAAGACCGGCCAGCCGAAACCAGCGCCACCACCTTCTGCCCCCTCATGTAAGCCGCCATGAAGTCGAACCCGCTCAAGTCCCCTTCTATCAGGACCCGGTCGAACGGCTCTCCCCACCCCATATATTCCAGCTTTTTGCCGAACTGCTGGGTCCAGTACCAGGGGATGGGCATGGGCTGCCGGGACAGACCAAGAATAGTCCGGGCAGCGGCCCGCCCCTCTATCTGCGCCTGACGCCAGTGTTCAATGCGACAAAGCGTTCCTTCATGTTGGAAGGCGGCCACATCCCCCGCCGCATAAATGCCGGGCAGAACCCGCATGTCCTCATCCACAACAATGCCAGACACCCCACCATCAGCGTCCGTCCCAACATCATCAGGCAGGAAACTGCGGCATGGCTCATTGCCGACAGCCACCAGAACATGGGTGCAGGGCAGCTTCATGCCATCATCAAGCTCGATGCCCTCCACATGGTCCTTTCCGTATATGTTCACCACTTCACTATCCGTGATGAAAGCTACGCCATTGTCAGCATGCAGGCGCAGCAGGATGCGCCCGACCTCCCGCCCCCACTGGGCCTCCATGGGAATGACCTGCTCCGGGGCAATCACCGTCACACCAGCCCCTTTCTGCCGCAGGGCAGAAGCCAGCTCCAACGTGGTCAGCCCGCCACCTATCAGCACGACAGCCTGCTCCCCCGTGATCTCCTCTGCAATCTGGCGGGCATCTTGCACGCCATGCATGGTCATCACCCCGGTCAGCTCGATGCCAGGAAGATCCGGCTTCGCAGGCCGCCCCCCTGTCGTGATCAGCACATGGTCCGCACTGTAATCCCGCCCGTCAGCCAGTTCGACACGCTTTGCCGTGCAGTCCAGACTGGTGATTGTCCCCTGCACACGGGTGATCTCATGATGGGCAAAAAAAGCATCATTCAGCAGCAGCGGAGGCTGAACCTTGTCCGGCCCCCCAAGAAAAATGCCCTTGCTGAGCGATGGACGGTCATAAGGAGGCAGGCTCTCATCTCCGATGAGGATGATGCTACCGGCAAAACCCTCCTCACGCAGGGTATAAATGGCACTGGCTGCCGCCGCACCACCACCCAGCACCAGCACGGAACTGTCCTCCATGCAGGGCTCAGGAACTCTGGCAGGCAAAGGACTGACCCCGACCAGCACCCGCCCCTCCACGAGGCGGACAGGATAGACGGGCAGGCCAGAAAAGGCGACCGGCTCCTTCACCCGGCCATCCCGTACGCCAAACACCGCCTTGTGCCACGGGCAGACAATCACATCACCGTGAGCCTTGCTGTAACAGTGCAGACGCCCCCGCAGCGGCGCCCCCTTGTGCGGGCAACGCCCCCCCAGCGCATGAACCTCCCCCCCGACACGCACGAGAGCAATGGACTGCTCCTTGATGATGACAGAAAAAACCTCTCCTTCCCTGACATCCTCAACAGCAGCCACATCATACAGGGTCCGGTCCGGCTGCTGGTCCGGTGTCTCAGCGCTGGCATCAGGCCCGAGAACGGGCTGGGGGGCTTTTTCCATAACTCTCTGTCCTGTCCCTTTCTGTCAGCCCCTGGCGGTCACATAGCCTGTTCCGAACATGGGGCCATCACGGCCGGAATATGTACTCCATGATGACAAGACGGGGCCCCTGAAGGCCCCGCCTGCATCATGCTCCGTTCGGAGCCGATCTCAGAAAAAATCGTCCCTGTCGATGTCATCACCACCGAAGCCACCGCCATTATCAACCGGCGCATCCTGCGGGCCAAAATCCTGCGGAGAGAACCCTGCGGCATCTGTCCCGCTTCCGGCAAACGGATCAGAATAATTGTCCCCATAATTGTTGATGATGGTCGTTTCACTGCCAAAACCATCGCCAGCACCACCGACACCTTCATGGCCATGCTCCCCGGAGAACAGACCCTCCAGCGCATGGGCCGCCATCATCCCGCCTGCGACACCGGCCGCCGTGGACAGGGCAGACCCCAGAAAGCCGGAACCGGACCGCCCGAACATACCCGGCTGATAACCCGGTGGCGGGGCATAACTCCGCCCCATCTCCGGCGCAGCAGCACCAGAGGCAGGCCCCCAGCCCGGTGGCAGGGCGGCCCCGCGAGGCGGTGGAGCGGACGCAGAAGCCCCCCGACCGAACAGCCCGGAGAAGAACCCACCTGACTGCTGCCCCGGCTGACTGGCCTGCTGCTGGAGCTGGGCGATCTGCCCCCTCGCCTGCTGGAGCTGGAACTCCAGATCACGGATGCGGGCCTGCGCCTGGGAGAGAGCCGCCTCCTGCACGACAGCCAGCTGCGTGATACGGTAGCGGGCCTCCGGGAAACGCTGGAAATTCTCGGCGATGAAACGGTCTGCCTCCGGGTCGATCGGCGGCAGGGACGCCGGGCTCTGGCCATTCGGCAGCCCCACGCCTCCCCCAACACGGGCAACAAAGCGACTTATGAGATCACGTTCTTCCGAGTTCATGGGCGTGCTGTCCTTCACAACTGCTCCGCAGCCCCTGCCCGCCCGGGCGGGGCGCGACATGGGCGCTGTCTCTTCATGCCACATGATATGATACAGCTCTCCATCCCCCGCAAGGGTCTTGGCTCCCTCTCCTCCCGGCAGAGGCCCACAGAATGCACCTGCCGTAAAGACCATCTTAAGAAACCGCCCTGCACGGCGGCAACTTCTTTACCCTCTCCCACCCCTACCCGCTGGTGATCCGGCCTCTCATCCTGTAATATGCAGACATCTTTACGTTAATGGAGCCTAGTGAATTGTCCACATCCCGGCCCCCCTGCTTTCAGGATCTGATCCTGCGCCTTCATCAGTTCTGGTCACAGAAGGGCTGTGCCATTCTCCAGCCTTACGATACTGAACTGGGTGCGGGTACACTGTCCCCTCACACGACCCTGCGTGCACTGGGCCGCAAGCCGTGGGCTGCCGCCTATGTGCAGCCCTGCCGCCGCCCGTCCGACGGCCGTTATGGCGAGAACCCGAACCGCCTCCAGCATTATTACCAGTATCAGGTGCTGCTCAAACCCACCCCGCAGGAAAGCCAGGACCTGCTGCTGGAAAGCTACCGGGCCATCGGGATCGACCCCGAGAAGCACGACATCCGCTTCGTGGAAGATGACTGGGAGAACCCCACCATCGGGGCCTGGGGGCTGGGCTGGGAAGTCTGGTGCGACGGCATGGAGGTCACGCAGTTTACCTACTTCCAGCAGGTTGGTGGCATCCCGACCGTCGTTCCCTCCACCGAGCTGACCTACGGGCTGGAACGTCTGGCCATGTATGTGCAGGGTGTCGAGAATGTCTATGACCTCGACTTCAATGGCCGGGGCCTGACCTATGGGGATGTCTTCCTCCGGGCGGAGCGGGACTATTCACGACACAATTTCGAGCTGGCCGATACGGACATGCTCCTTGCCCAGTTCCGGGCGGCCGAGGCTGAATCCATCCGCCTCTCCGAGGCTGGCGTGGTCCAGCCCGCCTATGACCAGTGCCTGAAAGCCTCCCATCTGTTCAACCTGCTGGATGCCCGGGGGGTCATTTCCGTTTCGGAACGTGCCTCCTATATCGGGCGCGTGCGTACACTGGCCAGGGCAGCCTGCGAAGCCTGGCTTGCCGGAGACGAGGAGGAAACCACTCATGGCTGAACTGCTTCTTGACCTCTTCTGCGAGGAAATCCCCTCCGGGATGCAGGCCCGTGCTGCCGAGGACCTCGCCCGCCTGCTGGAACAGGCCCTCGCCGATCTGAACCCCCGCAACATCCGCAGCTTTCATGGTGCCCGCCACATTGCGGCCAGCCTCGAGGTGGATGAGGGCATCCCCACCCGCACCATTTCCGAGCGTGGCCCCCGTGAAAATGCCCCGGAAAAGGCCCTTGCCGGGTTCTCCCGCAAACATGGCGTCAGCCCCGATGAGCTGACGAAGGAAAACGGTTTCTGGGTTCTCAACCGTACCCTGCCGCCAGTCAGGGCGGCGGAGCTGGTTGCCGAACAGCTGCCGGACCTCCTCTGGAAGTTCCCGTGGCCCAAGGCCATGCGCTGGGGCAATGGCTCCCTCTTCACCTGGGTACGCCCGCTCCATCACGTTGTCTGCCTGCTGGATGGCCAGACAGTTCCCTTCACCCTGGCCCGTCAGGATGACGACGCCCACGGGCTAAAGAGCGGCAACGTGACCGAAGGCCACCGCATCCTCTCCCCCGGCACGTTCACCGTCATTGGCACGGAACAGTGGCTGAAGGAACTGGAAGCCCGCCACGTCGTCATCAACGAGGAGAAACGGGCCGATCTCATCCGTCAGGGTGTCCATGCGCTCGCCGATGAGAAGGGGCTGGCGCTTGTCGAGGATGAAGGGCTGGTCCGTGAGGTCAGCGGGCTGGTGGAATATCCCGTGCCCCTGCTGGGCCGCATCGATGATGCCTTCATGGACCTTCCACCGGAAGTCATGCAGGTCTCCATGCGGGTCAACCAGCGGTACTTTGCCCTGCGCACGAAAGACGGCAAAGCCGCTCCCTATTTCGCCTTCGTGGCCAACCAGACCTTCAGCGACGGCGGCACGCTCTGCATCGCCGGGAATGAACGTGTCCTGCGGGCCCGCTTCGCCGATGCCCGCCATTTCTGGGACCTCGACCGCAAGACAAAACTGGCCGGCCGTGTCGAGGCCCTGAAGCCCGTCACCTTCCATGCGAAACTGGGCACTCAGGAAGAGCGGGCACGGCGCATCAGCACTCTGGCAGGCATCATCGCCACGGCCATGCAGCTGAGTGACGCACAGGTAAAACACGCCGAACGGGCCGGTCTGCTCGCCAAGGCCGACCTGACGACCGGCATGGTCGGTGAATTCCCCGAGCTTCAGGGCGTGATGGGCGGCTATTACGCCGCCCATGATGGTGAAGCCCCGGAAGTGGCCCAGGCCGTTGCCGAACATTACATGCCCCGTGGATTGCAGGATGGCACGGCCAGTGCTCCCGTCTCCGTGGCCGTCGCTCTGGCGGACCGGCTGGACATGCTGGCCGGGTTCTTCGCCATCGGGGAAACCCCCACCGGCTCTGGTGATCCTTATGGTCTGCGCCGTGCCGCCCTTGGGGTGATCCGCACCATCCGGGACAATGGCCTGCGCATCGACCTCGGCAGCCTGCTTTCCAGAGCAGCTGAGGCCTATGCCGGGAAGGAGGGCAAGGATTCCGCTCTGGGTGAGCTGGAACCCTTCTTCACCGACAGGCTCCGGGTCCAGCTCCGCAATGAGGGACGCCGTCACGACGTGCTGGATGCCACGCTGGCCGTCACACAGGTGCAGGAAAACAGGAGCCTCTTCACCGATCATCTGGATGGCGACCTGGTCCGCCTGCTCAGCCGTGTGGAGGCCCTGTCCGACATGATGGGCACGGAAGACGGGCAGAACCTTCTGGCAGCCTACCGCCGGGCCACGAACATCCTGCGCATCGAGGAGAAAAAGGACGGCCCGCACCATCAGGCCCCTGAAGCGGCACTCTATGTACAGGATGAGGAACGTGACCTGGATGCGGCCCTGAATGAGGCCGGGCCGAAGATCACGGCCAGTCTGGCCGATGATGACTTCACCAGTGCCATGCAGCATCTCGCCGCCCTGCGTCCGATCATGGACCGCTTCTTCGAGGCCGTGACCGTCAATGCGGAAGATGCTGGCCAGCGTCTCAACCGTCTGCGCCTGCTGTCGGCCTTCAGCCGCAGTGGCCAGCTGATTGCTGATTTTGGCCGGATCGAAGGCTGAGCTTCAGTCTCACAAAACAGGCTACGATAAAAAAGGCCGGTGGGAGCGTTCTCTCACCGGCCTTTTTTATGTGTCCCTCTCAGTGCGAGGGACTGTCTGTCAGGAATATCTTGGCTCCGAAACCGATGAAGACCAGCCCGGTCAGCCTGTCCAGACGGCGCACCACGACGGGCCGGTTGAAGAACTGTGCCAGCGGGACCGTCAGGGCCACCAGCAGCCCCAGCCATATGAAGGTCAGCACAACCTGGATCACCACCTGCACGAGCGTAAACGCCACCACATCCGTGGCAGGCGGGATGAACTGAGGGAAAAAGGTGATCACGAAAATACCCGCCTTGGGGTTGAGCAGGTCCGTCAGCATCCCACGGCGGAATCCCGGCCAGAAGGCGTTGCGATGTTCCACCCGCCGGGCCTGCTCCGGCCCGGCCTCCGTCGTCAGTGCCATACGAGGGCGCAGAAGCTGGCTGACGCCCATCCAGACCAGATAAACCGCACCAACACATTTGACGACGAAGAACGCCGTGGAAGACGCCGCCAGAAGGGCCGTCAGCCCGAAGGCCGCTGCCAGCCCCCAGAGGCTCAGCCCCACGGCAATGCCAAAAATGGCCCCGATCCCAGCACGGCGCCCATCGGAGGCAGCTGTCCGCAGGACCATGACGGAGTCCAGCCCCGGCGTGATGGTGAAAATTGCCGCTGCGGTCGTAAAAGCCAGCAGGGGAAGAAGCCACTGATGCATAAAAAACAGACACCTGAAAAAAACCGGCCACGATACTCCGCAACCCGACCTCCTCCAGGTGGGGTCTCGGCCCTACGGTTCCAATAGATCAGTCAGGGTCATCCCGATGCACCCAGCTGGAAAGCAGCAGACCGAAACCGAACATCATGGTCAGCATGGCTGACCCTCCATAGGAGATCAGCGGTAGCGGCACGCCTCCCACCGGGATGACCCCCATGACCATGGAGAGATTGACCACGCAGTACAAGAAGAAATCCATGGCGATGCCCAACCCGACCAGCCGGCCAAAGCGGTTCCGACAACGCAGGGCAATCAGCATGCTGCTCAGCAGGATCAGGAACAGTAGCCCGATGACGGCCACACCCCCGACATACCCCCATTCCTCCCCGATCATGGTGAAGATGAAGTCTGTCTGTTTCTCCGGCAGGAAGCTCAGCTGCCCCTGCGTGCCATGCAGGTAGCCTTGCCCCCAGCGCCCACCCGCCCCCAGAGCAATACGGGACTGGAGAATGTTGTACCCTGCCCCCAGCGGATCGTGCTCAGGATGCAGAAAGGTATCAATCCGAGCCTTCTGATAATCATGGAGATGGTTATAGATGAAGGGCCCCAGAAACGGCAGGGGCGCAACAAGGATGATGATCTGCCACCACCGCATCCCCGCCGCAAAGAACAGTGAAGCCCCGATCACACCAACAATGGTTGCTGTCCCCAGATTGGGCTCCTTCAACACCAGCACAACCGGCAGAAGTGTCAGAAGCGCCGGGATGATGAGCCGCAGCGGATTGCCCATACGGTCCCGCCCGATCCGGTAAAACCATGTTGAAAGCATGAGGACCAGGGCAATCTTGGCAAACTCGGAGGGCTGGAACTGGAAGCCGCCCAGATTGATCCAGCGTTCCGCCCCCTTGCCAACATGCCCCATCTTCAGCACCAGTACCAGGAGCAGGATGGACAGCCCATAAATGGGCACGGAGAGCATCCTCAAGACCCGTGGGCTGGCCAGCGCCACGCCCAGCATCATCAGAAGCCCGAAACAGAAACGGATGAGCTGGGGCTGGGCAAAAGCCTCCGCACGCCCGCCACCGGCTGAATACAGGGCAACATACCCCACACCGGCCAGACAGCAGACCAGCAGAACAAAGAACCAGTTGATCTGCCAGAGCCGGGAGAACATGCGCAGGTTCGGCTCTGCCCGCAGCAGGCGGCGGGCCGTACGGGGAACGGTGAAGTCCTTCAGCGGCATGACGTCCTTCTATCCCTCAGTCATCCAGGCCGTCAGCCCTCGCCACGACCCCCCGGGACAGGGAGGTCCGGCTGGCCGGGTCCCTGATGAGAGTATCCGTCATGATCTGTGCAGCCAGAGGGGCCGCCTCGGTCGCACCCGCATTGCCATGCTCCACCACGACAGACACCGCATAACGGGGATTGTCATAAGGTGCAAAGCAGATGAACAACGCATGAGGACGATACTGCCATGGCAGGTTCATGGAGTTGAAGTGCCCGCTCTCACGCAGGGCTCTCGGCACGTTCCGCACCTGTGCAGAGCCGGTCTTGCCAGCCATCTGTACACCAGGCAGGCTCAACCGGGCGGCCGGAGCCGTGCCCTGTGGCTCATTCACCACAGCAAACATCCCCCCCCGGGCAGCAGCGAGGGCCTCCTTTGCGAAAGGCAGGGGATCCAGAACCGGTGCAATGCCCTGCCCGCTCACCGAGCGCAGAAGATGTGGCTGCACAAACCGCCCCGTTGCCAGACGGGATACATAAGTGGCCAGTGCCAGAGGTGTTGTCTGCACCAGCCCCTGCCCAATACCGGCATTGACGGTATCACCACCATTCCAGTGGTGACCATGGCGACGGCGCATCTCCGGGGTCGGAACGGACCCTGCCCGCATGTGGGGCAGCTCTATCGGCAGCTTCCCATCCAGCCCCAGGAAGGCGGCGGCTTCATGAATCGCCTCCATGCCACAGCGCCGGGCCACCTGATAGAAATAGACATCGCAGGAATATTTCAGTGCCTGATGCAGGTTGATCGACCCATGCCCGTAACGGCTCCAGCAGTGGAAACGCACGCCCCCCATGTCGTAATAACCCGGACAGGAAAAACGGTCCGACGGGGTGATGGCATGGGCCTTCAGGGCGGCCAGTGCCACGGCAGGCTTGAAGGTGGAGCCCGGCGGATAAAGGCCGGAAACGGCCTTGTCCACCAGCGGCGTGCGCTGGTCGGTGATCAGACTGTTCCACTGTGTCCGGCTGATGCCACCATCAAAAAGGGTCGGGTCGAAAGAAGGTGTGCTGACCAGCCCCATCACCTCGCCATTGCGGCAGTCCATCACCACGGCACTGGCCACACGCTCACCAATCCGCTCCCGGATGCGGGTCTGCAAGGCGCTATCCAGCGTCAGCTCCAGCCGGGCCCCGGGCTGGCCTTCCACACGCTCAAGCTCGCCCATGACACGGCCATGGGCGTTGACCTCCATCTCCACCGTGCCGGGCTGTCCACGCAGATGGCTTTCCTGCGTCTGCTCGACCCCGGCACGCCCCACCTTCATCCCCGGCAGGGCCATGATGCCATCCCGCTGGACATCCGTCTCATTGGGAGGGGCCACATACCCGATGATATGGGACAACAGGTCCTTGAACGGATATTCCCGTGTTGTTCCCACATCGATCAGAACACCGGGCAGGGTCGGAGCATTCAGCCCCAGCCGGGCGACATCATCCCAGGAGAGGAATTCCTTGAGGGTCAGCGGGACGTAACGATGGATATGTTTGCGATCATGCTCGATACGGGCCCGGTCACGGTCATCCAGCGGCACGATCGTAGCAAAGCGGTCCACCACGGCCTGGAGGTCCGTCGTTTCCTCCGTCATGATCAGCGCACGCCAGTTGGGACGGTTGCCGGCAAGCAGCACACCGCAGCGGTCGTAGATCTCACCACGGGCTGGTGCAATCTGGCGGCGGCTGGTCCGGTTGCGGCGTGCCTGCTCCTTCAGCTCATCGCCATGAACGACCTGCATCTGATAGAGATGATGGGCAAGCGTCCCCATGACCCCTGTCTGCGCTGCCAGAAGCAGCAGGGCACGGCGTGTGAACATACCCCCACCGACAGCCTGTTCTTCTGAAAAAGACAGGTCAGCCGCTGGCCCACTTCGTTTCCGAAATGGCGGACGAGTTTCATCACGCCGGAAGAACATCTGCAATATACGCTTAAAAAAAGATTAAGGAAGGAAAACTCAAGGCTTCCACACTTCAGATGGTCATAGTCTATTACAGTCTGTCATGCTTTTCCATAACAGAAAGCCCCCATAAATACAGAACATGCAGAAAGGGATAACTCCCTACAGCGAGAGCCTCCTGAAAAACAATGGGATAGACCGACAGCGCCCCCCGGACCCGGATGACCATCAACACCCAGTCTGTCAGGGCCTCTCCCAGCACGATCAACCCATACAGGCTCCAGGAAAGCAGGAATCCACGACGGGACAGACCAACACGGCAGCCATGAGCCACGCCATAGGCTACCAGCATCCAGAACAGGAGCACGCCGGGCGGATTGGCACTGAAGAACTCGATCACCACCCCACTACAGAACAGCCCGAACAGGGGCATGAAAGCAGGACGGTAAAGCGCCCAGAACCAGACCGTCCCCAGTGTCAGGGCTGTCTGGAGTTCGGTCTGCCCGAGTATGCCAAACGGGGCGGACAACACAAAAGCCAGAACCACCATGATGACACAGGGGGACAGCTTGCGCCGCACACGAACCATCAGCTTGCGCTGCCG
This sequence comes from Bombella apis, assembly GCF_018221685.1. Taxonomy (GTDB): domain Bacteria; phylum Pseudomonadota; class Alphaproteobacteria; order Acetobacterales; family Acetobacteraceae; genus Bombella; species Bombella apis. Next base: position 487,636 of record NZ_JAGJTM010000004.1, on the reverse strand, counting down.
TGTTCCCTCCAGCGCCTCATGATCCAGACGCCCCTGCTCCAACCGTAATGCCATAGCCCCGTACCCGTTGCTGCTCCCCCGCCCCCGTGCCTTCCCGGAAATAGTGCTCTCTTCTACAGAAAGCAAACCTCCCTGGAGGGCAGATCACGCCTTCGGGGCAGGTTTCATGCCATTACCCGAATCGTGCCACAAATGCCACCTAACCGCCTTATAAGGCCTTGATGATAACAAACGGCTTAATTTGAGACCGTATATCAGGAACGCCGACCGTCCAGAAAGTACCCTCAGCCGTTCCTGAGAGACGAAAATGGCAGAAAACGGCGCAGATTCTGCCAATTCGAAGGGGCTTCCCCATCCCGATGATCCGGCAGGAGCGGAGGCTTCTCCCGGACCCTTCCCGCACTGGGTGGGGCCTCCAGGGTAAAGCCACCATCAAAAATACGAACCAGCTCCAGTTTTCCCAGAGCGGCATCAGGGATGACAACCGGCTGCCCTGGCGCCAGATAATGCACATGACCAACGGCAACACCGCCTGTCAGGCCTGTCTGCCCCCGTGTGACGATATGCTCGCCTTCTTCCGGCATGAGGCTCTGATTGTAATACATGAGACGGGGATAAGGCGTATTGTCGCCAATCATCATGGCATCCCCCCCGCTGCTCTGTAACGTGACGGGAATCCGGCTGGCAGCATCCTCAATCAGCAGCACTCGCACCACATGCGGTCCCACCTCACTGACACGCCCGACAAGCCCGAAAGAATCAACGGCCAGACTTCCCTGCTGCACCCGGTGTTCCCCCACCTGCAACAGAACCGCCCGCAGGTAAGGGCCACTCTCATCCCGAACGACCCATCCGCTGACATAATCCCGGGTATCTTCCGCTCCCCAGTGCAGCACAGCCTTCAGGCGGGCATTTTCCTGCCGAAGAGTCTGGGCCTCACCATGCCAGTAAGCAAGTTTCTGGTTTTCCTGCCGAAGCTGCGCATTGGCGGCCAGCAGGTCCCCCACCCCCTGCAGGGTGATCTGCCATTCATGAAACTGCCGCTGAGGGAACAACAGAACCTGATAGATGGCCCCGGCCTTCTGCGCCGCCGCCATGCGAATCTGTATGGCCCTGCCCGGCCATATCTGCCCGGCCAGAACAGTCCCCACAGCCAGAAAAACCATGACCGGCAGAACAAGCCCGGACAGAAGCTGACGTGTGTGAATGGAGACCATGGCCCGCCTTTTCCCTCCGCTCAGCCCCCGGTCACGGAGGATACAATCCCCCGCCGGAGACCAGGGATCAATACATGCTGCTCAGGACACTGCGGAGCTGCTGCATGTGCTCCAGCGTGCGGCCAGTCCCCACAGCCACGCATGAAAGCGCATTCTCTGCCACGAAAACCGGCAGGCCGGTAGCCTGACGCAGGACATCATCCAGACGCCGCAGCAGCGCTCCCCCGCCGGACAGGACAATGCCCTTCTCCACGATGTCAGCGGCCAGCTCCGGCGGTGTATGCTCCAGCACGGTGGCTACGGCATCAATGATATGCCCGACAGGCTCCTGGAGGGCTTCGGCAATCTGGGCCTCACTGACGGTGATTTCCCGGGGGACGCCATTCAGCAGGTCACGCCCCTTGAGCGGCATGGTCCGCTCTTCCGTCTGTATGTTGGCGTCAAAAGACGCAGCGCCGAGATCAATCTTGATCCGCTCGGCGGAGCTTTCCCCGATCATGAGGTTATAGTTGCGACGGATATAAGCCATGATGGCCTCATCCATCTGGTCGCCACCAACCCGGACAGACCGGGCATAGACAATCCCGCCAAGGGAGATCACGGCAACCTCGGTCGTTCCCCCACCGATATCCACGATCATGCTGCCAGAAGGCTCCGTCACGGCCAGACCGGCCCCAATGGCTGCGGCCATCGGCTCCTCAATCAGATAGACCTTGCGGGCACCAGCACTCTCTGCACTCTCCTGGATGGCACGGCGCTCCACGGCAGTGGAACCGGACGGCACACAGATGACGATCTGGGAACTGAAGAAGGAACGGCGGTTGTGAACCTTGCGGATGAAATGCTTGATCATCTCCTCCGCACTCTCGAAGTCGGCGATGACACCGTCACGGAGAGGGCGGATGGCCTGAATGTTCCCCGGCGTACGGCCAACCATCAGTTTGGCTTCATTTCCCACGGCCAGGACCTGTCTGCGCCCGCGCACTTCCGTTACAGCGACGACGGAAGGCTCACTCAGCACCACGCCACGCCCCTTGACATAAACGAGGGTATTGGCAGTGCCGAGATCGATCGCCATATCAGCGGAAATGAGCCCCAACAGACGAGAGAACATTCAAAACTCCTGGCCGGATAACCCCGCACGCACGGGGAATGAAAATAAGCAGAACACCACCCACAGCATTCGCCACAAATTATAGAGCCCCACAACAGTTCAGCAAGGCCATATTCCTGCCAGAGACAATATTTTTCGCAGAAAACTCCGCTTCAATTAACATGCGGTAACGTTTCATTCCCACCATGACAGAAGGAAAACAGCAGCCGACATGCAGGCATGGCAGTATCGGCTACCGGTCCCCTTCTCTCATCTTCAGGCAGACATTTCTTCCGGTTCACCCCGCAGACGTTTCACCAGCAGCTTGTTCAGGGCATGGATATAGGCCCGGGCTGCCGAAACGACCGTATCCGGGTCACTCCCCTGCCCGTCCACCAGGCGCCCCCCTTCCTGGAGACGCACGGTCGTACGGGCCTGCGCATCCGTACCTTCTGTCACATTGGCCACGGAGAACAGCGCCAGCGTCGCCTGATGCGGGAAGGCCTCACCGATGGCCCGGAACACGGCATCCACAGGCCCATTGCCCGTGGCAGAGACATGACGGGCCTCACCATCCACCTCGATATCCAGAACGACCTGGGCAGCATGCTGCGTACCGCCCTTCAGCTCCAGCGAGGTCAGACGGACACGCTCATGGTCACGGCTCTCATCATCCACCAGTGCCCGCACATCATCATCAAAAACGATCTTCTTGTGGTCTGCCAGGGTCTTGAAACGCTGGAAGGCCGCATTGACCGTCTCTTCAGTCAGGTCATCATAACCCAGAGCCTTCAGCTTGTCCCGGAAGGCCGCACGGCCGGAATGTTTGCCCAGCACCAGCGAGGTGCTCGTCCAGCCCACGCTTTCCGGCGTCATGATCTCATAAGTCCCGGCATGCTTCAGGATGCCATCCTGATGGATGCCACTCTCATGGGCGAAGGCATTCCGCCCCACGATGGCCTTGTTCGGCTGGACATCGAAGCCCGTGATGGTCGCCAGCAGACGGGACATGCCCAGCAGGCGGGGCGTTTCAATGCCGGTTTCCATGCCATAACGGTCATGACGGGTCCGCAGGGCCATCACGACTTCTTCCAGAGCGGCATTACCAGCACGCTCGCCAATGCCGTTGATCGTACATTCAATCTGTCGGGCACCACCTTCAACCGCTGCCAGCGTGTTGCCAACAGCCAGCCCCAGATCATTGTGGTTGTGCGTGGAGAAAATGACCTGATCCGCCCCCGGCACACGCTCCCTCAGCATATTGAAGATGCGCTCCATCTCATCGGGGGTTGCAAACCCGACCGTATCGGGAATGTTGATGGTCGTTGCCCCGTTGGCAATGGCCGTTTCCACACAGCGGCACAGAAAATCCGGGTCCGTGCGGGATCCATCCTCAGCAGACCACTCCACGTCATCCGTGTAACGGCGGGATTCCTTGTTGCCGAAAGCGATCAGCTCCAACACCCGCTCCGGCTCCATCCGCAGCTTGTACTTCATGTGCAGTGGAGACGTGGAGATGAAGTTGTGGATACGCCCACGCCGTGCGCCCTTGATGGCCCTTCCGGCAGCCTCGATGTCTTTGGCGGCGCTGCGGGCCAGACCACAGATGACGGGGCCATCCACATTATCGGCAATCTGCTTCACGCTCTCGAAGTCTCCTTCCGATGCAGCCGGGAAGCCTGCCTCTATGACGTCAACGCCCAGAGCTGCCAGCGCATGGGCCATCCGCAGCTTCTCGCCCAGATTCATGGAGAAACCAGGGGACTGCTCACCATCACGCAGGGTCGTGTCAAAAATGATGACACGGTTATCGGCAACATGACCAAAGGAAGGATGCTGAAAAGACATAACTACGCTCTAACTCCAGATATCTACGAAAACCCGAAATGGGAAAAAATACCCCTGAACGCAGCAAAGCAACCTGCTCGCCTGTATGGCGTTCAGGGGTTCATAAGTCGTAGAAGGAGGGCGTGAAAAAATGTCATTACCCCTCCACGCTAGCGAGCAATGACAGGGAATGCAAGCGGAACTCTCTGTTTTTTTACAGCATCCCTTTCCGCTGCCGCAGGAAATAGCCATCAATGGCCTGTTTCATGGCCTGGGTGATCTGCGTACGGTGGGCAGCACGACGCAGCGCCTGTTCATCCAGATGGTTGGACATGAACCCCATTTCCACCAGAACAGACGGAATGTCTCCAGACTTCAGAACCCGGAAGGCCGCATGGCGGGATGGATGATGCAGGAGCTGGATGCGGTTCTGGAATGACCGGATCACACTGGCCGCCATATGCGCAGACCCCCGGCGCGTCTCTTCATGAACAAGACTGTTGAGTATTTCCTCCACATCCGGCGGCACGTCGGCCATGCCCGGCCCGGCAAAACGGTCGGCACTGTTTTCCGTCTCTGCCAGCAGGGCAGTCTGCCTGTCCGAAGCGTTGCCGGACAGCGTATAGACACTGGCCCCACGCACATCAGACTGATGCAGCGCATCGGCATGCATGGAGATGAAAAGATCCGCCTTGTGCCGATGGGCCAGCTCCACCCGCCCGGCAAGGGGGATGAAACGGTCATCCGTCCGGCTCAGCACCACATCATACCGGCCAGACGCCATGAGAAGCGCACGCAGCTCCGTTGCTGCAGCCACAGCAATATGCTTCTCATACGTTCCTGAGACACCGATGGCCCCGGGGTCTTTTCCGCCATGGCCAGGGTCCAGCATGATGACGGGTCTGGGCGGTGATGCTCCACGCAATACGGCGGGGGCCTTCCGCAATCCATGCCGTGCTGCCGCAGCCTTTCCCGCTCCGCCCGCCAGCAGCCCGCTGGCAGCCGCACCAAGAAGATGACGACGTGTCAGCTTTGCCATGGTGATCCTCCTCCCTCTCCGGTCCAGGTCCTGCCTGTCACACCCCATTAGGCGATCATTCCTGCCACGGGAACAATCTTCCTGCTTTCTTTGGTTAACAGCCTGATACAGACAGGAAAAAATGGCTTTATTCTGCCCCTTTCACCACCCCCCAACTACCCACTTGCCATGAAGGCCGATTTAGGCCATTGTCGCTTTGCAGAAGCCCGGATCTCCCATGCATCCCCGCCCCTGACAACGGGCAGGCAGGACAGCATCAGACAGGGCCCGCACATGCAGTACCTTTCACGCCGTTTGGTGCAGATAGCCCGGGACGGTTGTTCCCGGTGTGCTCACACCCTGGCGGAGACACTGCATCCGAACCACAGGCAGCCTACCCGGATGGCCACACCATCCCCCGGCGGGCTGCGTCAATTCCCGATGGCAGGACCTGCCATCAGCGTGTTTACCAGAGGCTGCAATGCTGTTCTGTGTTATCCAATCTGGCGACCCCCTCAGGGTATCTGCCCGCAAGAGACCGGACCACCTGCCCTCTGCTGACCAAGACAATCGGCGCAGACAGGGCCATGACCCGTGCGCCACGGAGTCCAGTCCTTCATGACAAAGCAGATGCTCATAGACGCCACACACGCCGAAGAAACCCGCGTTGTGGTCATGAACGGCAAGCGCATTGAAGATTATGATGTCGAGACATCAGCGCGCCGTCAGCTCAAAGGCAACATCTACCTCGCCAAGGTCATCCGTGTAGAGCCCAGCCTCCAGGCGGCCTTCGTGGATTACGGCGGCAACCGCCACGGCTTTCTGGCCTTCAGCGAGATCCACCCCGACTATTTCCAGATCCCCGTTGCGGACAGGGAAAAGCTCCTTGCCCTGCAGGAAGAAGAATACGCTGCCGAGCAGCGGGGCCGGGACAGCGATCCGGAGGCTGATGATGACGAAGACAGCCTTCCCGAGGATGACGAGCCCGGCCCGGAGATCGTCAGCGGGGAACATGATACCGGTGAGGAACAGAGCGCCAGCCGCCGCATGGCCCGGTTCCTCCGCAATTACCGCATTCAGGAAGTCATCCGCCGTCGGCAGGTGATCCTTGTCCAGGTTGTCAAGGAAGAACGTGGCAACAAGGGCGCCGCCCTGACGACCTACCTCTCCCTTGCCGGACGATATGGCGTGCTGATGCCCAACGCCCTGCGTGGCGGTGGGGTCTCCCGCAAGATCACCTCCGAAACGGACCGTCGTCGCCTGCGGGACATTGTCGGCAAGCTGGACCTGCCCCGGACGATGGCCATGATCATCCGCACGGCCGGTGCAGGCCGCCCGGAAGCGGAAATCACCAAAGACTGCGACTACCTTCTCCAGCTATGGGACAACATCCGCAACCACGCCCTCTCCTCCATCGCCCCGGCGCTGATCTATGAGGAAGCAAGCCTGATCAAGCGGGCCATCCGGGACCTGTTCACCCGTGATATCGAGACCGTACTGGTGGATGGGGAAGAGGCATGGAAAAACACGAAGGAATTTGCCCGCCTGCTGATGCCCCACAATGCCAGCCGCATCCGCATGTGGCAGAACAGGGGGCAGAATCTCTTCGCCCATTATCAGGTGGAGAGCCACCTGGAGGCCATGTTCTCACCGACGGTAAAGCTGGAATCCGGCGGATATCTCGTCATCAACCAGACTGAAGCTCTGGTGGCCATTGACGTCAACTCCGGCAAGTCCACCTCCCAGCGCAATATCGAGGAAACCGCCCTCCGCACCAATCTGGAAGCGGCCGAGGAGGTCGCCCGCCAGCTGCGCCTGCGTGATCTGGCCGGGCTGATCGTGATCGACTTCATCGACATGGAAAGCCGCCGCCACAACAGCCAGGTGGAAAAGCGCCTCAAGGATGCCCTCCGGGTGGACCGTGCCCGCATCCAGCTGGGCCGCATCTCCCATTTCGGCCTGCTGGAAATGTCCCGGCAGCGTCTGCGCCCCTCCATTGCCGAGAGCATGCTCAGCCCCTGCCCGCACTGTCAGGGTACCGGCTTCATCCGGGGTGTGGAAAGCATGGCCCTCCAGGTCCTCCGCAGCGTGGAGGATGAAGCCAGCCGCCGTCGCTCTTCGGACATTATCGTCCATGTCAGCCCCAGCATCGTTCTTTACATGCTCAACAGCAAACGGGCTGCCATCAGCCAGCTTGAACAACGGCATGACATGACCATCCGTTTCGAAAATGACGACAGCCTGCCGGAAGGCGAGCTCCGCATCGAACGGCTGGCCGCACGCCAGAAACCCTCCCGTGAGGACAGCCCTGTCAACACGGTCCGTACGATCGACATCACGGAAGGGGCTGCCCCTGCAATGGAAGCCAGCCTGCCAGCCGAGGCCGAAGATACCCGGGACGAACAGGAAACGGGCAGTGAAAGCATCTCCCGTCGCCGCCGCCGCCGCCGTGGTGGACGTCGCCGCAACGAGCAGGAGACCCGGGACGAAACGGCAGAGACCAGCCTGCAGGAGGCGAGCCCCGCAGCGCCAGAGGCTGACAGCACGGCAGATACCAATGATGACCAGGCTCTCATGCCCGGTCGTCGCCGAACAAGGACACGGCGTGTCACGACCGCCGCTCCGTCTGCTCCAAGCCACCGTGAGGGAGAGACCGAGCAGCCCAGCCGCCGCCGTGAACGCCCGGCATCCCGTCGCCGCCCGGCACGCCATCAGGATGAACCGGCCCCCAGTCAGGCATCTTCTGGCTATCAGGGACCAACACCGGCCAATCCCTTCCAGGGGGCTGGCATCGACATCTTCGACATGATGGAACAGCAGGAAGCCCGCCTGAGCGGACGTGCTGAAGCCCCTCCTGCCACAGAAGAAGAACCTGCCGTTTCCTCCCGCCCCCACAGGCAGCCCGTGGAAACGGGAAGCCCTGCAGAAGGGGATGATGAAAAACCGGCCCGTCGCACCCGTACCCGTCGCCGCCCGGCTACACGCAGCCGCATCGTGGTGGACGAAGACCAGGAAGAAGACGACAATCGTGTCGTGAAGATACCGGCCCGTCCAGTCGATCCTGCCGAGGCTGAAGAGGAAGCCGCTCGTCGTCAGGCGCGCCGCCCCCGTCCCCGCCGCCGCCCGGCACGGAACGAAACGGCAGAAGCGGACGCTGCCCCGGCTGCGGAAGAGGCGCCTGTTTCTGTCGCTGAAACCGGTGTGGACAATGAGGCACCAACCGAGACAGAGGCAAAACCAGCCCGTCGGCGGCGCCCAGCTCGCCGCAAAAAGGCGGACACGGCAGAAGAGGCCCCTGTAGCAGCCGCCCCCAAGGCTGAGGACACAGCCCCGGTCGAGAATGTGGCAGCACCGCAGCCTGTCAATATCGATGAGGCAAAGCCCAAAAAGCGGCGTGTCGGCTGGTGGAAGCGCTAAAGGCGCCTCCTCCCCCTCCCATCGGAGCCCATGAAAAAGGGCGGCCAGATCACTCTCTGGCCGCCCTTTTCACATCCACACAAATATGATGTTAGCGACAGACGCTATTGTTGCCATCCTCCGCAATGAACGTCCCCGTCAATGGCTGGAAGCAGGCATTACGGGTACAGCTGTTGCCTGTAGCCAGACTGCGACCATAGATTTCGCTCCCCGTACTGGCCTGCTCACGCAGGGCCGTACCACAAAGCGGTGTATTGACGGGAGCAGATGGCAGGTTCGTCTTCATCTGTGGTGAGGACGAACTGTCCCCGCTCCCCCCACCAGACGGCGCCCCGGCAAAGCTCTGGATGGCCGGATGTTGCGCTGCCTCGACCTGCCGGGCTGTTGGCTGGCTGCTACAGCCTGCCAGGACACTCCCTGCCACAAGAAGCAGGCCACAGCCCAGTCTCTGCAAGCCACATCTGTGGCGGCGCCTCGCAATGTTACGCACCATATCCCTCCTCCACATCCTCATGGATGTCCTGTCCTTCCTCGGGACGCCATGATGGCTCCCGGGGCTCCGAAATCTCCTGTGCAGACTATCTGCGGCCTTCATCCGGGTCCAGCCGGGCCTGCCGGACACCATCCGCAAAGGAAAGCTGCACATGGCTCCCCACTGGCAGGGCAGCGGATGATGTCACGGCATGACCTGCCTCATCCTGCACCAGAACATAGCCCCGTTCCAGAATGGCGAGGGGTGAGACGGCCTTCAGATGCCGGGCCACCCCTTCCAGCCTCGTCCGCTGGAGGGCAAGCCGGGACTGCACCGTCTCCAGCCGCAACGGCGCCCGCAGCAGACGCATCTGGCAGCCATCCAGATACCGCTCCCAACCAGACTGCAACCGCCCGGCCTGTGCCTCCACGAGGCCACGCCGCTGCCCCATGACGGTCTCCACGGCGGGCAAATGATAGGCAGCCTGCCCCAGCCGGGCACGGGCACGCATCACAAATCCCGGCAGGGCCAGCTCCAGCCTCTGGGCACGATCATCCAGCCGCATCCGGGCTGTGTCCAGAAGCCCCGGAAGGTCCGGCATCCGGGCCGCCACGGCCTGGAGCCGCAGCCCCTGCCGCTGCAATATCCCCGCCAGACCACCAGAAAGCCGTGCCGCCCGATGGGCGAGATCCGCCATCAGCTCGGACCGCAGGGGTACCGCCATTTCAGCGGCGGCAGTCGGTGTGGGGGCCCGACGGTCGGCAGCGTAATCAACGAGGGTCGTATCCGTCTCATGCCCCACGGCAGAAATCACCGGCAGGGGGCAGGCCGCCACGGCCCGTACCACGGCTTCATCATTGAAGGCCATCAGGTCCTCCAATGAGCCACCACCACGGGCCACGATCAGCACATCAGGCGGATTGGGAAGGTTCCCCATGGCCTGCACGGCATGGGTGATCTGACGGGCTGCCCCTTCCCCCTGCACTGCCACGGGCCAGAGCAGGACATCCCGCGGGAAACGGCGGGATATGGTCGTGCAGATGTCGTGCAGCACCGCCCCGGACCGGGACGTCACCACCCCCACGCAACGGGGCAGGAACGGAATGGGCTTCTTGCGCCCCTGATCGAACAGCCCCTCATCCCGCAGGCGGACACGCAGGGCTTCGATCCGGGCCAGAAGGGCACCTTCCCCTGCAAACTCCATGCTGTCGATGATGAGCTGATAGTTTGAGCGTTCGCCATAGGACGAAATCTTCCCGGTGGCGATGACCTCCGTTCCATTCTCCGGCACCATCCCCAGCCGGGAGACGTTCCCCCGCCAGATGACACCCGATATCTTCCCGCCCTCATCCTTGAGGGAGAGATAGACATGACCGGAAGCATACCGCTTCATCTCCGTGATCTCGCCACGGACACGTACCCGCCCGAAGGTGCCTTCCAGCACACGTTTGATCGCCGAGGAAATGGCTCCTACGGAATATTCCGGTATGTTGCTGCTCCCCGGCCCCGTACCGCCCTGCGGTCCGGCGGGAGAAAGAAGGCTCTCTCGTTCCATCATGCGGCCATTCTATGCTAAATGGCAGATGACGTGAAAGCGGCTATCTGCATCACACGAGATATAAAAGGAAACAGGATGCGCGTACTTCTGGTGGGTTCAGGTGGGCGGGAACATGCCCTTGCCACAGCCATTGCCCGGTCCCCTCTGCTGGACACACTCTTTGCCGCCCCCGGCAACCCCGGCATGGCAGCCTGCGCACGCTGTGTTCCCATTGCGGCTGATGACATTGCCGGTCTTGTCGAGTTCGCCCGGAAGGAAAAGATCGACCTCGTCGTACCGGGGCCAGAAGTCTCCCTCGTGGCAGGGCTGACCGATGCCTGCCAGAAAGCGGGTATCGCCTGCGCTGGCCCCTCCCAGGCTGCCGCCGCTCTGGAAGGCAGCAAGGCCTTCACCAAGGAAGTGGCCGATGCTGCCGGTATCCCCACCGCCCGCTGGCAGCGTTTCGACGCCAGCAGCAGCAAGGAGGCCGCCAAGGCCTACGTCCGTGAACAGGGTGCTCCCATCGTCATCAAGGCGGATGGTCTGGCCGCCGGCAAAGGCGTGGTCGTGGCCCAGAGCGTGGATGAGGCTCTGGAAGCCATCGACCGCCTCGGCCTGCCGCTGGTGATCGAGGAATGTCTTGTCGGACGGGAAGTGTCCCTCTTCGCCTTCTGTGCGGATGACAAAGCCAGCCTGATCGGGGCTGCACGGGACCACAAGCGGGTCGGTGATGGCGATACCGGGCCAAACACCGGCGGCATGGGAGCCATCTGCCCGCCACCGGATTTCGACCGGGCGGCGCAGGAAGCCGCACTGGACCTCACGGTCCGCCCGATGCTGGCCGAGATGGTCCGCCGGGGCACGCCGTTCCGTGGCGTCATCTTTGCTGGCCTGATGCTGACGGAAGAAGGGCCGAAGCTGATCGAATACAACGTGCGCTTTGGTGACCCGGAAGCACAGGCCCTGCTCATCCGTCTGGAAAGCGACCTTCTCCCTGCCCTCAAGGCTCTGGCGGAAGGCACGCTGTCCGAGGACAGCATCCGCTTCTCGGACAAACCATCCATTTCTCTGGTGCTGGCCGCCAAGGGATACCCGGATGCGCCCGTCAAGGGCGGTGTCATTTCCGGGCTGGACCGGACGGAACAGCTGCCCGGTGTATCCGTCTTCCATGCCGGAACCAAGATGGATGGCGACCGGCTTCTGGCCAATGGCGGGCGTGTCCTGACCATCTGCGCCACGGGTCCCACGGCAGCCAAGGCACGCTCCCGAGCCTATGAAGCTGCTGCGACCATCCAGTGGGATGACAAGATGCTCCGCAGCGACATCGGGCTGTAAGATTTTCCGCACCTGCAAAACAGGCCCGGCCCATGAAAATGAGCCGGGCCTGTTCCGTATGAACCTGTCCGCCGGGTTCTGTCAGCTTTCCGTTTCTGACAGCAGATTCGGCAGTTCCCACAAGCTGTCAAACTGATAGGTAGGTTTCATCTCCCTGCAAACCTCTGCCACACCGTGACCGTAACTGGCCCAGCAGACATCCATGCCAAGGGTCTGGGCAAACCCGATATCCGCTGTCGTATCACCCACCATGAGGCACTGCTCCGCCCCCCAGCCCGGCAGCATATGGGCCAGACGCTGCGTGAAAACCTCCTTCTCCGGCTTGCGGGGCAGCCCCTCTTCAGCACCGATGGACGCCTCAAAAAACGGCTCCAGCTGAAACCGGGCAAGGCTGTGCCGCAGGGTCGGGCCGTGCTTGTTGCTTACGGCAATCATCCTGTAGCCCCGCCCCTGGAGAATCTGGAGCACCTCATGGGCTCCGTCATACAGATAGGTTTCTTCCTCATCCGCCTGGGCATAACGCTGGCGGTAGGCAGCCACATAACGCTGGGCCTCATCCATGGAGGCCCCTTCATCCACAATGTTCTGATAGAACCCCTGTAGCGCATCCCCCTTGCCCAGCCGCTCCTTCAGGTAGGAACGGGGCGGTGGCGTCCGGCCGATATCCGTGAAGGCCTCCTCCAGACTCCGCAGGATGGCAGGGCGGGTCTCGGCCAAAGTGCCGTCATAATCCAGCAGAAGAATGGGGTAACGTAGCATGTGGGCTCTTCCTTGCTCTCAATTCTGTCCTGAACGGGCCATGATCTGTTCCAGACCCGCCGTCAGACCAGCTGCATCATCCGTCACGGGCAGCGTGTCAGCGTAATGTCCTTCCGGTGTCATGACCACAAAAGATGGAGCCGACTGATAGTAACTCTGCCCCGGCTCCAACGCATAGGGCGCATGGTAGAGGCGTGTCATGGCCTGTGTCATGTTCGGGGTCGCAAAGACCGGGAAGATGTGCGGGGCTACGCCCATCACATAGTCCTTCAGCGTGTCCGGGTCTTCCGCCCGGGCATCCAGCGAGACGACCAGAGGCAGGACAAGCTGGCCTTTCTGCTTCATCGTCACGAGGGTCTGGTCCAGAGCCTTGAGCGGAGGCTGGCAGCGTTCCGGCGGGCAGCGTGGGTCCACAAACCAGACGACCGTCCATGAGCCCCGGAAATCACCTTCCGTCACCATGCCACCACCAAGGGAAAAGACCCGGAAGGAGCCGCCCACCACATTGCCCTGTGCGTGAACCCGTGCCCCTTCATCCGCCCCTGTGGAGAGCCAGTAACCACCATAGCCCAGCAGCCCTGCCAGCAGGATCAGCCCCAGAACGACCAGCCCGGCCCGACGGACGACTGTTTTCTTCGGGTCAGTTTCCGGGCCTGCCCCGGTCTTCGAACGGTCCGTCATGTCTGTTCCTGTCTCCTCATTCCTGTCCGGCTGCATCAGTGCGCCTCAGCCCAGTTCTGGCCAAGCCCCGTTTCCACGGAAAGAGCGACATCTAGCCTGGCCACGGATTCCATGACCTCCCTCACGAGGGCCGCCGTCTCCTCAGCCTCGGCTTCCGGGACTTCAAAAAGCAGCTCATCATGTACCTGAAGCAGCATCCGGGCCTTCAGCCCGGCCTCGGCCAGACGGTCCGGCAGGGTGACCATGGCCTTCTTGATGATGTCCGCCGCTCCACCCTGCAGGGGAGCATTGATGGCCTGACGCTCGGCATAGGACCGCTGCGCTGCCTGCTTTGCCGTGATTCCCGGCACATAACAGCGGCGACCGAAGGGGGTCAGCACATAGCCCTTCTCCCGGGCCTCTTCCTTCATCTTTTCCATATAATCCCGGATACCGGGATAGCGGTCAAAATAGGCCTCGATATAGCGTCTGGCCTCACCCTGCGGCACCTGAAGCTGCCGGGCCAGCCCGAAGGCCGAAATGCCGTAAATGATGCCGAAATTGATGGCCTTGGCCCGTCGCCTTGTCAGCGGGTCCATCTCTTCCAACGGGATGCCGAACACTTCAGACGCCGTGCGGGCATGGATGTCCTGCCCGTGACGGAAGGCATCCAGCAGTGGCTCAATCTGCGCCACATGGGCCAGAAGGCGCAGCTCGATCTGGCTGTAATCGGCAGACAGAAGCCTGTACCCCGGAGCCGCCACGAAAGCCTGACGGATGCGTGCCCCCTCCTCCGTGCGGATGGGAATGTTCTGGAGGTTCGGCTCGTTGGAGGAGAGACGCCCCGTAGTCGTGGTCGTCATCTGGAAGGTGGTATGCACACGCTGGGTCTTCGGGTCCATCAGCTTGAGCAGCGCATCCGCATAGGTGGATTTCAGCTTGGCCAGACGCCGCCAGTTCAGGATGGCCGTCGGCAGATCATGGCCCTGCTCGGCCAGCTCTTCCAGCACACGGGAATCCGTTCCCCACGAGCCCGTTTTGGTGCGCTTGCCACCGGGAAGGCCCATCTCATCAAACAGGATTTCCCCCAGCTGCTTGGGCGATCCGATGTTGAAGGGCCGCCCCGCACGGTCATGAATCCCCTGTTCCATCTCCGCCATGCGGGTGGCAAAATCCTCCGACAGGCGGCGCAGCTCATCGGCGTCCACCCGCACGCCAGCTTCCTCCATGCGCTCCAGAACGGTGATGAGCGGGCGTTCCATTTCCTCATACAGGGCCGCCGCCTTCTGGCGGGGCAGCGTCACACGCAGCACCTCCCAGAGGCGCAGCGTCACGTCGGCGTCTTCCGCTGCATAGGCAGTCGCTTTATCCAGCGGCACCTGCGTGAAAGGCACCCGGTTGCGCCCCTTGCCCGTCACGTCATCATAGGGAATGGGGGTATGATCCAGATGCAGGCGGGAGAGTTCATCCATGCCCTGCCCGTGCGCCCCGGCGGACTGGGCGTAGGACAGCAGCATTGTATCATCCAGCGGGGCAATGACCTCCAGACCGGCCTGCCGCAGGATGGTGAGGTCATATTTTGCATTCTGAAAAATCTTCAGGACGGCCTCATCGGCCATCAGCGGGGCCAGCTGATCCAGCGTTGCCTTCACGTCCAGCTGGTCGCCCACGGGAGCTTCCAGCGTGCCTTCATGACGGAACGGCACATAACAGGCCCTGCCCGGAGCCACGGCCAGAGACAGGCCAACAATTTCGGCCGTGCGGGCGTTCAGGCCGGTTGTTTCCGTATCCACGGCCACACGTCCTGCGGCACGGGCGGCGTTGATCCACCGGGCCAGCGTGTCCCTGTCCGTGACGGTCTCATAGGGACCGAAAGGAGCCTCACTGCGGGGTATCTCCCCGGCATCCTGCCCCTCTGCCGCAGCTGAGGCCGGGCTGGCCTCGGGCCTGCGCTGTGCCGGGTGACGGGCCTTGCCGCCAAAACCCATGCGCTGGAGAATGGAAGAGAACCCCATGCTCTCCAGCCAGCTCCGCAACGTTTCGGCGTCCGGCTCACGGGGCCGCAGCTCATCGACAGGTGTCGGCACGGCCACATCATCCGCCAGCAGGACAAGCTGCCGGGAGATGCGGGCACCTTCGGCATGGTCGATCAGGTTCTGCCGCCTTTTAGAGGGCTTCATCCCGGGGGCTGCCGCCAGAACGGCCTCCAGCGATCCATATTCATTGATCAGCTGCGCCGCTCCCTTGGGGCCGATGCCCGGCACGCCCGGCACGTTGTCGGTGGAATCCCCCATGAGGGCCTGCACATCCACCACCTTGTCCGGCGTGACGCCAAACTTGGCTTCAACCTCGGCCAGACCGATGGGCTTCTGCTTCATCGGGTCTTTCAGGGAAACACCGGGGCGGACAAGCTGCATCAGGTCCTTGTCTGACGAGATGATGGTGCAGCTGCCGCCCTGCTCCACGACCAGGCGGGCATAGGTCGCCAGCAGGTCATCCGCCTCCCAGCCCGGCAGCTCGATGGCCGGAATCCCGAACTGGTCGGTTGCCTGACGGATGAGGTCGAACTGGGGGCGCAGGTCTTCCGGCGGTTCGGGGCGATGGGCTTTATAATCAGGGTAAATGTCGTTACGGAATGTCCTGCGGCCTGCATCGAAGATCACGGCCATCGGCTGGCCTTCATGCTCCTTGATGAGCCGGGAGAGCATGTTGGTGAAGCCATAGACGGCATTGACGGGCACACCCTCCGGGCTGCTCATGGGGGGAATGGCAAAGAAGGCACGGAAAATGAACCCCGAACCATCCACCAGAACCAGATGTGTGTTTTCTGACGTCACGCCGTCTTTCTCCCCTGCCCGTGCTGGCAGATCAGTCTTGCAGATGCTTTCTTCTCTAGCCGATTTCCGCCGTTTTAAAAACGGCTCCCTGTCCGTCATGTCCGCATTTCTGCTCATGGGCCTGCCCGGAGGATGCCAGACACCCCCAGCCCCCCGGAGCCTGCCCCACCGCCCGGCCGAGGCGGCTTACATCCCAGCCAGTGCGACAATTGCCCTCTCCGATGGCCGCAGAGCACCGGTACGGCTCTACCCGGCAACTGTTCCCCAACGTGGTATCATTCTGGCCTTTCATGGCTTTGGAGACAGCCGGGACGCCTGGGAGGTCATGGCCCCGGCCCTCAACAGGGCGGGCTTTCTCATCGTCGCACCGGACGTGCGGGGCTTTGGCGAATTCCCCGCCAAGGGGGGATGGAGCACGACCGACAGGATGGTTGCCGATGCCGTGGAGGAAGCCCGCTGGTGCCAGCAGCGCTGGCCCGGCCAGCCCCTCCATCTGATGGGGGAAAGCATGGGGGGTGCCCTTGCCCTCCTGACCAGCACGTCCCTGTCGACTCCCCGCCCTGACGGGCTGATCCTTCTGGCCCCGGCCATCATGACGATTGGTGAGCCGTGGCAGACCCTTCTGGAAGGCTGGAACCTCATCACGCCACAGGCACGGCTGACGGGTGCGCATATGCCGGGGCATCATGTCGCCACGGCCAATCTTCGGGCCATGCGCCGCATGTTCTTCGACCCGCTGACCCGCCACGGCACGAACGTGCACGCCCTGAGAGGGCTGACGCATCTGATGGCCCATGCGCTGGAGCAGGCACCCTCCGTACAGATACCGACCCTGCTCATCTGGGGAGACAGGGACCAGTTCGTCCCCGCCTCTGCCACACGTCGGCTGATACGGCAGGCTCCACCGTCCCTCTTCCGGCTGGATGAGCTGCCCCGTGGGTATCACCTCATCACCCGTGAACCGCAGGACCGTCCGGCCAGGGACATCATCTCATGGATCGAGCGGCCTGACCGTTTTCTCCCCTCTGGCGGAGACAGTGCCGCCACCATGTGGCTCTGGCTGGAACAGACACGCTGACATGGATAAAAAAAGAGTGCCGCAAGGGCTAGGCAAGCACGCCACTTGCCGTTAAAAGTACCGCCAACGGGGACCCGTAGCTCAGCTGGATAGAGCGTTGCCCTCCGAAGGCAAAGGTCGCGCGTTCGAATCGCGCCGGGTCCACCATGGATTTTCCCCAGCTTTCTGATGTCTTTTTACCGTCGAAGGCAAATACAGTGCCACAAAGAATTGACTCAGGTTTGACTTGAGCTATGAGGTCTCCCGTGTCCTGATCGGACCACTATCCTGATAGTTCTTGGTACGCTATCCGTCCCCGTCCAACCTAATACAGCAAAAAGACAATTATTACTAAAAGTTGGACAAGAATTAGAATGACGGTATCAAAAAATTCAGAGACGAGCGTGCCATTCCCACGCTAGAGCAAGTAAGATTGTGCTCCACCATGAATTGTCGAATAAAATCTAAAAAAACACAGCTACATTCTTCTAAAATCAGGAACATCAATTTCCAAACAAACACCCTCTCTATTTTTCGATAATATATCCTCATTCTGTTTTATCGACAAAACAAGTATTTGCAACGCAGATCGTGCAATACGAAGTGCCTGAAGAACCTCATCCTGAAATTGTGAGAATTCGTATCTTTTTATTTCATCAAAAATTCTTTCTTCTTCAGGAAACTCAGGAAACAAATATTCATGCAATATCATAAAACGATGTGTTGAGGAATTTCGTATGTTTTTGTGTGCATTAAAAATGCCATTTCCAGAGTTATAATCTCCTGACAATTCAACCAGACCATAAAGGGCTCGAACACCAGAATTGATTATTTCTTTAAATTTATCTTTTAGAGAAGACTCTCCATTTAAACCTTTAGGAACACGCCACAGCTTGCTAAAATTTGTACCTTTCATATTCTCGCCAATTTCAAAATATCTGTTAATAAAAACGGATATTTTATCCAAAATATCTAACACAGAACGATGGGCCAAAATAAGGGCCGATACATCCGCTCCATATAAAGCACCATCAGATGTACTGGCAAACCCTTCTATATCCGCCCAGTGATCTCTATCTAAAGCCCTCCATGTCAGATCACGTGCCAGGATATAATCACTTTTCAGCATATTAAACATGGAAAATATGATTGGCTGACCTTCACCTACCGGGACTACGATTCCGGGCAAACACAGCCAATCCAAGGTTTCTGAAGTAGAATTCACGGCCTCCAAAACCGGCGCAAGGGCAAGGCGTTCATCTTTAACCCATTGCACATAAAGACTCTCAGACGAAGGTTGAGACAAAGGTTCATCCCACTGATTCACAAAATTCAGAATATTGTCAGCTTCTTTTTGACTGGTGTATTCGGTCAGTCTCTCCTTATTCAGCCTTACAATTCTACTCAGTCTTCTTATCTGTTCAAGAGTCGCATCAGACCCCATTCCCTGTTGATACAAATAAAAGAGATTCCGCGCCGCACAACAGGCCGCAACCCCATTCTTCAGGTCTGCCCTCAGAGCAAAAAACCATGCATCCTGCGCATCTCCATATCGGAAACTAGCGGAAAATTGATTTCCAAGATTTGTCAAAGCAACTGATCTGAGTTTATTGTGAAACTTGCCGCCGTCTGCTGCACTCCAGAAATATTGACGTATTTTGTTACGGTCATGCCGTGTTCTCTCCTGATGATCCAACCAACCTTCATCATGTGGCGGCGTACCAACCATGGCACATATGCCATTTGCTAAGTTATAGGCCGTTCCAGGATTGGGACGTTTTTCATGACACGTCTGGAATACTCTTAAGCCTTCTTCAATAACGTTCCTTTCCCCTATGAGACTTCCAGCATTAACCAAAATACAGGCCTTCACATATTCCAGATCAAAATAATCTATAGAATCCTTAACTGTTAATTTTAGTTTTTTCACTTCACGAATCGCTTCTCTAGGATTCGTGTTCAATAATTTCTGTAAGCGATATTCAATTTCATGAATTTTCACTGTCAGTCTCTCGGCCTCTTAACTGTATTACTTTTCTTTCATTCCGTACTTTTTATCAAAAAATATACAAACATGAAGAAGAAAGAAATGCCCTCCTCTACAATTCCACTTTCAAAAAGATACCCAACATCTTTCTCATCTCCAAGTATCACATGCATCACCTTATCAAACAACAGAATAACCCTTTAAAGTTTTTGATCTCCAAGAAAACTTAATCGTTAATGATAATAGAATTTAAGCCACCTCAACCTACTGACTATCCATGAAATAAGGGATGACAAAAATACGCCCACTATCCTCATTACAAATTTTAGAAAAAGCCTTCCCCACACAAAAGAGGAACTAGCCCCTCACCCCAGCAGCTCCTCGCCCACATAATGACCATCAAGACGCCCCGGGCAGGCGAACAGGCCACTGCCTATGTGGGTCGTGTATTGGTTCATCATGTCGAATTTCGACATGCGCTCGAATATCCTGGTGAAGGCCGTGCGGGGGTCCTGCTGATAGGCGAGGAACATCAGCCCGGCGTCAAACTCGTTGCCCTGCCGCCACGGGGGCCAGCGTTCGGCAATGTAGCTCAAACCGTTATCATAGGAATAAGACCGCCTCAGCAGCTCCGCACCGCCATTCTCCTGCGGGGCGGCAAGGCGGGCGTGAGCATTTTCAGACGTGACAGGATTCCCGTCTTTGTCGGTCTGGCTGAGAGTCAGCGGCTCATTCTCATGATGGCCACCAATGGGGGCACCGCTCTGCTTCTGACGCCCCATCGTCTCCTCCTGAAAGCCCGTCCTCGTACGGTCCCAATGCTCCAGGGCAATGCGGATGATGCGGGCCACAAGATAGGTTCCCCCCTGCATCCACGCTTCGTCCGTCGGGGCTGCCCAGAGGACCCGCTTCGCCACGGCGGGATTGGCTATATCGGGCTGTATGGTGCCATCCTTGAAGCCCATCAGATTGCGGGGTGTCTGATGCCGGCCAAACTCCGGTGAAAAACCGGTCTGTGCCCAGCGTGGGGTTGCCCTGCCGTCGGCCAGACGGGCCAGAATGCGGATGGCATGAAAGGCCGTCTGCGGATCCGTCGCACAGCTCTGGATGCAGACATCACCCCCCGTATGGGCCGGAACGAGTTGATCCCCCGTAAAGCGGGGCAGGTCGGCCAGCGGAGCCGGACGCCGGTCCGCAAGACCATACCGGTCTTTCCCCTCCTTCGTGAACAGCCCCGGCCCGAAGCCGAAGGTCAGGGTCAGGCTCGCCGGCTCCAGACCATCCACATCACCGGAATCAACAAGATGCGGGGCGGGCCGGTGCGCCATCAGGGCCTCGGCGGCCTCCGTCCATGCCCTCATCATGTCGGCCACATCGGCCTTCTTCTCCGCCGTGAGATCAAACGTGATGAAATACAGGAACGGCAGCTGCGGCAGCATGATGCCAGGCTGATGACGCAGGGAAGAGGCCATCGCAAGGCTGGTGGCGGGGCGCATCAGCTCCAGCCCTGCCAGCCCCAGCGCCCCCCCCAGAAGAGTGCGGCGGGAAAGAGAAAATGTCATGGTTCTACTTTCACGGAAGGGCAACATTGAGCGTGTTCATGTCATCTTCGACATAATAGAATCCCCTGTTGTCAGGGGTCATCGCCAGACCGAACAGGTCGCCATTGCCCGGGGGCTGCTGGGCCTGGTCATTGTCCACCCACTGGGCATAGAGCTGTTTCTTCGCCACGGGGTCTATCTCGACAACCTGCCCGTTGCGCCCGTTGGCCACCAGCAGGTGATGCCCCGGCACCCAGATCATCGCCAGTGGCCAGTTGAGCAGCTGCCCTCTGGTGATGATGCGCCCTACGGCATCATTCTGACGTGTCACGGGGGTCGTGCGGTTCACGGCATCATCAATGGCCGTGACCTCCTCATCATAGCCATCCGTGACATACAGCGTGCCGTCACTGTCCAGAGCCAGTCCGGTTGGCCCAAAAAGAAAATTGTCACGATCGGCACGACCGGCAAACCCGGTCGCTATGATTGACTGTCTGTCCAGCACAGGGGGCTTACCCGGCGGAACATGCAGATTGAAACGCATGACCGTCGCATTGTGCAGGATGGGTGGATAATGCGTTGCCGGGTCCAGAACATAGGGGCTTGGCAGCCCCGCCGCCGCCATGGAGATGAAAAGCGTGGCCGTGTCTCCGTTATCAATGCTGGCAATATTCCCCCACGGCCCCGTAATGTCCGGTCCTTTCCACGCCGTGGCGAATTTTCCGTTGGCATCAAAAACCAGAAGGCAGCCATCCCCCTTCGTGCCTGTTGTCCCATCCTTGCTTGGCGTGCTGCCAACAATGACCCAGCCCGCCTTGAGCACCGTTAGGGCTGTCGTGAAGCCGATCCCCCCCGGGCAGGCTGCCAGATTGGCAGGGGCACTGGCAAACAGGCGTATGTTTTTTGTCACGGGCGAATAGGCCACGATGGTCGTGCCGGTTCCCTGAAGATTGTTCACATTATTGAAGTTGGTGATGAGCACTTCATCCTTCTTCAGGCTGCCCATATCCTGCGGCACCAGATAAATCGCATAGGGATTGAGATCACCATTGCCCGGACTTGTGGAAGCCAGCATGGCATGGCGGCGGATGGTCTCCAGAAACCCCTTCGGAGCAGCCTCCCCTCCCTGTGGAGCAGACACGGCGGCGAAAGCGAGGCAGGCCAGGCCGGGCAGCATTCTGCGTAGAAACTGTTTCATGAAGCACCTCCTACAGGGCAATGATCGCACGCAGACCAAGGACGGCAATGTCCTTCACGCGCCTGTCAGGGTGGAGAGTGTTCGGCACCCCACCTGACGGATTGAAAATGTACTGGAAGTCCGGCTGGAGCTGGAGCCAGCCTGTCATCTGGCACTGATACATCAGCTCCATGTAGGTTTCCCCGCTCTGGGACGGCATGTAGCTCCCGTTGTAGAACCGGGTCGCCCTGTCAAATTTGGCCAGCGCCTTGCTGAAATGCGTGTAGCCCATGGCAAGCCCCAGCGTGTCATCCTGCCGGTATGGCAGCGGGTCCTTGAACGTGAAGCCGAAATTCAGGCTGAAATCGTTGGGCGCACGGTCGGACTGCGGCGTCCCCATCGCCCGGCCAAAGACATTGAATGTCCGGTTGGGATCGTAATGGCTGTGCCACAGCATCTGGTCCACCACCGCATACAGGCTGAAAAGGCCACGGTGACGGCGGGCCACGCCACTGCTTGCCGGAGACGCAAGCGGCACGTGCATGTTGTCCCAGTACTGGTCCGCAAAAGGCTCGGAATCATACCAGGCCCCGATGCGATAGACCCGTGAGAGCGCATCGGCCTGATCTGGCGAGACCATGGCCCCCAGGGCGGGATAGACATACTGGAACTCCACCAGAGCCAGCACACCCCGGTTCAACACGAAACTCGTCCCGGATGGATTGCTCTTCTGAGCATCCACACTGACATTATGAGCAGGACTGCCACTGAACACGCCAGCCTGCACATATAATGGTGTGGCCATCCAGTATTTCGCCCTCACCCCCAGTGAGGAGAGCGGATAGGCCGGTCCGCCACCGGGCATGTCCGCCGAAGGCACCATGGGCCAGCCGAACATGGTGTTGGCAAACACGAGCGCATTGCTGCTCACCATCCATTCCTGGTCCAGGCTCTGCTGGCCGATCTTTATGTCCAGAGCCTGCTGGTCCAGAAATTTCTGGTCAAACCACATTTCCCACAGGCGGGTGGAACGGTCTGCCTCGATCCCGCTGATGGTCTGGGCCACCTGAAGATTGTCATCACTGAGACTGCGCCCATGTATCTGTTCCATGCTGACCTGAAAGGTACCGCCGTACCAGCCAAAGGCCCGCTGCGTATTCAGTTGCAGCACCGCAACAGTCAGGCCGTCATAGGCGGCTCCCCGCCGTGTTCCCCCCGTGACATTGCCGAAAATCTCCGACGTCTCCTGAAGGGCAAAAACCAGCCCCGCCTTCCCCATGGCTGTCCGCAGGCCCCACATGCTGCCGAGCAGGTTGGAATCCCGTTTCCAGTTTGACAGAAACCCGAAGAGGCCGTCTGCACTCTCATCCCCTGCCGCTGCAGCATTGCCCAGATTGACCACGGGGGCACGGGCCTGAGCTGTACTTTCCATGAAAAACGAGAGCAGGCCAATCACTGCAACCTGCACAGCACAATAACGGGACCGGGTGAACAGCCTTCTGAAAGTAAGGGTGGGCATGGCGGCTCCGATAACTGTTAATGATTCTTATTATTGATATCGGAAAAATTTTTCGATTCAATTAAAAATTGATTCTCATTCGCAATTGAAAGACGTTACCAGCACTCTGAACAGCCCATTCCCGTCAAAGAAGCAGAATTGCCATGATGTCTACTCCCCACCATGATTGAAACACGAAGACAGCCCGCAGGCCCATCCGATCATCTTTCAGAACGTCTCTGCCACAATATCAGGAGGACACATCATCATGCTTTCCACCTCATGGGTCTTCTGGGCTCTGCTTTCAGCAGTTTTTGCTGCACTGACAGCTCTGTGCGCCAAGATTGGCGTCAACAACATTGATTCCGACCTGGCCACCTTCATCCGCACGCTGGTCATACTCGGCGTACTGGGGATGATCTTGCTGATTACAGGCAAATTTCACGAGACCAGAGGCTTCAACATGCGGGGCTGCCTGTTCCTGCTATTATCCGGTCTGGCGACGGGGGCCTCATGGCTCTGCTATTTCCGTGCCCTAAAGCTGGGCGATGCTGCCCGTGTTGCCCCCCTTGACAAACTGAGCGTTGTTTTCGTGGCCATACTCAGTGTCACCGTCCTCGGGGAGCAACTCTCCCTCAAGGGCTGGCTGGGAGTCCTGTTCATCGGGCTGGGAGCCATTCTGGTCTCCCTGGGGTAGACCTTTCTCCCCGTTATCAGTCGCCACAAAAAAACGGACCCACCCAGAGGGCAGGTCCGTTTTCTTCAGAAAAGACTCTTCTGTCAGAAGAGGGAGGCAGGCCTTCCCTCTTCCTCCAGCTTACTCGCCTTCTTTACCGGTTTCTTCTTCAACCGCAGCCGGCTCTTCCGTCGTTACGGGAGCCAGACGGCTGGCAAAGTTGCAGGCCATCAGGTAGCAGACGACCGCCGTACCGAGAGAAGCAAAAGCCGTGTTGCGCTCACCCGGATTGATCAGCATGGCCACGAATACCAGAATGATGGCACCCAGGCACAGGAGGCTGAGATACGGGAAAAGCGGCAGGGTGAAGTGCTTGCTCGTCCCAGAGCGTTTGCTCCGGCGGCGCAGCACGATGTACGTCGTGGAAATCAGCGCATATGTCAGCAGGATCAGACCACCACTACAGTTCAGCAGGAAGCCGAAAATCTCGCTCGGTGCAAAGATCGAGGAGAAGGCGACCAGAAGACCAGCCACGGAGCTGATGGTAATGGCCATGCGGGGCGCCTTGTCCGGCGACGTACGCACCAGAAACGCCGGGGCATCCCCCTGGATGGCCAGCTCTGTCAGAATGCGGGACGTGATGTACATGCTGGAGTTCAGGCAGGACAGCACGGCGCTGAGGATGGCGATCTGCATGATCAGCGCAGCACCCGGCACACCCATGGTCTGAAGCACGGCCACGAACGGGGACTTGCCCGGATACAGGCTCCACCACGGCACGATCATCGTGATCAGGCAGATGGAGGAAACGTAGAACATCATGATGCGCAGGCCGAGTGTCCGCGTCACACGGGAGACATTCTGCCCCGGATCAGACGTCTCGGACGCCGCCACGGTGGAGATCTCGGAGCCCATCATGGTGAACAGCACGGTCGGCACCAGCGCCAGCAGCGGCACGATCCCGTTGGGGAAGAGCCCACGACGACCAAACAGGTTGTGATGGACCGGCACACCCGGACCAAAAACATGCAGGACATACAGCAGCGCCAGCAGGATGAAGGCCACGATGGTGAAAACCTTGATGCTGGAAAGCCAGAACTCGCACTCACCAAAAATCTTCGGGGCAAAGAAATTCACAAACTTCATGCTGAGGATGAGGATGATCGACAGCAGCCAGACAGGCAGGTCGATCCAGTCCCGCAGCATCATGGCACCAGCGATGGCTTCCGAGCCGATCACGACCACCCAGAAGAACCAGTAGAGCCAGCCGGAGGCAAAGCCGATCCGGTCACCATGCGCAAGGCGGATATACTCCACGAAGGAGCCACGCCCCGGGTCGCTGACAACGATCTCGCCAAGCATCCGCATGATCCCCATGATCAGGAATCCGACGACAACGAACACAAGCGCAATGCCTGGTCCCGCTTTGGCAATGGCGGCACTGCTACCAACAAAAAGCCCGGCGCCGATCACGCCGCCGAGGGCAATCATCGCAATATGACGACTCGAGAGCCCCTTATCTTCGGCCTGAGCCTGGTCAGTGGTGGGTTCCTTCATGAAAAGGTCCTTATGAATAGTTGGCTGTGCAAATCGCCCATCCAGTAGATGACGGGTTCTCCGCTAAGTCATTCCCATTTTGTAACATCTACTGTCAAAATGGAAGCCGGAACAGATTAAAACTCCGTTCCTTCTCAGAAGTGACGGTAAAAATAAAGCTCCAGCACACCTGATGTCCCATGTATGGGCGGCATAGGCATACCTCCCGGAACACCGGCCTTTGCCAGTGCCTTTCCCGCTGGCCCCGCAAAAGCAACACCGCCAGCAATCGCTCCTGATGTGTTGCCATCAAACGTGTATTCTGCGGAGAAATCAAGCTCATCCGACATGTGGCTCCCCACATTGCGGGACAAACCCGACCCTGTGGGGTAGAGAAAAGACAGGTCGTAGAAATGCAGGCCGAGCTTCAGCTCGTCCGCCTTGCGCAACAGATGGACAGGTGGGACACCTGTCAGATCCACCTGATGGATCTCCATATTGGACAGGGGAGACAGATACATGCCCGTAATTTCCCCCGGCCAGTAGCCACCATAGGTATACCGGCGCCCATCGTACAGAAAGTACGTATCATAATTGTGCTTTGTCCGGCTATGTGGGTTTTTCCCCCCGCTGAAACGGGTGTAACGGTAAAAGACGTGCGGCTTCCATGGCAGGCTGGTGAACGTATAGCCTGGCTCGATATATGTCGAATAGGCACTGACCCCCTTGTAACCATTGCCCGCATGGCTGTTCTGCTCGGAAACGAATGTGCCATAGAGCGTGAAGTGCTTTGAGATGCCCAGCGCCCGGATGGGCACGAACGTACCACCCCAGCTCAGCTGACTGACATTCATCCCCTGCCTGTCCCCACGATTGGCGTAGTCGTAGGCTGAACCGATATTCGCCTTCCGCACATGAAAATAGGTCAGGGTCAGATAAGCCGCCCTGTCCTCGTAGACGGCCCCGCCATCCCCTCCTGGCCTGCTGCGAAACCATGTGATGTCAAACCCCTCAAACTTGGTCTCCGGCCTGTCATTATTGCGGGTCTGCTTGTTGTTGGTGTTGTTCTCCAGCATGAAGACATCCGCCCGCAGCGCCTTCCCCTGATATTTGATGACACCAGGGCCGGAAAAGGCAAACCGGGGCGCATACCACCAGGCGCCACGGTCCCCGGAGCTGTAAGCACCCTTCCCCATCAGAAAGCCATCATCAATCTGGAACTTCTGCCGTCCTCCCTCAATGATCAGCTTCCGCTCCTTGTTGAAGGGCAGGTCTATGCCCAGATTGGCCTCCTCCAGCGTGACCGCACGAGGGGTCCGTGTCGTCTGGGAAATGCTCTCGGCATCGCCATCCCCCAATGTCGTGGAGCCAATGGCCGATGCCTGCCCGAATACGCTGAACCCCCAGGGCGTTTTCCACTGCCCTGCAAGAATGGGTTTGCCGTACAGCTCGGCATATGTCGTATCCTTGATGAGGGCATAGCCGCCCGTCCGCTTTTCACGGTACGACCCTGTCCCGAAGTTGGTATTGGGCAGAAAGAACGCATCACCCCCAATATCCAGAGAGGCCTTGAGAGAAATGTTTCTGGTCGCAACAAGTGTCTGGTCAGCATAAGCGTCAGAAATCACATAAACGTTGCCCAAAGCGGCCAACGAAACGAAGAGTTTCCGCAGTTTTGATGACATATGAGGAACCTTTTGGAAATTTTCCTCACAATTTTATTACAGAAGAACCGTTCCTTGTCTATCGACCGTCTGACTTGTTTATCAGTACAGTCTATGAAATGGAGACAATATAAAATTTATTCTTTTTCTTCATCATGACGATACTGCCTCACGAAAACACGCTCTAAATGGCAGTTTATTAACCCTTCCACGCCCTGTTCCGTATCAAACCGGACAGAAGAACAGAAACGGAATGATGGGCGCTAATATTAAAAATGTTTATAAAAATAAATTTCCATTACACCGGAAGCTCCATGGATCTTCGGCATGGTCTGTCCATCCGGCACGCCAGCCTTGGCCAGTGCCCGCCCTGCTGGACCAGAAAAGGCAGCACCCGCTGCAATCGCACCGGATGTATTCGCATCAAAAGCATATTCTGCTGAAACGTTGACTTCATCCGACATATGTCGCTTCGTACCCGCAGGCAGGCCTGCGCCCGTGGAATACAGATAGGCAAGATCGTAAAAATGCAGGCCAAGCTTCAGCTCATCATCCTTCTTCAGCAGATGGACGGGCGGCACACCGGTAATGTCAAACTGATGGACCTCCATGTTGGAGAGTGGGGACATGTTGTTCCCCACAATCTCCCCCGGCCAGTAACCACCGTACGTGTAACGGGCACCATCATAAAGAAAAAACGTATCGTAATTGTGCTTCGTCCGGCTGTGGGGATCCCGCCCCCCGCTGAAGCGGGTGTAACGGTAGAAAACATGAGGCCGCCACGGAACCCGGGAAAACGTATAGCCCGGTTCCACATAGACGGCATAGGCACTGACCCCCTTGTACCCATTGCCTGCGTGGCTGTTCTGCTCGGAAACAAAATTGCCATAGAAGGTGATGTTCTTCGTGAAGGGGCGGCTCTTCATCGCAAAGGGCGTTCCCCCCCAGCTCAGGGCCGTCACGCTCATACCCTGCCGGTCCGCCCTGTTGGAGTAATCGTAGGCCGCTCCCTTGTCGGCATGGCGGACATAAAAATAGGTCAGCGTGACATAAGCCGCCCGGTCTCCGTAGGACGAGCCGCCATCTCCATCCGGACGGCTGCGGAAGAGCGTCACGTCAAAACCGACAAACTTCGTTTCCGGCTTGTCATTGCCGTAGGTCTGCCGGTTGTTGCTGTTGTTCTCCAGCATGAACACATCGGACCGGATGGATGTCCCCTCATACTTGATGACCCCCGGCCCGGAGAAAGCAAACCGGGGCGCATACCACCATGCCCCACGCTCACCAGAGCTGTAGGCTCCCTTCCCCATGAGAAAACCGTCATCAATCTGGAATTTCTGCCGTCCCCCCTCGATGATCAGACGTCTTTTCCCATTCAGCGGAATCTTCACGCCCAGATTGGCATCCTCAAGATTCACCTGTCGGGGCGTGCCGGAGGTCTGGCTCACGCTCTCTGCATCGCCGTCACCCAACGTCGTGGACCCGATGGCCGAAACCAGCCCGAACACCGAAAAACCCCACGGGGTCTGCCATGTGCCTGAAAGCATGGGCTGGCCATACAGCTCACCAAGACCAACATTTTTCGTGCGTGTGTAATAACCCGCCTTGTGCGGTGCATAAGAGCCCGTGCCAAAATTGGCATTGGGGAAATAAAAGGCATCACCCCCAATATCGAGAGCGGCATTCAGGGTGATATCCTTGCGGGAAAACAGGGTCACGTCCGCAGATGCTTCAGAAGCGGTAAAAACACCAGCCGACATTGCAGCTGTACAAAGCAGTTTCCGCACCCTTGCCGCCATGACCATCCTTATTCTCAGGCTGTTCTGGCGGCTTATTACCTCATGTCTGCCGTATAATCCAGAGAATGCAGCCCAGAGAATGTTACGATCTCGGAAAAATATTTCGAAAGAGCATGCGCCTCATGTTCTCCACAGGCAGCCCGCCTTCCCTCAGCCCGGTACGCCGTCACCGCCGGTGATGCCCCAGACCTGCCCGGTCACGTAGCTGCTCTCCTGAGAGGCCAGGGTGACATAGACCGGCGCAATCTCCACCGGCTGTCCGGGACGGTACTAGGGTGTCTCCTCCCCGAAATGCTGCACGACGGACTGCGGCTGAGCGCCACAGACCTGCAACGGCGTCCAGAACGGCCCTGTGAACGATCTTCTGGCAGGTCGTCTCCTTCCGTATGTCACCCGGCAGAAACACCGCTTTCCGTCCGGCCTTCTGGATCAGTACGGCGACTTCACGGGCATCGCTGTCTTCCTGCGGCAGATAGCTGACGGCAACAGCAGACTGGGAACGAGATGATGCCATTCGCACAGGCATAGACTGTGATGCCGATATTGAATCCAATGGGAAGGATGTTCATCGCAAACAGACGAGGCCAGTGTTCACACAAGAACGTCATGACTTCCTCCGTGCCCACAGCTTCCGAAGAAAGAAGGCAATGCCCTCAATCAGAAGAACAAGAAGGACGATGCCAACCACTTCGAAAATCCCTGCCATTATCAGGAACTTCTTGACGACCTTCTCAGTAGGACGACAAGCAACCTGTACGTCCGAAAGATTCAGCTTGGACGTACAGACCATGACTGTCTCGCTACCCTTGGGCATGGTCATGGTAATGGTGGCAGGAATGGAGAGGGGAGCAGCTTCGGCAACTACAGGAGCGGCGAGAAGCAGACCAATGACAAGAGCCGCCACACCGGAGAAAAACGCCCGCCTGCCCACGGATGACACGCCCTCGCCTTCATGGCTGGCAGCAGCCTCACCTGGCCGGGTCGTATCCATCTCATCTCGGAACATGGGGCATCTCCTGTTCAACAGCTCTTCCTGATGAAGACCACCTTCTGCGAATATCGGCCATCACGTCAAGCTGTTTCAGTTCAACAGCTCTTCCTGATGAAGACCACCTTCTGCCCCGCCCCGCCCCGCACGTCAACCGCCCTCCCGGAGCGCATCAAACGGTTTCACGTCACGATCCGTTTACATGACCATGCACGGCCCGTTCCGGTTCAGGAATGGTCTGGAAGGGTCATCCCGGTCCGTCACGGGCGCAGCTGCCCTGTTCCGTGCACCTCATAACGCCATGTCATGAGCTGGGCCGGGCCAACCGGGCCACGGGGCGGCAGGCGGCCTGACATGATACCGATTTCCCCACCCAGTCCGAATTCACCACCATCACTGAACTGCGTCGAGGTGTTCCACATCACGATGGCACTGGGGACACGTTGCATGAAATACTGCGCCACGGCCTCATCTTCCGTCAGGATCGCCTCCGTATGACGGGACGAGAAGCGGACAATATGCGCCAGTGCCGCATCCACCCCTGCCACAACGGAAATGTTCAGAACCTTGTCCAGCCATTCCGTGGCAAAATCTTCCTCCGTGGCAGCGGGCAGTTCCGGCAGGATGCTGCGGGCGGCCTCGTCAGCCCGGAAGGTGCAGCCCTCTGCTGCCAGATCGGCCACAAGCTGCGGCAGGAGACCCGGAGCAATGGCAGCGTCGATCAGGAGCGTTTCCGTGGCCCCACAGATGCCGGGACGGCGCAGCCTGGCATTGCGCACGACCCTCCGGGCCAGCTCATGATCCGCCGCCGCATGGACGTAGCTGTGGCACAGCCCCGCCGCATGGGCCAGAACCGGCATCCGTGCCTCGGCC
Source organism: Bombella apis (assembly GCF_018221685.1). Classification (GTDB taxonomy): domain Bacteria; phylum Pseudomonadota; class Alphaproteobacteria; order Acetobacterales; family Acetobacteraceae; genus Bombella; species Bombella apis. The sequence continues at coordinate 456,668 of NZ_JAGJTM010000004.1, read as the reverse complement.
TGCACACGCTCCACCAGCGCGCACCCGCCACGGACCACGGTCACGTCGATCAGCCCTGCTGCACGGAGCATGTCCCCCACATGCTCCGGTCCGGCATCCGGCACCATGAGCACGGCATCCTCCGGCAGGCCAGCACGGGCCAGCCCCTGCTGGATCACATGATGCAGGGCCTGTGTGCTGTGAAAACTCTCCGGCCCGCCCCGCAGCAGCAAGGCATTGCCGGACCGAATGGCCAGAATGGCCGCATCCACCCCGACGGTGGGCCGCCCCTCATGGATCATCCCCAGCACGCCAAGTGGCGTGGCCACACGGCGCAGCTTCAGGCCATTCGGCTGCTGCCATGCGGCCAGAACCTGTCCGACCGGGTCTTCCATGCCCGCAAGGGCGTCCACGCTGCGGGCCACGCCCTCAAGCCGTTCCGCCGTCAGGATCAGCCTCTCCTGAAAGAACGGGCTGAGACTGGCCTGCTCAAGGTCCCGGCGATTGGCAGCCAGCAAGGTTTCCGTTCCGTCCCGCAAGCCTGCGGCCACATGGCGCAGTGCCGCCGTCCGCTGCCCTGCCGGACATACGGCCAGAATCCCGGCTGCCTCACGGGCACGCCGTGCCAGCACATGCATGGGCGGGACGTGAGCGTCCGTCTGCGTTCCTGTCGGCATGGGTCTTTCTCCTCCATCTCCACCGGCCCGGCCTCCCGCTGCCGGATGATCCGCACCATCCATCACCAGCCCCATCGTGCCGATCTGGACCGGCATGGCAAGGTCACTCCGGCAGAAACCCGCCATGCCCATGTACCGCCCCTGCTTGACAGGCCGACAACGGCCCCGCATCTCTTGAGGCATGTCCTCCACCGCCACACAGCCACCAACCGTCCACTCCCTCCGCCTGCTGGGGATTCTCAGCGTCCTGATGGGGTTTGCGGCCATCTCCACCGATTTCTACCTGCCGGCCATGCCCACCATGGCGCAGGCCCTGCAGGCGCCGGGAGGTGAAATGGCCTGGACGATCTCCGGCTATCTGGTGGGGTTCAGTTTCAGCCAGCTCATCTGGGGGCCGGTCAGTGACCATTATGGCCGACGGCTGCCCATTGCCATCGGGCTGGTCCTGTTCACTCTCGGGTCGGCAGGCTGTGCCGCTGCCGGTTCCATCACGACACTCATCGCCTTCCGCCTCCTTCAGGCCATCGGGGCCTGCGCCAATGTCGTGATCGCCCGGGCCATGGTACGGGACCTCTATCACGGCCACCGTGCCGCCCAGATGCTCTCCACACTGATGACCGTCACGGCCATCACGCCTCTGCTGGCCCCGCTGGTTGGCGGACAGATTCTGGCCTTCTGGGGCTGGCGGGCCATCTTCGTCAGTCTGGTCTGTGTGGGCCTCATCATGCTCGGCAGCCTGTTCTTCCTGCCGGAGACTTTGCCGAAGCGGGATGAACGCCCCCACTCCGTTCTCCATGCCTTCTCACACTATGCCCACCTCATCCGCCGCCCCCGCCTGCTGGGCTATGCCTGTGCCGGCGGCTGCTACTATGCGGGGACTTTCGCCTACATTTCCGGCTCCCCCTTTGCCTATATCAGCTACCACCACGCCTCCTCCCTGCTCTATGCGCTGCTCTTCGGAATGGGCATCGTGGGCATCATGACGGCCAACATGATCAATGCCCGGCTGGTCCACGCATGGGGCAGCGACAGGCTGCTTGTCATGGGGGTCATCATCAGCGTTCTGGTCTCGCTCTGGCTGGTCGCTGATGTCTGGACTGATTATGGCGGGCTGTGGGGGCTGTTCCTGCCGCTCTTCCTCTATGTCGCCATGGCCGGATTCATCGTGGCCAATTCCCTCTCCGGTGCCCTGCATGATGACCCCGCCCATGCGGGCACCGTCTCCGCCATGACGGGAGCCGTCCATTATGGCAGCGGCATCATCGGGTCCGGGCTGGTGGGGCTGCTGGCGGATGCCACACCCCGCCCCATGGCCACGATCATCTGCGTGGCCTCGCTGTTCAGCCTCGTCTTCCTGCTGCTCATCCGTGATGGCAGGAAGGGCTGAAGGCCGGCCCGCTTCTTACGGGTTCAGCTCGCCCCGCTCCAGCCAGCCTGCGATCTGCTGCATCCCCGTCTGGATGTCGGAGAGCGGGAACTCATAGGCCCATGTCTCGCCCGTTTTCGTCTTCGCCGTCAGCTGTGCCGTCTTCCCCGATGACAGAGCCTGCACGGCACTGACCGGAAGCTCCTGCTGGGCCATGCAGCCTGTCTCGTCACAGGATTGCAGGGGCAAAGGCACGGCCTGCCCGTTATCCACGCTCAGCTGAAGAGTGGCCTTCATGTCGAACGGCAAGCGTGTCGGCAGGTTCAGGCTGATCTGCCAGGGCTGTTGGGCCAGCGGCTTCCTGATGAGGTCTGGCGTGGCATGAGCCAGCAGGAAAAATCCGCTATCCATCGTCGTCCCCGTCATGCGTTCCAGCTGGATGGTGCAGAACTGCGTCCCCTGTCGGCTGCCCTTGGCCGGATAGGCACAACCATAACGCCATGGCCCGGCAAAAGCGGACCGGGCCGTTACTCCCGGATGTTCAGCCGCCATGATTTCCGGCAGACCTCCCCCTTTTTCCGTCACGGCTTCCACAGCTGCGGCCCGACCATCCTTCGGCCCAGCCGCAGAAGCTGGCACGGCAGACAGCAGACCAAGTGTCATCACCATGACGGCATGAGGGCATCTGAACATCTTTCTTTCTCCTTCTACGGTCATGCCGCCACCGTAACACCAACCGGCACACACATCATCAGGAAAACATGGACCATGCCGTCACCGCACGCTCCCGCCATCCGCAATGCGCTGCAACACATAAGGCAGGATACCCCCCTGGGCGACATAGGCCAGCTCAGCCTCCGTCTCCAGCTGGAGGGTGGCCTGCACGACCTGCTCCATGCCATCCGGTGCCGTAAAACACACACGGACAGACTGCCGGGGCTCAAGCCGGGCCGGAAGGTCGATGCTCACTTCTTCCTGCCCCGTCAGGCCGAGCGTCTGACGGGTCACCCCCTTGGGAAAGGTAAGGGGCAGAACCCCCATCCCTGCCAGATTGGCCCGGTGAATCCGTTCGAAATCCTCGGCAATGACAGCCTTTACCCCCAGGAGACGGGGGCCTTTCGCTGCCCAGTCCCGTGATGACCCCATGCCGTAATTCCGCCCCGCTACCACCACCAGCGGTACCTGCTCCTGCTGATACCGGGCAGCAGCATCGAAAATGGCTCCTTCCTCCCCATCTGGCCAGTGCCGGGTCACGCCACCCTCACTACCGGGGATCATCTCATTACGGATACGGATATTGGCAAATGTCCCCCGTGCCATGACACGATCATTCCCACGGCGGCTGCCATAAGAGTTGAACTGCGCCGGTGAGACGCCATGCTCCTCAAGATACCGGGCAGCAGGCGAACCGATGGCAATCGTTCCGGCCGGAGAAATATGATCCGTCGTGATGTTGTCCCCGAACAGGGCCAGAATCCTGGCCTTGCGGATTGGCCCCGTCACGCCGGCAGCCTCCTCCAGCCACGGCGGTGACTGGATGTAGGTTGAAGACCCATCCCACGCAAACGTTGCACCGGCCTTGCCGTCTCCCAGTGCCTGCCACTGGGCAGGCCCCTGCTCCACAGTCGCATAGCCACGGGCAAAGGCCTCCGCCACGACGGACTGCGCCATGAGATTCGCCACCTCATCCCCGCCGGGCCAGATATCGGCCAGCATGACAGGCTGACCGGCCTCATCATGGCCAAGAGGTTCCACCGCAAGATTCCGTGTCACGGTCCCGGCCAATGCATAGGCCATCACGAGCGGTGGGCTGGTGATGTAATTCAGCTTCGTATGAGGGGAAACACGCCCCTCGAAATTACGGTTCCCGGACAGCACTGCGGCAACTGTCAGATCATGCTCCGTGATCGTCCGGGCAATGTCAGCCTGCAAGGGGCCGCTATTGCCGATGCAGGTCGTGCAGCCATAACCAACGATCTCAAACCCTAACGCACTGAAATCCTCCAGCAGACCGGCCCGTTCCAGATACCGGGTTACGGCCTGGCTGCCCGGGGCCAGAGAGGTCTTGATGCGCCGTGCCACCTTCAGGCCCCGCTGACGGGCCTTCCGGGCCAGAAGCCCTGCTGTCAGCATGGCCGCAGGGTTGGATGTATTGGTGCAGGATGTAATGGCTGCCAGCACGACATCCCCGGCACCAAGGCTTTCCCCCGCAAGGGCGGCATCCTTCGTGCGGATGGGGAAACGGACATCCCCCTGTCCTTCGGCCGCCAGGGCGGCCCGGCTGGTCTCTGCCACGGCAGGAAGGTCATGACGCTGGGAGGGTGTTTTCGGCCCGGCAACAGAAGGCTTCACAGTCCCCAGGTCCAGACGCAGCACAGTGGTGAAAAGCGGTGTTTCATTACCCTCCCGGAACAGTCCCTGCTGCCGCAGGTACGCTTCCACGAGCCGGACATGATCCGGCGAACGGCCTGTCAGGGTCAGATAGTCCATGGCCAGTGCATCGGGTGGAAAATAGCCGCAGGTCGCTCCATATTCAGGTGCCATGTTGGCAATGGTGGCCCGATCCGCCACCGGCAGGTGATCCAGCGCCGGACCGAAAAACTCCACAAACTTGCCGACAACCCCTTCCGCCCGGAGTTGTTCTGTCAGGGTCAGCACGATGTCCGTCGCTGTCACGCCGGGAGCGGACCGTCCCTCCAGATACACCCCCACCACATCGGGCAGACGCATGGCAATGGCCTCTCCCAAAGCGGCGGCTTCAGCCTCGATGCCACCAACACCCCAGCCCAGAACACCAAGGCCGTTGATCATGGTCGTATGGCTGTCTGTTCCGAAGACTGTATCCGGGAAAAGGGTCGTCACGCCCTTTTCCTCCTTCCGCATGACCAGCGGAGCCAGATATTCCAGATTCACCTGATGGCAGATGCCGGCCTCTGGCGGAATGACCCGGAAATTGTCGAATGCCTGCTGCCCCCAGCGCAGAAAGCTGTACCTCTCCCGGTTGCGGCTGAACTCGTGGGCCACATTCTGCTCCAGAGCATCTTTCTGCCCCGCCACATCCACTGTCACGGAATGATCGATCACAAGATCTACAGGGATGAACGGATTGACCTCCTCCGGATCACCACCCAGCCGTTTCATGCCGTCACGCATGGCGGCAAGATCGACCACAGCGGGAACACCTGTAAAATCCTGCATCAGGATACGGGCCGGACGGAACGGAATCTCACCTTCGGCATGGCAGGTCTCAGCCCAACCCGTCACCAGCGCCGCCGCATCATGCTGCCCCTGCCTCAACACGTTCTCCAGAACGATCTTCAACACATAAGGCAGGCGTTGCGCCTTCTCCCCCGCTCCGGCCAGAGCCTGGGGGAGCGATACGTATCGATAACTCTGCCCCTCATGCTCCAGCCTCTGCCATGGAATGCCCCCCTGCCCGGCTGTCCTGTCTGTTCCAGTCATCATGCCCTCCCGCTTGCCAGTCTCGTGCCCTGTTTCTTCAGCCGGCTGCTCCTCAGGACGCCGGCACATCCCGCCTGTCCGGCCCGACATAAAGGGCACGGGGACGGCTGATGCCTGCGCGGCTCTCCAGCATTTCCTTCCACTGGGCAACCCATCCCGCTGTACGGGCCACGGCAAAAAACACCGTGAACATGGAGGACGGAATCCCCATCGCCCGGAGGATGATTCCGGAATAGAAATCCACATTGGGATAAAGCCGCCGGGAGATGAAATACTCATCATTCAGGGCTGTCTCTTCCAGCTTCATGGCCAGCTCGAGACGGGGATCATGATCCATCCCGAGCTCTGCCAGCACTTCATGGCAGATGTTCCGCATCAGCCCGGCCCGTGGGTCCAGATTCCTGTAAACACGGTGGCCAAAGCCCATCAGCCGCGTACCATCCTCCTGATTCCTGACACGGTTCATAAAATCCGGAATGCCGTCCACCGTACCGATCTCATCCAGCATATCCAGCACGGCCTCGTTCGCACCGCCATGTGCTGGCCCCCAGAGCGCCGCCACACCAGCAGCGACACACGCAAAAGGATTGACCCCCGTGGCCCCCACCGTCCGCACGGTGGATGTAGAAACATTCTGCCCATGGTCGGCATGAAGGATCAGAATCCTCTCGAAGGCCCGTGCCAGAACCGGATTCACCTCCCAGGCTGCTTCCGGCATGGAGAAGAGCATGTGCAGACAGTTCTCCGCATAGCTCAGTCCCGGACGGGGGTAGATCAGCGGCAACCCCCGGCTGTAGCGGTAGACCCAGGCTGCCAGAGTCGGCATCTTGGCCACAAGCCGCAGGGTAGACATCTCCCGCTCCTCTGATGTGATACGGTGCCGCTGGTCCGCTCCCTGATTGCCATAAAAGCTGGAGAGGCCAGCCAACGTCCCGCAGAGCATGGCCATGGGGTGGGAATCCCGCCGGAACCCGTTGAAGAAGTTGCGTATCTGCTCATGCAGATGTGCCTCAGCCATCAACCCATGTTCGAAACGGGCCTTCTGCCGTGCATCAGGCAGCTCTCCGTGTGACAGCAGCCAGGCGACTTCCGGGAAACTCGCTTTCTGGCAAAGCTGCTCAATCGGGTAGCCACGATGCAGCAATATCCCGGCCTCACCATCAATATAGGTGATGGCACTCATGCAGGATGCCGTATTGGCAAAACCGGGGTCATAGGAAAACACACCCGCCCGCCGGTAGAGGGTCCGCATGTCCACCACATCCGGCCCCAGCTGCCCCTTCATGCTGCCCAGCGGCACCTCCTGCGCGGTTCCCTCCACCCTGCGAAGCACCCACTGCCCGGCATCCTGCTGTGCTGCCATTACTTCACGGATCCCCATGATGTGACCTCCCTGCGAAACAACACCGGAACAGTCCATTTAATTTCGGTATCGTTATATTTGAGTAACGCACATAGTTCCTGCCCCCGCAAGCATCATGCTCTACAAAAAAATCTTTATCTTCCAGCTCTTGTCACATTCCCATGAAGCATGATGAGCTGGTGCTCTCTAGCTGGATCATGCCACCGGCCAGACAGAAAGGTTCACCCACCACGGGCATGAAGAGGGCACACAGCCCCATTTTCAGGGAGAATTCCCCCATGTCAGCCCACACATCCTCCACAGCAGGACAGCCCATACCCGTAACACTGATTCCCGGTGATGGAATCGGCCCGGAAATCACACGGGCCACAAAAGAGGTTCTGGCGGCCCTTGGCGCCCCCTTCCTCTGGGACGAGCAGAAAGCCGGAGTCCATGCTCTGGAAGACGAAGGAACCCCTTTGCCGGACGCCACCCTCCGCAGCCTGGAACGCACCCGCCTTGCCCTCAAGGCACCGCTGGCCACGCCCAGCGGCACGGGATTCCGCTCCGTCAATGTCACACTGCGCCAGAAATTCGACCTTTACGCCAACATACGCCCTGCCCGTACTCTTCTCCCACGGGATGACCTGCGCCGCTATGACGGGCTGGACATCGTGCTCATCCGGGAAAATATCGAGGGTTATTACGCCGCCCGTGACTATTATCTTCCCCAGGGCGATGACCCGCAGGGCATGGCTCTTTCAGCTGGTTATACAACACGGGCCGAATGCGAACGCATCGTGACCCATGCCTTTGACTATGCACTGGCCCATGGTCGCAGAAAGGTAACGCTGGTCCACAAGGCCAACATCCTCAAGCTGATGAGCGGCCTGTTCCTGGAAACAGGACGCAAGGTTGCCGCCCGTTATGAAGGGCGCATCGCCTGTGATGAACGGATCGTGGATGCCTGCGCCATGCAGCTCTGCCTCGACCCCTCCCAGTTTGATGTGATTGTCACCACCAATCTGTTCGGTGACATCCTTTCCGACCAGATATCCGGTCTGACAGGTGGGCTGGGACTGGCTCCGGGGGCCAATATTGGAAAAGACATGGCCATCTTCGAGGCCGTGCATGGCTCCGCTCCCGACATTGCCGGACAGAACAGGGCGAACCCCACGGCTCTCCTGCTCGCAGGCGCCCTCATGCTGGACCACACAAACCATGCAGCCCTGGCCACCCGCCTGAGAACCGCCATCATCCAGACACTCCAGAACGGCACACGCACGGGCGACCTCGGTGGCACTGCCACAACAGACCAGTTCACCAGGGCCGTCATAAACGCCCTGGAGAGACCCTGAACCGGAACATGAAAAAACCCGGCCTTTTCTGGCCGGGTTCTGACCTCATCCAGGCCTGAAAGCAGGGCTCAGACCAGATGCTTGAGCAGGATGCTGCGATGGATGACCGAAAAGCCCCAGAACATCAGGCTGATGGCCACATAATAGCCCAGCGCCGCCTGTGCCGTGATCGGGTTGATGCAGAACAGTGTCACGCCCAGAACAATATTGACGATGGCATCCAGCGCCATGAAGCTGCGGCCATAAGGCGAAGCCCCCATTCCGGCCAGCTCCATCACGCCACGCACGATGAACCATGCAGCAACCCAGATCGTCAGCCCGATGGCCGACCCTACGGGGTTGAAGAAGATCAGGATGGCCAGGATGATGAAGAAAATACCCAGGAGACCATCCAGCATCCGGCGTTCCATGCCTGTCCGGCGGAACACATCCACCAGCGTGAAAACCCCGACGAACAGAAGCCCGACCGCAATGAGGGCCGTAAGAGAGATGATGCTCAGCACGGGTGTCATGGCCACAAGCACACCCGTGAGGACGATCAGGGCCCCCATGACGATTCCACAATTACCTTCCTGCTTTACCAGATTTTTCTGCTGATTATCAGTCATGAGCCTTATCCCTCCATAATCTTCCCTGAAAAGGATGACGTATATTCACATTTCTGACAAGTATCAGAAGCCATGCGTAATAATGATGCCTGCCATCTTTTCCAGCCTGACATATCCTGCCATCTTGGCCTGCCATGCGCACATGCATGACAGTACGGCATGGAGCAGAAAGGAGGACCCTCATGATGACGGGGGCAAAGCTGGTGCTGATGCGCCACGGGCAGAGCCTGGGCAATGAGGCCAACCTGTTCACGGGCTGGAATGATCTGGACCTCTCCGCCAACGGCCATGAGGAAGCCCGCAGGGCAGGCCGCCTGATGCGGCACCACGGCTTCCGCTTCGATGCAGCCCACAGCTCCATGCTGAAAAGAACCATCCACACACTGCATCACTGTCTGGACGAGCTGGACCAGTCATGGCTGCCGGAATACAGGAGCTGGCGGCTGAATGAACGCCATTATGGTGCCCTGCAGGGGCTGAACAAGGACGACACCATCGCACGCTACGGTCGGGAACAGGTGCAGCAATGGCGCCGGAGTTTTGACGTCACACCGCCAGCTGTAAAGCCGGACAGCCCGCGCCATCCGGGGAACGACCCCCGCTATGCCTCCATCCCTAGATGCGATCTTCCCTGCGCCGAAAGTCTGGCCATGACCATGAAGCGGGTGCTGCCCTACTGGCAGGATACGCTGCTGCCAGCCCTGCGGCAGGGCCGTTCCCTGCTCGTCGTCACGCACGGCACCGTCATGCGTGCCCTCATCAGCCATCTGGACGGCCTGTCCCCCGAGGAAACGCAGACGCTGGAAATCCCGACAGGCACGCCACTTGTCTATGAAATGGATGATACCGGCAACCCTGAACAGTCCCACTATCTGGAACCTTCAGACATCATTCTCGGTGACACCCCGCCTCCATTTTGACAGGGCACGCCCTTCTCCATCTTTCCATCTTTTCCAACCGGTAGCATAACGTCCCAACAAGAAAGTGGCAGCCTTTGAAGAAGTTTTGAAAAGCATGTCCCGGCTCAGCACCAACCTGTTCCCCTCCAACCGCAAAAAACCGTTTTTAAGAGCTTCCTGACGCGCGGCCGCTACACGGGGAGCTTTTTTCTCCAATTTTGAAGAAGACACGGGCACATAAGACCCTGCCAAAACCACCATACCTTCTTCAGTATAACGGCCCTGCCCTTCAGCACCATTGCCTCGACAGAAAAACAGTTCCGGTACATCATCCTGCACTTGGGCGACCTGCCCTTCACCTAAAGGAAACTGCTCCAGGACCGGTTTAAAAACAGGATACCCCAGAGTCGTCAACAGAATGCTGATGGTCTCAAAGAGTTCATCACAGACAGCCCTCATGGAGGAAGACATGTGCGGGGAATCCCTGCCTTTCTGTCTGTTGTCCAGCACATATCGACCGACCGCCTCTGCCTGCCTGAGAGACAGCACCTCCAGAAAACGGGCATGTACCTCGGTCAAGACATCCTTGGACGTGACGGCCACCACAGCCCTGTTCCAGAAATCCTTTCCCATATTATGCTGCTTCAGCCGCTCCCCCAGCTTTCCGGTCTGACCAACATATACTTTCGGCTGCTCCGTCTTATCTTCCTCCCCGAAAAGAAAATAAAGACCCACCCGCCCTGCTTCCGGTCTTTGTAAAAAAAGACGCAGCTGTGACCGGGGAATTTCAACCAGACTGACAGTACGGGTCACAACCGAGGCGACACGCAGACTCTGGGGATCCCCAAACGGCAAAAAAATCTCGATGGTCTGAGGATGTGGCATGAGCATTCCGTCCTGTCCTTCCAAAAAACATCAGAAAACGGACTGCCGTTTTCCGTACCCTCTATTCACACCACCATCCCCGATTCCTCCACCATTCCATCCGCCGGAACTGTGGGTAACCTTTGATAATGTCAGCTGCGGCCAGCACCCTGCGTGGCCGTGATGAGGCTGAACAGGGCCGTCCCGCAGCACATATAGAGGACATTGCGCTTCGGCCCCCCAAAAGTGAGGTTCGAACAGCCGACAGGCAGGCGGATACGGCCAATCATCTGGCCATGTGGATTATAGATGAACACACCGCAAAGCCCCAGCGGCCCCCAGGCACCGCACCAGAGGTTGCCCTCCACATCGGTGCGCAGGCCATCAGGGCGCATGGCCCGGCCAGCCAGCGTAAAATCCGTGAAGAGACGCCCGTTGGTCGGCCGCCCCTGTTTCAGGTCGAACACATGGATGGCATGGTCCGGCAAAGGCGGCTGCGCACCAGGGCCCACACCAGAGGACGCCACATAGAGCCGGCTACCATCAGGGGAAAAACAGAGACCATTGGGCCCTGCCACATCCTTCTGCCCCAGCACGGCCTCCACCTTCCCGGTTTTTGCATCCACCCGGAAGGTATGATCCTCCTGCCGACGCAACCCGCCATACTGGCTTGTCAGCTCCGCATCCAGATAAGGATTGAGATGACGCTGGGGATTGGCAGGACCATCCACATCGGCGTGGCCTTCCACCACTCCGTCCCCGTAGGCCGGGTCTGTGAACCAGATGCTGCCATCGGGTGCTGCCACGACATCATTGGGAGAGTTGAGCGTCCTGCCCCTGTACCGGTCCGCCAGCACGGTGACACTGCCATCATGCTCCCAGCGTATGACCCGGCGCATCCCATGCTCACAGGTCACCAGCCGCCCTTCAGCATCAAACGTGTTGCCATTGGCATTAAAACTTTCCCGCCGGTACAGGCTCACATGGCCCTGCGGCCCATCCTCCGGGTCGTAGCGATACTGGCACCCCGTAATCGTATCGCTCAGCAGCAGAAAACGCCCGACCGTACACCAGGCCGGGCCTTCCAGCCAGCCAGCCCCCTGCCAGAGCTTCCGCAAGGGAGCATTGCCGTAATTCACAAGCCCGAAGGATGGATCAAGCGCCAGCACGTCAGGGTCGGGCAGATTGACCGGGGTCTCCTCCGCACCCCATGTCCGGGGCGGGGAGGAAATCACACTCGGGCCCGACACGATGGACCCAAGAGCATGTCCCGCCACGGGAGACGCCGCTACCCCTGCAAGACCCGCCAGCAGACCGCGGCGTGTCAGACGGCCGGCAGAACCACCAGCCCCTGCTTTTCCATCCCGCATCGGTTCATCCATATTCACATCCTCCCCCGGCCCGTTTCATGCCGACATCCAGCACTCACACCAAGGTAGAACTCAGCACGACGCAATCAATACCCGAAGGCAAAAGCACGCTGCACGGCCTGGACATCCTGCACCCCACCGGCCAGGAGCAGCTGCAGCAACAGACGGGCCTTCTGCGGGTTGAGGTCATACGACGCCACGAAGTGATGGGCCTCATCATCCACTTCCACATCACGGTTGACAAACCCGTCACCGACACGGCTGGAACGTACGACTACAATCCCCGCCCGGACGGCCCTGTCCAACGCCTGCATGGCCTGGGCCGACACATTGCCATCCCCCATTCCGGCAATGACGATCCCCTTCACACCGGCACGGATGGCATCATCAATCTGGCGACCATCCATATCCGCATGCGCATACACCACATCCACAGCAGGCAGCGTTGCGCCATCCGGCAGGGACAGGAACAGACGGGGCCGCGGCGGCCCGTAAAAGCGTACGGCGGCAGGGTCCACAATACCCACAGGCCCTGTCTGTCGGGACACGAAGGTCTGCAGGACCGTGCTGTCCGCCTTGCTGACCCAATGGGCCGCATGGATGGTATCATTCAGCACGACCAGCACCCCCCGCCCCTTCGCCTGCGGATGGGCTGCCACCTTGACTGCCTCATAAATGTTGGCCGGACCATCCGCACTGATGGCCGAGCCCGGACGCATGGCCCCTGTCATCACCACAGGCTGGTCATGATGCAGGACGGTATCCAGAAAGAAGGCTGTCTCCTCCATCGTATCCGTCCCGTGGGTGATGACTACGGCATCAGCCTCATGCCGGGCAAAAGCCTGATTGATACGCTCCATCAACCGGAACCAGACCTTGTGATTCATGTCCTGCGAAGGAATGTTGGCGATCTGCTCCACCTGAAGCTGGGCCAGCCTGTCCACACCCGGCACAGCGGCCACAAGCTGCTGCCCCGTTGTCGAGCCTGCATCATAACCGATTGCAGAACGTGGGTCCGCCTTTCCCGCTATGGTCCCCCCCGTGGCCAGAACGAGCACACGGGGCAACCGCCCCATGCCCTGCCCTGCCTGCGCCGAAGCCGGGGTGGCGGCCACCAGCCCGGTACCAAGCGGAAGAACCCTGAGAGCGGAAAAAGCCAGCTTCAGGCAGCGCCGGGCCCCCTTATGGGGTTTCAGACTGTTCAGCGTGTGTCGGATGGTCATGATGGACGGCCCTTTCTTATGCGAAAGCCACGATGAGCGGACCAAGCAGGGTCAGCAGCACATTGGCCACGGCATAGGTGATGGCAAAGGGAACAGTAGGGCTGCCATGGCCAGCCTTGGCCAGAACCTCACCAAAAGCCGGGTTGGAGCTGCGTGTCCCCGCAAGAGCCCCTGCAAAGAGGGCAACATTCCGATACCCCAGCAGAAAACGCCCGACAAGAGCCGTGATCACCAATGGCACGATGGTGACGATCATGCCCAGCAACAGAATCGTTCCCCCCTGGCGGGTAATGATCGCCACGACCTGCCCACCTGTCTGAAGGCCTGTCACTGCGACGAAACCTGCCAGACCGAAACTGCCCCAGAGCAGGCAGACAGAAGACGGCATGGCGCCGTAGCCCGGATGTCGCCCATGCCACCAGCCAAAAAGCAGGCCGGACAGCAGGGCTCCACCACCACTGCCCAGCGTGATGGGCACCCCGCCCAGATGGACGACCACAAGCCCGAACAGCAGCCCCAGCGCCATGCCCAGCATGTTGTAGACAAGGTCCGTCGTAACCGGCACGGCAGTCCGCTGGACCGTCCCATTCTGGACAGCAGGCAGCGTATCCTCCGTCGCATCTTCTGGCAGGGATTCTGCCTTCAGCGCATCATCCCGCAAATTGCGACGCATGCAGAGTGGCAGAATGGTGGCGCAGAAAATGATGGTGCCGATGGACCCGAAGATATAGGTCACGGCATAGCCGACAGCAACATCCGCCTGCATCTGCTGCACCTGAGCCAGAGGGAGGCCAAGCTTCTCCAGAGCGGAACTGGCAGTGCCAATGATGGCAGACTGCGTCAGCCCCCCTGCCGCCAGACCGGCGGCTATGCCTTTGTCCAGATGGAACAGCCGCGCAACCCCGATAACGGTCCCGAACGCACTGATGGCCATGATGACCGCCAGTGCCACCTCCCGCAGGGACTGCCGCCCCAGAGAGCGGAAAAAGTTTGGGCCACTGCGATATCCCACAGCGTAGATGAACAGGATGAACAGTACTGTCCTGAGGCTGGACCCCACATGCACACCAAACTGGCTGATCAGCACGGCCACCAACAATGACCCTGCCACGCCCCCAAGCTGAAACACGCCTATCCTTATGCGCCCGATCAGAAAGCCAAAACCGACGGACAGGAAAAAAGCCAGCTCTGGATTCTCTCCAAAGAGATGAGACAACCCGTGAAACAGACGCTGGAACATGCCGTGACCTTTTCTCCAAACAGTCATGGAGAAAGCCTGGCGGTTTCCCAACCAGGCTTTCTCTACAGAACATTACTTACCGATTATGGGACGTTCCATCCAGACGGGATGGATGCCAGCGAACAGCCTACCCGAAAGCCACAATGAACGGCCCCAGAAGAGTCAGCAGCACATTGGCCACGGCATAGGTAATGACAAAAGGGATGGCCGGTGTGTTGTTGCCTGCCTTGGCCAGGACCTCACTGAAGGCCGGGTTGGCACTACGTGCCCCCGACAGGGCCCCGGCAAACAGGGCGACATTCCGGTACCCCATGAAGAAACGGCCAATAAGCGCCGTAATGACCAGCGGCAGGATCGTCACCACCATACCGAGCAGCAGGAGGAGCACCCCCTGATGGACAATGACTTCCACAGCCTCCCGGCCTGTCTGCAACCCCGTCACCACCACGAAGCCAGCCAGACCGAAATTGCCCCAGAAGGAACAGACAGACGACGGCATCTCCCCATAACCGGCGTGCCGCCTGTGCCACCAGCCGAACAGCAGGCCGGACATCAGTGCCCCACCCCCACAACCGAGCGTCAGGGACATACCCCACACACGGATGACCACAAGGCCAATGACCAGCCCGACAGCCACGCCGAGCATGTTGTAGACGAGATCGGTCGCCGCTGGAACAACGCCACGCTGCTCGGTCTCACCTCCCACATCCTCCGGCAGTCCCCCTGCCTCTGCCGCCAAGGCATCGGCCTTCATGTCACGCCGCATGAAGAAGGGCAGGATATCCACGCAGAAAATGATGGTACCGATGGAACCGAAAATATAGGTCACGGCATAACCTGCGGCCACATGGGCCTGCATCTGCTGCAACTGTGCAGCGGACAATCCCAGCTCTGCAAGGGCCGAACTGGCCGTACCGATGATGGCAGACTGGGTCAGCCCTCCTGCCGCCAGACCGGCCGCCATGCCCTTGTCCAGGTGGAACAGACGCCCTACCCCGACAACCGTTGCAAACCCGCTGACAGCCAGAATGACAGACAGCATGATCTCTCGCAGGGACTGCCGCCCCAGAGAGCGGAAAAAATCGGGCCCGCTGCTATACCCCACCGCATAGATGAAAAGAACGAAAAGAACGATCTTGAGGTCAGAATCCATCTTGACGCCAAACTGGCTGATCAGGACCGCCATCACCAGCGACCCGGCAATACCGCCGAGCTGGAACGTACCGATCTTTATCTGACCTATCCAAAAACCAAGACCGATGGAAAGAAAAAAAGCCAGCTCCGGACTCTGCGCAAAAAGCGACGACAGACCGTGAGACAGAAACTGGAACATTTCGGGACCTTTCTCCCAAACACTCAACGAAAAGCCACACACGTATCACGGTCCATGGTGGCTTTTCTGCGACCCGTTTTTACTCAGCTGCTGTAAAAATTTCCTCGAGATATTCCAAGGAGACAGCCTCCCGGGTATCGGGAATGGGCTTGCCCTCGTGGTCCAGTTTTTCAATCTCGTACACGATGAAACCCTCATCATCATAATGTACATCAATGACGAGGAAGCGGTCGGACGCATCGCCTTCACCACGATGCTCTTCCGTCTTCACCAGCTTCTGGTTCTTGGCGAACGGAAGGTCAGCCAGCTTTTCTTCGTCGATCTGACGGACGGCATGGTTCCATTCTTCGTAGGTTTTCCGGATGGCCGCATAGATAGCTGCCGTATCGGGAAATTCTTCAACATCCTCTGTCGTGGTGACATCCACCGTAGCAATGTCGGACCCGAAATTGGCCTGCACCTGATAAGGCTCGGGCGCAATGGCCTTCACAGCCTCCAGAATACGCTCAAGGAACTCAGGCCCATACATGGATGAATTGAAATTCAGCATCTTGGAACGATCAAGAGTAACACTGATTTTGGCGGTTGTGGCCATGGCCCCCTCCTGGATGAAAAAATTGCCGGGGCCCATTCTACCAGAACAGGGAGCCTCGCACACCCCCTCAGGGGTCAGTCACGCCCCACGCACAACCTCATCCTCATGCTGGAATCTGGCTTTTTCCCTGATGAATACTGGCAATTCATGACATGAATGCCATAAAACACACCTGCGTTACAAAAACGTAACATGGTTGCTGATGGGCCAGCCTCATGCCCCTCGCCCTCGCCAACAGCCACACAGCCGATGGGATTGGCCCTCAGAGAGGGAACGGCATGAGATGGTTAACGCAACATGCTGAAGAAGGTAACATCAGGCTACACGAACACCAAATATATTAAAATAAGATTTCTTTTAATACTTCAAAAAGCTTCCATCCGCCACAAGGCTTTAAAAAGGCTTTTTTAAGTCTTATCCATGGTAATATCTGTTACTTCACGAGGGAATCATGTCAAAATTTTCAGCTATCATGCACAACCCGAATGAAAGCCTTGAGGATACTGACAACCTGAGAGAGCGGCTGCATTTCCTCCAGCTGGATGAACAGGACTGCCTGGCCATCCGCCGTATTGAAAAATACGTCATCAGATGCCTGCCCAAAGCATTGGATGCCTTCTATGACACGGTCCGCCGGACCCCCCAGACCAGAAGCTTTTTTTCCTCAGAAGCACAGATACAGAAAGCCAAACAGGCGCAGCTGACTTACTGGAAGAACATCGCAGGTGCCAATTTCGGCCTGCAATATGCCAATACGGTGCGCCGCATCGGCCGGACCCACGCCGAAATCGGGCTGGAACCACGCTGGTACATCGGCGGCTACGCCCTGCTGCTTGCCAACATCATCGCAGATGTCTCAAACCAGCTGGCCCCTCCGGCACCACTGCTGCCCCCAAAGATGTCCTTCTCCAAGCTGACGGACTCCCTCGCCAGCCTCAGCAAGGCCGTCTTCCTGGACATGGACCTCACCATTTCCATCTACATTGATGAAGCCAAGAAGCTCAACAAGGAAGAAATGAGCAAACTGGATGAGGCCATTGAAGAAGAACGCCGGTTTGTAACCGAGCGCTTTGGCCACATCATCGACGCCCTTGCCAACAAGAACCTCTCCCACACGGTGGATGGGAACTTCCCCAATACCTACCTCCCCATGCGGGACAACCTCAATCACGCCATCTCGTCTCTCTGCCAGACGCTTCATACCATCAGCGAGGCAACGGAGAGCATCGACAATACCGCTGATGAGATCAACAGCGCGGCACAGGACCTCGCCCAGCGCACGGAACGGCAGGCTGCTTCTGTCGAAAAAACGGCCGCTGCCGTGGAGCAGATCACTGCTACGGTATCTTCCACCGAATCCCGTGTCAGCGAGGCGACCCAGTTCGTTGAGGAGTGCCAGGCCATCACGGAACGTTTCGGCACCATGATCCGCCGTGCCAGCACGGCCATGGAAGAGATTGAACGTTCTGCCGAAGCCGTGAACAAGATCACCAACGTCATCTCCAACATTGCCACGCAGACCAATCTTCTGGCACTGAACACCGGTGTTGAAGCCGCCCATGCGGGCGAAGCCGGCAGCGGGTTCCGTGTCCTGGCGCAGGAGATCCGCAAACTGGCCAACCGGGTGGGCGATGCTTCCGAAGAGGTGAAGGACCTCATCAATACCTCCCAGACCCATGTTGATTCCGGTTCAGCCATCATGAAGGATGCCAGCAGCGCCATCGACACCATCATCTCCAGCGTGGCCAATATCGGCACACATCTCAGAGAGATATCAAAGGCCACATCTGAGCAGGCATCGGCCCTGCGGGACGTGAATGGTGCCGTCGTCACCATCGACCAGGGCACCCGGGAAAACGCCGCCATGGTGGAAGAAACCTCTGCGGCCACCTCCAACATGGCCCAGCGGACACGCCAGCTACGGCAGCTGCTGGATGGGTTCGTTCTCCGGGGACAGAAATGATACGGGGGGGGGGGGGCCGCCGTGCCCCGCCCGCCGGGCGGCATACTGCACCATGGAGCAGTACAGGACAGACAGGACAACAAACGCCCTTCTCTGCCCATCC